>CAZZZP010000012.1:22964-76638 GCA_964658635.1 Lichenicola sp. | reverse complement strand
CTCCACCGCGCTTTGCGTCAAGGCAGGCGATGATGCGCTTGGTCAGCAAGAAATTCCCCCTCCGCGCTTTGCGTCAAGGCAGGCGATGATGCGCTTGGTCAGCATCTTTAGCCGAGCCTCTGCGGGATGGCCCCGGGGACTTCAACGGCTTCGCCTTCGCAGACGATGCGGGCGAGGGTGTCGGTGTTTTCAAGTTCGGCGCCGTGCTCTACGAACCACTCGACGAGCAGGCCCTGGCGCGGCGCGGGCAGGTGGAACTCCATCTCCCCGTCGGTGAGCGTGGCGAGCGCCTGGCCGGTGCCGACGAGGGTGCCGGCGGGTACAAGCTGCTGGACGAAGGTGTAGCTGGGCTCCGTCCCGACATCGGGAGTGTGGAGCTTTAGTTCGTAGACAAATGGCATGTGTACCCCTGGTTGTTTCTTGTTGCGAAAGCTAGAGCTCGATGAAGTTCTTGAGGACCTGGAGGCCGACGCTGGATGACTTTTCTGGATGGAATTGCACGCCCATCACGTTGTCCTGCTCGATGGCCGCTGTGAACGGGCCGCCGTAGTGCGTGGTTGCGGCAGTGGCGGCGACCACGGGCGCGCGCCAGGAGTGGGTGTAGTAGACGAAGCCGCCGGGCTCCACGTCGCGGAAGAGCTTCGAGCCGGGGCGAAGGTCTTCAAGCGAGTTCCAGCCGACGTGCGGCGACTTCAACTCAGCGCCTTCGAAGGTCTCAGGAAAACGCTCGCATTGGCCAGCAATCGCGCCGAGGCCAGCGGTTTCAGGGGCTTCGGTGGAGCCTTCAAAGAGCCACTGCAGCCCAACGCAGACCCCGAGGAAGAGCGTGCCCTTGCCGAGCGCCTCGCGCAGAGCCTGGGTGATGCCGCGATCCTGCAGAAGCCGTGTCGCCTGAAAATGGCCGACGCCGGGAAGAACGATCTTGCTCGCCTGGCACACGACCTCGGGAGACTGCGTGATGTGGGTGGTCGCGCCGAGATAGTTCAGCGTCTTGACGACGCTGGTCAGGTTGCCGGCTTTGTAGTCGATGACAGCGATCATAGGGGCGGATGTTTGTTATTTGTTGTCTGTTGTTTGTTGGGAAGGTGGACTTGTGGGGATTCGTTCTTACAAGCAACCAAGAACAGACAACTTACAACAAGCCTTTCGTCGAGGGCAGGAGTTCCTTCATGCGTTCATCGCGGCTGCAGGCTCCGCGCAGGGCGCGTGCGAAGGCTTTGAAGATCGCCTCGATCTTGTGGTGGTTGGAGCGGCCATACATCGTCTTGACGTGGACGTTGCACCTGGCGCCGCGGGCGAAGCCTTCGAAGAAGTCCGTCACGAGTTCGGTTTGAAGGTCGCCGACGATGGGCACGTCCACGAGCGTCTCGACGGCGTAGGCGGTGCGGCCGGAGAGGTCGACGGCGGCCACCGCCAGCGTCTCGTCCATCGGCATGACGAAGTAGCCGGCGCGCAGGATGCCCTTCTTGTCGCCGAGCGCTTCGGCGAAGGCCTCACCGAGGGCGATGCCGGTGTCTTCGACGGTGTGGTGCTGGTCGACGTCTAGATCGCCCGTGACCTTGAGGTTGAGGTCGAAGCCGCCGTGCCGGGTGAAGAGCTCGAGCATGTGGTCGAAGAAGCGGATGCCGGTCGAGACGGTGTACGTGCCCTGCCCGTCGAGGTTCAGGGTGAGGGCGATCTGGGTCTCGGTCGTGGAGCGATTGATGGTGCCGGTGCGGAGTTCGGTCATGTTGGTCTCGGGGTAAAAAAAGGCTGGAGCGCAATGGACGCCATGGCTGCGCAAAGGACGCGGAGACTTCAGGCCTGGTGCCAGTTTATCTCTTTGAGGCTGGCGGCCAGGGCTTCGAGGCCCTGGGTGACCTGGTCGGCGACTCCGACCGTGATGCGCACAAAGCCCTGGCAGCCGGGGTCGGCGGAGCGGTCGCGCAAAAGCACGCCATGGGCGCGCATCGCGGCGACGAGTTCCTTGTGCAGTGGACCGATGTTCATCAGGACGAAGTTTGCCTCGGAGGGAAAGTACGGCACGCCGAGTTCGTCGAGCGCGGCCATGATGCGTTCGCGGCCCACCCGCACCTGCTCGACATACCAGGTAAGGTAGTCCTGGTCCTGGAGCGCGTCGGGCAGCACGGCGAGCGCGACGCCATTGACGTTATAGGGCGAGGAGACCTTGCGCAGAAACTGGATCAGCCGGGCGTCGGCCGCGACCATACCCACGCGCAGGTTGGCGAGTCCGTAGGCCTTTGAAAATGTACGCGTGACGAGCAGGTTCGGGACCGTCGCGACATCGGGCAAAGTGGTCTCGCCGTGGAAGTGAAAGTAGGCCTCGTCGACCATCAGGACGGCGTGTGGCGCAGCAGCCGCGATGCGCAGCAGGTGCTCACGCGGGACAGTGGCGCCGGTCGGGTTGTTGGGGCTGGCGACGATGATGAGCTTGGTACGCGGCGTGATGGCGGCCAGGAAGCGCTCGAGATCGAAGGCCAAATCAGCCCCGGCCTGCACCTTGCGAATGCCGCCCGGCGCCATCAGCGCGATCGAGACGTCGTACATGAAGAAGCTGGGCGTGAAGACCAGCGCCTCGTCGCCCTCGTCGAGAAAGGCGCAGGCGATCAGGTGGATGGCCTCGTCGACGCCGTTGGTCAGGATCACCTGTTCGGGCTCGAGCCCGTGGTGGCGCGCGACGATGCTCTCGACCGGGCCGCGCTCGGGGTAGGTGGTGATGGTCTCGGCGGTGAACTGGTGGATGCGCTCGAGCACGCGGGCCGAGGGCGCGAAGGTGTTCTCGTTAAAGTCGAGCCGGAGCGCGCTGCGGCCAGCAAGCGGCGGGTGGTACTCGGGCATCGCAAGCACGGCACGGCGCGGCTGCGGCAGGACTGTCGCCTGCGGTTCGGTCTGGAGCACGGGTTCGGCCGTCATCATTCGCTTCCCTTCTGCTGCGTGGTTCGGTTTCTTGCTAACTGTTGCGCGTCTTGCGCTGGAGCTTCACCCGGACGGAGTTCGCGTGTCCGGTCAGTCCTTCGGCTTCGGCCAGCGCAATGGCGTGCGGTCCGAGGTCGACGAGCGCCGGCCGGCTGTACTGCTGGACGGTGATGATCTTGAGGAAGTCCTGCACCGACAGGCCGCCGCGAACGCGTCCGGCGCGCCCGGTGGGCAGCACGTGGTTGGGCCCGGAGAGATAGTCACCCATCGATTGCGGCGAGAAGCGCCCGACGAAGACCGAACCGGCAGCCGTAACCCAGGCCAGGTCGCTCATCGCATCGACGCTGAGGTGCTCGAAGGCGAGGCGGTTGGTGAGGGCACGCGCTTCGGCGACGTCCTGCGTGATGAAGATGGCGCCACTGGCCGCAAGCGACTGCTTCGCAATGGGATTCCGCTTCGCCTGGACCCTGGTTTCCGCCAGAACCTGCGACGCGAGCGTCTCGTTGGTGGTGATGAAGACGGCCAGCGCTTCAGGATCGTGTTCGGCCTGAGCGACCAGATCGGCCGCGATGCCGGACGGTGTTCCGGTCTCCGAGATGACGCCGATCTCGGTTGGGCCGGCGGGCATGTCGATGCCAACCTCGTGCGAGACGGCGGCCTTGGCGGCGGTGACGTAGAGATTGCCCGGGCCGACGATCTTCTCGACGCGCCCGATGGTTACGGTGCCATAGGCCAGCGCGGCGACGGCCTGGGCTCCGCCGATCCGGTAGAACTCGGTCACACCCGCGAGGTGAGCGGCCGCCAGGGTTTCGGGTGCAGGTTTGGGCGAGCAGACCACGATGCGCGGCACACCCGCGACCTGCGCCGGGGTAACGGTCATGAAGACGGTCGACGGCAGAGGGTACCGACCGCCCGGCACATAGCAGCCGACCGAGGCCAGCGGACGTACAATCTGGCCGGTGACCAGGCCGTTCGGCTGGTGCAGGGTCCACTCCTCGGGCCGCTGCGCCTCGGCGAAGGCGCGGATGTTGGCCTGGGCCTGGCGCATCGCGGCCTGCAGATCGGATGAGATGGAGTTCCAGGCTTCAAGCATCTCGGCCGGGGTAACGCGGAGGGGCTTGCCCTCCAGAGCGTCGAAGCGGGTGGCGTACTCAATCAGAGCTTCGTCACCCCGCTGTCGCACAGCGGCGAGAATGGTCGAGACAACCGTCTCCACCTTGGCGGTCGAGACAGAGCCCCGGGCTTCGATCTGCGCGATGAGAGAGGCGGCGGATTTTGCGGTGCGGCCGTAGGTTTTGATCAGCTTCATGGCTACAGGACCACCTTGCTGAGGGGATACTCGACGATGCCGGTCGCCCCGGCAGCCTTGAGGCGTGGAATCACGTCGCGCACCAGCCGCTCATCGAGGATGGTGTTGAGCGCGTAGCCGAGCGAGTTCGAAAGACCGGAGACAGTCGGCGAGGAGAGCGCCGGCAGTTCCGCAACGACCGCGCCGAGGTTCTCGGTCGCCACGTTCAGCAGCAGCCCGACCAGGCCCTGCGCGCTCATCGCGGCCTTCAGCATCAGCGAGATGTTTTCAAGCTTCTGGCGCTTCCAGTCGTCCGCCCAGGCTTGCTTGTTGGCGATCAGCTGGGTCTCGGACTCCATCAGCGTGTCGATGACGCGGAGCCGGTTGGCCTTCAACGATGAGCCGGTCTCGGTCACGTCGACGATGGCGTCGGCGAGGGTCGGCGGCTTGACCTCGGTCGCGCCCCAGGAGAACTCGACCTTCACCGGGATATTGCGCGCGGCGAAGTAGCGCTCGGTCGACTTCACCAACTCAGTCGCGATGGTCTTGCCGGCCAGGTCCTCGGGCTTCTCGAACGGCGAATCCTCGGGTACGGCCAGCACCCACTTGACGGTGCCGCGCGAGACCTTCGAGTAGGTCAGCGAGGTGACGCGCTGAACGTCCGACTCGTTCTCGAGCACCCAGTCGTTTCCGGTGAGGCCGGCGTCGAGCGCGCCGTGTTCGACATAGCGGGCCATCTCCTGCGCGCGGACCAGCATGCACTCGATCTCGACGTCGTCGATCTGCGGAAAGTAGCTGCGTCCGCTGGCGAAGATGCGCCAGCCGGCGCGTTCAAACAGCGCAATGGTGGCGTCCTGGAGCGAACCCTTGGGGATACCGAGCTTCAGCTTAGGCATTGGCGACCTCCTTCTGAGCAGGTGCGGCGGTCACGCCGATCGGCTTGGTGAAGCACGAGACCGTTCCCTCGTGGCAGACGAGTCCGTTGCCTTCAACCTCAACGCGGAAGAGCAGCGCGTCGTTGTCACAGTCGGTCGCGGCGGTGACGATGCGGAGCCGGTTGCCGCTGGTTTCACCCTTCATCCAGAGCTTCTGGCGGGAGCGGCTCCAGAAGGTCACGTAGCCGGTTTCGAGCGAGTGGGCGTAGCTTTGTTCGTTTAGGAAGCCGAGCATCAGGATCTCTCCCGTGGTGGCGTCCTGCACGATGCCGGCGACGAGGCCGTCAGTCTTCTGGAAGTCAATCTTTACCGCGTCCATCAAGTTCTCCGGGGTGCGTCGTTTTGTTTCGGGGCAGAAGAAAGGCCCGCTCGCGTGGTTCGCGTGGGCGGGCCTTTCAGAGCTCAGAGGATGTGATTGCTAGAGAGCCACACCAGAGCCGGCCGCCACGCGATGCGCATGGTGGTGATGATGGCCGTGATGAGTCTGGCAGAGGGTCACACTGAAGAGGTTAGATGCGGGATGGGAGAGAAGTCAACTTCTTTGAGCCCTTCGCCTCCGGGTCGTACCCATTCGATCCGGTCGTCGTCGCCATCCTGCCCCCCGCTAGAAAGAAATCAGCGAGGGCCGTCAGGAAGAAGCCGAACAGGATCAGCGCAAGCAGAGACATCACGCTGAGTACGACGACGAGCGATGACAAAAAGACGTTCAAGGGACTTTCCTCTCACAGAGGCGTTTTAAAACTCTAGGGTATAGACGACGCCATTTGCTACGAGCCTCAGATCCAAGCCGAAACCTTTGATCGGCAGCAATCGCAAGTGAATTTGATCAAGGACACTGTTAGTATCACCGGTGCACTGCATTCTGGAGGGTTTGATGAAGCTTGTTTCTCGCATTCTGTTCGCACTCAGCCTCTTGTTTCCCGTAATGGGACCATTCACCTTGCCGTCTGTCGCGCAGAATGCGAAAGCTGCGGCACCAGCTGCCGCTCCCCTGCTCGATCTCAACTCCGCCTCCCGCGATGAACTTAAAGCTCTGCCCGAAATCGGCGATGTTTATGCGGATCGCATCATCAAAGGCCGTCCCTACACGGCAAAGACGCAGTTGACGCAAAAGGGAATTGTGCCTCCGGCAACCTACGCAAAGATCAAGGACATGATCATCGCGAAGAAGAAATAGAGTTGAAAATGCCACAAATGGGGGAGCCGGTCGATGCCACGGACCGGCTTTCCTGCCTCGCGCAGGGGCCTGCTTCAAGTAGAGTGGAGCGTAGTCCCCTTATGAGTGAAGAGAACGCAGTCGCCCGGGAGCCCGTGAAGAACGAGAAGCCCGGCTTGGAGCGATACACGAGCCGCTCGTCCTGGCACCTGCGTGGAATGCGAGATGGCTGGAAGGCGACTGCCGTAACGGCACTGCTGCTCTCCCTTCCCGGCTGCCAGAGCATCTCAGGCAGCGCGTCGCTCTCACAGGTGCGCATCATCGACGCCTCGCCCGATGCCGCTGGACTCGACTTCTACCAGGGCAGCGGCATTCTGGCTTATAACCTCGGGCTCGGTTCGATCACATCCTACGTGCCCATTCCGCCGGGCAGCTACCCGGTTTCGGCAAATTCGGCTGGCACCAAGCAGCAGCTCGTCACGGCGCCCGGGACCTTCCTCGCGAGCAGCCAGTACACGGTGCTGATCAGCAACACGGCTGCAACTCTGCAGGAAACGATCCTCAAGGATCAAAGCACACCCGCGCCCGTCGGGCAGGTCTCGCTGCGCTTCATCGACGAGTCGCTGCGCGCGGGTCCGGTGGACCTCTACCTGGTGCCGACCGGTTCTAACGTCACCAAGGTCTCCCCGGTTCTGACCGGCGTCATCTTCGGCGCGAACTCCGGGTACGTCAATGTACCGACCGGCACCTACACGCTGATTGCGCTTCCCGCGGGAGCAACTCCGACGGCCGCCGGAACCACGCTCTTCACCAGCGCGGCGAACGTGTACGCGGCCGGCAGCGCAAAGACGCTCGTCCTGATCGATCAGCAGCTGCTCACCACACCCGGCATCCAGGTGATCACGGCAGACGATTACGATTCGCCGACCCAGACAACACCCTGAAGTCCCGAGCTAGAGCTTGATCTTGCTGACATCGACGGTCGGTTTGGGATACTCGAGCTTCAAGCCCGAAATGGCGTCGGCCAGGATGGCACTGATGCAATGGTTGCGAAACCACTTATGATCCGCCGGAACAACGAACCAGGGCGCGTGCTTCCGGCTGGTTCGCGACAGAATGTCCTCGTAGGCGTCCACATACTGCGACCAGAAGGCGCGCTCGTGCAGATCGCCTTCAGAAAACTTCCAATGCTTGTCCGGATCGTCGAGCCGTGCCTTTAGACGCTTCTTCTGCTCTTCCCGGGAGATGTGCAGGAAGAACTTCAGGATCACCGTGCCGTTCTGGTGCAGCATCGCTTCCCAGTCGTTGATCTCGTCCATGTTGGCGCGGGCCTGCTTCGGGGTGATCAGCTTGTGCACGCGCGGAGCCAGCACCTGCTCGTAGTGCGAGCGGTTGAAGACGCCGATCATGCCGCTGGCCGGCACCTTTGCGTGGCAGCGCCAAAGAAAGTCGTGCCGAGCTTCCAGCGGGGTCGGCACCTTGAAGCTGGCGACGTCGCAGCCCTGCGGGTTGATTCCCGAGAAAATATGCGAGATCGTCCCGTCCTTGCCGGCGGTATCCATGCCTTGCAGCACGATCAGGACGGAATGCTGCTGGCCGGCGTAGAGCGTCTCCTGCAGCTTGCTGAGCTCCGCGCGGTGACGGTCGAGCGAGGCCTTGGCGACCTCTTCGGTGAGGCCCCCGTGAGCGGAGGAGTCGTACTCGGCGAGTGAGACTTCCTGGTGTGGCTTGATGAGCCACGGCGATTTCAACTTCATGCCACCTGCCAAGTTCTAAAAGAGCCCGCGAAACTGGTAAAAGTCTAGACCAGCCGGCCGGAGCCGGGGTCAGAAAGCGGCAGCCAAAGCTATTTGACGACTGTGTCTTCAGCCTTGGGGGTGACGGTGTGCGCGGTCTCGCCCGTCTTCGCCGGGGTCTCATCGACGCCCTTCAGGCCGTCCTTGAACCCGCGAAGTCCTTCGCCCAGGCCCTTGCCCAGCTCCGGCAGCTTGCGTCCGCCAAAGAGGACGATGGCCACTACGGCCAGCACGATCAGGTGTGTCGGTGTAAAAAGTTCTCCCATAACTCTTCTCCAGGGGCGGCCACTTCGGGCTGCCATCCATCATTATCTCTTACTCACACGGAATACGCCGGGCGTCTACGATTGGATGCGTTCCGCGCCAAACCATCGAGAAGAGCCAATAACGTTATATCTTGGAATGAGTCTGTTGAGAGAGCCAGGCGCACAGATTACCGGCGCGCAGACGCGAAGATGAGACGCATACCCGGGAAATTCCGGATTGAGGATGGACAGTTGAACAGATTGAACGGATCGAACGGCAGCATGGGCGGGCGCAAGCTGAAGACGACACTGGAGTTGGGTTTGCTGGTTCTGGCGGCGGGAGTCGCCTTGGGCGCCGGCCGTATGGAAGCGCAGGCCAAGCTCGCGGCCGCCGCGCCGGTGACCTACGACAACCGCTACGAGGTCTACGGCGGCTTGAACTACATGAACTTCCAGGCTGGCCAGAGCGTTCCCAAGCTGATGAACCTGGGCGGAGCCGAGGCCTCGATCACCTACTGGGTCACCCCGCGCTGGGGAGCGGTGGGCGACTTGCGCGGCGACGCCGGCACCTCGCCGGTCTTCGCCAACCCGCAGTTCAACGGCCGCGCCCTGGTCGTGCTCTATACCGGCATGGGCGGCGCCCAGTACCGTTTCCGCCAGAACCAGCGCGCCGCGATCGACTTCCACGCGCTCGCCGGGGCATCGCATGGCAAGTTCGACTACACCGTCCCGCAGAACGAATCCGGCTTCTACAACAATCCCACCAAGCCGATGTTCGCGCTCGGCGGCAGTGTGGACTTCAACCGGTCGAAGAACTTCGCCATCCGGCTGCAGCCCGACCTGATCCTCGAACACTACAGCACCGAACTCCGCGAGTTCTTTTCGATCTCGGGCGGCATCCTGTACCGCTTCGGGCAGCGCTAAAGCAACGGCCTAACGCGGATAGGAACAGATAGAGACGGATAGAAGAGGATCTGTGAGGGTGGGCGTGTGGTCTGCGCACCACCCTTTTTGCTGCTCGCTGGTGGCTGTCAGCCATGGGCCTCCGTTCCTGAGCCTTGAGCTCTCCTGTCCTCTTACGGCTGAATCGCTTCCAGGCGGTGCTTCAGGTCGGCATACGTCTGGTCGGTCGGGGCGGCGGCCGCCATGTGCGAGCGGATTGTGCCTGAGCCGTCGACCAGCAGCAGGTAGGCGTCGTCCGGCCGGTCGAATCCGACGGCGCTCTTCCACTCGTCCTCATGATCGACGATCGGCACGAAACGTGGCTGCGCCCGCGCGGGAACATCCTTCTTGATCTTGCCCAGGACGGCTCCGCGCAGGAACTTCGGCACCCCGGCCAGCACCGGCATCTCGTAGTACAGCACCGTGGGGGAGCTGCGGTAATCGGCCGCAAGCCGCCGCGACCAGCCCGTGATCGAGTCGCGCGAACTCTGCGAAAACCCGACGATCAGCACTGCGGTGTGGCCGCGAAGACCCTGCGGCAGATCCACCTGGTCGCCCGAGAAAGCGGTCGCGTGCAGCTCGGGTATATGGGTCTGGGCCCTCAGCAGCGCCGGCGAAAGCAGGGGGGACAAGAGCGCGAGGGGAAGCAATCTGCGGAACAGCATGACCATCTGACGAGTTTAGACGGCATAAGGGTCGCAGGCGGTACGCTGGACGATGGGCTAAAGGGGGAAAAGAATTGCTTCAGATAACGACCGTCTCGCGGAATTCCCCGAAGACCGACCGCAAAGTGTCGGCGATCTCGCCCACCGTGGCCTCGGCCTCGACCGCGGTGAGGATGCGCGGCATCAGGTTCGCGCCGCCGCGTGCAGCATCCCGGACGCCCGCAAGCGAGGCCTGCCAGGCAGCCGGCGCGCGACGCAGCCGCAGCGCTTTCAGGCGCGCCACCTGCCGCGCCTCAAGCTCCGGGTCGATGCGCTGGATCGGGACCTCCACCTCGCTCGAGCCGCTCTCGTTGAAGCGGTTGACGCCGACCACCACCGCCTCGCCCGACTCGACCGCGCGCTGGTACGTGTAGGCCGCATTCTGGATCTCGCGCTGGATGTAGCCCTGCTCGATGGCCCGCAGCATTCCCAGGTTGGGCGCCGCGGGATGGAAGGCGGCGATGCGCTCGAGGTACGTGTTGGCGCGCGCTTCCAGCTCGTCTGTCAGCGACTCGACAAAGTAGGAGCCGGCCAGTGGGTCTACTGTCTGCGGCACGCCGGACTCGTGCGCCAGAATCTGCTGCGTACGCAGCGCCAGCCGGGCAGCCTGCTCGGTCGGCAGCGCCAGCGCCTCGTCGAAGCCGTTGGTGTGCAGCGACTGGGTCCCGCCCAGGACGCCGGAGAGCGCCTGCAGGGTCGTCCGCACGATGTTGTTTTCGGGCTGCAGCGCGGTCAGCGTCGAGCCCGCCGTCTGCGTGTGGAAACGAAGCTGGTGCGACTTCGGGTTCTTTGCGCCGAAGCGATCGCGCATGATGTGCGCCCACATACGCCGCGCCGCGCGGAACTTTGCCGCCTCCTCGAACAGGTTTGAGTGCGCGTTGAAGAAGAAGCTGAGCCGGGGCGCGAATGCATCCACGTCGAGCCCGGCGTCGATCGCCGACTGCACATAGGCGATGCCGTCGGCGAGGGTGAAGGCAATCTCCTGCGCGGCGGTCGAGCCGGCCTCGCGCATGTGGTAGCCGGAGATCGAGATCGGGTTCCAGTTCGGCAGTTCCGCCGCGCACCAGGCGAACGTGTCTGTCACCAGTCGCATGGCGGCCGGCACAGGATAGATGTAGGTGCCGCGCGCGATGTACTCCTTCAGGATGTCGTTCTGGATGGTTCCCTGAAGACTTCGCGCATCGGCGCCCGTCCTGCGAGCCACCGCGACATAAAGCGCAAGCAGGATGCTGGCCGTCGCGTTGATCGTCATCGAGGTCGAGATCCGGTCGAGCGCGATGCCGTCGAACAGTCGCGTCATATCCTCGATCGAGTCGATTGCCACGCCCACACGGCCCACCTCGCCGAGCGCGTGCGGCGAGTCCGAATCGAAGCCGATCTGTGTCGGCAGGTCGAACGCAACCGAGAGCCCCGCCGTGCCGTTGGCGAGCAGGAACTTGTAACGCTTGTTCGACTCCTCGGCATCGCCCATGCCCGCGTACTGGCGCATCGTCCACAGGCGGCCGCGGTACATGGTGGGCTGGATGCCACGCGTGTACGGGAAATCGCCAGGCTGCGAAAGCTCCGGGGCCGGCGCGTCCGCGGCGGTATAGCGCAGGTGGATGGGGATGCCGGAGGTGGTTTCTGGGTCCTGCTGCATCTTGCCGTTCGGGGAGGTTTCAGGCGGGTTGAGCATGGCGCAACAAGTCTACAGATTCGGGCGCCGGGCCGGCAGGGCACGCGGGTCGACAACGTCGGATGGGCTCAGGCCGATCACCCGGGAACAGGCCGCTCCTGTAGGATGGCAGAACTTCGCACCGCAATCTGAAACCAGAAGGACACTCCCCGTGAACCCTCTCCCCTTTGAAGCTCGTGTAGCGCGGCGTCTTGCCGCAGTGTTGTTTGCCGGCCTGATGTCGGCCGGTGCGCAGGTCGTGACTGTCTCGTCGACCCCGGTCACAGGCTCCGCCAACCCGGCGACCGCGGAGCCACTCGTCTCGCGGCCCTCGACGACGCCCTGCGAGGTTACGCTGTTTTCCAACGAGGCCTTCAACGACTACAGCGCTCACCCGGTCAGCTATGCCCCGCCCACCGGCTGTGCGGGTGCCTGGGCCAGGGTGGTCCTGACGGTCGACTTTACGGTAACGGCGGGACGCCAGTTCGACCGGACCGCCTCGCTTTACCTCGGCAATGCCAACATCTTCTACGGCACGACCGCCGAGCCGCGCGCGACGGTGAGTCCCTCCTGGCACGTGGAGCGCGATGTGACCGACCTGTCGGCCATCTTCAAGACCACGCAGGCCGGCCAGGCGATCGTCTACAACATCGTCAATTCGACGTACACGGGCGTGATCTACGGCACGGCAAAGCTGCTCTTCTACCCGGCGAACTGGCGCAACCCCGCACCTGTCGTCCCCGATGTCGTGGTGCCGGTCAGCGGCGTCAACAGCCCCTACGAGCTCGACACCACCGCAAGCCAGGTGACGACCACCGTCACCGCACCCAGGAACGTCGAAAAGGCGTACCTCGACGTCATCGCGCAGAGCCAGTCGAACGACGAGTTCTGGTATCTCTGCGTGCCGAATGACGCCGCCGCCATGCTTCAAAGCTGCGGCAACACCGCCTTCCGCGAGACCGAGGTCACCATCGACGGCAAGCCGGCGGGAGTCGCCCCCGTCTACCCCTGGATCTACACGGGTGGCATCGACCCCTATCTCTGGGCGCCGATCACCGGGCTCCAGACGCTCAACTTCAAGCCCTACCGGGTCGACCTGACACCCTTCGCGGGCGTGCTCAGCGATGGCCTGCCGCACACCGTCGGCGTAAGCGTCTTCAACGCGGACAGCTACTTCCTCGCCACCGCCAACCTGCTGCTCTATCGCGACCACGGCCGCGCGGAGACTGGCGGCGGCTTGATCGAGGACAACCTGAGCGCCGCACCCATGCCGCAGGTGGCCGAGAACCTGCAGACCGACGCCTCCGGCAATACCACTGGCACGGTCTCCGTCACCTCCGAACGCAAGTTCGCGGTCAAGGGTTACGTCGACACCTCGCTCGGCCGGGTCGAGACGACGGTTGAGCAGAACGTCGACTTCAGCAGCATGCAGACCTTCAACGTGGGCGCAAACGACATCCAGAACGCCGTCCAGAAGACGACGGTCGAGGAAAAGACCTCCAGGCGCCTGGGCCCGGTTGAGGAGATCACCCGGAAGAGCATCTCCTACCCGCTGACCCTTGACTACTCCTACGTGGTCAACCCGGATGGCACGGCGGTGCAGGTTGTGACAGCCGACCAGCAGGACAACGCGAAAGAGAGCCGCTCGATCAACGGCTTCCCGCTCTACTCCGGCAGCACGGACGAGCACGTGCACACGGCCGACACCCTCAACTTCGGCGCAACCTCGACCAGCACCACCAACCGCTCGAGCTCGGCCAGCTACGTCGAGAAGAACTCGCTGGGTGAGTGCTACAGCCGCAGCCTGACCTCGGCCGCCGGTCTGCTGACCTCGGTCACCGACGGCAAGGGCTGCCATAGGGACGACGACGACGACCGCTAGGCAGCAGCGTCTGGAGCAGCACCGGAAGGGGTCGGGCCATTGGCTCAGCCCCTTTCTTCAGTTTCCCGAGAAGTAGGCGTTGACGTTTTTGATGGAACCAGCGCCGCCAGTCGCGCGTAATCCGGATCATGAAAAAGACCTGCGCCGCGCTTCTCGCCAGTCTTGCCTTGTGGAGCGCCTGCGCGTCGGCCCAGACGGCCGACGCCATCATGGCGCGCGTCGCCGCCAACCAGGACAAGTCCGAAGCCGAGCGGGCACGCTATGTCTACGTCCAGCACGCGCACGTCGTCTCACGCAAGGGCGGCACGGTGATGTGCGAGGAGACGACCGACTTTCGCATCACGCCCACCGATTCCGGCACGCAGCAGCAGCTGATCAGGCTCGACGGCCGCCTGCTGACCAGGCACCAGTACGTCATCTATCACGAGCTGGAAAAAAGCGCCGAAAGCAACCAGGACGACATCAACATCAGCTCGAACGACGACCAGATGGATCGCGACCTGGTCGAAAACATGCGCGGCAACCTGATCGGCGGCAAGTCGAAGGACGGAATCAACGAGAAGCTCTTCCCACTGACCTCGAAAGAACTGCCGCAATACGATTTCCAACTCGCCGGACGCGAACGAACCAACGGCCGCGACGCCTTCCACATCATCTTCCGCCCGAAAGACAAGTCAGACTTCGGCTGGAAGGGCGACGCCTGGATCGATGCTTCCGACTTCCAGCCGGTCCTGGTCCGCACCAACATGTCGAAGAAGCTCCCGCTCGCCGTCCGGACCCTGCTCGGAACCAACGTGCCCGGCCTGGGCTTCAGCGTCGTCTACGCGCCTCAGCCCGACGGTGTCTGGCTGCCGGCCTCGTTCGGGACCGAGTTCAAGATCAGCGTGCTCTTCTTTTTCCGGCGCCAGATCGTCATCGACGCCGAGAACCGCGAGTTTGAAAAGACGCACGTCTCCTCGAAGATCGTCCCGATAACCGGCACACCCTAGCGCCGGCCGCGGCGGCTGGCGTTGACAAAGCTCGACACCGTAAACCAGCCGAAAACCACAAGCATCGCAATCGCGAAAAGCACATGCTGCCGGGGTGCACCCGTGACCTGCAGATCGGCATGATGCTTGAAGACTTCGATCCCTGCTGTCAGGGCGAACAGTCCGAAGAAGACGCCCGTCACCTCGAGCCAAAGGACGGACGAAGCCCGCACCACCGGCCCCCAGACCGCCTCGCCAAACCGCTTGCCGCCACGCTTGACGCCTTCCGTCCGGCTGCGGACCTCGCGGGCTGTGCGAGCGGTGGCCTGCGCGGCGTTTCTCCCGATCTCCGCGGGGGTATTCGCCCTCGGAGCAGGATTCGGGTTCGGCGAAGTCGCAGCGTCGGCCGCCTTCAGCAGCGCGCGCGCCGCATCCCGTGTGCCGATGCCCAGAGCCTTGCCGAAGCGAACGCGATCCATACTCCCAGTTTATCCGCGAAAGCCAATGGTAATAAAGGGCTGGCGCAACGGTTTCTCGAGGCGATGCACCCGGCACCGCCTCGGCGCATCCAATGACGGATTGGACCGATACGCGTCTAACAGAACGTAGTTTCAGGAGAGATGGGACCTATGAAGAGCCTCTTGTACTTGATCGGTGGGATTGGTGTAGCGACGGCGTTTATGCTGGCGCGCAAGCAGCAGAGTGATGCGCGGACGCTGGCAGCTCAGCCGGTTGAAGAACTGGCTCATCGCCTGCAGGACGCCTGGGTGGACCACCATACCGTAGCGTAGAGGCCCGGGTTTGCACCATGGGTGGTTCACGAGAATGGCTGGCAATTCAGAGGCAGGGTCATTGCACCGTTGAGCGGTCGGGCGTATGGTATGAAAAACAATCCGAACAATCGCACTGCCGTTCCCTCGATTCCAAGTCGTCAAGCCCAGCGGGAATACCCGATGCGAGTCCTAACAAGCAAACGCCATCACGTCGGAACGCGAGCCGGAGGTGTCATTGAATCAAAACGTTAACGAAAAGGTCAAAAACCTTATCCAGCAGCTCGGGGAAGCCATTCACGAGTCGGTGTCCGAGTCCGAGCACATCGCCGGAGTCGTAAGAAATCTTCGTGAACAGGGGTTCGATGTTCTCCTGATGCTCGAAGCGACGATCGGCCTCAATGAGGTGGAGGACGATTCAGACAGCCAGTCCGGTCAGCTAAGGCTCACCGCAGGCGACCCCACCGATGGCCCATTTACACAAAATGATGTGTCGTTCCTGAAGTCTCTGCGCATTGCACTCCCCGAGGAACTTTCCGCAGAGTAGCTTGCTTCAGCCCAGACTGCAGAATCACAGTTTCTGCTGCTTCAGCAAGAACGCCCGGGCTCAATCCGCCCGGGCGTTCTTGCCTCGTTCGCCAATCCGCTGCCTGAAGTAACCTCGTCATGTTAGGCTGCGCATGGAATGCTCTGGCCGTCTCCACCCCGGCTTTTATGCATCGAAAGAACGGCTTGCACCAGATTCAGTTCGACAGGAAGACGCACAATGAGAGATACACTCGGTGTTCTACTCGCCGGAGGCGCTGGCGAACGACTCTTCCCCCTCACCCGCGACCGGGCCAAACCCGCAGTACCCTTCGCCGGGCAATACCGCATCATCGACATCACGCTCTCCAACTGCATCAACTCCGACCTGCGTCACGTTTACATCCTCACCCAGTACAAGGCGCTCTCGCTCAACCGCCACATCCGCGAGGGCTGGGGACCGGTCGTCGCGAACGAACTGGGCGAGTTCATCGAGATCCTCCCGCCCATGCAGCGGGTCTCCAAGAGCTGGTACCAGGGCACAGCCGACGCTGTTTACCAGAACATCTACTCCATCGGTTCCGAAGAGCCGAAGTACGTCATCATCCTCTCGGGCGACCACATCTACAAGATGAACTACGCCCGCATGCTGCAGCAGCACGTCGAATCGAAGGCTGAAGTCACGCTCGCGACCCTGCCCATCCGGCCCGATGAGGTCAACCAGTTCGGTGTCGTCGAGGTCGGTCGCGGCGGCGAGGTACAGGGGTTTGAAGAAAAGCCCAAGGAAACCAGGTTCCGCTCGCCCTTCATGCCAGACATGGTCGACGCCTCCATGGGCATCTACATCTTCAACACCGACGTCCTCTTGCCGGAGCTGATCCGCGACGCCGAGGATCCAAACTCCAAGCACGACTTCGGCCACAACATCCTGCCCGGGCTGCTAGGCCGGGTGAAGATGCACGCCTTCAACTTCGTCGACGAAAACAAGAAAAACGCCCTGTACTGGCGCGATGTAGGTACGCTCGACGCCTACTACGAGGCCAACATGGACGTCGCCGGCATCTCGCCCGTCTTCAACCTCTACGACAAGAGCTGGCCGATGCGCACACGCGCCTACCAGTATCCGCCGGCCAAGTTCGTCTTCGGAGAGCCTGGCCGAACCGGCATGGCGATCAACTCCATCGTCGCCGCCGGCACCATCGTCTCGGGCGCCGTCGTCCGTGACTCCGTCGTCTCCCAGGACGTGCGCGTCAACTCCTACGCCGACGTCGACTCGAGCATCATCTTCTCGCACGTGAACATCGGACGCCACTGCCGGATCCGGCATGCCATCATCGACCGCGACGTTCACATCCCGGACGGCACGGTGATCGGCTACGACCCGGCAGAGGACAAGCGGAACTACTTCGTCACGCCTTCGGGCCTCACCGTAGTGACCCGCGACTACTCGGTCTACGAGAATCCCGTCTCGCCCGAGTTCATGCAGCAGCTCTAGCATTTCGTGCCTTCCCAGGCTCCGCGTGGCCTTCCCGTTGGCAAGGTACGGATCTCTGTGCCGACCGGCGGGAGGACCACGCGAAGTTCTTGGAACCCCCGCCGCCCGCGTACAGCTTCCTGCATTCTTAAAAAAATATCGTCCACCCTTTCGCAGGGTAAAAAGTCTCTCCATTCATTCACCACGAAAACGCACTCGCGGGAATAGGATTCTGCACGTTCCAGCGGATCCAAAATCCTGGGCCGGAAACGAAGCACGCATTCGCCATTCAGGCCCTTAAGCATCGAGCGATCGACAGCCAAAGGAGTTCTCATGCGTTTTGCCCGTCTTATCCCCATGTCAGCCGTACCCCTGCTCACCCTTTCCCTCTGCTCGATACCGGGTGCAGCCGGCCAGATCGCCACCCAGCACTACCAGGTCACCAAGCTGACCGCAAACCTGAGCGGCGGCGCGCCCGTAACCGATCCCAACCTGGTCAATCCGTGGGGACTATCCCGTTCGTCCGCCGGCCCCTGGTGGGTTTCGGATAACGGAACCGGCCTCTCCACCCTCTACTCGGGCAGCGGTTCCACCATTCCGCTCGTCGTCAAAATTCCTCCAGCAGACCCAGCCAAAACTCCAACCGGCTCGCCCACCGGAACCATCTTCAACGGCGGCACAAGCTTTCAACTCACCCCGGGCAATCCGGCAGCCTTCCTCTTCGTCACCGAAGACGGCACCATCTCCGGCTGGAGCCCCAAGGTCAACCCAGGCAGCGCCGTCATCGTCGTCAACACCAAGGGCAAGTCCTCCTTCAAAGGCGCCACCATCGCGAACGTCTCCGGGCAGGAGCAGAATCACGAGCAGCATCAAGAGCCCGACCAGGAGCAGACCAGCTATCTCTACGCCGCGGACTTCCTGAAGGGACGCATCCAGGTCTATGACAGCAACTTCAACCACGTCACCCACATGGAAGAAAGCTTCGAAGATGACGATCTGCCCTACGGCTTCGCGCCCTTCAACATCCAGAACATTGGAGGCAATCTTTACGTCACCTACGCCCTGCAGGATGGCACCAAGCTGAACGAGGTCGACGGCCCCGGGCTGGGCTACGTCAACGTCTTCTCGCCGAACGGGCGCCTGCTGCACCATCTCGCCCACGGAAGCTACTTCAACGCTCCCTGGGGGCTGGCGCAGGCGTCGTCGGATTTTGGCAAGTTCAGCCATGACATCCTCGTCGGGCAGTTCGGCAGCGGCGAGATTCTCGCCTTCAACTCGCTGACCGGCGCCTTCGACGGCACGCTCAACGACCAGACCAACGCGCCGTTGAAGATCGACGGCTTGTGGGCGCTGGTCTTCGGCAATAACGGAAACTCAGGCCCCGCGACGTCGCTTTACTTCGCCGCAGGGACCAATCACGAGCAGGGCGGCACCCTGGGAGCGATCGTGGCCGTCGAGAACGTCCAGGGCAACGACCGCTAAACCCCGCTGCGGTCACTTCGTGACTTCCACAAGCTCCGCATAGTCCTCCCGTTGGTCGGCACCAATCTTCCTCTTGACCGACGGGAAGACCATGCGAAGCCCAATACGGCACGAAGTGCCGTGAGGGCGCTCTCAGGGCCGTTGGTGCTACCCTTTTGTGAGGCCTCCGGTTCTTCCAGGGAGCCTGACGGAGAGGCTCAATGGCGGATTTGCTCGAAAAGCTGCGGACGACGGCGCTCAACAACACACATCGTCTCCACAAAGCGAAGATGGTCGACTTCGGCGGCTGGGATATGCCGGTCGAATACTTCGGGCTCATCGCCGAACACATGGCCGTCCGTACCGGCGTCGGTCTCTTCGACGTGTCGCATATGGGCGACATTCAGCTGCGCGGACCAGGCTCGCTTGCCGCCGTCCAGCGCCTGCTGATGAACGACGCCTCGAAGCTTGAAGTCGGCCAGGCCCACTACTCGGCCATGCTCTACGAAAACGGGACGTTCGTCGACGACGTCGTGCTGCACAAGCTCAGCGAGAACGACTACCTTATCGTCATCAATGCCGGCACCCGCGAAAAGGACGTCCAGTGGGTGCGCAAGCAGATCGGCCACATGCCCGGCGTGCACATCAACGACTTCAGCGACTTCTACACGCAGCTCGCCATCCAGGGTCCGAAGGCCGAGGCCACGCTGCAGAAGCTCACCTCGACTGATCTCGGCACGATCAAAAACTACTGGTTCAAGTGGGGCCAGGTCTCGGGCTGCCACAATGTGATGATCGCCCGCACCGGCTACACGGGCGAGGATGGCTTCGAGATCTATATCCCATCTGACGAACCCACCAGCAGCCGCGTCTGGGGCGAGGTGCTTGAAGCCGGCAAGGAGTTCGGCATAGTCCCCTGCGGCCTGGGCGCGCGCAACACGTTGCGGCTTGAGTCCGCGATGGCGCTCTACGGCCATGAGATCTCGGACTCGATCAACGTCTTCGAAGCCAATCTCGGCCGCTACTGCAAGCTCGACAAGGGCACGGATTTTGTCGGCGCGCCGGCCCTGCGTGAGATCGAAGCCGCAGGGGGACCGAAGCGCAAGCTCGTGGGTCTCGAGATGATCGAACGCGGCATCGGACGCGATGGCTACCCGGTCGCAAACCTGGCCGGTGAGCGCATCGGCGAAGTCACCAGCGGCTCGCCCGCCCCCTTCCTCAAAAAGAACATCGCGCTTGCCTATGTGCCGGTCGAGTACACGGCCCTGGGCAGCGAAGTTGCCGTCGAGATTCGCGGCGCCCTGGTCAAGGCGCAGGTCGTCCCCACTCCCTTCTACAAAAAACCGAAGAAGACTGTGACCGCATAGTCAGCCCACGAAAACGCAGCACTAGACTTATCCTTTGGAGAACAGAATGGCTTACCCGGCAGAGATGAAGTACACCAAGTCGCACGAATGGTTGAAGGCCGATGGCGCGACCGCAAGCGTGGGCATCACCGATTACGCGCAGCACTCGCTCGGCGACATCGTCTTCGTCGAACTGCCGAAGGTAGGCGACAAGGTGGAGGCCGGCAAGATCTTCGGCTCGGTGGAAAGCGTCAAGGCAGTCAGCGATCTCTACGCGCCCGCATCGGGCACCGTGACCGAGATCAACGAAGAGCTTGCCGCCGCACCCGAAAAGATCAACAGCGACGCCAACGCCACATGGATCTACAAGTGCGAGCTCTCGGACACAAACGAGCTCACCTCGCTCGACACGCTGCTCGATGCCGCAGCCTACGAGACGTTTGTTTCAGAAGAGACCGGACACTAAGCTCAGAGTTCAGGGACCAGGGCTCGGACGAGCTCGCTTTGCGAAAAGGAAGTGCACACCATGCGTTATCTACCCAAGAGCCCGCAGGACCGGGCAGAGATGTTGTCCGAGATCGGCGTCCAGTCGATCGCCGACCTCTTCCAGACGATCCCGTCCGAATACCAGCTCACGCGTGATCTCGACGTGCCCAGGCAGCATGGCGAATCCGAGATCATCGAGCGTTTCCGCGGCTATGCGGAGAACAACGCGACCGGCTATGCGAGCTTTCTGGGCGCGGGCGTCTACAAGCACTACAAGCCGGTCATCATTGACTCGTTGGTGCAGCGCGGCGAGTTCCTGACCAGCTACACGCCCTATCAGCCCGAGATCTCGCAGGGCACGCTTCAGGCCATGTTCGAGTTCCAGACCATGATCTGCGAGCTCACCGGCATGGAGATCGCAAACGCATCCATGTACGAGGGCTCGACCGGCGCAGCCGAGGCCATCATGATGGCCGTACGCGTCACCGGACGCAATGCCGCGGTGATCGCCCGCACGGTGCACCCGGAGTATCGCGAAGTCGTCAAGACCTACGCCACGCACCAGGAGATTCCGCAGACGGAAGTCGGATACGCCTCGAACGGCCGCGTCGACATGGCCGCGCTCGAAGCCGCCATCACGCCCGACACGGCATGCGTGCTCATCCAGTCGCCCAACTTCTTCGGCACCATTGAAGACGTCACCGCGATCGCGGAACTCGTGCACAGCAAGGGCGCATTGCTCATCGTTTCAATCGCCGAAGCCATCTCGCTTGGCGTGGTCAAGCCGCCCGTCGAGGCCGACATCGTCTCGCTTGAAGCACAGAGCTTCGGCGTCGCGCTCAGCTACGGCGGCCCCTACTGCGGCGTCATCGCGTGCAAGGAAAAGTTCCTCCGCCAGATGCCCGGCCGCCTCATCGGCGAGACCAAAGACGTCAACGGCAAGCGCGGCTTCGTGCTCACACTCTCCACCCGCGAGCAGCACATCCGCCGCGAGAAGGCGACCTCCAATATCTGCACCAACCAGGCTCTTGTAGCCCTTATGGTTACAATCTTTCTCACCGTCTACGGCAAGGAAGGCGTACGTGAACTGGGCGAGCACAACCTGGCCAAGGCGGACTACCTGCGCTCCATCCTCGCGGACAAAGGCAAGGTCCTCTTCGACGGCGCGCCGCGCTTCAACGAGTTCGTGCTCGACTTTGCGAAAGCTGCGGATGCAGTCAACGCCGGGCTGCTGGAGCAGAAGATCATCGGCGGACTCGCTCTCGAGCAGTGGTATCCGGAGCTTGGCCCGGGCGCTTCCCTGTGGTGCGCAACCGAGGTTACGAAGCGCGTCGATATGGATCGCGCAGCAGACTCTCTTCAAAAAGGAACGACACGCGAAGAGGTTCCCGCAAAGGACGCCGTGGAGAGCCTGGTCTGATGGATGTCTCCGCGCTTGAAGGCGAAGAGCTCCAGTCCGTCGCATTCGTCGAGGACTTCCTCGAACTGCGCTTCGGTTCAGCTCTGGTTACATTCTTCGCCTGGCCCTTCGTGCTGCTCACCGAGTTCTCCGTCGCGTACGGCGAGCCCGAATACAGGAACGCGCTTTGCGCACAGATAGGCGAAGAGGTCTCGACCGCATCGCTCGAAGAAGGCTCCGCGCTCACCATCGAGCTCACCAACGGGGTCGTCTTCGGCGTCAGCCTGCGTGAAGAAGATATCGACGTGCCGGTCTCGGGAATGTACTCCGCGACCGGCCTCAGTGAAGATTCACAGGAGTTCTAAATGGCAAATGGCGTCGGGATCGAAATGGAAGAGATGGGCGCAGTCGCGCTGTTCGGAATCATCCTCACTCCGGGCATGTTCTGGATCGGCAGCGCGAAGGGAACCGCCTCGCGCGTCCGTCGCATCGCGGTCGTTGCCGGCCTGATCGGCGCCGCACTCGCGCTCGAGAACGTGCTCGACCGCACAGCCGACTCAGTCGTAGACGAGATCACCGGCGGCGCATAAGCAGCGCGCGCCCAACAGCATTGCAGAGGGAAGCTATGGCAGACGAAAAATTTGTGGGAACCCCGAAGAAGGTCACGACGCACGTCAACCAGAACGAAGGGTTGATCTTTGAAAAGAGCTCGCCCGGCAAGAAGGCCTACCGCCTCGCCGAACTCGACGTCCCGGCGGTCGACGCGAAGCGCCTGCTCGGCCCCGCCGCACGGCAGGACCTCGGCGTCATGCCCGAGCTCAGCGAGATTGAAATCATCCGCCACTTCACCCGGCTCTCCACCTGGAACTACGCCATCGACCTCGGCATGTATCCGCTCGGCAGCTGCACGATGAAGTACAACGGCCGCGTCAACGAGGCCGTCGCGCGCCTCGAAGGCATCGCCGAGGCGCACCCGTATCAGCCGACCTCGCTCTCGCAGGGCTGCCTCCAGATCATGGCCACGCTCGAAGATGCACTCATCGAGATCACCGGCATGGACGCCATCACGCTGCAGCCCGCGGCCGGTGCCCACGGCGAGTTCACCGGCATCCTCATGGTCCGCGCTTACCACGAGTCCCGCGGCAACGCGCGCAAGAAGATCATCGTCCCCGACTCCGCCCACGGCACTAACCCCGCCACCGCCGCAGTGGTCGGCTACGAAGTCGCAAACCTCACGTCCAACGCCGAGGGCATGGTCGACCTCGCCGAGCTCGAGCGCATGGTCGACGAAGACACCGCCGCCCTGATGCTCACCAACCCCTCCACCATCGGCGTCTTCGAGTCCGACATTCACAAGATCGCCGACATCCTCCACGCCAAGGGCGCCCTGCTTTACATGGACGGCGCCAACATGAACGCGCTCGTCGGCAAGACGCGCCCGGGCGACTTCGGTGTCGACGTCATGCACCTGAACCTGCACAAGACCTTCTCCACTCCGCACGGAGGCGGTGGCCCAGGCTCCGGCCCGGTCGCATGCAAGAAGATTCTCGAGCCCTTCCTTCCCTCCCCCGTCGTCTCGCGCGGAGCCGAAGGCAAGCTCGGCCTCGACTTCAAACGTCCGCAGACCGTCGGCCGCGTGCGCATGTTCTACGGCAACTTCGGCATGTTCGTCCGCGCGCTCGCCTACATCCTCGCCAACGGCCCGGACGGCCTGCGCCAGACCACCGAAGACGCGGTCCTCAACGCAAACTACATCCGCGCCAAGCTTGAAGGCACCTTCGAGCTCCCCTACAAGACCCGCACCCTGCACGAGGTCGTCTTCTCCGACCGCCTGCAGGCCAAAAACGGCGTCCGCACCGGCGACATGGGCAAGCGCCTCATCGACTACGGCTTTCACGCCTACACGGTCAGCTTTCCGATGATCGTCTCCGGCGCCATGATGATCGAACCCACCGAAAGCGAGAGCCGCGAGGAGCTCGACCTGCTCATCGACGCGCTCAAGCAGATCGCGCAGGAGGCGGCCGAGAATCCCGAGCTGGTCAAGACCTCCCCGCACACCACGCGGCTGCAGCGTCTGGACGAAACGACCGCCGCACGCAAGCCCGTCCTCCGCTGGAAGGGCCCCGTAGCAAAGACCCCGGTGGAGGTGGATACTGCTGTCAAGGAATGGTAATGCGTATTGAGGCACTCAACGCGCTCACCGACCGCATCCTTGGCGCGGCCTATGCTGTGCATACCGAGATCGGGCCAGGCCTGCTTGAGAGTACCTACCAGGCTTGCCTCGCTCAGGAACTCGCCGATCGTGGTCTTCTGGTGGAAACGCAGGTTCCGCTGCCCGTGGTGTACAAGGGAAAGAGAATCGTGGACGTTGGATACCGGATCGACATCCTCGTTAACCATGAGATTGTTTTGGAACTGAAAGCCATCGAAGCGTTAGCCCCAGTTCACCGGGCGCAACTCTTGTCCTACTTGAGGCACTCAGGAAGAAGAGTCGGGTTGCTGATCAACTTCAACTCCGAGCGGCTGAAAGATGGGATTGCAAGAGTAATCAACGGCTGGGGCAAAGAAAAGAATGAACACAGAGGCCATGGAGAT
This sequence comes from Lichenicola sp., assembly GCA_964658635.1. Taxonomy (GTDB): domain Bacteria; phylum Acidobacteriota; class Terriglobia; order Terriglobales; family Acidobacteriaceae; genus Edaphobacter. The sequence continues at coordinate 52,096 of CAZZZP010000012.1, read as the reverse complement.
AACACTGAGATTCACTGAGAAAACTCTGTGCTGCTCTGTGAAACCCCTGTGGCCTCTGTGTTCGTCTCCCGCTAAGGCGTAGTCACCTTCACCGACTCATCCACATTCGCCCACCGCACATGCAGTTCCGCCGACTCCTTCTTCGTATCTTCAAACGAGATACTCATCACCTCCTGCGGCGTCGACACCGAGTGCGACTTCATCTCCACCCGCCCCAGGTCCTGCTCCTGGTGATACTCCGTACCCCACTGCCCCGTCTGCTTGTTGATAATCAGCATCCACTTGTCCTTCGTCGGCAGCGAGTAGATCGTGTAAGTCCCGGCCGGCACCAGCAGGTTGCCGATATGCAGCGACACGGGTGTCATCAGCGTCGTCGCCGGGTTCGCCCCTGTGCGCCAGATCTGGTTGTAAGGCACCAGCGCACCGAAGATCTCGCGATTCCGCATGTGTGGCGTGTTGTAGTGGATCGTAACCGTCTGCCCGCCAAAGTTGGCCGTTGCGGTCGCCGGGGGGCTGGGAAGCTTCTTGCCGTTATCCTGCATCGCCATGCCGCCCATTTCACCCGCGCCCGCCTGGGCATTGGCATGGAGAGAGGTCATAAGCAGCAACGCGCATGCGGCTGAGGAAAGAGTACGAAGGAACATTGGATCTCGCTTTCTGTTTTCAATCTCTTCAAACAAGACAGGTGATGTATGGTTTGATGCTGCGTCGCTCGAGTCCCGCGTGTCAAACCCGCTTTTTCGCAACGCTGGAATCACGCCCCGCACGGTGCTACCATAAAGCAGCGCGCCCGTAGCTCAGCTGGATAGAGCGGCAGCCTCCGAAGCTGTAGGTCAGAAGTTCGAATCTTCTCGGGCGCACCATCCCTTCTCCTCCATCTTTTTCCACTTCGCGCCTCCGGCAGCGGCGACTCTGTGCGTCCATGAACGATACGTGAATCGATTTCCTCGGCTAACCTCGGAGACGTTGCCGCATCCAAACTGGAACACGCACGCCCGGATCATGCAAAACGAGGAGAACAACACATGGCTTTGACAACGGATGCCGAATTCCAGGATGACTTCCGCAAGGTGGGGAAGGATGTGACAGCAGGCTTCGAGCCCGCTGGTTCGGCCAGCAACCCGACCGAAAACGCCAGCAGCGAGAACCTCAACGTCGCCCCCAAGGATGACGACCTCGAGGATGATGAGGATGAAGTCGGAGACGACGACCTCGAAGACGATGAGGACGACGACGAAGAAGAAGACGAAGAAGAGTTAGAGGACGATGACGAAGACCTCGAGGATGACGACGACGAAGAGGATGAGGATGACCACGCCGTCGTCGCCCGCAACTCGACCGCCGCAGCCACCGCCCGCAAAAAGTAGTTCGCTTCTGATCAAAGCAAAGCGGCCAGCCCAACCGGACTGGCCGCTTCTCGTTTGCGCCGGAAACTACTCTCCGGACTGGTTATCCGGCTCCGCCGGGTGCAGCGTGCGGTAGCTCGAGTTGCCGTGCGACCACACCAGCAGCAACAGGTCCTTGTTGCTGGGAGACTGGTGAACCGCTCCGACGAACTGGCTGGCCGTCGTTGCCGGCTTCCGGTTCACTTCGAGGATCACATCGCCGGGCTGCAGACCCGCGTCCTGCGCCGGGCTATCGGGCCGAACATTCTCGACCACCACCCCGTGCAGGCTCTCGGGAGCCTTGATCTGCTGGCGCGCGTCACCGTCGAGATCCGCGACCGCCAGCCCAAGCTTGCCCGTATGACCCGGCTGCGCACCTCCCTGTCCGTCGCCTTCCCCGTCGTTCGCCGCGACTTCGCCCTTCGCATGATAGGTGCCAAGCGTCAGGTTCAGGTTCACCGGCTGCCCGTTGCGCACCACACCCAGCGAAAGCTTGTCGCCCGGATGCATCTGCGAGACCGCCACCTGCAGCTGGCTGCCATCGAGGATCTTCTTCCCGTTCAGGTCCCGAATCACGTCGCCCTGCTGCATGCCGCCATGTGCCGCCGGCGAGTCCGGCGTAATCTGCGCCACCAGTGCGCCGGACGCATCCTTCAGGTTGAAGAACGAGGCATTCTCCGGCGTCACATCGTTCATGCTGATGCCCAGGTATCCATGCTCCACCTTGCCGTGCGCAATCAGCTGCTGCGCGGTCGACTGCACCATCTGTGACGGGATCGCAAACCCGGCGCCGGCAAACGAGCCCGAGTTCGAGATGATCGACGTGTTGATGCCCACCAGCTCGCCATGCGCATTCACCAGCGGCCCGCCCGAGTTGCCCGGATTGATCGCCGCATCCGTCTGGATGAAGTCACCCGGCTTGCGCGCATCGTCGTTGAACGGGTTTGCCCGGTTGATCGCCGACACAATGCCGCGCGTCACCGAGAAGCGCAGCGAGCCGAACGGGCTGCCGAACGCAAGCACCGTCTGGCCCGGCTCCAGCTTGCTCGAGTCACCCCACGCCACCGCGGGCAGGTTGTTCGCGTCCACCTTGATCACAGCCAGGTCGGTCAGTTTGTCTGTGCCGATCACCCGGCCTGTAAAGATGCGCCGGTCGCTCATCGTCACCTTGATCTTGGTCGCACCCTGCACCACGTGATTGTTGGTCACAATGTAGCCATCCGTCGTGATGATCACGCCCGAGCCGATGCCATGCTCGATCTGCGGCTTCTGTGGCTGCATCTGCATACCGCCCTGGCCGAAGAACTGGGCAAAGCCCGGAGGCAGGTTCTGCAGCTGGTTGTTCTGCGCATCCTCATCCTCGCCCGGAGCAACCCGCGAAGTCACTTCGATGTTCACCACCGAAGGCGTCACCCGCTGGGTCACGGCCTCCATCGCATGATCGAGAGACGTCAGCGCAGAGACCGAGTTGTCATCGAGCGGCGAGGCGGTAGAGAAGATGGAACCCGCGTGGACCGCACCGTGCCCGGCAAAGAGCACGGCCCCAAGCGCAAAGGACGTGGCTACGGCAGTTGGAACGATGAAGCGTCTGCTGTTTACGACTAGTTTATTAGTTGAAGCGGACATGCTTATTCTCCTTGCGAGGCAGTTGGTGGTTAGAGTTGAAAGATGATCCAGCCGTCGGGCGTACGCAACGCGGCGTACCGGGCGACAGCGGGAACGTAAATCGGGTGAACCTGTTGGCCGGCAACGATCAGAGTCGCGCGGGGCTGAAATTCTGGCGTGGTCTCGGGTGAGTAACGCATTGCGGTGTCGATCATCCGCGGCTGCCCCGGAACGGTCGAGCGGCGGCGATGCTGTTTCGCTTTCACCATCTGAACCGGTTGCGTAGCAGGAACGATCGCCTTCACCAGCATCGCCTTGGAGCCATCACCGCTGTGCTGGACGGCCGAAGCCTCCGGGACGCCCGCGGCAGCAACCATCGGAGTCACCGCCGGTGCGAAGCTGATCAGGCGTGGCGAGTGTGCCAGCGTCAACGACCCGGCGGTCACCCCGGTAAGCAGGGCCGCGGCGGTGAAGCCTGAAGCCGCGCGGCTCATGGTGCGGGCAGGCTGCCGCAGGATCCGGTGCACGCGCGTCGCCAGCTCCGACTTCTTCCCGAAAGCACCCAGCGCAAGCGCCATGCCGCGGCGAAAGATTCCATGCTCCGCAATCCGCGTCAGGCAGGTGGCGTACGACTTGCGGGTTGCGCACCCGGCCAGCACACGGTCGTCACATGCAAGCTCGCGCTCCAGGCAAAGCCGGCGTTCGACCCAGAACAGGACAGGGTTCAGCGGGAAAACCACCAACGCAAGCTTCTGCACCAGGTTCGTCCAGTCGTCGGACCGCCGCAAATGCTCGGTCTCGTGCAACAGCACCTGCTCAAGCTCGGCCGGGGTGAGCGCTTCGAGCAGCCCCGCAGGAAGCAGGATGCGCGGGGACCAGAAGCCCAGCACACTTGGCCGGTCCACATCGGGCGAAGTGCAGATCTTGTAGCTGCGCGAGCCTGCCGGGACAAGCGGTAGGTCAATCGGAGTGGCCCGGCGCGCAATCTGCGCCAGTCTCGCCGCGCTCAGCGTGAATTCAGCCGCGCGGAAGAGTGAGAAACAAAGCCATATGCCCGCCAGGGCGATGCTCCACCCGCTGGCGAGATGGACCACGTGGCCAGCGCCCGCGTTCGCACCCTGCGTCGCGGGAACGAAGTGGAGCCCAAGTACAATCACGAAGACCGCTGTCCAGATGGCCGACCGGATCGCAGCCGGGATCGCAGGCAGAAGCCGGAGAACCAGCGCGACGACTGCGGCAAGAACCGTCCCCTGCCAGATAGCGGACAACAACGCGCTCGCTGCGGCGGAGGAAAGATGAGTCAGTGGAGTCATCGTGCGGGCTCCTCCACTTCAGCCGGAGCGTCGTCCGGGGTGTCAGCGATCGCCTGCTTCAGCCGCTTCAGTTCTTCAGGATCAAGATCGGAGTCACCCAGAAGCGAAAGCAGCAAACGCTCGCGCGAGTTGCCGAAGAAGCGCTCGAGTACATGCCGCACCTCGGACCGGCTGGCCTCGTGCTCGGCGACATTTGCTGAGTAGAGAAACGCGCGCCCCTCCTGCCGGTGCGTGACATACCCCTTCGTCTCGAGCACACGGATCGTGGTCAGGACGGAAGTATAGGCCAGGGTTTCGACCTGGGTCACCAGGTCTGCCACGGCCGACTCGCCGCGCACCCAAAGGACGCGCATCAGCCTCAGCTCGGCGGGGGTCAGCGTGATGGAACGTTTCGGCGGCATCGTCTTCGAGTCATCTGACGAAGGTACTAGATGATTAGTTAGCAAAAAGTGGGCGCGGTTCTCAAGATTTTTCTGGGGGATTTGAAGCTTGCCGAACGCGCGCTGAAAACCCGCTTTTCACCCCCAAACGCACTCGAAAAATCACTGTTTTTGATACCGTTTCAGCACGTCTTCGAGTGACAGAACACCCTCAAGTGCGCCTCGTGTGGCCCGATTCGAGATCGGAACAAGCGGCCAGCGCCGGAAATAAGGCAGCGCAAAAGACAGCGGCTGGTCGGGAAAGATCAACGGACACCTCTCCGCTCCCAGACGTTCTTCGAGTGTGGTCTGAGCCTCGGGTTGATCTTCGGCAGTCAGCTTCGCAACCAGGTCCGTCAGCTCCGAGTGCCGCGCTGCATACCATAGCCCGTCCTTGCACTGGATCAGCAAAGCGTTGACATCATTGGAGTTATCGTCCTGATCCAATACCGATTTGGTATTCCAGAGCGGCTGGCTTCCCTGCAGAATGGGAACATTGACCGGCAGCAGTGCATCCTCAAAGTGCAATTCCGACTCCTCGCGCTGCTCTTCCATCGAAGGCAGGTAGAGACCGTCCTGGTGGGTGAAGAGTTCGAAGATGGGAACCGGCTGCAACACCCGCGCGAAGAGATAAGCGATCGTATTCGCCAGAATGACCGGCAGAATGATCGAATAATTGCCACTTACCTCCAAAATCATGAAAACCGAGGTGAGAGGCGCTCGCAGGAAGGCCGCAAACAGTACTCCCATGCCCACCAGCGCGTAAGACCCGATAGACCCCGTGAGGGTAGGAAAGTAGTGCTTCTCAAACGACCCGATCGCCGCTCCCAGCATGGCTCCGACGAACAGAGTCGGCGCGAAAACACCTCCCGGACTGCCGCTTGAAAAAGAAAAAGTAGTCGCAATAATTTTAAAAGCCGCAAGCAGTAAAAGCACCTTGAAGGTGAACTGCGCATGCATCGCCTGATCGATGCCGGCATACCCCGCGCCCATCACCTCCGGCAGCCCGAAGTACCCGATACAGCCCACCAGGAATCCTGCGGCTGCGGGCTGAAGCATAACATTCCATTGGGCTTGCCGGCGCAGCAAAGGTCTCAGGTAGCCAAGTGCCTTGGCAAAGATGAGAGAGGCAATTCCACCTACCAAGCCCAGCACCGCATAAGCCAGCAGTTCGCGTGGATCTCGTAGTGCAATCGAGGGGATGCGGAACATGGGCTGCGAACCCCAGAACCAGCGCGCCACTACAACAGCGGAAACTGCCGCCAGCACGATCGATCCGAGAACGCCGGCAGTCCACTGGCCGATCACCTCCTCGATTACGAACAAAATCGCAGAAATAGGCGCATTGAAGGCCGCAGCCAGACCCGCTGCGGCACCGACGGGCGCGAAAATGCGCAGCTTCTCCCGCGACAAGCCGATACGCCGGCTGATGAGAGAAGCACATGCGGCTCCAATTTGCAGCGAAGGATCTTCAGGCCCGGTCGAGAAGCCGCTCCCGATGGCAAGCGCGCAGAGCAGGAACTTGCCGATCATGGTGCGGGTGGAGATGTAACCGTTGTGGATGTAGAGTGCGGCCTTGGTCTGGTTTACGCCGGAACCGCGAACGGCGGGGAAGACGAACCGGGTAAGCACCGCAATGACCAGACCCGCACACACGGGTACAAGAATGAGCCGGGGCTGATGAGGAGCGGGTGCGGAGCCTTGCAGCAGAACGGTCATCCACTCGATCGCCATGCGGAACGAGACCACGAGCAGGCCCGAGATGATCCCGATGAAGATCGAAAGGAGAAGAAACAGTCGTTCTTCCCGTGCGGGTGCGGAGATCTCCGGATTTGGCCCCAGGGGCGAGCCGGCGATTGTTTGTGTGGTTGCGGCGGTATCGGCGGTGAGCGGGTTACTTGCCATTTTGAGGCTGGTCCTTTCCGCCGCTGGAGGCGTTAGCGAGACGGAGGAGGAGGGCGTCATCGCCCGACGGTTGGCCGCAGACCTGGGCGGTCTGCTGTTCGGTCTGGTAGACAAGCTGGGTCCATGTGTCCTGGGCATCAGCGTTATCGAGCAGCGCTCGACGGTTTACCTTGGAACCAGCCAGCGCAAGGGTCCAACCGGCATTCAGACTACTGATGACGGAAGCGGCCGCCGGGGAGAGGCCGACCTGCGTGACACAGGCACGGAGGCGGTTCTGCGCAATCTTCGATGCGGCGAGTATGTGGTCGGCACGTTCGCGTGCAGGCTGGTCGCGCGTCAAGGTGAGTTGCTGGATGCGCCGTGCGTTTGCTTCCAGGGCAGCCGTGTTGCTTTCAGGCTCCCCTGGCTTTGGCTTGATGTCACCCGCACGGTCAAGAAGCTTGGCTGCGGTTGCGTATTCTCCAAGTTCATAGGCGGTGCGACCAGCGAGTTCCAATGGCTCGCGCTCATGCGGTGCTGCTTCGGAGGCTTTTTGGTAGAAGGTGAGGGCATCCGGGAGATAGCCGGCCAGCGCCAGCTTTTGGGCGACCGTCTCGTTGAGCGAGACGTCTGACGGGGCATTTCCGGCAATCGTGAAGAGCTCGTTGCGCGCCTCGGCGTTCTTGTGGAGTTCAATCAGGAAGTCAACCAGTTCGAGACGTCCCAAGCGGCGGCGCAGGACGGCGTCTCCTTCCCAGCTTCCATAAATCGAGGCACGGTAGTAATCCTCTGCCGCGGAGTTATCGCCACGCGCGCGGGCCAGGCGCGCCAGCTGCAGATTGATGAAGCCGTCACCGGGACGGGCATCCCAGAGCGCGAGGAAGTAGTTCGTCGCCTCTTCGCGGTGGCCGGCTCGGGCAAGGGCCTGGGCCAGGAGAAGCTGATCTTCTCGATCATCCGGAGCGTAGTTGAGGGCTGTGCGCAGGGCGCCAACGGCCTCTTCGGGACGGTTTTGCTGGAGCGCGGTGCGTCCACGAGCGGACCATCGCACGGCAAGATCTTCGCGATGCCCCTCAAAGGAGCGGAAGAGGAAGAGGGTCACGCCGAAGAGGGCGATCGAGATGGCAAGAAGCGCAAGGAAGAAGAGCGTGTCGTGAATGAGCAGGCCGCGTTTACTTGCGGATTGATATGGGGCCGTTGTAGCCATCGGTTGGAAGCACCTTCTTCAAAGCAGGCGGAAGCCACGCTAAGCCCTTGGATGTGAACTGGCGGCTTTTCGCACTGCATAAAGTATAAGGTGTCGGGTCGGCCTGCTCATCAGGCGTGTGCTGGCATGGAGGCCAGGGTGCGGCGCATGGAATCGAAGCTCTCCTTCACGCCGGGCAACGGGTCGTCGGGGTGTATTTCATACTCGAGATCGACGTAGCCGGGATAGTGAATGTCCTCGAGCGCTTTGAAGATTTCGGCGATCGGCAGCTTCCCTGCGCCAACCGCGACCTGGCTTTCCTTGCTGGTGATGTCGGCGAGGTCTTTGAAGTGCATGTTGTGCAGCCGAGCGCCCACCTGGCGAATGGCCGCGGGGACGTCGGCACCTGCGCGTGCGGCGTGGCCGATATCGATGCAGCAGCCGATGCGCAGGTCCAGTCCCTTGACCGCGGCAAGCACGTCGAGCGGCGAGTGCCAGCGCTTGTCCTCGGGTCCATGATTGTGGATGGCGACGCGTATGTCGTATTCCTTCACCATGCGATCGAGCATGGGAAGGGTCTGGTCATTGGGATCGCCGGCGACGATCACAGGCACTCCGGCACGTTTCGCGTATTCAAATTTGGCGCGGATGTCTGCTTCATCCGGCTTGGCGAAGGAGACGGTACCAACCGCGTGGAGCTTGATGCCGGCAGCAGCATAATCTGTCAGCGCTGCGGACTCACCTGCCGCATCTGCCGGCAGATGATCTTTCACGTCCTTGGCGTTGAGGTCGGTGAGGTCGAGCTGCTTCATGAAGTCGATCAGCTGGGCGCGGCTGAAATTGCGGAAGGTGTAGCTGGCCAGGCCGAGGCGTATCCTTGTTGAATTCGGCGCGGCGAAGGCGAGGCGGCTGAGCGGCAAAGCGACAACGCCGAGAGCGGAGGAGCGAAGAAGAGTGCGGCGGTTCATTGAGCTTCCTCTCAGAGAGACAACGGAAAAGTGTGACCTGCCCGCGGGCGTTTGATGCGGTTGTAGAAATGCGCATCACCTTTGTGTAGACCAAGCTTCGCTTTGGCCTGCTAGACCTTTGGTGCCCAGCCCGGCTCGTAATCCCGGGTCCACATCTTCATGGCTTCGAGATCGTCTTTGACCTTTCCTCCGGCGTTCACATCGAGGTGCAGTTCACGCTCGACGATCCAGGCCACGTTCGAGAGTTGCAGCATGGTAACCGCGACATTGCCCTCGGCGACCGGCGCGTTGAGCTTTTGCCCGCTGCGGACGCCGGCGATGAGGTTGGCGAAGTGAGCGTCGGTCATGCTGTCTCGGCCGGTGAGGTCGGAAGAACTTGTGGTTGAGCCAACTTTGAACTCATTGAGCTTCTTTCCGCCCAGATCGAAGACTTCATACCCATCGCGGTCGACGATGACCGAGCCCTTGGTGCCCCAGATCACGGACCCACGATCACGATTGTAGAACTTCATTCCGGAGCAGCTGTTTCCCTGCCACGTGATGAGGTGTTCGGGGTACTCGAAGCTGGTGTTGAGCGTGTCGTAGAACTGCCAGTCGTCCTTCCACGCGTAACGGCCACCATTGGCGGAGATGCGCTCTGGCATGTCCACCCCGAGCGCCCAGCGGCATACATCCACCTCGTGCGTACCGTTGTTGAGCGTCTCGCCGGTGCCGTAGATGCGGAACCAGTGCCAGTTATAGGGCTGGATGTTGTCGGTGTAGGGACGGCGAGGGACGGGACCCTGCCAGAGTTCCCAGTCGAAGTCAGCGGGCACCGGAGCCGGCTTGCCGAAGCCGATCGACTTGCGCGTGTTTGCGTACCAGCAGTTCGCTGCGTAGGCACGGCCGATCAGACCATTGTGAATCTTATCGACGATCTCGATCGTGTGGGGGGACGAGCGCTGCTGATTGCCCATCTGGGCGAGCTTTCCCGTCTTTTGCTGTGCCGCAACCAGCATCACGCCTTCTGCGGGGTTGTGGCTACAGGGCTTCTCGACATAAACGTGTTTCCCGGCCTGGAGCGCGGAGATAGCCATCGGGGTGTGCCAGTGATCGGGAGTCGCAATCGAAACGGCATCCACTTCCTTCAGCGCCAAGACCTCGCGAAAGTCGCGATGTGTCGCCGGTGCGTCGCCAAGATCATGCTGGGCCGCGTTGGCAAACTTCGCCAGGATCTTCGCATCCACGTCACAGACATGCGAAAGCCGCGCTGCGGCGCGGTTCGCTTTCAAAGCAGACAGGTGAGCGTAGGCGCGGCTGTTGAGGCCGATGGTTGCAAAGTTCAGGCGGTCATTGGCGCCCATCACCTGCGAGTAGCTACGGGCGGTCAGCGCAAGCGTCGCGGCGGCGGCGGAGGAGGTCTTGAGAAACGTGCGTCGTGAAGGCATCGGGCGAAGGTCCTCGTTAGCGAACCATGCTAGCCCACAGCATGCGTGATGGTCGAATCGCCGAAGCCGATTATTGAGGCCGAAGGTGCTTTGGCCCTGCGTCCCCACGGAGTCGCTTGCCGAACACGAGACCAGCCGTAGTTCCCAGACTGGCTGAGTGGTCGCTTATACCAAAACGCACTCCGCCATCGAACCCGAAGGAGTCGTTCACCTGGTGATAAAAGCCGAAGAAGGCATAGGTTCCAGGCGGGGTGTTCGATTGTGAATTGTTCTGGCCAAAGAGCTCAGCGTAGAGACGCGTTTCTTTCTGCACGTGATAGCTCACTGCCATCGCATGCTGCCCTCCGTAACGGCACCCCGTGCTGTTTTCACAATCGGACTGGACACTTGACCCATTGAGAATCACATCGAGGTCCCCACTGTGACCGTAATGATGGTTCATGAGGACAATGAACTGCTGTCCGTAGCCCTGAAGGGCCTGCTCGGACGCAGTGGGCAGCTCAGCCTCGTATTGAACCGAAATGCCAGGCAGCGGATGGTGGTACTGCTCGCGCCGGAGCTCCACCTTGCCACCAATCTGCAGGGTGCTCACACTATTGACGATGTCCTTGTCCATCTGTTGATGGGCGTAAGGAGACCAGCCAAAATCCAGCCTGAGCCGGTCGAGCGGCGCGTAGGTGAAGAGCGTCGCAAGCGTCTGCTGATTGCCGGGCACGCTTCGTGGATAAGCGTCGTAACCGGCCTCAACCTGCAGCACACCCTTGCTCTGAATGGTGGCGCTGTTGGAGATGGTGGGCCGCGTTGGACTCATGCTGATCTCCTGCGTGAAGGCTGGAGGGCTCAGAGAGAACGACAGGATGGCGAGCAATGTCCAGAGGCGGATGATGCTGCGCTTCGAGCACCAGCGCAGGTGACCTGGAATGCGCAGTGCCTGGGCTCGGAGGTGGGGACTCATTGTCTCGCCTGAGCTTAGCAGTTTGGCATGCCGGGCGTACGCTTGGGCGGGTAGAATGAACGCCGTTCTGCATTGATCTTCGAACGCGCTGCAGGCCGAGTGGTGCGTCCCACGATACGGGCTTTTTTGACTGACAGGAGAAAAGCGTGGTGAATAGCGGTATGGATCGTCGACTGTTTCTAAAGACCATGAGTGCGGCAGGGATGAGTACTGCCGTGCCTCTCAGTTTGGGGGCCAGTGAGAAGCCTGTCTCATACGAGTCTGCCTGGTTTGGCCAGGAGCCGGCGCCGGCCCAGACTATCAAGTTCGCAATATGCGGCATGAGCCACGACCACATCTACGGCATGCTTGGGGCGATCCAGCGCGGTGGCGGAGTCCTGGTGGCTGCGTACGGGGCTGAGCCCGACAAGCTAGCCAACTTTCGCAAGCGCTTTCCCGACGTGAAGATGGTTGCGAGCGAAGAAGAGATCATCAATGATCCATCGATCCAGCTTGTGCTGAGCTCGAAGATTGCAAGCCAGCGAGCAGCGCTTGGTGTGCGCGTGATGAAGGCGGGCAAGGATTACCTGAGCGACAAGCCCGGCATCACGACGCTTGAACAGCTTGCCGAGGTGCGCAAGACGATCGCTGAGACGAAGCGGATCTACGGCATCATGTACAGCGAGCGGCTCGAGGTAAAGGCTGCCGTGGCCGCCGGCGAGTTGATCAAGCAGGGTGCGATCGGACGGGTGCTGCAGACGATCAACATCGCTCCTCACCAGGTGGTGCAGGGGGCGGGCGGAGTAGCGGGTGGCAGTGGCGGCCGACCCGACTGGTTCTGGGAGCCGGAGCTGTACGGCGGCATCCTGACCGACATCGGCTCACACCAGGTCGACCAGTTCCTGTTCTACACGGGCTCGACTGAGGCAGAGGTCGTGGAATCGCAGGTCGCCAACGTTGGGCATCCTCAGCACCCGCGATTCCAGGACTTCGGCGACATGGTGCTGCGCGGCAACCGCGGCTTTGGCTACGTGCGGCTGGACTGGTTTACTCCGGACGGGCTGGGCACATGGGGCGACGGCCGCCTGTTCATTCTTGGCACCATGGGCTACATTGAGGTGCGCAAGTACGTTGACGTCGCTGTGAAGAAGGATGGCAATAACCTCTTCCTGGTCGACCAGAAGCAGCAGCGCTACATCGATTGCAATAACGTGGCGCTTCCCTTCGGGGCGCAGTTTGTCTCGGACGTGGTGAACCGGACGCACACGGCGCAGGACCAGGCGCAGTGCCTGCTGGCGGCAGAGCTGGTCGTCAAGGCGCAGTTGGCCGCTAAGCACGTAACGCTCGAGGCCTAGCCAAGCTGGACGTAGGTGGAGTAGAGCCGGTCGCCGATCTCGGGGAACGGCACCATCACACGCGTGCCTGCGGGAGTGGCGATCGTCCACTCCCGTGGGCCCGTTTGCTTTGCGTTGAGCAGGGCGTCGCGGGCAAGGGTGAGCGGGCCGGACTCGTTGAGGGTGCGGATGGGGAACAGCACGGTAGGTCCTCGCATAACGGCCACGGTGCTGGTCTGCGGCGGACCGCCGTTGGCCGGCAAGGGCTCCAGTCGCAGCGGCATGGGCAGAGTGAGTGCGAGGCTGTCTCCGGTGCGCCAGGTGCGGTTGATGGCGGTGAAGCCGCGCGAGATACTGATGGGGGTCGAGGTGCCGTTCACCAGCAGTCCCGCACCCGATCCAGCCCATGCGGGGATGCGAAGACGGAGCGTGAAGGCCGTGGGCCTGGCTGGCGAGATGCTGAGGTGGATGGTCTCGTCATCGGGATAGGTGCTGTTCTGGGTGAGGCTGACCGGCTGGCCGCTCACGGCCGCATGGAGTTGCGATGGCTGGTAGAGGTTGATCCAGATCTCGCCTGGCGCCTGCAGGTAGGTGTTGATGCCGTAGTCCGCGACGACCTGGGGCAGGGTGCCGGAGCAGCAGGGCCAGCGGTGGACCGAGTAGACGCGCTGCGCCATGAAGTTGTAGTCGGAGTTATAGAAGCTGCGGCCATCGGGCTCGAGCGGCAGCACGCCCAGGATCGTGTTGTGCAGAATGCGCTCCATCGAGTCGCCGTAGCGGCCGTCGCGTGTGGCACGCAGCAGGTAGCGTGTCAGCTTCATGTGGGCATAGGAGCCGCAGGGTGTCTCAAAGGCGTTGTGCGAGGCGGCGAGTGACTTCGCTAGGTCGGGGGAGCCGGGTTTGCGCAGCGCCTCGTCCGGTCCCCAGCCGCCGGTGGCGAAGCTCTGTTCCGCAAGGAAGTCGAAGCCATTCTGCGCCGCACGGAGGTGCATTTCGCTGCCGCCGGTCAGATACGCCTGCATGGCCGAGTTGAGCGAGTTGACGTAGCTGTAGGCGTGGTGGTCAGCGAGGACATTGACACCGCGAGAGAGCGGCTCGAACCAGCTCTTGTCATCGAGGTAGGCCTGGGCCATGCGGCTGTAGCGAGGGCCGGCTCCGCGTTGTGCGGCGAGGTAGAGGTTCTCGGGCAGGGTGTACGTCTCGTCCCACATCCAGGAGATATCCGCGCCCAGCTTCCACTGGGTCTCGCGGTCGACCGCGTGGCCGGGGAGCGACGGCTCGGCGGCCGTGGCGACCTGGTCGAGGGTGGTCAAGGCGGCGGGATCGGCGGCGAACTGGTGGGCGTCGATGAGGCCGCAGACCAGCTTGTCCAGGGAGTAGCCGGCGAAGCGGGTCTGGGCGAAGTAGGCGGGCGAGATGGCCTCGGCGAGCAGGGCGTGGAGCCGGAGGACGCGGGCCTGGAGCGGCGGGGCCGGGGTGGCGAAGCGGCTGGCGGCGTAGAGGCGGGAGAGGGCGGAGGTCCACTGGCCGAAGGTGGAGGCGGGTGCGAGGCCGGCTTCGCCGTGGTGGAAGTCGTAGTCGGGGAGCCACTCGTACCAGCCGCCGAGCGAGACTCCGGGCGCGGGTTTGCCGGCCATGGCGCGGAAGGGCTTGAGGAGGCTGTCCTCGTCTAGGCCCATCAGCACCGACGTAACGTTATCGCGCTGGGCGGCCTGAAGGCCGCCAGTGACACGGACCTGCTCATAGCCGAACTCGGCGAGCGGGGCTTCGGCCGGCGGCGCGGCCCAGGCTGCGGAGCGGAGGGCGAAGGGTGAGGCTGCGGCGGCGAGTTCCAGGAAGGTGCGTCGGTTGAGGCGGTTCGGCATGGGCTCTCTCAACCTTGGATGATACGACCGGTTTAGGATCGGGAGCATGTGCGGCCGCTACTACAACCGGAGACAGAAGCAGGAGATTGCGAGGAGCTGCGCGGCGACGGTCTTTGAGGAGCCGCTTGCGCCGAACTACAACATCGCTCCGACGATATTCCCTCCGAGCCTGCGGAACAACCGCGAGACGGGCGATCTGGTGATGATGCGCTGGGGTCTGGTGCCGTTCTTCGCCAGTATCCTGGCGGACTTCAAGGGGTTCTCCACCTCAATGCTCCTGACCGTTCGAGTCGAGACGACGAAGAATCGCAGTGGCAAAGTGGTGCCTTACTCGCTGCGACTTCGGCTCTGCTGCATCGGTACCTCAATCGCCGGCGGACCATGCGTTGCGATCCAAATACCGGGTTCCTCTCGGAATCTCCGAGGAACCGGACATTGCCGATCACTTCCTACACCTGGACCAAGGTCGTCGAACGCATGGCGGTGTGCAGCGAGCTGCTGCGCCTGACGACGCATACGATGCGACATCTGCGCCTGACGGACCTTGCGCGGGCAGGGCTCGATATGCAACACATCGCAGCCCTTGCCGGTCATCGCGTGCTTCAATCGACGCTGATCTACATCCACCTGAGCGCACACGATCTCACGGAAGCTCTTGCCAGAACGGTGGGCAGCCTTCCTGCACTTCGACATCCCCTGCTCGGAACGGAGGACTTATGCCTGAGCTGCACAACCATGCGAGTTCCTCCGTCGGCTCGACGTAAGCCGCTTCGACCGCACACCGGAGTTCACGGAGCGGTAGCGGGAACGCCTCGCCGCCGTGGCTGCGGGAGACTCACTGCACCTGCGTCTCTGTGGCCCTCTTGCCCGTCTTCTGGAACCGTTGAAGGCTTGTCTTCGCCTGACGGAGGCGCAGCAGTCGCAGCACTCCCTGCTACGTCATCTGGTGGTGGAGATGCACGAGACCGGAACCGTGTTCTGGGTCTGGAAGGAGGAGGGTTGGACCAGTGTGTACCGTCGTTCCAAAGGGGTGCGGACGACGGCAAACACCCTGCAGCATGTGCTTGCCATGCCGCCCTGCTCTGCGCGGTCGATCTGCCCGGGCTGCGCAACCAGGATCGCCGTATCTTGCGTCGTCGTTCGCTGGCGAACAAGATCTTCGGTCCCGAAGCGGTGGATCGCTCGATCGGCAGGGTGCATGCTGAACTGAAATGCCTGGGCTACACGGGTTACTTCCACCTGGAGGTGCAGAATGCCCTGTGCGAGCTGTTCCTGGTCAATGGCAGTGCTGAGCTTACAGCTCTGACGACCAGATCGCTGGAACATCTGCGCAACCAGGAATGCGCTTACGGCTTGAAGCAGGCGACCTTCATGCTGTCCCATGCCTTCGTCGCGCTTAGCATCTTGTCCGTTCCTCTCACCCCAAACGTCTCGTCCAAGGCGAGACGATGCGTAGACTTCACAAGCATCGATCCGGAATGGCTGTCGTGGTGCACGCGCTGGTATGAGACCTCGACGTTGCGACCAAGCACGAACCGGAGCGTGCGGTGTCGGCTTCGCGTGGTGGGCCGCTGCTTGAAGTCGAAGCATCCGGAGGTGTCGAGGCCGGACCAGTGGACTCGACAGCTTGCTGCCGAATATGTGGCTGCCACGGGAGTTCTGCGGGTAGGAGAGTTCGTCGACGATCACCAAAGAAGCTACCCGGACCGGCTCCTCAGCATCTCTTCCAGGCTCGGCCACCTGAGCTCGTTACGCTGCTTCTTCACCGATCTGCTGCTCTGGGAACTCGTTCCGCGCCGGTTCGATCCGAGGCTGACCCTTCGCTCCTCGCGTTCGCTTGCGTTGCTGCGTTCTCCCAACCCCGCGCATCATCGCCGAAGATGCCTGGGCCAAACTCCTCTGGGCTGGCCTGAACCTGGGGCAGGCCGATCTGCCGCTCAGCAGAAACGTCTTGGGTCAGGCTGATTCAAAATAGAGACTTGAAGTCTGGACTTCCACGGGACTTTCTGGACCTCTTAACTGCACTACTTTTGGGGCAGCCACTTATTTCCGGGTGGAGAGCTGGGCGGCTGCCGGCTGGGCGTCTTCCTGGCTCTTGAGATAGTTGCCGTAGCCGACGATGAGGGTGGAGGCGATGAGCAGGGTGAGGCCCGCGGTGACGAGCGATTTGGTGCGGAAGCTGGTGCCCTTCCATTCCTTGAGGGCGAGGCCCCAGAGGGTGGCGAAGATGATGATGGAGGCCATATGGAGGGTCCACGAGGAGAAGTCGTACTTACCCATTTTGGTCTGGCCGAGGGAGTAGAAGAAGAACTGGAAGTACCAGATGACGCCGGCCATGGCGGCGAAGAGGTAGTTTTTCGCGAGGACGTCGCGGGTGATGCGCAGGCCGAGGAAGACGGGGTCGACATCGGCGAGGGTGTCGCCGGAGAGGGTGCCGGCGCGCATGGGATTGTTGCCGGGCTCACCGGCGAACTGGCCGACGGAATGGTTGCGGGCAATGAGGATGACCGACCAGACGAAGTTGGTCATGAATCCACCCCAGAGGACGACGACGAGAACGGGGAGGTTCTGGAAGAGATCCCAGTGACCTTCGGCGAGCAATGAGGCCTTGGCAATAGCGGCGATGGGTGCACCGGCGGCGAGGCCGAAAGCGAAGAAGGAGCTCATGATGCCGGCGAAGACGGCGACGAGGAGGCCGCGGCCGAGCGAGAACTCGGACTCGCCGGCCTCGATTTTTTCTTTGGGCGTGACTTCGCGCTCTTTCGACCAGCCGGCGAAGCCATTGACGGCGACGGCGAAGAGGCAGACGGCGATGCCGAGGAGGATGACCTGTCCGGAGTGCTCGTGGACGATGGTTTTGATTGCACCGGAGTAGACGGGCGGGATGAGGGTTCCGAAGGCGGTGCAGAGACCGAGGGCGATGGCGTAACCGAGAGCGATGCCGAGGTAGCGAACGGAGAGTCCGAAGGTGAGGCCGCCGATTCCCCAGAGGATTCCAAAGAGCAGCGCATAGCCGATGGCGTTGTGCGGGGCCGCGCCGAGGATGCGGAAGAGGTGTGGGACGAAGAGCGAAGCCATGACGAGCGGGGCGACGATCCAGGCGGCGACACCCTGGACGATCCAGTAGATTTCGAAGGACCAGCGCTTGATTCCGCGGAACGGGATGAAGTTGGTGGCGGAGGCGAAGCCCCCGATCCAGTGATAGATGATGCCAATAAAGGGGTTGGTTCCCACTTGATGTCGCCGCCGTTCAGTTGCCGGTTTGCAGTGCAGATTGAATGTACTGGATTGTAATTACATTTGGGAAACAGAATCTCTATTGAATCGCCAAGACTGAGGTGACTGGATTATGCTTGCGTTGGTGGAGGGTTCCCCCTGAGAGTCGCGCTTTTTATCACCTGCTATAACGACACGCTTTTTCCCGAGACGGGCAAGGCAGTGGTCCGTGTGCTTGAGCGGCTGGGCCATACGGTCGAGTTCCCTGCGGGTCAGACGTGCTGCGGCCAGATGCATTACAACACGGGGTACCAGGCGGAGGCGATGCCTTTGCTGACGCGTTTTGTTGCCCAATTTCGCGGAGCCGAGGCGGTGGTGGTTCCGTCTTCGAGCTGCGTGGCGATGATGCGCGAGCATTACCCGCTGATGGCGGCGGAGTTGGAAAAGGATGGGAAGCATGCCGGGCTGCTGGCCGAGGTGGCTTCGCTGCTGCCGCGGGTGTGGGAGTTTTCGGAGTTTTTGACGAAGAAGCTGGGGCTGACAGACGTTGGCGCCTATTATCCGCATCGTGTGACATATCACGCGAGCTGCCATGGACTGCGCAGCCTGGGGCTGGGCGACGGACCGGAGAGCCTGCTGCGGGCGGTGCGCGGGATCGACCTGGTGAAGCTGGAGGATGTAGAGCGGTGCTGCGGTTTTGGCGGGACGTTCGCGGTGAAGAATGCGGGGGTTTCGAGCGCGCTGCTGTCGGAGAAGACCAACGCGGTGCTGAATACGCATGCGGAGGCCTGTACGGCCTGCGATAACAGCTGTCTTATGCATATTGCAGGCGCGCTGCATCGCCAGCAGACGGGTGTAAGGACGGTTCACCTGGCGCAGATCCTGGCCAGCGAAGAAGCCAGCAGCAGAGCTGGCGAAGAGGTGGGGGCATGAGCGGTCTCGATCCACGGACGGCACCGGCTTTTCCTGTTGCAGCGTTGAGGGTGCTGGGCGACTCTCAAGTCCGCAAGAATGTGCGGCATGCGACGGGTGTGATCCAGGGCAAGCGGGCGAAGGTGGTCGAGGAGATGGGCGACTGGCAGGCTCTGCGGGAGTCTGGCCGGCAGATCCGCGAGCACACGATGCGGTATCTGGACGCGTACCTTACGGAGTTTGAGGTGAACTGCACGCGGGCGGGCGGGACAGTGCACTGGGCGCGGGATGCGGCCGAGGCGCAGCAGATTGTGGTGGCGCTGGCGAAGGAGTCCGCTGCGCGAGCGGGCCAGCGGGAAGTGATCAAGATCAAGTCGATGACTACAGAGGAGATCCGGCTGAATGAGGCGCTGGAATCGGCGGGGATTCATCCGATCGAGACGGATCTGGCGGAGCTGATCATTCAACTGGGTAAGGATCAGCCTTCTCACATTGTCGTGCCGGCGCTGCACAAGAATCGCCAGCAGATTCGCGAGATCTTCCGGCGCGAGATGAATTTGCCGGATCTGGGCGAGTCTCCGCAGGACCTGGCGGATGCGGCGCGGAGATTCCTGCGGGAGAAGTTTCTTTCGGTGGAGACTGCGGTCAGTGGGGCGAACTTCCTGATTGCGGAGACGGGCGGGGTCTGCGTGGTGGAGAGCGAGGGCAACGGTCGGATGTGCCTGACGCTGGCGAAGACGCTGATTACGGTTGCCGGGATCGACAAGGTGCTGCCGCGCTACGAGGACCTGGAGGTGATGCTGCAGGTGCTGCCGCGGAGCGCGACGGGCGAGCGGATGAATCCATACAACTCGATCTGGACGGGGGTGACGGCGGGCGACGGGCCGGAAGCGTTTCACGTGATTTTGCTCGATAACGGGCGGACTGACGTGCTGGCGGACGAGGCGGGGCGGCAGACGCTGCACTGTATCCGGTGCGGGGCGTGCCAGAATGCATGCCCGGTGTACCGGGAGACCGGCGGCCATGCGTATGGAAGCGTTTACGCGGGTCCGATCGGTGCGATCCTGACGCCGCAGCTGATGAAGATGGAGCATGCGGAGAGCCTGCCGTATGCGAGCTCGCTGTGCGGGGCGTGCTACGAGGTTTGCCCGGTCAAGATCAATATTCCCGAGGTGCTGGTGCACCTGCGGAACCGGGTGGTGAAGAAGAAGACGGCCGGATTGGGGATTTTGACGAGCCCGGAGGGAATGGCCATGCGTGCGATCGGGCAGGTATTTCTGAGCGAGCGGCGGTTCCGGGCAGCGCAGCGGCTGGGGCGATTGGCAGAGAGTCCGCTGACGCACCGGGATGGCGAAGGCGAACGCTGGGTGAGCTGGCTGCCGGGGCTATTGGGGGGATGGACTTCGGTGCGGGACCTGCGGGCGATGCCGAAGCAAAGCTTTCGCGAGTGGTTTGAGCTGCGCGGGAAGGTTGGCGGCGATGGCTCCTGAAGCGAGGGCTGCGGTGCTGGGCCGGATACGCGTGGCGATTGGAAGAGAGACAGGTTCGGACGAGGCTCAGGCGGCGTGGGCGGGGATTCCGCGGGAGTACTCGCGTGCTTCGCATGTCGGGAACGACGAGGTACTGGAGCTGCTGGAGGACCGGCTGCGGGATTATGACGCTGTGGTGGAGCGAGTGGGACGCGCTGGGTGCGCGGAGGCGGTAGGGCGTGTGCTTGCTTCACGGGTTGGTTCGAGGGTGGTGATGCCGGCCGGGATTGCACCGGAACTGCTGCCCGCGAAGCACGGAATCACCGTGGATGCGGGGTTCAGTCCGCGCGAGCTGGATGGGTTTGGCGCGGTGTTGACGCAGGCTACGCTTGCGATTGCGGAGACGGGCACGCTGGTGCTGCAGGGAGTTGCCGGGCAGGGACGGCGTGCGGCAACGCTGGTGCCGGACTTCCATCTTTGCCTGGTTGAAGTTGGGACCGTTGTGGCGACGGTTCCTGAGGCGATGGACCGGCTAAGGGCTACGCCTGGGCTGCCGACGACGTTTGTTTCCGGGCCGTCGGCGACGGCGGATATCGAAATGACACGAATCAAGGGCGTGCACGGGCCAAGGTTTCTACATATTTTGCTGGTGGAGTAGAGCAGTACAGGAGAAGACCATGAATAACGGCAATGGACCCTCGGCACAGGCGGCGGAACGGGTTTTCGCGGCACTGGACGCATTCAGGATCGAAATTCCCTCTTGGGGCTTCGCTAATACGGGGACGCGGTTCGGGAAGTTTGTTCAGCCGGCGGCGGCGACGACGATCGAGGAGAAGTTTGCCGATGCGGGCGAGGTGCACAGGCTGACCGGGGCGAGTCCCACGGTGGCGCTGCATGTGCTTTGGGACCTGCCCGGGGGCGTGAAGGATGTGGGGAAGATCCGCGGGCTTGAAGAGCAGCATGGGGTGAAGTCGGGGTCGATCAACCCGAACCTGTTCCAGGCGCAGGAGTACAAGTTTGGGTCGATGTCGAACCCGGACGCGGCGGTGCGGCGGATGGCGCTCGACCATCTGCTGGAGTCGGTGGAGATTGCGCATGCGCTGGGGTCAAGGGATATTTCGATCTGGGACTCAGACGGGTCGAACTACCCGGGGGCGCAGAGCATGCGGCGGCGGATCGGCTGGATGGAAGAGGTGCTGACCAAGGTGCACGCGGCGACCGACGAGGGCCAGCGGCTGCTGATCGAGTACAAACCGTTCGAGCCGGCGTTTTATCACACGGATATTGCGGACTGGGGGATGGCGCTGCACCTGGCGCGGGTTGCGGGGCCTCGGGCGAAGGTGCTGGTCGATACGGGGCATCATGCGCTGGGGACCAATATTGAGCAGATCGTGGCGTGGCTGCTTCACCTGGATGCGCTGGGCGGGTTCCACTTCAACGATCGCAAGTATGCGGATGACGATCTGACAATTGGGTCGATTGATCCGTACCAGGTGTTCCGCATCTTTCACGAGCTGCTGAGCGCGCCGGCTGAACAGACGGCTGGGGTGGCTTACATGATCGACCAGAGCCATAACATGAAGGGCAAGATGGAGGCGATGGTGCAGAGCGTGGTGACGGCTCAGGAGCTGTATGCGCGCGCGGCGCTGGTGGACCGCGAGGAGCTGGCGGGGCTGCAGGATGAGTGCCGGCTGGTGGAGGCGGAGGAGTGTTTCCGCGGGGCATTCTGGACCGATGTGCGGCCGCTGGTGAGCGAGTGGCGGGTGAGGCGGGGGCTCGGGGCGAATCCGCTGAAGGAGCTGGGGGCGAGTGGGTATGTGGCTCGGTGCGCGGAGAGGCGTGGGGCGAAGAACGCGGGCGCGGTGGCGAGCTACGCGTGAATGTTTCAATAGGGGATTTATTGCTGTATTGATTTGCAATGTGCGAAGATGGTTCGGATCAGAAGAGGCTAGAGGACAGGAGCAGGGATGACTGACACAGGCAAGACGGGCAGGCTGCGTTTTCTTGAGGACAAGTGGGATGAGGGGGCGGTTGCGAAGCTCGATCCGGCGGAGACGCTGCGGTATCGCTCGAACCTGCTGGGGTCGGACCTGCGGATTACGAATTTTGGCGGGGGCAATACGAGCTCGAAGCTGGACGAGGTTGACCCGGTGGATGGGGCGACGAAGAAGGTGCTTTGGGTGAAGGGTTCTGGCGGGGACCTGGGGAGCATCAAGCGGGCGGGGTTTGCGACGCTGTATCTGGACAAACTGCTGCAGCTGGAGAAGCAGTACAAGGGGGTGGCGGAGGAGGACCTGATGGTGGGGCTTTATCCGCTGGTGACCTTTGGGAATAATCCCACGGCGGCTTCGATCGATACGCCGCTGCATGGTTTTTTGCCGTTTGCGCATGTGGACCACCTTCATCCGGACTGGGGGATCGCGCTGGCGGCCTCGGCGAACGGGAAGCAGAAGATGGAAGAGTTCAACACGGAGTTTGGCCATAAGCTGGCGTGGCTGCCGTGGCAGCGGCCGGGTTTTGAGCTGGGGATGATGTTGCGGGAGATTGTCGAGCAGACGCCGGGCTGCGATGGCGTGGTGCTGGGCGGGCACGGGCTGTTTACCTGGGGCGAGACGCAGCGCGAGTGCTATGTGTCGACGATCACGATCATCGACCAGCTAGGGCAGTTTATCGAACGGCACGGGCTGCGCGAGGGGCACAAGGCCTTTGGGGGCGCGGTGCATACGTCGCATGCCGAGCGCGAGGCGATTGCGGCGAAGGTGATGCCTGCGCTGAGGGGTGCGGTGTCGCGGAAGCAGAGGTGGATCGGGAGCTTCAGCGATGGGCCTGGGGTTCTGGAGTTTGTGAATTCGGCGAACGCGGAGAAGCTGGCGCACCTGGGGACGAGCTGCCCGGATCACTTTATCCGGACGAAGATACGGCCGATGTTTCTTAAGTGGGATCCGGCGGGCGATGCGAAGGAGATTCCTCAGCTCATTGAGCAGGCGCTGGAGACGTATCGCGCGGAGTATGCGGGGTATTACGCGAAGCATGCGTTGGCGGACTCGCCGGCGCAGCGCGATGCGAGCCCGACGGTGGTTCTGCTGCCTGGGGTGGGAATGTTCAGCTTCGGGAAGAACAAGACCGAGGCGCGGATTACGGGTGAGTTTTATATCAATGCGATCGGCGTGATGCAGGGTGCGGGCGCGCTGGGCGGCGGGGTGACTTGCGATGAGGTTCCGCAGGCTGGACCGGCAGCGACGGCCGACCAGTTCACGGTCTTCGACAACTACGTGGCGCTGCCTCCGAGCGAAGCGTTCCGGATCGAGTACTGGGCGCTTGAAGAGGCGAAGATTCGCCGGCAGCCTGCGGAGAAACAGTTGAGCCGGCAGATTGCGCTGGTGGTTGGCGGCGGGAGCGGGATTGGCCGCGAGGTGGCGCTGCTGGCGGCGCAGCGTGGCGCGCACGTGATGGTGGCGGACCGGGATGTAGCCGGGGCACAGAAGGTGGCCGAAGAAGTTGCAGCGATTATCGGCAAGGAGGCTGTCGGCTTCACGGCCATCGACATTCGCGACCGGAAGACGATCAAGGCGGCGCTTGACGCGACGGTGAAGCAGTTTGGCGGGATCGATCTGCTGATCAACACTGCGGCGATCTTTCCCTCTTCGCCGGATGGGATTATCTCGGATGCGATGTGGGGAACCACGCTTGAAGTGAACGTGACGGCGAACTTCCTGCTGGCGGATGAGGCTGCGGAGATTCTGAAGGCGCAGGGGCTGAAAGCGAGCATCGTGCTGACGAGTTCAGCGAACGCTGTTGTGTCGAAGCGCGGCAGCGAGGCATACGACGTGAGCAAGGCGGCGCTGAGCCACCTGGTGCGCGAACTGGCAGTGGGTATGGCTCCTCTGGTGCGCGTGAATGGCATCAGCCCGGCGACGGTGGTGAAGGGTTCGACGATGTTTCCGCGGGATCGCGTGATGGCGTCGCTGAAGAAGTACAACCTACCCTGCGATGAAGCGAACACAGATGACGGGCTGCGCAATGAGCTTGCGTTGTTTTACGCGAAGCGGACGCTGACGCATCAGCCGATCGATCCGAAGGATTGCGCGGAGGCGATCCTGTACCTGGCCGGGCCGCAGGCGCCGTGCACGACGGGCCACCTGATTCCGGTGGATGGCGGGCTGGTGGAGGCGTTTCTACGTTGAGCCAAGCGAGCGACAGCTGCTGTCCCGGGGACACGCGTCCCTTGATCGCGGTCGATCTGGGAGCGGAGAGTTGTCGCGTCTCCATGTTGAGTTGGCTGGATGGACAGCCGCATGTGGAGCTGGTGCATCGGTTTGCGAATGGCCCGGTGCGGCACGCGGATGGCTCGCTGCGCTGGCCGCTCAAGCAGATTGTTGAAGGCGTTGAGGATGGTTTGCGGCTGTGTGCGGCGGCTGCTCCGGCGGGCATTCGTTCGATCGCGGTGGATGGCTGGGCGGTGGATTATGTCCGGCTCGATGCGCATGGCGAGCCGCTTGAAGATCCCTTCTGCTACCGGGATGAACGCAGCATTGCGGCCGAGGCTAGTCTGCATGCAAGGGTATCGACGGAGCGTCTGCGCGAGCTTACGGGCGTGCAGCTGCAGCGGCTGAACACGGTGTATCAGCTGCATGCGGACAGGCTGGCGGGGCTTGATGCAGGCTGCCGCTGGTTGAATCTACCGGAGTACATGCTGGCGCGCTGGGGTGGGGCGCCGGTGGCGGAGTACACCAACGCGACCCATACGGGGATGGTGGAACTCGACAATCGTGTGTGGTCGGACGAGATTGTCGAGGCTGCAGGTATCGATATGGCGACGATGCCGACGCTGGTGCCGCCGGGGACCCTGTTGGGGAAGGTGTCGGGGGAGCTGGCGAAGCTGCCGGCGTTCGGTGACACGGAGTTGATTGCGCCTGCATGCCACGATACGGCGTCGGCGATTGCGGGGATACCGGCGACGGGCGATGACTGGGCATACATCAGCTCGGGGACGTGGTCGCTGGTGGGGACGGTGCTGGAGAAGTCCTGTAACTGGCCGTCGACGCGAGGGGATGGGTTCACGAATCTTGGTGGTGTGGGGAACCGGATCTGCTTTCATCGCAATGTGAATGGGCTATGGATTCTGAAGCAGTGTATGGAGGCCTGGGCCGAGGCTGGCGGGGCGTGGGAGCTGACTGAACTGCTGGGCCAGGCCGAGCGGGCTACGGCACCTGCAGGGGGGCTTGAGGTGGACGAGCCTGATCTTGTGCTGCCTGACGACATGCCGGCGCGCATCAACGCTCAGCGTATCGCGCGTGGGCTCGCTGCAGTTGACGAGTCTCCTGCTGGAGCCCCGCTGATGACGCGGCTGATTCTGGAGGGTCTAGCGGATCGTTACCGGCAGGTGTTGGAGCGAGTCGCGGCGAACTCCGGCAAGACGCTGCGCAAGCTTTACGTGGTGGGTGGCGGCAGCCGCAATGCCCTGCTGCAGCGGCTGACAGCGGAGGCTACCGGGTTGAAGGTTCACCTGGGCTCTCCTGAGAGCAGCACGGTGGGTAACTTCGCGGTGCAGCTTGCGGTGCTTGAAGATGCGGCAGCCGGTGGCGATGGTTTGTGCGACGCGGTGGCGGGTTGGGCGCGGTGTCTGCTCGCCCAGTTCGCGTGAAGCATATCTCCGGGTAGCCCCAACGCTGTGCGAGGATGGGAGGAGACGCCTTCCCCTTTGATGATTCCGCCAACACATCCACTCAGGGCCATCGGTCTTGCCATTGCTGGATTTACCTGCTGGGTGCTCTGCGACAGCGTGATTAAACTGGCCGGCCATTCGCCGATGCCGAACTACGAGATCGTCGGATTTCTCGGCATCTTCATGACGTTGTTTATCTCAGCGTATGCGTGGTGGCAGGGCGAGGCGAAAGAGTTGTGGCCGAAGCGACCGAAGCGTTTGCTGGTGCGGGGAATGCTCGATGTCGGAAACAATCTTTGTGTCGTGGTTGCGCTTCGCCACCTTTCGCTGACTCTGTTCTACATCCTGGTGTTCACCTCCCCGATGCTGGTTGTGCTCCTGGGCCGGGTCTTTCTGAAGGAACGGTTCGATTGGCAGAGAGCATGTGCGATCGTGGTGGGGTTTCTGGGAGTGGTGGTTGCGGTTTACCCGTCGCGTTCAAGCGGGGGCAGTGAGTGGATCGGGTTTGCGGCATGCGCGGTGTGCGTCACGTGTTTCTCTGTCGCGATTGTCTGGGCGCGCGTTATCTCACGGCAGGAGCACGCGGAAAGCATGACGTTCTTTTCGGGGCTGGTGTCAGCCGCGGTCGGGCTTGCCGGCATGCTGGTGTATGCCGTGCCGGTGAGCGGCAGGCTGCTTGCGGCGCTGGTCGTGATGGGGTTGCTGGGAGCGCTTGGCAACATCTGCGTGTTTGTCGCGCTGAAGCATACGACGGCCGCTACGGTGTCGCAGTATCACTACAGCCAGCTGCTTTCGGGTTCGGTGGTCGCCTACCTGTTTTTCCACGAGCTGCCGACACTGTGGATGCTGGCAGGAGGTCTGCTGATCATTGCTTCGGGACTTTATATTGCTGTGCGAGCAAGGCAGAGCTGACGGGAGGCTCAGTCGTCAGAATTTGTCCAAAGTCATAGTTGACGGATGTTTGCGCGACGGCGGCCGAGATCAGCTTGATGCCGAGCTCCCTGGGTTCCGCAGGAAGACGACCATGCATGGGAAGTTGCCATAGAGCTCGATTCGATGGCTTTCCGCGTGGGCGAAGCGAGGCCAAGTGCGGGCCTGATGAAGCCGGGGAGCGGCACTGGCGAGTGCAACAGCGTAAGGGCAAATTCAGGAGTGATGTGCAGAGTGTTTCGGGAGATCCTATAAACTTCGACTCATGAGGAATGAGAAACCATCCATGTCAAGGCAATGCGAACGCAGAAACCGCTCTTCCCACAGACGAAGCAGACGCCTCTTATTCGTGTTCAGCCTCGGTTTTTTCGTATCCACAGGACACGCGCAGCAATGGGCGATTGCAATTCATGGCGGAGCCGGAGAGTCGGAGTGGGAGCATATGGATGCGGCGACCGCTGCGGCTTATCAACTCTCGCTTGGCAAGGCATTGGCTGCCGGGACTGCGGTGCTCACGAAGAACGGTTCGTCACTTGATGCGGTTGAAGCAGCTGTCGAGTTGCTTGAGGATGATCCGCTCTTCAATGCGGGCAGAGGCTCAGCCTTTGCAGCCGATGGGGCCAATGAGATGGATTCTGCGCTGATGAATGGCGAGACGCTTGCGGCGGGATCGGTTGCGGGCGTTCACTTCACGCGCCATCCTGTGGCTCTTGCGCGGGCGGTAATGGAGCACACACCTTACGTCATGATGGTTGGCGCCGGGGCAGATGAGTTCTCGCGTGTGCAGCGACTGGAGCAAGAGCCACCTTCCTTTTTCTTTACCGAGATGCGCTGGCAGGAATTTACCAAGGTACTCGAGGCGAGTGGTCGCAAGGTACCGCCTCGCCCCGCAGGAGTCGCACCTGCACCCACTGCGTGGCAGGTGGCGCCCGATCTCGGGGCACGACCGTTCTCGCATCGCTACGGTACGGTCGGTGCTGTGGCACGCGACAGCAAAGGCCATCTGGCTGCAGCGACCTCAACCGGCGGCATGCAGGGCAAGCTGCCGGGCCGTGTGGGAGATTCGCCACTGATTGGGGCAGGCACCTATGCGAGTGATCGATCGTGCGCTGTGTCAGGCACCGGGGTCGGAGAATATTTTATCCGGCTGACTCTTGCACGTGAGGTCTGCACCCTGGTTGAAGAAGGCAAGACGACCCAGGCAGCCGCCGATCAGATGATCCATAAAGAGCTTCCCGCCTTGAAGGGCGGGGAGGGCGGAGTGATCGTCTTGTCGAAGTCGGGTCCGCCAGTCTGGAGTAACAACACGGCTGGCATCTTTCATGCGCAGCAGGTTGAGGGCGGCGAGCCGAAGGTCTGGGTCAAATAAGCAAGGCATCCAAAGATGGCGGCTTCCAAACGGCGACACTCACAGGTACCGTTCCTGCGACTCTCGTGTGTGTGAGTCAAATAGTACCGAACTTCATCAAAGCCTGAGTTAGCTATTTTGGCCCCAACTCATGGAAGCAGAACCAATCTTTGCTCTTGGCGTCACCAGCCACCCGAAGCTTGCGAGATTAGGGGGGGAAAGTCGATCGAGGTGCCAAAGCGAAGACTGTTTCCACATGAAAATCGTGTTGCCAAACATCTCCCATAGCGACGAACAAGGATTCTTCGAACTTCATCGTCTCAATGCTCGCGGATGTTCACGTTCGCATCGACATTCCTCGTTGGAGAAACTCGGGCACGACGTGGATCAATCGACAGCGGACCGACTCTGACTGCGCTGCAACACTGCGCGTCGATGGTCTCAGCCTTCAGCCTGTATCGTCTGTCCGCAAGCTTACACTCTGGTTTCAGTGTTCCAGGTATTCAGTCCGAGATGACGTGCCAGATACTCCCGGTCCTCAAGGCACTCACCAGAATATTGCAAGTCAGAACGTGTTTCGTGCTAGGCTCATCCGAACTGCACCTTGTTGATTATTTTTCACGCGAGCATACATGTGCTAAGTGCCCGAGCTCTCTCTCTCTTCTATGCCGCATTCTGGTTCGGTATACCATTTACTGCGGCACCGCAAGAAATTCTGTCTCGTCCACCGGCTTCTGCGCAAAGCATCTCGCCTACCCTCCCCAGTGAACCTTCGACACTCGCAACCGGCCCGCTTCGAGTTATCTGCGAGCACGGAAGCCTTAGCATCTCAGCGGAGCGGGTCCTGTTGCTCAGCGTGCTTAATGGCATTCGCTCCTGTGCCGGCATCTCTATCGAAATGCCTCCCAATCTGCCGAATGATCTGAGCTATCTTCAACTCGGTCCAGGTCCGCAACGAGAGGTCCTTGAAAGTCTTCTCATGACTATCCCGCTGGACTATGTCATACAGACCCTTCCAGAGGGACCGCTTCAGCGTCTCAAGGTCATCTTGATGGAAAAGTCCGATGAGTCTAGCCTCTCATCAGCGAACGCACGTCCTGATCCACTTCTAGGCCGACGAACAGCGGCAACCGTGCGAAGTGCTTTTCTACTGAGTCATGAGGGTCATCCCGGCGATTCAGCAGAAATCACGGAAGACCAAGGCTACGGCAAACAACGGGGCACGGAATTGAGTCAACCGGTTCACGACGATCAGCCACCCGTCCATAACAG
>CAZZZP010000012.1:0-22954 GCA_964658635.1 Lichenicola sp. | reverse complement strand
GTGCTTATTCCTCAAGACAAGCCCGAAGGCCCCATCCCAAGCGCAGATCTGGCGGGCGCTTCCCAAACAACAGCGACTCCACCGCCGGGGGAGAACGATGACCCAGCTGCCAAAGAACTGAAGGACAAGATCAAGGCGATGCAGCAGATGTTTGAAGAGAGGAAACAGATAGGGACCCCTGCCCCTCTGGCTCCCCCGCAGTAATCGTCTTGCCGGGCGAAGTCCCGCCGATGGGCGCTCAATTATTGCTTCTGGGTTTCTGCGTTGCATTTGCTGCTATCGGCCTGCTTCCACTCTCTTTCACGGCGGGCTCGACCTTGTCGGGACTTAGGATCAGCAGCCCCTCACGATAGACAGTGGTTCCACCCGTGCCGATGTCGACCATCCTCCGATTACTATCGTTAATCTCGTGAGCGCGCACGATATGAGGGGTAATCGCAAACACTATCTCACTCTGTTGATGATCTTTGCTCTCCTGACCGAAGAAGTACTTGAGAATCGGAATTTTCGTAAGGAGTGGAAGGCCACTCATGGAGTGGCTGTCGGAGTCCTGCAGGATACCTCCGATCAGATTTACTTCTCCGTCAGCGAGTCGCGCCTGGTGCTCTATTCTGCGTTGTCCGATGGTTGGTTCTGTCACTCCGCCGACGGACTGCTCACCGGTAACAGAAGACACTTCGAAAGACATTTTCAGTGTCACTTCATGATTGGCATGAATGTATGGCACGATGTCGATGTTGACCCCAACATCCAGATAGGTGAATTGAGTATTGACGCCGTTCGTCAGGCCGCTCTGGTAAGAGCCTGTTGCGATAGGTATACGGTCCCCTATTTTGAGCGTCGCTTTTTCGCTATCCATCGCACGCAGTTGTGGCTTTTGAAGGACTTTAGTGTTGCTGTCAGAGAGTAACGCCGAAAGTGAGGCACCTGGAATGGACACTGCAACATCGTTTGATGAGAGAGAGGGAAAAGAGCTCAAGGTAAGCGTGGTGCTGGTCGAGCCAGCTGTCGCGGCAGTACCGCCGGGCTGTATAGAGGCACTCACCGTGGTGGGCGGATTGATGCCGAGGGTACGCAATCTGCCGCGGCTTACTTCGAGGACAGCAACTTCTATCATCACCTCTGCTCTCGGCTTGTCGATATCATCCAATAACTTTTGAGCGAGGACGATCTGATCCGGGGTCGCGCGGATGGTGAGTGATCTCTGCTCGGGAGTGATCTGGATGCGATTGATATCGAGGATGCTCTTCAGGGTGGTCGCCGCCTGCTGCAATTCAGATGGAGTGGCGGCGTTCTGTAGATAGAACGTCATCATGACGTTCTGATCCAGATCTTTTCTTTTTCCTCCATTATCCGCGGCGACAAGGATGGTATTTGCGGAGATCGGACGCCAGAAGGTCTTTGATTGCATGGCGAGCATGTCGAATGCTTCCCGCGTGCTGACATCGGTAAGATCGAACTTGATCTTCTGGGCTTTGTACTCCGGGTCTACCAAAACGTTAACCCCGGCAAGCTTCCCAAGCGTCTGATAGACAGTATCTGTCATGGCAGACATGTGGAGTGACAGCGGGGCGTCCGACATTGCTTTGAGGATGACTGGCCCGGCTGCCGAGTTTGCTGCTTTCTCAAGAGCTGTGAGCTTTGCCTGGACTTCCGGTGGACGTGACTGGGCTAGATCGCGTTTCTGGATCATATCAGTGGTTCTACGAATCTCTTGAAATGCAGCGAAGTTGGTTCCGTCGATCTCTGCTGCTCTACGGAATTCTGCGAGAGCCTCCTGCAATTTATAGACGTCTCTGAATTGCTGACCGGACTGAATATGTTGAGAGGCTGCGTAAGCACGCAAACGCAAAAACGCAGCCAGGTACACCGAGTCTGACGGCTTCTTCTCGTGTGCCTGCCGAAATCCCTCAAAAGCTGCGTCAAAGAGACCTTTTTTCTCTGCTCGCACTGCTGCTTTGTAGGCTGAGCCGGCACTCTGGGCCGTTGCGAGCCCGACATTGGACCAGGGCAGGCAGAACAGTAGAAATAGGAGCAGGTACTTCATGTCGCCTCTGATCTGGCCGAGCTATGTGGATGGAGTAGTTTGACCATGCTGCATTATTAATTGTGCTTCTTATCTGCGAGGTTGAGCGTGAGTGCAAATCACAGGGTCTTCCCACGGCATAGGTGATTTATCACGTTAGCTTTCGGTCGCCGGTGACTGGAATGTATTCCTGAGATCAGGCTCTGTCAAGCTGTAAGTCTGCATCTATATCCCTGTTGTTTTAGTTCTTAGTGCACCCTGGGACATTCCGCAATCACGATTCAAATACTTTGCCGATCCGCGTCCCGTGTAACCGCCTGGGAGCTACTTAGGGAATGCCTAGTGCATGGCTGAGTGACTTAAGTTTTCGATTTGTGGTTTTGTTCGCTGATTGCATTCACCTTCCTTACCTGAGCTTGTCGCTGCGCCCTCGGGGAGCCAACGGCCGCGCCACAGTTCGTAGACGACGGGATACACCAGTAGTTCAAGTAGCACCGAGGACAACACACCACCGATCATCGGTGCGGCAATTCGTTTCAGCAGATCTGATCCGAGATCGTTCGACCACATAACTGGAAGAAGTCCGATGCATGTGGTCGCGAACATCATCATCTTGGGCCGCATACGCTTCGCGGCCCCTTGAAGAATGACGGTATGCAGGTCGGATCGGGTGAAGAGGCGTTTTCTGGCTTTTGCTTCCTCGTATGCAAGGTCCATATAGAGAAGCATGAAGACTCCGGTCTCTGCGTCCACCCCCATAAGTGCGACTATGCCAATCAGGACTGCCGTACTAAGACTGTAATGAGCCAGGTAGACAAACCAGATTGCGCCTATCGCCGAAAAGGGTAAAGCCATGAGGACGATGCACGTCTTCACCCAAGACCGGGTAGAGAGGAGAAGAAGAATTGCGATGAGAAGAAGTGTAGCGGGAAGGACGAAGGTGAGCCGGTGCGAGACACGGGCCATCGACTCGTACTGTCCGCTCCATACCAGCGATACAGCAGGCGGTAGGGTCACTGCATCAAGGCGACTCTTTGCCTCTGTCATGTAACTGTTGGGATCCCGGCCCTCAAGATCGATAAACACATACGCTGCGAGTTGTCCGTCTTCGTCCCGGATCATGTCTGGGCCGTCATTCACTTTGAGCTCGGCAAGTTGCCCGATGGCGACCTGACAGGATCCTCCACACGAGATGACAAGTTTCCTGATCGACTCGGGATCACTGCGATAGCCGCGCATGAAGCGAACGTTGATCGGAATACGGACATGTCCATTCGAGATTTCAGATATGTTCTCTCCGCCAATCGCATACTGCACGAAATCCTGGGCGTCGGCAACACGGAGACCATACCTGGCCAACTGCTCGCGGTTCCACTGCACATCGAGGTAATGTCCACTGCTGGTGTGTTCTGTGAAGACACTTTTTGTACCACCAACCATGCGCAGTGCAGCTTGGACCTGCGTTGCAGCCACTGCTACACCGTCGGCATCTGCCCCGAGTACTTTTATTCCGAGCGGTGTTCGGATTCCGGTAGACAGCATGTCAAGTCTTCCGCGGATAGGCATGATCCACACACTGTTGAAACCCGGGAGTGCAAGTGCCTGGTTCATTCGCGCGACGAGGTCTTCGCGGGAAATGGT
This sequence comes from Lichenicola sp., assembly GCA_964658635.1. Lineage (GTDB taxonomy): Bacteria > Acidobacteriota > Terriglobia > Terriglobales > Acidobacteriaceae > Edaphobacter. Next base: position 19,287 of record CAZZZP010000012.1, on the reverse strand, counting down.
GTCAGGCGTGACGTGTCGAAGCATTTGTCGCAGAGATTGTGGAGCCCACCCCGTATACCAGGTGTCGACGTGCCTCCATTCCGATTGCGGCTTGAGAATGATTACGCTTTCAAACATCGACAAAGGTGCGGGGTCGGTTGATGTGTCCGCTCGTCCCGCTTTGCCCAACACCCGAGCGACCTCGGGAAACTGCGCGATCACACGGTCACTTGCGATCAGCAGTCGACGGGCGTCTTCAACTGGAAGGCCCGGCATCGTAGCCGGCATGTAGAGCAAAGACCCTTCGTACAGGTCGGGCATGAACTCATGGTTCATGTGGAGGTAAACCGGGACCGTCAGCATCATCAATGCGAGCGCGCTGCCCAGGACGAGCATACGATGTCGCAACGACCAGAGAACTACAGACTCATAGATGAGGTAGAGCCGGCGACTCAGCGGATGGTTATCCTCTGTTTCCAGATTTGAAAGCACAAGCCGCTTTCGGAGGAATCCCGAAGGTGCTTTTTCGGGTTCCCTCTGCTGCTTTGTCAGAAGAACGATGCGCAGGGCGGGATCGAGCGTCAAGGTGAGCAACGCGGCTACGATCATCGCGATCGTCTTCGCGAGCGCAAAGGGTTTGAACATCCTGCCTTCCTGAGCTTCTAAAGCAAAGACGGGAAGGAATGAGATTGCAATGATAAGTAATGCAAAGAAGCTTGGCGCCGCGACGGACTTGACGGCTTCTATGACAACTTGTCGCGACGAACCATGCTGACCACCGAGCTGCCACTGCTGAACTTTTCTATGTGTTTGCTCGACGACAATGATAGACGCGTTGACCAACTCACTGGATGCAATTGCCAGTCCTGCAAGTGACATGATGTTGGCACTCATGCCGAGCAAGCGAAGCGGGATGAAGGTGATCAGTAATGTAATGGGAATGGTAAGGACTGGAATGACCGCACTTCGGTAGTCGAGCAGAAAAAGTCCGACTATAAGAAAAACGGTGACCAGGACGCCAGCGAGGGTTGATCGAAGGCTCGTCACGGACTGCCGGATAAGGATCGACCGGTCATAGACCGGCACAATTTCCATATCCGGAGGCAGGCTTCGAGCAAGGTCAGCGAGGCGATTCTTCACGCGGGTTATGACCGCAAGTGTGTCTTCTCCATTTCTTGCTACAACTATTCCCGACACTACCTCACCTTGACCATTGAGGTCTGCGAGTCCACGCCGCATCTCTGGGCCGATTACCACCTCGCCGAGGTCACTGATCTGCAGAGCTTTCGATCCCGGACTGTTTCTCACAACGATCTGCTTGAAGTCCTCGAGCGAATGAGCGTAGCCTCTTCCACGGACCATGTACTCGGTACCACCAAATTCAAGCAGTCTGCCTGAACTTTCCTGATTTCCATCTCTGACTGCGTTTACCACATCTCGGATGGAAAGCGAGTAGGCCAGAAGACGTTCCGGATCTATATTCACCTGAAGTTGTTGCTGATATCCGCCGACAGAAGCGATCTCGGCTACACCTTGCACTGTTTGTAGCGCAGGCTTGAGGATTGCATCCTGAGCATGCCGTAGCTCCGCGAGTCCAAGCTGGCCGGTCTTGTCTTTAAGTGCGTACTGGAAGATCCAATTCACTCCGCTGGCCGCCGGTCCAAGACTCGGCTTGACCCCTTCAGGAAGGCGGGGTGCAACACTTGCGAGCTTCTCACCTACTCGGCTTCGTGCCCAATCCAGATCGGTTCCATCGGTGAAGATCACGTAGATGAGTGATGAGCCGAAGCTCGAGACTGCGCGAACTGTCTTGACCCGCGGGGTGCCTTGCAGCGCGTTGACGATCGGATAAGTTATCTGGTCTTCCATCACCTCCGGGCTTCGATCCCAATCCGTGGAGATGATTACCTGTGGATCACTCAGATCAGGTAAGACGTCGAGAGGGGTAGTCAGCATGCACCACCACCCCGCAATGCTCAGGAGAAAGACAACCGCGATTACGGCATACTTGTGCTGAGCCGAATAGTCGATCAGACGTTCAATCACGTGTTGGCCCCTCTTGAGTTATTTCTGGAAATGCCGGAGCGGATGCTCTACCAACGAAAACCTAGACTCCCTAACCAGATGTGTAGAAACGAGCGACCTGGCGGTCTGACAGGAGGGGTACGAGATTCAGACTTCGCAGGCGACTTTCGGAATCGACGAGGAAGTTCGCCCTGGTTACAACCCTCTCGCCCACTTGGAGTCCCTGCAGGATCTGAATTCTGTTACCGAACCGGAGCCCGGTGGTCACAAGCCTTGGTTCGAAGCTTCCATTCGGACCGGAGACGTACACTCGCTGCTGTGTTCCTGAGTCGAGGACGGCATCGGCTGGAACAGTGATCCCCTTCGGCACATCCAGCGGAATACTGATCTCAACATACATGCCGGGTTTGAGAAGCAGCCCCGGGTTGTCACTCTCCAAACGGACGCTCATCATGCGGGAGTCACCGTCTGCTTGTGGGACGGCGGTACTCACCCGGGCGCGTAACCGTCGGGAGGTACCAGGGACTTCCAACCAGACCTGAGCTCCGGGCCGGAGCCGATGTACGTCTCGTTCACTTACACTTGCCATGATCCAGACTCGGCTTAGATCCGCTATACGATAGAGCTCCACTCCCTTGTCGAATCTCTGACCTCGAGCCACATTCCGCATCACAATAACGCCGGACGCGGGTGCGGTGATATTTACATTTTCGGGCAGGGCACGTGTCGCGGCGATCTCTGCAATCTGCTTTTCGCCCATACCGTAGTTCCTAAGCCGAGTACTTGTCGTCTGAGTTCCTGGAGCGGCTAGCTGCTTTACCATACTTCCACTCCGCTCTGTGGCTACGAGATAGCCCTGCTCGAGCGCGGTGAATTCTGGAGAATAGAATTCAGCGAGTGTCTGGTCCTTGCCTACTGTGCTTCCGACGGCGTAGTCCTTTGCATCGCGGATCCAGCCATCGACTGCAGTTGTGATGCTGAAGGTCCGCGACTCATCGGTCGCGACTCTGCCGAGCGCACGGAGTATGTCACTCATCTCAGAGATCTCGGCCGCTGCTGTTTCCAGTCCGGCCAGTTTCTGCTGAGTTGCATCGATGATTACAGTACCCTTCACTGCGTGGAACTCTTCGCTCGTGAGGCTTGCGTCTGATGACTTTGCGAATACGGGAACTAATTGCATGCCGCAGTCTGGTGCGATTCCAGGCCGGTCAGATTTATAAGACGGATGCATGGGATCTACATAGTAGAGGACGCGACGATCTGCCCGCGTCTCAAATGGTGACGCAGTCCGCTGACGACCAATGAAGTAGGCCGTCAACACGGATAAGAAAAATAGAGATCCAAGCACAATCCGCTTCAAGTCACGCCCCCATTCTGCAACAAGCTTTCTGACCAGCTAATTCCCTACCTCGGCTTTTGGAAAAGTGCATCCTCCAGCGGAGGGTTGACTTCGACATTTTCGACATGAATTGTGCCTGTGTTCTTCACCCCGTCCGTGGCCGTCTCGTAGACAAACGGTATTTTGACACCATCTACTGTCCGGTAGTCGCGCAGGAAAGTGTCCGCGGTTTTCATCTTTCCATCTAAACGGCGCATGCCTTCGAGCTTGATTTCCAAGTAGGTCTCTGCATCAAGCCACACGTGGCGAATCTGGCCATCTTTGGTCGTCAGCTTCAGCTTGTATGCTTTGTGTCCTTCTACCTTGTCTTCTCCTTCGAGGTCGATGTGAGTGCCGCGTGCTTCGTATCCGATCAGGAGTCCATCAAGATCCGCATTCCATCCAGCCTTCATGGATTCGTCAGGTGTAAATGGTTCGGCCTCATGACGACCTAGAAAAGGACGCAGCTTCCACCCGGTTTTACCATCGTAGGTCTGAATTGCTGTCTGTCCCTGGAAGATGATTTCGACACGAACTTTGCGTCCGCGCTTCAGGTCCATGACGTACGGCACCTGCATGCCCTGGCCCGCATCCATCTCTCCTTTGAACATCAGAGTGTTCACCCTGCTCCATGCGGCCTCACCACCCCTTGCTGCCAGATTCTTGCGCAGCAGCTGCTCTACCTTCGTCGAGCTCCCCGTTACCGGAACACCACCTTCTGCAGCAGCTGTGCGACTACAGCGCATTGAAGCCAGAACAAATAAGATCAACGCAACCTGCGGTCCTGTTTTCATTGAGTTCATCTCCTCTAGGGATGTGCTTTATTTTGTTACTTGTCCAAAACGGTTAGCCCATTCACATGAACGTCTCCGACCACAACATCCACAAGTGATCCAGTCTTCACAAACGCTCCCGTGTTAGCAAAGACCATCCAGTACATACGACCTGCTTTTGGAGAGACCGTCGTGCGGAGCGAACCGACTTTTTCCATTTGCGGCACTTTGAGGTGTACTCCACTCTTCTCGTCGACCAGGTAGGCGGCGTTTCTTACTTCGTTCAGAGGCTTCGACTTTTCCGGATCGAGCACGATGTAGCGAAAGACCAACATCTCGCCCGAGGCTACCCGCCGAACGTCGACAACATCGATGCCCCAATTGCGTTGGTAATACTTCCCTTCTCTTGCATGCCAGGTCAGATAGTTCGAGGAAGCCGGTGCGGCCTTCTGTTCGTTTACGGGTTTATAGTTCGTTGGCGTGAGACTTTGGCTATGGAGCGGCTTAGAGCCACTCCATATCACCAAAGCAATCATCAGGGAATGCGGTATGGGGCCTGTCATGTTTGCTTCCGCCTATTTTGAATTGCCGCTAAGGTTCGTCGTCACTACGCCTGCGCCCCAGTTGATCTTCATCGTGCCCTTGTAAGAAGCCGGGATTTTTGTAACGGCCGGTGCGAAGATAATGTTGATGGTGCAGGATGCCCCGACAGCCAGGGTGTTACCGCAGGCTCCTGCGATGGATCCTGGTGCCAGGCTGAAAACGCTTGTGAAAGTTGGAGTATTGAGGGTTAGCGGTCCTACACCAGTGTTCATGAGCGTTACCGCCATTGGTGCGCTCATCGTTCCACCGGCCTGTCCGGGGAACGCAAGTGATGTTGGAGTGAGACTGGCGGCCGGCAGGACCGCCGAGCCTGTCAGTCCTACAATGGTTGGTACTCCTCCCGCGTTCACCGTCAAGTTAGCACTCGCCCCGCCGGCCGCGCCTACCGCGACCGGGCCGAAGCCGACGTTGATGGTGCAGCTTGCCCCAACTGCAAGGACCGTGCCGGCACAACTGTTGCTTTGGTTGAAGCCGTTAGCCGCACCCCCGAAGTTGATGCCGCCTACCGTCAGAGGCCCAACCCCGGTGTTGGTCAGAGTGACGGGCTGAGTGGGTGCTGCCCGCCCAGTCTGGGCTGGGTTGAAGCTCAGATTGGCTGGTGATAGCGAGCTGCTTTGAGCCATCGCAGTACCGCTCAGGGCAACGGTCAGCATGTTAGCACCAGCCTTGGCGCTCAGAGTTGCTGTCCGCACACCGGCTGCCCCGGCAGAAGCAAACGTGATGCTGATCAAGCAGCTCTTGCCTACTGCAAGGTTCGCGTTGACAGGGCAGGTGTTGGTTTGCACAAACCCGGCCGGTGCTCCCCCGAAGTTGATGGCTCCGACCAGAAAGGGCGCGATGCCGGTGTTGGTGAGCGTTGCAACCTGGGCCACACTGGTCTGGCCAATCTGCACTTTGCCGAAGTCCATGCTGGTTGGTGTCAAAGTTGCGGCGGGGCTGACAGCGTTTCCGGTAAGGGCGACGGTCAGAGTTTCACGGTTGAATTGCACGACCAGCGAGGTAGCACGTAGACCCAGACCCTGGGCAAGCGTCGGGCTAAGCGTTACCGAGATGGTGCAGGTTGCGCCCGCAGCAAGGGTTCCGGGGCAGGTATTGGTTTGGCTGTACTGTGCTGGTACCCCGCCAAAGTTGATTGCTGTGATGTTCGCTGCCATTGTCCCGGCGTTGGTCAGGGTGATTACCTGTGCCGCACTGGTCGAGGCCACCTGGACGTTGGCGAAGTTGAGCGAGGTTGGCGACACCGTCAGGGTAGGCAAGAGTTCATGGGCGCCAATATCGTACCCGGCTCCCTGCGGACGAGGCGTCCCGAAGAAGTCGTGATTGGAAGCATCGGTGCTGCCAGCATCAATTGCGGGTGAACCAAGGCTGATGCGGTAGTCACCCGTGGGAGTGAGGGGCCCGTAGCGGAGGTCGGTGAAGTTACCCGCTTCGTCCAGGGTGATTGATGCCGCCAGGTTGAAGGCAGGCAGGAATGGTTGTCCTGGTTCGAACACCTGTCCCGGGTAAGCCCGCGTGCCGTTGCAGTACATGCTGGCAAGCAACGGATCACCAGACGTGAGATTGACGCCCGTGTAACTACCCGCGCTCGTGAGAATGGAGTTCGTGGGATTGAGTGCAATCGGTCCCGGAATAGAGGACATATCGACTCCCGCGACGCCGAGATCCCAGTACTTTGCCCCAGTGGGGCAATCGCCGATGTTGACCTGTGCCTGAAGTGTCGTACAGGTATGAGTCGTTGAGTCTGAGTACAGATTAGAGGCGCAGAGATTGGTTGTGCCGGTTGAAGCATCTACAAAGAAGGAGCGGTTCTTCCAGAGAATGTTGTTGTTCAGATCCGGACTCGAGATGGACTGCTCGATCGGAGCAAGATTCAGACGAAGCTTGACCAGGGCGGCCAGTGCCCCGGTTGTCGTCTCGGTGCTTACCCCAGCCGGATTCGCATAGGAGGTTGTGGGCTGGGTAAACAGCGGCCCCGCAAGTCCCGTGCTGTCGTTTGAAGCAATGGTGTTGTTCTCGATGGTTGTGTTGACTGCGTCAGCGAGAGACATACCACCGCCGGCCCAGCCTGCGACGTTGTTGACGATCATGTTGTTTGTCACGTCGACGTGCCAGGAGATGCCTCGAGCGACCTCTGAACCGTTGACACCCTGGAGACGGATGCCGCCGCCGCTGCCGGCCTCGGAGAAGTTGCCCTGGATCAGGTTGGAATCAATGGTGACGCTTCCTGTGCCGAGGGTAAGTGCACCGGCTGCTGCAGCAGGCGCCTCTCCTTCTACGACGATGCCGCCGCCGTGCACGGTAGACCCCTGGTTGTAGCTCTGGTTGAACAGGATCTGGTTGTTCTTGATCTTGCCATCCATGCTGACGCCGATGTGACCGATGCCGCCCCCGTCACTCATGCTGTAGTTGCCGCAGATGAAGTTGTAGTCGACCAGGTAGTTGTCTGTGCCGGAGCATAGCGATAGGCCGCCACCGGCGCCGGATGAGCCTGCGTTCGCTTCTACCGTGCCGTTGGTTGTGATGGAGTTGTGATGAACGTGAACGTTGGTATCGAAAGCGAAGGCAGCACCCGTCAGACCTTCGAGGTAAGGAATACCGATACGCACTCCTCCGTTGAAGGCTCCAGCATTCCCGTAGACACGATTGTTGGAGATCTCGAGATTATGGGCCCAGCCGTTGACATAGATTCCACCGCCCGCATCTCCTCCCGTCACGCTGAGACCATCGATGCGAGACGGATAGCATGCGAAGTTGTAGACGGTCTGCCCAGCTACAGCCTGGCTACAGGTTTTTGTCGTCTTGCCAAGATTCTTTGCGAGGACCGTGATGCCGGCTCCTTCTTCGGTGCTCAGCACGGAAGGCTCCAGCAGCACGACACCGCCGGTGATCTCCTGGCCGGGCAGAGGATCGACGAATGCGGGAAGCGTCTGATTCCCTGCCGCGTCGATGCCGAAGAGGGTGTTGATGCGAGGACGCCAGGCCTCTAGCTTGTTCGTCGGATATTTTGCCGCGTTGATGATGACGGAGCTGGCTCCCACACCTTGCAGGCGGACCGGCTTCCAAATGATGACGAGTTCATTGTAAGTGCCAGCGTCCACGAGAATGAGATCGCCAGGATTAGCACCATCGATCGCTGCCTGGATCGACTGATTGGCGCTTGCCGCCACGCGGACCGGTATGCGATCTTCAATGGTTACGTTGACCCCGTCGACGGTCGACTTGCCGTTACTTGCAGTGATTGTCAGTTCGCCGCCCTTGATGCCTGCGGGAAGTTGCAAGACAATCTGGTTTGGCCCCCAACTTGTCGCATAGCCGGTGACGTTGACGCCGCCCAGCATCACCTTGCTGCCTGTTCCCTTCGTGCCAAAGTTATACGTGCGCGTGATGGTTGGCTGGTTGTAAGGTGCGTTCATAGCGCTTGGTCCCGCGTACGCCGGATTGCGAACCGTGACGGTTCCCAATGCCGTGATCTTTAACGTTCCACCCGAAGTTGGCAGATAAGGTCCGAAACCTACACCGTCCATCCTGCTGATTGCCGGGGTTGCGTCAGGATAGGCGCAATCCACCGGGTTATAGCCCGAGGCAAAAGCCGCCACCGGGAGTACCGGGGTATCGAGATAATCGGTCAACCCGGGCATGAAGGGATTGGTGTAGCAGAAGTTCGCAAACATCGGGTTGTAAGCCGGGTCAGTCATCAACCCGCCCTTGCCATCCGGGATTGGCCCTGGATCGTTCATGCAGGTGATGAGCATGTTCGGCGAGTAGCCTGCAGGGTTGGGCACATTGACCTGCCAGCTTGACGGCGTGAGGCCGTTGAAGGTCCCCCACTGGTCCGCGTGCAGACGGCTGATCTCGATGCCGTTGAAATCCTTGATGGAGATGGGCACGTAAGGTACAGCGAACTTCTCCCCGAAGTCCGGGGATGCGGCATTGATCTCAGAAGCTGCGTCATCGAGGATCAGACCCGTGAAGTGACTTGCGATATGCGCCTCGGTATAGATGAAGAAGCTTGCATTCGCCTGTAGCTGATCTTCCAGAACCACTTCCTTGCGATCGCACAGAGGACGGTCGGCGCCGGCGAAAGGAGCCACCTGACCTGACTGGGGAAACAGGCTCAGGTAGTCCGGCACACGATGCGTTGCGCCTACGCAGGCTGGATAGTTCTGGTTGGAATCCGGGTGACCAAGATCGGTCGTGACGTTGTCAGTGCCCGGATTATTGCTGTTCTGATTGGCCTGTCCTACAGTGGCCTGGTCGGGCAGGATAAAGATATTGGTCAATGCACCAAACTGCTGCCATTGCGGTGCCACAAACGCATCGCCTATCAGGATGTTCTTATCCTCTTCCTTGACCAGTGTGTAGCCTTGCGGAATAACAGCCTCGACAACATACTTGCCGGGAAGCAGCGGAGTGCCATCGGAAGCTGTCGTGAACTGGTAGCGTCCGTCGTAGACCGCTGGCTGTACCTGGTTCCACTGATGAAATCCGTCATAGCACTTGCCCAGGTTGTTTTGACCGAGCGTGTACTTCATGAAGGGATCGTTCGATACCTGCCCCTTGCACTGCATCAACGGGGTACCGGTTGCGTCGACTGCGCTTACAAAATCATCCCAGCTTGTGGTGGTCGTCGAGTTCACCAGCTTCAGACCGCTTGTTCCATCCGGCGCGGTGGTCTCCTGGTACAGATTGATCGCAACCCGCGGCACCAAGGGCTCCCACAGATTCTGAATATCAAAGCGTGGATCGTCGAAGGGTCGCGTGGAGGCATACACCACGGTTCCTGTAATGCCGCCATTCTCTCCGACGTTGTAAGGCCGCTTGGCCCAGTCAAGAATCTCGGTCTGGCCCACAAAGCCCTGCAGGCCTTCATAGCGGGTGGTGGCGGGATCTACGCGTTCGGTGCCCTGCATTGGGGCTCCAGTGTCGACCGGATATTGCGAGGTCAGCACGCCAGCGAAGTCGCCTGCAGCGTCCGGCACACCTCCGCCGTCAACTACCACGTGTACACCGGTACCTGTGAACCGAGTCTGGTCCGACTCGGTCACATACCAGTTGAACAACGGGAAGAGTTCATTGAAGGTGGCATTGCCGCTGCTGTCGGTGTGCAGCACGTTCGAGATACTTCCGTCGCGGAAGCGGATGGTGGTGGGAACCTGCGCAATAGGATCGTTCTTCGGGCCTGGTTTATGGGACTTGTCATTGTCGATAAATGTGTTTGTCTCGACCCGCGTAAACCAGCTGAATACCGGGGTCGCTCCCATCGCGACCGTCGCGTTCGTTCCGGCTGGAACGGTGACGTTCTTATACGCAATGATCTGGTCCAGCCACTCGTCCCAGGCAACCAGTTGATACGTTCCGGCAGGAACACCGGTCAGCGTGTAATTGCCTTTCTGATCGCACTTGGCAAATGCAATGTTCGCGCCTGAACCGGCACTTGCATTGAGGCTCACGTAGCAGGTCGTCTGAGCAAGCGGAGCCCTGGAACCGGCGCTCAGGTTCTCATTGATCGGACGCGCCATATGCAGGTTGACGATGCTGCCGGTCACCGTGTTTGTTCCACCCAGTGAAGCATTCACTGCATTGACGTGGTCCGGGTTGACGAAGCCGATGAAGGTGTGGAAGCCCGGAGGTCCAAACTCCTGGAAGTAAGCCGGTTCACCGACCTTCGCGAAGGCGTCCTGTCCGCGCGTGCCCTCGAGGGTAGAGACCTGGTACCACTTCTCCTTGCTATGCGACCCTCCCGGATTCGCAAGCACGTCGAAGCGTCCCGGCATGAGATTCTTGATCAGCGCCTGTCCCGCTAGAGCGTAGCGCGCGTTGGTCGATGGATCGATGCCATCCGGACAGGTGAAGACTCGCCCTACAACGACCTGCGTGAACGCGGGGTTCTTCACACTCCCGCCGTTGATCGGATCCGTATAGGTCTGCGAATTTCCCGATGCATCAACGTACGGGCAGCCGGGCAATCCCATCAGCGAATTAGTGAGAGGCATGTTGAAGGCGTCGTAGGTGATCTGGCCTATCGGATCTCCGGTGCGTCCCCCGACGTCGTTCAGGATGATCTCAAATCCGCCGAGTCCCTGCTGCTCCTCAACGCCGTCAATGTCACCGTTGGTGGGATTGTTGTCCTCGAAGATGAACACACTCAGCTGTGCCGTTTGAAGAGGGTTTGGCTCGACGAGCACCGGGACGGTCTTCTGCCCGGGGTCGATGGTGGCACCGCCCATCGTGTGTCCGCAGGGATGCTTTGCATCACATGAGGAACTGCTGTTGCCCGCGTTGAAGGCGTTTGCAGCATCTCCTGGCAGCACCGAGATGTAGTAGTGTTTGTTCGGATCCAGCGCGACCTGGCTTGGATCAACCGACGTTGCCAGCGGCAGGCTGCTTCCGCTGGCAGTTTGTCCTGTTCCGCAGCTGATCGTTCCGACGCAGCCAGTGGCCACAACCGGCATGTAACTCTTGTGGAAGTTCAGCGCAAGCGTGTTCGCAACCTGGTTTGTAGTATTGACTGCTGCATCGTTCTTGTAGGTTGTGTCCTCCTCAATTGTCCACCGGTAGTCTGTCAGCCCAACCTTGCTGATCGCATCGATGACAGAAACAGACAAACCACTTCCAGGCTGAAAAGTAAGATTGACCGTCGCGACGTTACTCTTCACACCCTGCGAGTTCACCGCCTGGTACTGGAAGCTCGTACCAGCTGTGGCCGTAAAGGAACCATCGGGGGAGAGCGTTATGCCTGGGGGCGTACCCACGAGCTGCGCGGTAAGTTTGTAGCCGCTTGGATCGATGTCATTTCCCAACACCCCGGGGTGCGAGACCTTCAGAAAATTCGCAATGTTGCTGACGTAGCTGTCGTTGTTCGCGACCGGAGCTCCGGAGGCTGCACCCGCATTCAAAGTCACCGAGGTGCAAAGATTCGCAGAGCTCTGCGCGCCATTGCCGCAGTAGGTAAAGCTTACGGGATACGCAACGCCGGCTACCGGGGTAAACACAAAAGACCCGTCGAGCGCCATTGCCACCGTGCCACTGGCAGCGGGTGGAGCAGCGACCACCGTGGGGTTATAGATCGCGATGTCGTTCTGCAGCACGTTGCCGCTATAGCTGGTTGCATTCGACGGAACGTTGAAGACGTCGGCATTCGCCTTGGCACGGATACTCGCCGGCAGACCCGAATTGCCTATCTGCAGAAAGGTCTGGATGCCGCTGTCCTGGGTGTTGCCTGCCGAGAGACTCAGCTGACGGTCAAAGACTGGATAAGTCTGAGACGCGAAGATGGTCTTGCTGTTGCTATCGGTCGTAGTTGCGGGTTGCACCAGCACGTCGTAGGTCTTACCCGCCGTCAGCAACACTTCATTCTGCACCTTCGGCTTGCCGGGCAAAGCGTTCCCGTCTTCCGCAATCAGCTGCATGTTCAGGCCGACCACAGACGGAACATGCGTACGCAGTCCGGCGTTCGCAAACCGAAGCATCGTATTCCCGCTCGAATACGCAGTCGACAACGGTATCCCGCTTGCATTGGTCCGATCGAACGCCTGCCCGTTGATCAGGAAGTAAGTTGGTGCATAGTTCACCGCTGGAGGATAGGCCAGGGGATCGATCATCCCGGACTTGGTCGATGGAGCGGAAGACGCCAGCCCGGCCACCGCCGTATTCTGCGCGATATCAATCTCGCTCAGCAGCATCACGGCATCCATATCGTACGGAACGTTTGCCAGGCTGCCCTGGTTCGTAAAGTCATTTGGGCGGCCTTGGCCTGGAGTCAGGGAGCCGCTTGCTGTAACCGGAGCATTGGTGACTACAACCACCCCGTAGAGACCCATCGGAGCCTGGATCGAAGGGTTTGTGCCCGTCTCATACAGATATGTGCCCGCCTGCATTCCCGTCCACGTATATGTCCCAGTTCCACCATTGGCTGCCGTCTCGGTCCCGAAGGACTGCATCCGGTTACCTTGGATCGGCGGGGTGAAGGTCGCTTGTGTATTTGCCGGCCAGGTCGTCTGAGTCTTGCCGGTATGCGCGGGACTGGCTACCCCGACGGGTGTACCCAATCCGCCTCCAAGTTGACCCAGGATCACGATCGAAGTCGGTGTCGGTAGGTTGTTCTTCAAGTCGATCTCAAGCGATCCGGCCACAGGCACAACAATGGTCGGACCAGGAGTCCACTGACCACTGCAGCCCGCACCTAGGGTTGAGGAACAGAACCCCCACATAGGTGCTGTCTTGCCGTCCGGCAGACTCAACATGCTGCTCTGGGCAGTCATGGACATCTTTACCGGCGTAGTGCTTTGAGCAGAAGCGCTTCCAAAAACCGCCAAAGCAGCCGTGATGAGCGAAAAAACGCGCACGGAATTCCTAATAGTATTCACTCGCATAAAATCCTCGTCAGAAATGGGCTATTGAAGCTCGTCGATGGGCTGCGATGGCGGATCGATGAGCAGCATCATCATCATCCCGCCAGGAAAAATATCGTTGGTCGTGATCTCGCGCTCATCATGCGAGTGCCACATGTAGGCGTAACTGCCGGCCGTGTTGATCTCGGTCGTACCCGGAACAAGCTGCGCCGACACCGGAACTCCAAGGTACGGACTGCCGCCATACCATAAGCCGTTCGCGACTATATTCTTATCCGGCGGCGTCACGGGCAGCAGCTTGCCATGATCCGGGCAATACTCCTTGGTTGTGGCATCGAAGAGAGAACCCGGAGGGGGAGTGCACGTGTGCGCCGTGACTCCCGTTGCCGGTCCATAGACATCCCAGTTCAAGCCCTGCCCGGTCCATGTGAAGATTGCATCGACCGTCTGCCCGGAGACTGTCGGCACCGTGAACACAAGCGGACCAGCAAGCGCCACCCCCGTGGGGTCTGAAGCACTCGTGATCAGATTTCCATCCCGTGCCAAAATGCGCGCGTGGTTGCCGTGATGGTGGAAGGGATGCTGCCAGCGTCCCTGACCGATCACCCTCATCAGCACCATCTCTCCCGGATGCATATGAGGGTTGCCATTGTAGGGCTGGTGAGGGTAGACACCCGCGTAGTTGGGGTCCATGTCGTCTGGCATGGAGCGGCCATTCACCAGGAAGTATTCAGGGTGATAGGGCTCAATCTTGACGTTGAGCAACGAAGCCCCGGCAAGCACCTGCGTCTCGACCTGCTGATGCACCTTCAGGCTCAGCTCGCTGAACTGGAAGAGATACTCCCGGTCATAGCAGGTGTTCGCGTTGTCGTAAGCCGACGCTGCAAGCGAGAAAAGGTTGGGCGTCAGCATGTTGTTACACGCAACCGCCTTGGCTGGAAGCACAATCACAGCACCGAACATGCCCATCTCCACCTGGAGATCCGGACGCGTGCCACTGTAGTAGCTGTGGGTTCCCGGAGAAGTCGCCGTGAACGTATAGGTCACCGTGCATCCGTTGGCCGCTTCCATAGCCAGCAGACCCTGCGCCGTCGGCGTGCTCGAGGTACAGCTGCTGGGTTGGCTTGCGGTGGGGGGAGCGGTCACGGTGAAGCCCGGGAAAAGCATGGATGTATTCCCCGCGGCCCCAGGCAGGTTGTTGGTGAGCCTGACGGTGACGTTATCTCCCTCCATGACGATGAGGGTCGGTCCCGGCATCTGCATGGTAGAGCAGTTGCTTGCGCCCGCTACTTTGTCTGGCAAGAAGACCGGCGCTGTATTCGGATTACAACCATAGCCAAACGTGTAGATAGACATACCGTCGGGTTGCGTGGTGTACGCTGCGGCCGCCGTAAGGTCGAAGACCGGGGCCCCCGCCACACTTCCAGTAATTCCCGGCACACTCGCATGAGCGACCAGGGCCGCACCTTGTATCCCCGCCATGTAAAAGATAAGCGACAGAGTCTTCAGTTTCGGAACAGATATTTTTTTCATGATGCGTCCGGAGCCTCTCGAAAGATCAATTACTGGACGTGGATTTCAGTCATCTGCCCGCCAAAATTCTCGGCGTCATTGGACAGGTGATCTAGATTGGTGGAGTAGAGAAAGTAAGTGCCAGCGGGTACGTTGGTTGCGTCCAGAATGACGTCCGTCGACTCTCCGCCGCCGATCGTGATCGAGTTCGTCTTGTAGGCCATGTTGTTGCCCATCGAATCACGCAACAAACGTGCGTCCTGACCGATGACGGTCATCGGGATCCCGATCGTGGCAAGCGTTGTGAAATCCGTGACCGACAGGTCTGAGATGCGGAGCAAAGCTCTCTTTTGTCCAAGATGGGTGCGGTCGATCGTGATCAGACTCCGAACCGGCTGCGAAGGCCGCGATTTTCCGTCTGAGGCTGCGGTCGAGATGTAACTTGTGTTCACCGTGTCGGGATAGCCGCGTCCGCTGAGAAGGAAGTACTTATCCTTCATATCTGCGAAGCCTTCCGGATTGAACGTCGCACCAACGAAGTGGAAGTTCGGGTCGAAGCCCATGATCTGGATCGGGTACTCCACGTCGTACTGCGTGGAGCCATCGCCGTCGTTGTAGGCATACTTGGTGGAGCCTGTTCCGGTTGCGCCAGTGGGCACGGCTGGAGCAGTCGTCTCGTTCGTGCAAAGAATATCCGAGCACTTCTTCCCGTCGGCGCTTCCCTTTGAAACGTTCGAAGCAACAAGCGCCGAGTAGAGATCGCCGTTTACCCGGTTCTGCCTTGGACGCACGTAAAGCTGTCCCACCATGCCCATCTGCAGGTGCTCCGGAGGAGAGATGTGGCAGTGCCAGAAGTAAGTCCCGGCGTCGGGCGCCGTGTAGTAGTAGGTAAAACTGCCACCGATATTGATCGCGATCGATGCATCCGGAACACCATCGAAGAAAGAAGACGCGTTCGCATAGCCGTGGAAGTGGATCGTATGCTGCTCAAAGAGATCAGGCCGCATGATCATGCCCACATTAGTCAGCGTCAGGAAGAACTCGTCATCTTCATCGATTGCCATGGTTGGAGCAGGGCTTTCTGCATTCATAACGCCCGTATTCATGATGTCCGCCACGGACGTCAGAGCGGGATTCATATTGGTAGCGGGATTGGGATTCGAGACGCTATCCGGCGTGTTGTTGAACACGGATGCCACCTCGGTTCCCGGCAGCCCAGCCTGGATGTCCGCCAGGCCCGACAAGGGACCAAACCCGAAGAGGAAAATCTGATTGCCGTCGGCCATCGTCGCGAAGCCATCGCCGCCAGAAACCTGCTGACACTTGATCGCTCCGGGCCCTGTTCCGCCCGCAGGATGCAATGCAGTACTTGCGGGACACTGCACCTGGAACGACTGTGCCGCCAGGGGTGCTGATGCTGCAACACACGTAGCCAAAAGAGAATAGCGCCGGAACCAAAGCATCCATGCCATGAATCGCCTCCAAAGATTTGTCACGTAGCGGGCCCGTTCGTACGGCTTTGCAGGCTGCGTCCAGACACGATGACACGGGTTCACAAAGACCCATGAGTAGCCCATGCAAGACACCGAAGGGGGAACTCATTGCGTCAGCGGCTTAGCCTCGATAACAACTTGTTCAGACTTGGGAGAACCGTATATCGCCGAGTTGCACTCCACTTTGCACTTTTGCAATAAGTGACACTTTTTTTCGGACCGGGCGATAAACATTACGTGTGCCAGCAATCGAGCACGACAAGTAACTTCTTTTTTGTTACTTCCAGCATAATTACCAGGACAATACGCATTGTTTATTCGCTCTTGCCTCTCGGGGAACGTATCGAAGCAATGGGTTGGAAAGCAGCAAATGGAACGGCGGCACGCATGGAAACGAAAATGCAATTACCCGCTCAAAGGAACGGAAAGCAAGCCACCATATTGACATTGATTCGTACCGTTTCTGTGATCGAGACCCGTGACTCTAACCGATCATTCATCTCCGTCGATCATCAAGTGGATGGCTTGTCGGATATCGAGCCGTCTCCTCAAAGAAGCAGCACGAAAAATCTTCGCAGGCACAAAAGCAAAGGATCCGCTTGATCATCGAGGAATAAGTCTCTCAACTTGTTCTACTCATCCGTTAGTGGCATCCCGGTCGAAATCAAATCGTTCTGACTGGAAGCGTGGACCAGGGAATTGTTTCTAATAGCACCGGAGAGGATCATGCAAGGCCAAACGCTATTGCCTCGGCGGGTTGAGTCCCATGCGCAATGACGAGGCTATCAAACTTCTCAATTCGTGCTTCTCTTGAGGTTCTTCAATGTTTTTTTCGTGTAGCGTTCCTTCATTGTGACCCGGGCCATTGTTACTTCCATTACTGAGGCCTGAGATCCAGTCAGACATGCTTGAGTAAAGCAGGGGAGTTATTCGTCATGGCCGAATTTATCGATCGCGTTCTAGGTTGTGTTGACTGCAGCCAACCGTTCATCTTTACTGCTGGAGAGCAGCTCTTCTTCTCGGAAAAGCAATTTCTCAATGATCCCAAGCGTTGCAAAAAATGCAAGACGCGGCGCATCCAGCTTTCAGCGGCTGTAGGAAAAGTGTCTGCGAGCTCGGTCCGCCTTATGCCGAGACCAAGGTGACCTGTAATACGTGCGGTCGCGAAACTACGGTTCCATTCCAGCCCAAGCGAAATCGGCCCGTTCTTTGCCGCGCCTGCTTTACCCTGGGTCAGCAGCCTTCAGGGGTAACGCCAAGTAAGCTCCTGACTGCATTCGTCCAAAACTCAGGCACGCTTTCGCCATCTTGCTGAGCAGTGTGCAATCCGGGCAGAGGCGTGCCACCGCGTGGTAGTTTGCCTTGTTAGACATTTCGGCTTTTCTTAGGTCGGACTAACGGCTGATTCGATTTGGCGTGAATGCTTTTCAATTCCAGAAGTACATGCTCAAGACACTTTCGCGCGTTGATGTCAGAGGCTTTGATCGCAAGACCATCCTCAAGACGCACTGCTGTAAACGAATCCATTCGCCTCTTACATTTCTCGGCGTCAATCTGAAATTCGGTGATGCAGGTCTCCCCGGTCGTCACAACACGCTTCTATTGCCTTGAGCGAAAAAAGCTTCCGGCTTGCGGACGACAGGATGATTGCTACTTCGAGCAGCAAACAATGCTTTGCCCAACGTTTCAGGCGCGAAGATCAAGCTCTGTCGGCTCAATCAGCGGCATGAGCCAAGCAATGAGTGCCTCATGCTGTGGGTGGGTAACGTAAGCCTCGAAGGCTTCGCGGCTCTCGAACTTCATGATGCCGCCGAAGCTGTTTCCTCGAGAGCGTGGAGACTCGTTCTCGCCGGCATAGGTCTCGAGCAAACCAGGGATCTGGCCCTGAAAAGCATTGATGTCAGCGTGCGCACGAGTCTTTTGAGCTTCGCTTGCTGCGGAAGTCCATTTGAAGAGGAAGACGTGGAGGTACATGGTTGTCCTTATTTCTCGCTGGGGGAATCGTCCGCTTTGAGGTCACCAAGGGCATACTGGATGCCCGCCAGCAGATGCTCCATCATCCTGGTGTTCGAGTAGATATGTTCGCTGTGGCCAAGCAGTTCCATGAAGACACGGCCCTTCCCCTCCCGGTGGATCCAGCTGAGGGCGTAGTCTCCGTCGGTGCGCTTGTAGAGCTCCTTGGCTTTGTCCGCTGGGCTCATCTTGGCGTAGTCGATGCTGGTGAGCACGTGGACACTCTTCCGCGAGAAGGAGTCCTGCACGAGGGTGTAGGTCTCATCATGGATCTCGAACTCACGGCCGTGAAACATCGCGGTGAGCGGGCTACGAGGATCGTCGATCTTGACGGTGAGTGCCTGCGGGTAGACCCAGTGAAATTTGAAGTAGCCGCCGACCATCTCGTTGAACTCGGGCCAGGTGCCGGTCGGTGCGGCGTGGGTAACGTGCTCATCGGTGTGATAGGTGTCCGCCGCTGCGTGGATGCCGACGAGACCCTTGCCGCCGCGAACGAAGTCGAGCAGCGCACGACGCCGAGCCTCGGTCACAGCCGTGTCCCTGGGGTCGTCGAGGAAGGCGAGGGTGGTGCTGTCAAGAACGATGGCGTCGTACTGCGCGAGGTTCCCGGCGGTGATGGAAGCGGAGTCGTAACTGATCTCGGTCGTGTAGGCGCCCGTCTTCTCGCCTATCGCCTTGACAGTCTCAGCGGCGAGCGGAATCGAGGAGTGGACCCAGCCGGCGGCCTTCGCAAGGACCAGTACTTTACGCGGCCGAATGGCCTTCGCCGGCGCCTGGTCCGGAATGGCGTCTTCCATGGCGACGAGATCATCGGGACACGCTATCTGGATCTGGACCCCGTCCTTGATGCTCTGAGGGTGCCCGCCACACGCAGGCGGTTCCGGTCGAACTGAGCCTTGCAGGGCTGGAGACTGCGCGGAGCAGGCCGCGGTCGAACTGAGTGCAAGCAGGCTTGCAAAACAAACGGGCCACGCTAGGAGAATGCGGCGCATATTTACTCCTACTACTTTCCAAAGCCGCTCCGGGACGCAGAAAGACGTCCCGAAACCCACTAAATGGCCGGGATGTGGATGAATTGTCTAAAGATTTCGATTGAGGAAGACTCTTTGGTGGACCTGATCGGGATCGAACCGATGACCTCTTCCATGCCATGGAAGCGC
>CAZZZP010000011.1:0-78096 GCA_964658635.1 Lichenicola sp. | reverse complement strand
AAAACGGCTCTGCACGATCCCTCCACTCCACAGCAACAGCTAATCTGCTCTAAGCTCGCCCTCACACGCGAGGAGCCTACAACGCTCCTCGCGTTCTTGCATATGCCCTACAGCTTGTGATCCCAGAGGCGCATCTCCTGCTCCTGCGGACGTTGTTGGACGCGGCTCACTGCATCGAGCAGCATCGTGGCGCGTGTAGCCGGCTCGTATGCAGGCCACGATGGCAGCCCCGGTGCGCCGGGATCTTCTCCCCGGATGAAGGCTGCCCACGCAGCATGCATCTGCTTGGCCAGCCCGGCCTCCGCCGCCGCGTTATCCACCTTGCTGTGCGGCTTGTCCCATACCAGGCCGACATCGAGCGAGTGGTAGGCGTAGCCGCTCAGCCGCCCGCTCGTCTCGGCAAACGTAAGTTGATACATATACGCTTGGCCTCCCGCCCTCACATGGGCGTCCGCGACCCTGAGCGACGGGATCCAGTACTCCTCCGCCGTCAGCGCGCGGATACGCCGTTGTTCGTCGGTCATCTCCGGATAGACAGCCTTGTAATGCTCGAAGATCTCTGCGAAAGTCGGCACGCCCATGTTGCCCAGGTCCTCCGCTGTCGCATCGTGCTTCGGATGCGGACCTGCAAACAGCGCGCTCTCATCCCGGTTCGTTCCAATCAGCAGCCGCTTGCCCTTCGTCGACCCGGAGCCGATCGTCTCGATCGGCGGCCGCGGAATCAGCCTGGCATCCAGTTCAGCGCGAAGTGGAAAATGCGCCGGCCAGGTATCGATGAACTTCTTCTGCACCGGGATAAGCTCGGTCGCGGCCACAGAACGCACTACTTTCGGATCGAGGCCAGCGACGCTCTTCCACGTCTCGCCAAAACCCTTTCCCACGCCTACGGCAGCCTCCGCCGACCAGATACGCTCCGCCCCGCCGCTCTCGGAGATCATCTGGTGGAAGAGCCCCTGCGCCGAAGGGATTCCCATCAACATGTCGGTCAGCTTGGCTCCGGCAGACTCGCCTCCGATCGTCACGCGTCCAGGGTCGCCGCCAAAGGCGCCGATATTTTCCTTTATCCACTCCAGCGACGCAATCAGGTCACGAAGTGCATTGTTTGCGCTGCCGGTAAATTCAATCCCCAGCAAGGGGGACACGTCGAGGAACCCCAGCACCCCCAGCCGGTAAGCCACCGTGACGCAGACAATCCCCTCCCGGGCGAACTCCGACCCGTCGTACACCGGCTCGAACGCATGTCCGCCCGTGAAGCCGCCTCCGTGGATCCACACGAAAACCGGGAAGGGCCCCTTTCCCTCGGGCGCCCATACATTCAGGTACAGGCAGTCCTCGCTGTGCTCAACGCCCGGTTCATTCTCCTGCATGGGGGAAGCACCGAAGCTCGTAGCATCGCGCACGCCGGACCAGGGGGCTTTCCGGACAGGCGGCTGAAAACGCAGCGGTCCAACCGGCGGCTCGGCAAAAGGAATTCCGCGGAACTCTTTCACCCCTGCCTGGGAGAGCCCCCGCAGGCTACCGTCTCTCGTGCGAACCAGCACGGGTTCTCCCGCCTGGCCGTAAAGCAGCCGCAGGGAATGAGGCACCAGCGCGGAAGCGGCGGCGTGCGAGAGAAAGCGCCGGCGGGAGAAGAGGCCTGCTGTAGTCACGTAGTCATCGTCATGTTTACAGCGACTGAAGTCAAAGCTGCACCAAGCGGACGCGATGAAAAGTACATACCCTTTTTGGGTACTTGGATAAATCTTTGGTAATAAACACCTCTTTCCCCCGGCAGAACACGATTAAATGCATCTGAAGTTATGTCTCACTTCGGTAAACCCATGAAAAACTCTCTTGCGGTCCTCCTCTCTGCCCTTGTTTTTGCACCCTTTGCTTCCGCTGGCGTTACGGTCAGCAGCCCGGCAAACGGTGCAACGGTCGCCTCCCCCGTCCAGTTCAGCGCCACAGCCACCGCCCCTGCCTGCGCCAAGGGTGTCGCGTCGGTCGGCATCTACGTGAACAACAAACTTGCCTTCGTCGCCAACGGAAGCACCCTTTCGACCAGCCTCCAGCTCACCGCCGGAACCTACCAGACCGCGGTCCAGGAATGGGATAACTGCGGAGGCGCAAGCGCCACGCCCCTCACCATTACCGTACCTTCCTCTGGCGGAGGAACACCCCCAGCCACCCCGCCGCCCGCGACCAGCAGCGGCGTCTCCGTCTCATCTCCGGCGAACAACAGCACCGTCACCTCTCCCGTCACCTACACCGCGACAGCGACCACAACCTGCGCCAAGGGTGTCGCCGCGATGGGCGTCTACGTAAACAACAAGCTCGCCTACCAGTCCAACGGGGCCAGCCTCGGCACCAAGCTGACCATGACCGCGGGCCCACAGCAGACCGTTGTCCAGGAGTGGGATAACTGCGGCGGAGCCACCTCGACGCCGATCAACGTCACCGTGCAGGTGCCTACCGCGGCGACCGTCACCTTGACCGCCAGCCCATCCTCGATCGCCGCCGGCTCCTCCTCCACCCTGACCGCAACCGCCACCAACGCCACTCAGGTCGTCATCACCGGGACCGACGGCACCTCCTTCGTCCTCGGAGCCACCGGTGGCACCCAGGCCGTCACTCCCGCCGCGACCACCACCTACACCGCCGCGGCTTCCGGCAGCGCAGGCAACGGATCCGCCACGACGACGGTCACCATCGTCCCCGCCAACAGCACCTCGGCGGTAAACCACGTCGTCCTCCTGCTGCAGGAGAATCACTCCTTCGACAACTATTTCGGCATGCTGAATCCCTACCGCAAAGCCAACGGCTTCAACATCGGCGACGACGGCAAGGACTACGAAGTAGACGGCATCGACGACAAGCTCGCCACCACCAACAGTGACGACGAGGGCACAGCCTTCTCCCTCTTCAAGCTCAAGAGCACATGCATCGACGACGAAACCTCGTCCTGGCTTGAGAGCTACGGCGACGTCTACCGCTGGGATTTCTCACTCTCGCGCCCCATCAAGATGGACGGCTTCATCCACACCGCGGAGAACTACTCCAAAAACTGTGCCGCCAACGGTGGCACCGGATGCTCCGGCGCAATGACCGACCTCACCGGTCAGCGCGTCATGGGCTACTACGACCAGGGTCTGCTCAACTACTACTACTACATGGCCTCGCAGTACGCCGTCTCCGACCGCTGGTTCTCCCCCATCTCCAGCAAGAGCATTCCCAACCGCATCGCCACCTTCACCGGCGGCACCACCCAGGGTCTCGTCTTCGATCCCGGAACCGACGACCACCTCCCCCAGCTGCAGGTCAACAGCATCTTCCAGGAGCTCGACGGAGCCAACGTCCCATGGAAGATCTACTACACCGTCACCCAGGGAGCATGCCTGAGCGCGGATGACTGCTCGGCCACCGCCAGCGCCCAGTACCCCGCCACCGACTTCGGCTACCTCTCCTACTCCTACAAGTACCTGTATGAGAACCCGACCGGCGCCGCTTGCACCGCGCCTACCCAGCCCTCCAGCGTCGTGGGGGACAAGGGCAACACCTTCTGCATCGATCCCACCCACATCGCGCCGCTCACCACCTACTACACCGACCTCACCAACGGCACCCTCCCCGCCTTCGCCTTCATCGAGGCCGGCTACGGCAACAACGACGAGCACCCCGGCTCCGGCCAGTCCATTCTCTCCGGTCAGGCGCAGGTCGCCAAGGTGATCAACGCCTTCACCGCCAGCTCCGCCTGGAAGGATTCCATCTTCTTCCTCAGCTACGACGAGGGCGGTGGACCTTACGACCACGTCCCGCCGGTCCCCAAGCACTCCAACGACTTCACCGCCGCGGCCCTGGGCAGCATTCCGGACATCTCCTCCATCGCAGTCAACCCGGACAGCTACAACCCCTGCCTCGCCGGTAGCACGGGTCCGACCCTGCACTGCGACCTCAACTCCGCGGATCCCGGCGCAAAGTCCACCGACGCAACAGCTATCCAGGGTGTCTCTGCCCAGCTTGGCTTCCGCGTCCCCAACCTGGTCATCTCCTCCTTCAGCCGTCGCCACTACGTCTCGCACGTGCCGATGGATCACACCGCCATCCTCAAGTTCGTCGAGAACCGCTTCATCGGACCCTCGGCTCACCTGACCGCACGTGACGCGGCCCAGCCGAACCTGCTCGACATGTTCGACTTCACCGGACGCCCGTGGGCTACGCCAGCCACGCCCCCCGCCCCGGTGACGCCGGCCAGCCTCGGCTACGATCCCTGCACACCCACCACAATGGGCCCCTAGCAAGATCAGAACGGCCTTTCACAATCCCCGGCTCACCGAACTCCTGGTGGCCGGGGATTCTTCCTTTAACCCACTTCGTTGACATCCGTTTCCTTCGCGGGCTACCATCTGCGCCGACATCGAAATCAACCTGCGACGTTCCAGCAATCTCTTTCAAAGCCCCCATCCACTCTGCAGCAGGAGGCCGAAAGACAGGGCCGGTGATCTTCGTAGGCATACATAAAAGCGCTTTAACCCGGATACCTTCAACTCCGCAACATGACCCAAATGATCCGGCTGGCTCGCGCCGCATCGTTCAACCCTCCAGCCCACCTCCACAGGAGCCCTTGTTCGTGAAATATCCCTTGCTCGCCACCCTTCCGTTCTTCTGCGGCTTCGCTCTCGCCCAATCGAAAGCGCCAGCTTACATGGACTCCTCCTTGCCCGCCGCCCAGCGCGCTCACGACCTCGTCTCGCAGATGACCCTCGATGAAAAGGCCTCGCAGCTCGAAGACTGGGCCACCGCCATTCCGCGCCTCGGCATCAGCGACTACCAGACCTGGAGCGAAGCCCTCCACGGCGTCGCCAACTCCGGCCACGCCACCGTCTTCCCCCAGGCCATCGGCATGGCCGCCACCTGGGACCCCGCCCTCGTCCACCAGATGGGCGACGTCATCTCCACCGAAGGCCGCGCCAAATACTACGAGGCCCAGAAGGAAGGGAATCACCGCATCTTCTACGGCCTCACCTTCTGGTCGCCCAACATCAACATCTTCCGCGACCCGCGCTGGGGACGTGGCCAGGAGACCTACGGCGAAGATCCCTTCCTCACCGGCAAAATGGGAGTAGCCTTCATCGAAGGCGTCCAGGGTCCCGACGCCGACCATCCCCGCGCCGTCGCCACCAGCAAGCACTTCGCCGTCCATAGCGGACCCGAGTCCACCCGACACACCGCCAACGTCGACGTCAGCCCGCGCGACCTCGAAGAGACCTACCTGCCCGCCTTTCGCTCCACCGTCATCGACGGCCACGTCAAGTCCGTCATGTGCGCCTACAACGCCATCGACGGCACTGCGGCCTGTGCCAACACCATGCTACTCAAGGACCACCTGCGCGACGCCTGGGGCTTCAAGGGCTTCGTCGTCTCCGATTGCGCCGCCATCGTCGACGTCTACAACGGTCATAAAAACGCGCCCGACATCGAGCACGCCGCCGCCATCTCCCTCAAGGCCGGCACCGACCTCTCCTGCAGCATCTGGGCCCCCGGCTTCAACACCCTCGCCAAAGCAGTCCACGACGGCCTCGTGAAAGAAGATCGAGTCACCCAGGCCGCCGAACGCCTCTACACCGCGCGCTTCCAGCTCGGCATGTACGACGCCCCCGGCACTAACCCCTGGGACAAGATCAAGGCCTCCGACAACGACTCGCCCGAGCACCAGGCCCTCTCGCTCAAGGCCGCACGCGAAGCCATGGTCCTGCTGAAGAATGACGGGGTCCTGCCGCTCGCGAAGACCACACGCAGCATCGCCGTGGTCGGCCCGACCGCGGACCTGCTCACCGCGCTTGAGGGCAACTACAACGGGCAGGCCTCCAGCCCCATCTCGCCCCTCGACGGCATCATCAAGCAGTTTGCCGGCGCCAGGGTGCACTACGCCCAGGGTGCTACCCTCGCCGCAGGCTTCAGCGTCCCCGTCCCCCGCACCGCCTTCCCCGGCGGCCTCAGGACGGAGTACTTCGCCGATGCCGACTGGACCGGCCGCCCCGTAGCCACGGGTTCTGAGCCCACCATCCAGCACGACTGGCGAGACTCCACCCCGGTCCCCGAGATCAAGTCGCATGACTACTCCGTCCGCTGGACCGGCAAGCTCAAGGTCCCGGCCGCTGGCCAGTACAAGTTCACCTTGATGGGCGGCGAAGGCTTCCCCTACTCGCCCCAGGAGAACTATAAGGTCGTTCTCGACGGCAAGGTCGTCTCCGAGGGCTCGCTCACCAAGGGCAAGCTCAACATGGGCGACTTCAAAGTCGGCACCGGTGCTAACCCCACCGCGCCCCCGGTCATGAACGGCAGCTCCCCCGCGGTCATCGATCTCACCCTCAACGACACCATGGAACATGACTTCATCGTCCAATACAGCCACTTCGGCGACCTCGCCGGTGGCGGCGTCACCCTGCGCTGGGAGGCTCCCGCACAGGCTCAGCTCGACGAGGCCGTAGCCGCCGCCAAGGACTCGGACGTCGTCGTAGCCTTCGTCGGACTCTCGCCCCAGCTCGAGGGCGAAGAGATGCCCATCAAGATCGAAGGCTTCAACGGCGGAGACCGCACCAGCATCGATCTCCCTGCCTCGCAGCGCGCTTTGCTCGACGCCATCGGCGCCACCGGCAGGAAGGTCATCGTCGTCTCGCTCAGCGGCAGCGCCATCGCCCAGACCTGGGCCACGGAGCATGCCGCAGCTCTCCTGCAGGCCTGGTACCCGGGCGGTCAAGGCGGAGCCGCAGTCGCTGAGACCCTCGCCGGCGTCAATAACCCCGCCGGACGCCTGCCCGTCACCTTCTATGCCAGCACGACCGACCTGCCGCCCTTCACCGATTACTCGCTGAAGAACCGAACCTATCGCTACTACACCGGCAAGCCGCTCTGGGGCTTTGGCTACGGCCTCAGCTACTCGAAGTTCAGCTACACCCCGGTCAAAGTCTCGCCAACCGTGGCAGCAGGGAAGCCCGTCACCGCAACCGTCACCGTCCGCAACACCAGCACGCACCCCGGCGACGAGGTTGTCGAAGCCTATTTGAAGACCCCGCAGGCAGATGGTCCCACGCACTCGCTCGTTGCCTTCGAGCGCGTTCACCTCAACGCCGGCGAGAGCCGCGAAGTCACCCTCAACATCGCTCCGCGTTCGCTCTCAAGCGTGGACGACAAGGGCGAACGCTCCATCCTCTCCGGCAAATACCACCTCAGCATAGGCTCCACCCAGCCTGAGGAGACCAGCGCCAAGTCGGAAGCAGACTTCTCCGTCACCGGAACCGTCACGCTCCCCAGATAACCCACAAAACCGAAGAAGCCCGCCGGTCCATCCTGGACAGGCGGGCTTCTTCGTTTACGGCAACGACTTAGGCGTTTGGTTTCAAAATCACCTTCGTCCAGCCATGGTCCCGATTGTCGAAGTGCTTGTAAGCGTCCGGCGCCTGATCGAGCGGCAGCTCATGCGAGATGATCAGGCTCGGGTTCGCCTTGCCCTGGTGAATCAGGTCGCGCAGCCGCCGGTTGTAGGCCTTCACGTTGCACTGCCCCGTCCCGATCTTCTGTCCCTTGAAGAAGAACTTGCCCATATCGAATGCAATCTGGCCGACCTTCGCCAGCTTGTCGTCAGCCCCCGGATCCTTCGGCACAAACACGCCTACGACACCGATCTGGCCCGTTGCCTTCACCGCGTCGATCAGCGAATTCATCACCAGGTTCGGAACTTCCTTGCCCTTCGAGTTATGGCACTGGTAGCCGATGCACTCCGCACCGCAGTCCGCGCCCCAGCCGCCCGTGGCCTCACGGATCTGGTCGCCAATCTCACCGTCCTTGGTGTTGATCGGCGTCGCGCCAATCTGCTTCGCAAGCGCGAGCCGATCTTCCTGTCCGTCGACGACAAAGATCTGCGCCGCACCCTGAATGCGGGCGGACATAGCAGCCATCAAACCGACCGGACCCGCACCATAAATGACGATCGACTGCCCCGGCTCGAGGTTCGCAAGCCGCGTCGAATGCCAGCCCGTCGGGAAGATATCCGAGAGCATCACATAGTCATTCTCTTTCTCGGTCGCATCGGGTGGAAGCTGCAGGCAGTTGAAGTCCGCATACGGCACCCGCAGATACTGCGCCTGGCCGCCCGAGTAGGGACCCATTCCGGCAAATCCATAGGCCGCCCCCGCCATGCCAGGCATCACCTTTGGATCGGCACAGGTCTGACAGAAGCCGGTAAGTCCGCGCTCGCAATTCGCACAAAAGCCGCAGCCGATGTTGAACGGGAGCACGACCTTGTCGCCCTTCTTCACGGTGTCGACCGCCTGGCCCACTTCAACCACTTCGCCCAGGTTCTCATGGCCCAGGATCTTTCCCTTCTCAACGTCCGTACGGCCTTCATACATGTGCAGGTCGGAGCCGCAGATGTTGGTGGTCGTCAGCTTGATGATCACGTCCGTCAGCTTCTCGATCTTCGGATCCGGGACGGTGTCGACAGAGACCTTCTTGGGTCCGTGGTATACAAGTGCCTTCATTTTGTTTCCTCTCCTGCGCGCGGATCGAAGCGACGACCTTGCGCTCGGCAGCATTCCGGTATTTGGGTTTACGGTCCGGGCGTCGTACAGCCGGCGAGACCGCTCATACTTCCAGACAATTCGCCGAATCCTTCTCGACTCGCCTGCTTGTGATGCAGGCTCGTGCGACGGGGATACCCTCAACCACGGCTCCCACCGCCCGTTTCCACCACCAGGAAACCGACATGGTGGCTGGGGTCGACATCCCGTCCGCCCGCCCCGGTAATGCTTTGCTCACTGTGTTAACATGGGCGCCAGCGAGGATTCCGACATGAATCTCTTCTCCCGCCGCAACTTCCTCAAAACCAGCCTTGCCGCAGGCGCCCTGGCCACCCTGCCGGGCGCCCGCCTGCTCGCCGAGACCCGCACCGCGGCCGACTGGGTCAACCTCGGCGGCTCGGACACGAAAGTGACGCGCCTCGCCTTCGGAACCGGCAGCTTCAGCGGAAAGGTCCAGCGCGACCTCGGACAGGAGGGCTTCACCCGCCTCGTCCGCTACTCCTACGACCACGGCGTCCGCTTCTTCGAGACAGCCGAATCCTACGGAGACATGCACCGCATGCTTGGAATCGCCCTCCAGGGCATCCCGCGGGAAAACTATCGGCTCATGTCCAAGGTGACCACCACAGAAGGCGTCGACCCTCACGCCAAGTTCGACGAACTCCGCAAGCTCGCTAAAACCGACTACTTCGACATCATGCTGCTCCACTGGCAGCACACCGGCGACTGGCCCCAGGAGACCCTCCGCTGGCAGGACGGCATCAACGAGGCCCAGCAGAAGAAGGTCATCCTCACCCGCGGCGCCTCCGTCCACGGTCTGCCCGCACTCCGCCAGGTCCCGAAAGCCCCCTGGCTTGAAGTCGCCATGATCCGCGTCAACCACAAGGGCACCCGCATGGACGCCGAGGATTACAACACCGACGGGCCGGGCAACGTCAGCGAAGTCGTCCAGCACGTCACCGAGGTCCGCAAGGAAGGTAAAGGAGTCATCAGCATGAAGCTCATCGGCGAGGGCGTCTTCAATCGCGCCGACCGCCAGGCCGCCATGCGCTTCGCCTTCAAAAACGCCAGGGTGGACTGCGTCACCGTCGGATACAAGAACACCGGCGAGATCGACGAGGCCATCCAGAACGTCAACATGGCCCTCGCCTAGCCACATGAGAACCATCTCATTGAGAGTCCCCTGACTTGGCCACCCGCGTGCATCCCTCCTGGCCGGGAGGGAATTTATGCATAGTCATATCCAGGGCGTGACAGCACAGATTGCGAACCCCTATGCGAGCCTCGTCCTCGACAACGCCGCCGAAATCCGCCGAGCCGCGATCCTGAGGCGCAGCTTACTCAACGCCGCCGCCAACCTCGAACAGGACGACAGCCCCGAAGCAGTCTTCGTGCGTGGAGCCTGGAAGCAGGCATCCGAAAAAGACTCCCGCCCGAAGAACAGCCCTCCTCCCAAAGAAGCCTCGCCGTCGGCGCCCGAACGCATCCAGCCCATCTCCTTCTGGGCCTGACCCTCGCCTAGGGAGCGAATCGCGTCGTGTAAACCGCCGACACATCCAGCGGTTTCTCCAACACCTTCAAATCCACCAGCTGCCGATAGATCGTACTCCAACGCTCCGCCGTAAAGTGCCCGAGATGCGACTCACTCGTCCCCGCACCATCGACAAAGTGCCCCGCCTTCAACGTCTCAATCGAAAACTTCGTCTGCTCCGCACTCATCGCCGGATTCAGCTTTAACAGCTCAGCATTTACCGCGCCCGGATCCGCCAGGTAATTCTGCCAGCCCTGCACCGACGCGCGCACAAACTTCGCCACCACGTCCGGATGCTCCGCCAGATACTGCCGCGAAGTAAAAAACACACGATAAGGCTGATACTCGGTCGAACTGATCAGCAGCGTCCGGTTCGCCGCCCCGGCCTTCCCCGCAAAAAATGGCTCCGACGTCACAAACGCCTGCTGAATATACCCCGGATCCTGAATAAAATTTGCCACCGAATACGTCGCCGGAGTCTCCCGCACCTCCGTCAGCCGATAACGCTTCACCAGGTACTGAAACCATATCGATCCCGGTTTCACCGCAACCGCATGTCCATTCAGATCCGAAAAGCTCTTCACCGGCGAGTCCGCATGCACCATCACCGCCTGCGGATCCTGCTGCATCGTCGCGCCCACCGCCACCTCCGGCACCCCGCGTGCATTATCCAGGATCACCGAGTCTGACGAACCCATCGCAAACTGCGCCGCGCCCGAAGCCACCTGCTGGCCCGCCACAATATTCGGCCCCCCCGGCACAATCTCCACATCCAGGCCCTGCGCCTTGTAGAGCCCCTGCAGCTGCGCCTCGTAGAACCCGCCCATCTCCGGCTGCGGATACCAGTCCGTCTGCAGCACAACATGCGTCAGCCCATCTTGCACCACCGGTTTCGCCCGGCAACCCAGGCCCAGCAGGCTTATCGAAAGCAATGCGGCAGCGCCGGTGCGAAAACAGAAAGGCATCGTCGTACTCCCGAGATGAATATTGTTCTAAGGAGAGTAGCACCCGCGCTCACGAAGTCCGCCGAGCAATCGTCTCCCCCAGGTGCGCCGCGAACGCCAGCAGCGCAGCATCCTCCCCGGGCCGCGCCGCAATCTGCAGGCCCGTGCCAAACGGCGCCCCGATCGACTCCCCTGGAAACGCCACCACCGGGCACCGTGCCAGCGAAAACGGCGTCGTATACCGCAGGATGGCGTTCCGGCTCTCGCTCTGATCCTCCGCCGCCACCAGCCGGTTCACCGGCGCGCACGGAAGGATCAGCAAGTCGTACTCCGCGAAAAGCGCCCCCATCCTCGCCTCGAAATCAGTAAGCCGTTCCCGCAACGAAGCCAGCGCCCGTCTGTTCAGTGACGCGCCCCACCGCAGCCGCTGCGCGATACTTGCCTCAAACTCCTCAAAGTGTCCCGCGTGGATCTCCGCCGCCTCGGCTGCCTGCAGCGGAAAGAAGATCTCACGAGACTCCGCAAAGAAGCCCGGATCGAACTCCTCCACCGCCTCGGCCTCACCCCTCAACAACTCACGAAAAAGGGAGTAACCTGCTGCCACCTCGTCGTTCCCATCGATCAGATAGCTCGCGGGAACACAACCGACCCGGGACGGCCGAGTCGCCTCCACCTCCGGCACTCCGAAAAGTGCGTTCGCAACCGGCCCTGCATCCCGCGGATCGCGAACCAGAAATCCAAGCGTATCGAAGCTCGGTGCCAGGTGCGCCCCACCCTGCCAGAGGCCCTCCCGCGTGCTCTTGAACGGGCCCACGCCATAAGCGACGCTATGCGAAGCCCGGTAGCCCGTCAATCCACAAAGCGCCGCCGGCACCCGGATGCTCCCACCCGTATCTGTCCCGATCCCCACCAGCGCCGAGCCCTCCTGCACGCTCGCCGCCGCACCGCTCGACGACCCACCCGTCAGCAGCGCCGCATCCCGCGGTTGCAGCGCGTCGCCGTAATCCGGATTCTGGCCCGTGATCCCGTAAGCCAGCGGATGCAGGTGCGTCTTACCTGTAATCAGCGCGCCCGAAGCCTTGATCGCCTTTGCCAGCGCGGAGTCCGCCTGCGCAGCCGGCCGTGACGCATAAAAACTCGCCCCGCACGTCCTCACCGTACCGGCCAGGTCGAAACAATCCTTCAGCGAAATCGGAATCCCATACAACGCCGGTCGCGAATCCTCCTCAGCGTAAACGTCCATCAGCGCCTGCGCCTCGCGTCGAAGAGCAGCCGAGTTGAAGTCGATATACGTGTTCCCCGCAACACTTCCATTCGAAGCCAGAATCGAACGCTCCGCCAGGGTCACCGGGGTCGTCACCCCGGAGGCCATATTCGTATCCAGTACAGTCAGTGGAGAAATAGCGTCCAGCATGGCTCAGGCCTCGGGCTCCCGAGCGGTCAAATAGATCAGCGTAATCCCCAGCATCGTAAACATCCGAAACGCCGCATCCTGTCCATTCCAAATCTTCGACTGCCACATCAGGAACCACTCGCCGCCCACCGTAATAAACGCCACCGACCAGAGCAGGCAGCCCAGCGTCAGCGCCGCAATCCCAACCTGCTTGGCGCGTTGAAATTCCTGCGTGTTCCCGCGCATCGCCATCGCCAGCCGAACCGTTCCCCACCACGACAGCACTGCAATCGCCGTCTCGGTTGCGATGATGCCTCCGTAGAACAGCGTATGAACCGCCGGAGGGTTCAGTGCACGCCACATGCCGCGATTGCCTGGGAAAGTCGAATCCATCATCAGCACATGACGCACAAACTGGTAGTTCGAGTTGTAGTCCGTTATGTTGTTGAAGACCACCAGGCTGAAAAACAGCGCGACCGCCGCAAGCAGCGCGATCTTCGAGAGCCGGAGCATCATTTGCCTGCACCTCCAGGTGAACTCGAGAAGGTACGGAAATAGGCGGTCAGCGCTTCCAGAGTGGCTCGATCATATTCGGTTTGTGCTTCCATATGGGAACGCGGATCGATCGCTTTCGGGTTATGTATATAAGCCTGGAAATACTTCGGCTGCTCCCGTGCCCAGATGCTGATCTGCCCCCAGCTCAACCCGGATTTCGTTCCACCCGTCGCACCCTGGTAGTGGCAGCGCAGGCAGTTCTGCTTGGCGATCACAAACCCGGTCTGCTCCGGTGAGTTCGCCCCGAAGTTGCCGCGCGGCTTGATCGGATCGAAGGTCGCAGCCTGCGTCGTCCAGTTCAAACGCAACAGATTATCCGGCAACTGCGCCCTGTCCTCGTGGCTCAGCACACGAAACGACGGCTTGAAGTTCGAATACATCACGACGTAAGGGCTCGGGTTGAAGTGGTGCGTCTCGGCCGCCCATTTCGCCAGCGGCTTGCCGTCGATCGTAAGCACCAGGATCGGATGGTGCTGCGCAATGTACTCATAAGGAAACGGTGAACGATACCGGTCCGCGCACAGCGCATCGATCAGGTCCGCACCGGCCAGCGGATGCACCACGCGCGAAAGCAGCTCAAGCGACACGCCCGACACATGCATCGGTGGTCCGGGATAGTCCGGGTTATCCGTCACAACTGCGCGGGTCTGCGGCAGCGCAAGCAGGTCCTGGCGCGTGATCCACGCAGACCGGCCCGCCCCCAGGCCATCGATCATGCCCCTGATCTCAAGGTCATCCGGAGCCTGCCGCATCGTGCGCAGGATGGGCCGGCTCGTCTTCGCGCCGGCAAGCGCAAAGGTCATTTGAACGCACGCCGTGGCAAAAACAAGCAGCAGGTTGCGAGTCAGCTTCAGCGGCATAAGCCATTGTCAGCCGGATTGCGGACAGAGGCCAGCGCTTTCTTGAGAGCCTTCAGATTCTTCTAAAATCGCCCACCCCAGCTTGCAGGTCAGAAGTAAAACTGGCTCGGCCACATGATAAATTCTGGGCTATGAGCTTCGACAAACGCCTGCATGAGCTTGGAATCGCCCTGCCCGAAGCTTCGCCCGCAGGTGGCAACTACGTGCCCGCAAAGACCATCGGTAAGCTCGTCTTCCTTTCCGGCGTGATCTCGGCCGACGCTGACGGCGTAGTCACCGGAACCGTCGGTGCCGGCCGGACCGTCGACGAGGGCTATGCTGCCGCCCGGCGCTGCGGCCTCGCCCAGCTGGCTTCGCTCAAACGTCACCTCGGCACCCTCGACGCAATCGCCGAGATCGTTAGCGTCAACGGATATGTCAACGCCGTCGACGGCTTTCCAGATTCGCCGAAGGTGATCAACGGTGCATCGGACCTCTTCATCGAAGTCTTCGGAGAAGCAGGCCGTCATGTCCGCGCTGCCGTCGGGCTCAACGCACTGCCGCGTCATGCGCTCGTCGAATTGCAGATGGTTGTGGCCCTCCTATGAAAGAGCATCTTCTTTCCGCGGAACCCACGCACTCCTTCTGGGACAAGGATTTTCCCGCGCGGCTCATCATCGAGCCTGGCGACATCGTCCACCTCGATTGTCTCGACGCCAGCGGCGGACAGGTCACCCCCACAACCACCGTCGAAGAGTTCCAGCAGATCGATCGCAGCCGCATACATGCCCTCACCGGCCCCATCGCTATCGCCGGCGCTGCACCTGGCGACGTGCTCGAGGTCAGGGTACGTCAGGTAGCGCACAAAGGCTGGGCCTGGACCAGCGTCATCTCGGGCCTCGGTTTCCTCGACCAGCGCTTTACCGAGCCCCACATGTTTCAGTGGAAGCTCGAGCAGCAGCTGACAAACTCACTTGCTCCCGCCGTCATCCCCCTGCGGCCCTTCTGCGGAGTCATGGGCGTCGCTCCCGCCGAGCCCGGCCGCTTCAAGACCCGGCCTCCCGGCAGCTTTGGCGGCAACCTGGACGTCCGTGAGCTCAGCGCCGGAGCCACCCTCTACCTGCCCGTCTACAACCCCGGAGCCCTCTTCTCGGCCGGCGACGCCCACGGCGCGCAGGGTGACGGAGAGGTCTGTATCAATGGCATGGAGATGCCGGCCGACGTTACCCTCGAGTTCCACCTGCACAAATCCCAGACCCTCGCCGGGCCCATGCTCGAGTCGCCGCAGCACGGAGACGCTGACGGCGCCGAGTGGGTCGTCGTCGAATCCGGCGAAGACGCCTTTCGCACCGCGCAGGCCGCCACCAGCCGCATGGTCGACCTGCTGGTCTCCCGCTGGAGCTTCTCGCCCGTCCACGCCTACATCCTGTGCAGCGTCGCCATGAAGCTGCGGTTCAGCCAGGTCGTCAACCGCCCCATGACCACGGTCAGTGCGGGGATCGCGAAAAGCATTCTTCCCGCGCGGAGGCTCTTCTAATGGTCGTCAACGATCCGCAGACCCTCGCAGAACTCCACGCGCTCTATCCCGTATACGAACGCGCACTTGTCGAGAATGACGTGGACCTCCTCACCCGCATCTTCTGGGCCTCGCCCGAGGTCATGCGCTTCGGCGCCGGCGAAAACCTCTACGGCACCGACGAGATCGAAGCCTTCCGCAAGTCGCGCCCCTCCGTCGGCCTCGCACGAACCGTCACCCGCCTCGACATCGTTACCTTCGGAAAGGACTACGGCAGCATCACCCTCGAATTCACACGAGGCAAAGTCCGCGGCCGACAAAGCCAGGTCTGGGTCCGCTTCCCACAAGGCTGGCGCATCGTAGCTGCCCACGTCTCCCTCCTGCCCCAGCCAGAACAGCCAAAAGACTGACACGGACCAAAGCGATCAAAGACGACGGAAAAACGATAGAGGCTGAGAGCAGCTGTTCTAAAGCGAGCTTCATCCAGGCCTGCAGGCACCAACTCCCTTCGCGTACCTTTGCGCCGTCTTTGCGTCCTTTGCGTTCCATTCTTTGCCTTGCCCGCCCCATACCATCCCGAAGGAAAGGATAGTTCGGACTGCTTCCATCCTTGCCTGGACGTAAGTCTTGCAGCGCTGAATCACTTCATCCGCTCTTATCGTCCTTCTCCGTGTCGATCTTTGCCTGTCCTTCCGAAACCACGACTTCCAGCATCTCGACCGGGGCCGCCGCATACGCTCTCGCCAGCGTCGCGCTCGCATCGAAGTGCTGCCCCTCCACATGCCGCGCCGCAATCTCGAACCGCAGCTCCGCCTTGTCGAACGGATAGGGGCTCAGGCGAAAGTGACGCGGCGCCACCGGAGTCACCTTCACCTGCACCGGCCCATCGACCGTGGGGAGTGGATGCAGCAGCGTGGACGGCTGCATGTAAGCCACGCAGCTCAGCAGCGAAAGATTGTCGCAGGCCTGCAGCAGCCGGAAGTTGTTGAACACACCCTCCGCGCTGGTCTCAGCCGCGGTGAGCAGCGCGTTGGAGCGGATCGCCTTGTGCAGCGCCTCCTGCCGCAGCCGCTGCCGGTTCAGAAAGTCGTCGAGCAGAGGCAGATCGTCGGGCGAAATCGTCGACCGGTCGGCCCGTTCAGTCAGCAGGTTATAGGTATGCATCGACACGATCAGGGCAGCATACGGATCGACCTGCTCGACCCTCTGCACCGCCGACTCGCGCACGGCTAGATACGGTGCCAGGTCGATCTCCTCGAACGCAGAGTACTTGCCCACCAGCTCGGACGAGAACGCCGACGGCCTTCCCGCTCGTGTGATCGACGGGCTCGTGTCCCGCAGCAGCCAGCCGTCATCGTGCACATGGATGCCGTGGAGCACGGACTCCCTGGGTGTAGGCGAGGTGAAGAGCGCATTGCCCCAGTGCTCCGCAAACTGGCCGGCCAGGTGAGCATGGTCGGGATGTGTGATCAGGTAGAAGCCGGTGTCGCTTTGGAGTCTGAGCATCTTTCCTTTCTGAAGAACGGACCTCTGAAACAGGTCGCAAAACGCACTCTGAAAACACGCCTTTTTGACCCCAAACGCAACTTGGTCAAACGCTAATCTAATTCCGGTATTTGGGCAGATTCATGCCATTTGTTGAGAAAAACCCACTCCAGGGACGTAACGATGAAGAAGAAAAAAAATCCCAGAAAAGTAGCCCCGCCCACCAGCGCAAACAGATAATCCGTCTCCAGTTGCGATGCCGCGTACTGGATGGCATAGCCGATCCCACCCACGCCCACACGTGCCGAACCCGCAAACAGCTCGCCGGTAATTGCCCCGATTACCGCGATTCCAGACGAAATCCGTACCCCGGTAAAAAGCGCCGGCAAGGCATGCGGAAGCCGTAACTTCAGCA
Source organism: Lichenicola sp. (assembly GCA_964658635.1). Classification (GTDB taxonomy): domain Bacteria; phylum Acidobacteriota; class Terriglobia; order Terriglobales; family Acidobacteriaceae; genus Edaphobacter. Next base: position 60,863 of record CAZZZP010000011.1, on the reverse strand, counting down.
TCGTCTGAGCCTCCGAAGCACCATGCATCATGAACAAATCACACAGGTTACGGTCAACCGAGATCAGCCCCTGCGTGGTGTTCGCGATGATCGGCGCAAGACAAATAACGAACGCGATCAGACCCACCGAAAAGATTCCAGGCCCAATCCACATCAGAATAAGCGGCGCAACAGCAACAATCGGAACGGTCTGCAGCAGGATCGTATACGGATAAAACATCCTCCGAACCCACCGCGATTGCGCAAAGATAATCGCAATCGCCACCCCCACGAAAACAGCCGCAACCAAGCCTCCCGCCGCCGCCGCCGCAGTAATCGCAAGCGACATAAGGAGCTGATCGAAACGACTCAAAGCCACCTTCGCAACATCGACCGGCGAAGGAAGCATGAACGATCGCAGGTGAAAAAGGTGAATAAACCCCACCCACAAAAGCAATATCCCGCCGAATATAATGATTGCAGTGGCAAGGGTAAGTAGATGTTTTATCAAGCACTTGCCTCCACACGTCGAAGCGTCCGGCTAACATCTGCAACACAGCGGTCGAAAGCAGCTGACACGCGCGTCTCGGCCGTTCTCGGATGCGGAATTTCGATCGACAAATCATGTGCCAGTCGCCCCGGGTGTGGCGCCAGCACAAGAATACGGTCAGATAAAAACACCGCCTCGGCAACCGAATGAGTAACAAAAATAACCGTCCATTTATGCTGCTGGCGCAGCCGCAGCAGCTCTTCGTTCAGGCGGTCACGGGTAATTTCGTCTAGGGCCGCAAAAGGCTCGTCCAATAAAAGGACACGGGGGTTTGAAGCAAGCGCCCGGGCAATAGACACGCGCATTTTCATGCCGCCAGAGAGCTGGCGAGGGTAGCTGTCGGCGACCTGAGTGAGGCCAACAACGGCGAGTTGCTGATCAACAATTTCGCGAATACGGTCGGGTGGAGTCTTACGTTCTAGCTCGAGCGAGAGGCCTACGTTGCGGCGGACATTCCGCCAGGGTAGAAGGGTTGGGTCCTGAAAGATGAAGGAAAGAGTTTCACGCCCGTCCTCCGGGGTCATGCCATCGACCTCGATAGAGCCGCCGGATATCGGGCTCAGACCAGCAATCATGCGCAGAATCGTCGACTTGCCGCAGCCGGACGGGCCGATGATGGAGACGAACTGGCCTTTGGAGATGTCAACGGACAGCCGCTCGAGGATAGCTGGGCCAGCTTTGAAGCGCTTCGAGACATGGTCAAGGCGGACAGCAGGAACGCTCATTTTCACTCCTCTGCCATCGGAAGATGCAAAGACGAAGGGTACGCAGGGCTGTGATAAACGGTTTGGGTGGACCGGGCCCAGTTCCATGGAGAGGCTTCACGCGCCGGGACGCTGGTCGATGGGTTTCGATCGAATAGCGGAAAAGCGGAGCTCGCGATTTCAAGCCGTATACGGTCGCCGGTGTCGAAGACGACAGAGGTGGGGTCCATACGAATTCTGAAGAGATGCGGGAAGTCAGGTGTATGGGTACTGCGGATAATGCCGATCGAGAGGAAGAGCGCCTCCCCGGAGGGCTTCAGGAGCACGAGTTTTGCGGTCAAGTCCGCACGTGGGGCGGAAGTAATCACGTGAAGGCTCACGTAGGGATGTCCGAAGACGTGGATTGGGGCTTGGAGTGCGGAAGATGTATAGACTAGGAGGTTATTGCCTAGTTCCAGGGAGGCCTGGTCCGTAGGTCCCGGTGAGTTTGCAATGCCTCCCGGGGCGAGTACGGGGACTTCGGGGTCATAGACGAAGATGTCGGACGGTTCCTCCGTAATTGGAGGTTCAGGGGAGAGGATACCGGTGCCTCGGCTGGAATTAGCCTGCGAGTCAGAGCGGAGATAGAGGGTGTGAAGTTCGGCGTTGGGGCGTCCGAGAGTATCCGAGGTCAGGTCATGCGGCCAATGGGTGGCGGTGTGCCATTGGTTCTGGTTCAGAGCAAAGTGGCGGATCCGAGGTTCAGCGTGGAATTCGCAGGAACCCTTGAGGTAATGGTTGAAGAAGCGAAGGTGAAGCGCATTGGTATCTAGATTGGCTGCGGGGCCGAATGAATGAGGCCCGATGCGATCTCCCCAGGGAATGTGCTGCCATGGACCGGCGACAAGAAATTGGTGATCGCGCGCTTCGGGTGCGGCGTTCTGGCTGGCCGTGAGAAAGCCGTCGATCGAGCCGGCGAGATAGGTGTCATACCAGCCGGCTATATGGAGGGCCGGAATGTTGACCTTACCGATGCTTTCACTGATGTCGAGTCCAGCCCAGAATTTTCCTGGCTGGTCGTGTTCAAGCCAATCGGTGACGTAGGTGCCTTGTACGGCAGGATGGTCGATGTAGGGGGTCTCGAGATACTGCGCAAGCAGGTTGGCCCAGGCACGTTCTAGATGGTCGCTGGCTTCGCGGAGGTTGGCGCGGCGGGCATCCTCCTTGAGCATCTGGAGTCCCCAGCCGAGGGTGGAGGCGAGTTTCAGGGCGCCTCCCGTGTAGAACCAGCCGTGGTAGAGGTCGTGAGCGGTCTGGGCGGGTGCGATGCAGAGCAGGCCCTCGGGCTGTCGGGACGCGGCGAGCCACTGGGTCATGCCCTGGTAGGAGAAGCCGTACATGCCGATCTTGCCACTGGATTCCGGCCGCTGGCAGAGCAGAGCGATCGTGTCGAAGCCGTCCTGGGCCTCGTGGAGAAAGGGATAGAAGGAACCTTCGGAGCCGCCGCGTCCGCGAACGTCCTGAATGACGACGTTGTAGCCATGGCGTGCTAACCAGATTGGGTGGGCGTAGACGACGGTGGAGGCGATGTCGCGGCCATAGGGCTGGCGCATGAGGAGCGTGGGTTGCGGGCCAGGGTTCGATGGATAGTAGTGGTCGGAGATGAGTGTGGTGCCGTCGGACATGCGGAGGCCCACGGCCCGCTCGAGGCGAACGCCATCGCCGCAATCGATGAGAGAGGAAGCGGTCAAGGCTTCGGGGCCTCCGGCTTAACAAACTCCTCGAAATTGAGCATGGCAGTGAGGGCCTCGGCGATCTTACGGGATGCCGCTGCGATCCAGCGGGCGCCGTTCTCGGCGGTGGCCGGGCGCGGGTCGCCCATGACGCCCGAGGGCGCAATGTCGCGGGTGAGCCAAGAGAAGGTGGCGGGGCCATTTTCGGGGAGCAGCGGGCCAGGTTTCTCCAAGTCTGCAATGTAGTTGACGGTGTATTCGGCAGGGTGGACGAGGTCGGGGGTAGAGGCAAGCAGGAGCGCGGTCTCGTACTCATTGGCGTGGAAGCCGTAGGCGCGCTCCTGCGGGGCGATCTCGGGGAACGTGGCGCCGGCTGAACCGGAGAGATAAAAGGTGCGCAGGCCGAACTCGGCGCGGAGATCGCGGGCCATAACGTCGTCCAGTGAGGTGTTTCCGCCGTGAGTGTTGTAGAGGACGAGCTTCTTGAAGCCAGACGCGTGGACGCTTGCGCCGAGGTCGTGCAGTACTGCCATGAAGGTGGAAGCGGAGAGTGACATGGTGCCGGGGAAGCCAATGTGTTCGTTCGATTTGCCGTAGCAGACCGGTGGCAGGGCATAGACGGGCGCGTCGGCCGGTAGACGGAGGAGCGCGTGGCCGAGGAGCAGGTTATTGATGAGCGTGTCGGTAGCAAGCGGAAGGTGGTGGCCATGTTGCTCGATCGCAGCAGTCGGCAGAATGAGCAAGGCGCGCTGCTTGTCGATGGCCTCGACCTGCTTCCAGGTCATGTAGGCGAGTTGGCGTTCGGCTGGAATCCAGGTGTGCATCGTTCTCCGTGTTGCGAATGAGCTCTACGAGGTTGTGACCGGACTGGCGGGCTGAAAAGTAGCCATCTTGCCGGGATTGAGCAGGCCGAGGGGATCGTACTTGTACTTGGTCAGGAGCTGGACGTTGTCTTCGCGGTAGCGGCCTCCGCCTTCCACGTTGTTGGAGTGCGGGTTGGCGACGGAGACGCCGATGGAGCGGCAGAAATCGATCATCTCGTTGAGGCGTTCTTCCGTGGTGAAGCGGACTAGGGGTATTGAGCCGGGGATTACAATGCCGGCGCCGGTCTTCATGAACTCGAGGTGGAAGAGGAAGTCATCGGCATAGCGGGTCTTGAGCTGGGCAAACTGGGAGCGGGCTTCGGTGGGAGAGAAGCCGCACTGGAGGTAGGTGAAGGCGGGGTCGAGCTTCATGAACCAGAGGGTGGTGTGGTTCCAAGTGAAGTCGGAGAGCAGAGGCTGGCTGCGTGGGCCTATGTAGGGGGTGGCGAAAGTGAGTTCGCCCCCGGCGGCGTTAATTGCGTCGTAAAGTGCCGACTGCTGGCCGGTGGCGATGAACAGGAAGACGAGCGCTCGATCCTGGCGGGTGTACTTGGCTATGGGGCCAAAAGCCGCGGGGATGGGCCACTCGAATGAGGTGACGAGGCGCTTGGTCCAGGTGTCACTGGTGGCTATCTGCTCGCTGAAGGTGAAGGCCTGGTCGAAGGTGGGGAAAGCGGCTATAGCTTGCGTCCAATCGACGGCGGGTGTAAGGGCAAGCCAAACCTTGGTGATGATAGCGTTCGTACCCCAGGCGTGGAGGACGTCGTGCACGGCCTGGCCTTCGTGGAGCAGGACGCGCGGAGTGGGCTCCATGGTAACGACCTCAATAGCGCGGACGGTTTCGAAGTCACGCAGGCCGCCGTGGGCGACTGAGCCGATGCCTCCGGAGCCTCCGCCGAGGAAGCCGCCGACAGAAGCCTTGGCCAGCGTGGAGGGAAAGCAGCGGAGTTCCCATCCGATAGCGCGGGCGGCGCTTTCGAGAACGCCGAGGCGGGTACCGGGGCCGGTAACGGCCACCCCTTCTGGGTTTATCTCGTAGATGCGGGCCATGAGCGAGAGATCAAGAACGATTCCGCCCTGCAGCGGGATGGACTGGCCGTAGTTCCCGGTCCCGGCGCCGCGGGCGGTTACCGGGATACGACGGTCATGGCAGCATTTGAGTACAGCGACAACTTCTTCGGTGGTGAGCGGTTGGACGATGGCGTCGGCGATCTTGTCCTCGAGGAGTTTCTTGAGGACCGGGGAGTACCAGTAAAAGTCGCGCGACAGACGCTGTACAACGGCGGAGTTGGTGATGAGGCGGTTGGTTGCGTCATCACCCTCGATCAGACGGGCGGCGATCGCGTCCAGGTCTGCTGCAGTCATCATGGTCGTTGCCTGTGTTCTGAAGTGTGTTGCAGGTACTCAGTCAGACAGAAACGGGGCCCGGGCGATGCTTGCTGGTTGCACGGCTACCTATTACTAGTCTTCCATGAAGCGAAGACTCGCAGCATATTGGGGTGCGTGAAGAGAGCGTAGGCTTCGTCGCGAAGGATGGGTCCGGTGAGAATCAGCCGCATGTCGCTGCGGCGGTTTACTTCTTCAGCAGGAATGTGGATCTGTTTGCAGTGGCGGTTGGCGTCGGCGATGGTGGCTCCGTATACGACGCGGTCGAGGCCAGACCAAAGGGCGGCTGACATGCACATCGGGCAGGGCTCGCAGGTGGTGTAGAGAGTGTAGCCCTGGAGGGACGGATGCTTCAGTTTGCGAGCGGCCTTGCGGATGCAGCGGACCTCGGCGTGCGAGGAGGGGTCATTTTCGGAACGGACGGCGTTGACTGCCCGCATGAGAATGGTGTTGCCTTTCGTCTCAGCGATGAGCGCCCCGAAGGGTACCGGGCTGTCCGTGGCCAGAGTGCGTGCGGTGTAGCGGATGATCTCCGCCATGTACGCCTGGTCGACAGCGTTGGGCTGAAGGGAATCGATCGATTGGCGACCCATGAGGAAATCTAACATAGATGACGACGCTGAATCGTGTGGCAGTTTGCCGCTTTGTGCCTTGTATACTTCCCGGATGTAATCGTCCGACAAAAAAGCGGGCGCGATGAGGAGCAGGATGAACACGCTGAAGCCCACGGAAGACGGCGAAAACACGGGCGCGGTCGCTGTCCGGAAGCGGACCAACCTGAAAGACCTGGCTGCCTACCTTGGATTGTCTCAGACGACCGTGTCGTTTGTTTTGAATGATGCTCCCCTCGCGAAGAACCTGACGGCTGAGACGCGTCGGCGCGTTCATGAGGCGGCGCGGAAATTCAAATATCGTCCCAGCTATTTCGCGTTGAACCTTAACAAGGCTGGTAGCGACTCGGTCGGTGTGCTCGTTCCGGAGCATAGCGAAGGTTACTTTACCGTCGTGATGGGTGGCGTCGAGAAGTACCTGCTTAAGAAGCATTTTGTATACTTCACCGCTTGCCATTACTGGAAGCCGAAGTTGATGGAGGAGTATGCGCGGCTACTGATTAGCCGCGGGGCGGAAGGCCTGTTGCTGTTAAACACGAATGCGGAGATCGAGACGGACCTGCCGGTAGTGGCGGTTTCAGCGCACAAGGAGAAGGAGGGCGTCACGAACGTGGTGATCGACCACATGGCTGCGGCGCGCATGACGATGAAGCACCTCTATGACTTGGGACATCGCCGGATCGCTTTTATCAAAGGGCACCGCAGCGTTGTGGACTCGCAGTACCGCTGGGAGGCGATGATGACCTTGGCGCGCGAATATAAGGTAGAGCCGACGCCCGAGATGACGGCGGAGATGCGGTCCAGCAGCTGGTCCCCCGAGGTTGGGTATGCTCCCGCAAAGGAGTTGCTCGAAAAAACGCGGCAGTTCACAGCGCTCGTGTGCTTCAACGATACCGCCGCGATCGGGGCCATCCGCGCGCTGCACGAGGTCGGGATGATGGTGCCGCGGAATGTGTCGGTGATTGGCTTCGATAATATCGTGAGCGCGGAGTTCCACGTGCCGAGTCTGACGACCATTGAGCAGCCGCTGAATAAAATGGGCAGCTTGGCTGCGGAGATACTGCTGGACCGGATTGCGAATCCGGATAAAAAGTACGCTCCGACCATTTTGATGAAACCGAAGTTGGTGGTACGGGAGAGTACCGGGCCCGTAGGGCCAATGCTCGACGGTGATCTCCGAGTATGAGCCGTTGGAAATGTGAATGGACTATAGGGGCGAGGGGTGCGTCCGACCTTCGCTTGGGGTGAATATCTGCAAAAGACGACACTGCCTATGCCCATTCATCGCGTTGACGCCGCGATGAATGAGCGAAGGGAAGCTGAGAAGAAAGTCTGAGGATGCTAGGTCAATCAGCCGCGGAGGGATGCCGGTTCCTGACTGGGTGTGTCGGTTGGGCGTGGTCTGCTCGGATGCGAAATGGTTGGGTGTTGGGCGGGGTGATCCTTGGCTATATTAAATCCGCTGAGAACGATCCTCGGGTTCTCGCCGCGTGTGTCGGCGTGGTTGAGTTCTGTCTGGATGGTGCGTTGTTCGCCGGGCATCAGCGTGATGTAATTGTCATCGTAAATGACGGGCAGGATGCGATCGCCTGATTTTTCGCGAACTGCTTTAAGACGCACGAAGACAGCGGGTGTGGGTGAGGCGTTATTGAGCACGGTTGAGAGGAACCATTTGTCGCTGCGCTGCTCAGCGGTGGTGGTGGCCTGGACATTGGTCTGTGGAAGCTCGCGGATGGCGCGGAGATTGCCCTCTTCGGTGCCGCGCAGGTAGGTATTCTGGGAGCGAAGCTGGCCGGCACGGGTCAGGGTCAGGCGGACGAAGTGCACCGGCGTGAGACCGACGGGAAAGTCGAGCGTCAGGATCTCGTTGACCGAGTCTTCCTTACTATCGAGATTTGCGGTTTGCGTGGAGTGGCTTCCGCCATCGAGATTAAAGATCTCAACTTTCGCAGTGAGACCGGTTACGTCCCCCGCGCTGAGGTTAACGACCTCAACCATTCCTGTGGCGCGGTTCCACTGGATGTGGAGAGGTTCGGAAGCCTTCTTGCAGCCGAAGTAGGCGGCTGTGGGCTCGAGGTAAAAATCGTATGTCTGCCAGACGAAGGAGGGCCAACAAGGATGGCTCATCCAAAGCAGGAGGCCCATGCGGTACTTGCTCATGGCCTCGAACATGGCGCGGTATCCCTCGTAGTTGACGAACTGGGCGAGTGTGATCCACTCCTCCGCGGAGTGAGCGCCGCCGTAGTCGACGGCGATGGTCTCGTTGAAGGTGCGGCCACCCTGGGCGCCGTTCAGGCAGAAGTCGTGCAGACCCCAGGTGAGCGCCTGCGGCCATAGGTCGACCTCAGGCATCATTGCGGTGACGCTTTCGATGGTTGGGATGTTGGGCATGCCGATCTCGGAGTGAAACAGCTTATCGGCGTGCTTGAAGTAAAACTCGGTCGGCAGGGCGCGATAAGGCCCGTGGCCACTGACGACGTCGTCGGCGGAACTCCCAATGTAGTGAATATCGGGGTGAAGTTCTTTCAGCAGGGCGATGATGCCGGTCTGGATAGGCGGGGGCGGGTAGCCTTCGTTGCGGCCAACGTAGAGGCCCACGGAGGCATGCTGACGGATGCGCAGAATGGTATCGCGCGTATTTGCCAGGAAGAGCGTGTTGTCGTTCGGGACTGGACCGTCCCAGGGGTTCGCGAGCCAGAAGTCCTGCCAGACGACTACACCGTGGCGGTCGCATGCCTCGTAGAAGGCGTCGTCGCCAATCTGCCCGACCCAGTTGCGGATCATGGTGAAATTCATCTCGCGGTGGTACCGCACGGCGGCATCGTACTCGCGTGCGCGATAGCGAAGCATGGACTCGGCGAAGCCCCAGTTGCCGCCGCGCGGGATGAAGCGACGTCCGTTGATGAAGAGGCGAAGAGCGCCGCCGTCTTCTGAGCCGATCATCTCGCGGATGCCGGCCTTGAATTTCTTGCGGTCGGAGATGGCGCCAGCGCTCTCGAAGGCGAGTTCGACGTCGTAGAGGTGCGCGTCTCCGTATCCGACAGGCCACCAGAGCTGGGGGTTGTCGAGTTGGAGTGCCGGCACCTTGATGGTGCTTTGTGCATTGGGCTCGAGAGACACCGGCACATTGATCGGGAGCGAGCCGAAGGTTCCCTGAAGTGTGCCTTTGATGGGGGCGGTGGTGTGGTTGGTGAGTTCGACCTCGATGGTGACGACGGCGCTGTTGATGTTCGGCAGTGGAAGCTTTGAGAGGACCAACGGGTTGGCGAGTGTGACCGCTCCGGTGGTTTCGATGTAGACGTTGCCCCAGATTCCGGTGTTGCGGCCGCGGATGGTCGGGATCCAGTCCCAGCCAATAGATGCATGGTAGGTGGGGTTGTCGGCACCTGGTGCTCCACCGTTCGGCCCGGGGGACTCGTAAGTCTTCTGTTTGGCGGAGCCAGGGGTAGCATTCTTTTCGATACGCACCGCGACGGCGTTGAGCTGGCCGGGCTGCAGCTTGTCGGTGACATCGAATCGGCCGCGCATGAAGCCGCCCTCAATGCGTCCGAGGTGCTCGCCGTTGAGGAATACGTCAGCCTTCCAGTTGATGCCATCGAAGTTGAGGAACTGGCGTTGACCGGAGGAGGAGATAGGCGCGGTGAACTCGTTGCGGTACCAGAAGTCAGAGTGGAAGAAGGAGTCGGACACAAGGAGTTGGTTTTGGCCGTAGTTTGGGTCGGGGATCGCGCCCACGTTGAGATAGGAGGTGAGTACGGTGCCGGGGACGGTGGCTACGACCCAGTCGCGGTCCGCGAAGCCGGGCTTCGAGAGCTCGACACCTGGAGTGGAGACCTCGCTTTCTCGTTGCAGCTTCCAGTTTCCGCCGGAGAGGTTCAGGCGGCCTTCGGGAGTGGACGGCTGCAGCGGCTTAGCGTGGGCGACGGGACCGCCGCGGCCAAAGACCTCGAACTCACTAAGGATATAGCCGGCAGATGAGGTAGGGCGGGTCATCAGGACGCGGACGTAACGCGCGTGAGCCGGGTTGGCGAGGTGTATCTCGTCGGCGTTGGAGGTGGTGGAGGCGGGCAGAGGATGAATGTCGTGCCAGGTGTGGGTGTCGTCCGAGATCTGGATAGAGCCTTCAGCGGCGCGCGCGATCCAGTGGAGGGCTACGCGATCGAAAGTGCAACGAGCTCCAAGGTCGACGGCGACCCACTCTTCCCCGAGGCCGGCGCTCATCCACGCGGAGGTGAAGTCGTAGGGCCCGCCCACTTCCACGCGCTTCCCGGCCGAGTAAAACTCGACCTGTCCGACGCGCCAGGAAAACTTCTCGGACTGCGATGCCGCGTTGTCGAGAAGCATGTCGACCTTGAAGAAGCGGGACTGGGTGGGTGCGCCGAGGGGGATCTCAGGGTAGAAGATCTTGTTCTGGCGGATGAGATCGGGTGGCCAGTCGGTGCCGGGATTGATGGGTTTAGGGCTGCGAACGGTGCCTACCGGCTTCCAGACACGGCCATCCTCGCTGGTGGAGACCGTGAACGTGTACTCGTGGTCGGGGTATTTGTCTGGCATGACGACGAACACCTTGAGCTTGTCGACGGTCAGCGGGGTGTCACCGCCGCCGAGCTCGAACTGGACGAACGGAGTAGGGCCTGTGACCTCGATGGTGTACGCGGGCCAGTGATCGAGGAGGTGTTCGCGCTCGTAGATGGGGAGGGTGCCGTCGGTGCTGGTGGAGGTGGAAAGCCAGCGCGGCATGGTGGTTGACTTGATGCCGTCCGTGACGAGGTGCGCAGTGAGATTGTAGTCGTAAGAACTGGAGTGAGCGGCCGGGCGCAGGAGCGCAAGATTGCGGTAGTTGACACTGTCTAAGACGAGATGTGGGGCAAAGTTTTCAGCGGGCAGGCCCGGGTAGTTTCCTATGCCAAGGCTGAAGGCGTTGGTGCCGGAAGCAGTAGCTGCGTGACGGGCGGCAGACTGGGCAGTCTGAGAGGCAGGTGCTTCGGCGAAGAGTGGCATCGTGGGGAGAGTTACGCCAGCGCCTGCGATGAGTGAGGTCTTGAGGAAGTCCCGTCTGGAAGTCGGCATGTGGTCCTTGGCACCGGTTTTGGATTCGATGTGGGTGACCCTCGAACTATAGCGTGTAGTGTGTCCGGGCGTCTAGATATCGATATCAAAAACACACACCGCAGGTCGGCAGCGCAGCTGAGAAAGGCTTTCCTCGGTGACCGCCAAGCTGATCGGTTCGGTGGCGAAGTCAGCGGGTAGACTTGCTAGACTGTAGACGGCAGAGTAGCTAACTCGAATCTCAGGAGTGCCTATCAAGACAGAAAGTCAACCGATCCGCAAGGCGCGGATGCGCGATGTGGCTGCGTTGGCCGGTGTGGCCACGATGACTGTCTCGCGTGTGCTGAATGACAGTGCGCCAGTAACCCAAGGTGTACGTGAGCGTGTGCTGGATGCGATAAGTCGTTTGAAGTATCAGCCAAACCCGGTCGCGCGCTCGCTGCGGAGGGCGCGGTCAAATTCAATCGGCATTATTGTTCCAAATTTTTATGACCCATTCTTCGCGAGTTGCGCGCACGAGGTGAGCGTGGTTGCAAAGAAATATGGGTACTTCGTAACCGTGACGGCATCGGATGAGAGCACTGAAGAGGAATATAAGGGCGCGAACACGATGTTGATGAATCACGTTGAGGGGATCGTGGTGATTCCCGCGGCTGCGGGCAAGCCACGGCTCGATGCGCCGGAGTTTAGGGCGACTCACATCGTCTCGCTCGACCGCCCCGTCAAAGGCGTCGTCACCCATAGTGTGCTGGTCGAAAATCGCAAGGGCGCCGAGCAGGGTATTCAGCACCTGATCGGTCATGGACACAAGCGGGTCGGCTTTCTAGGTCTTTCGGAAAAGCTGTTCACACTGAAGACGCGCTATGAAGGGTATTGCCACACGATGGTGAAGAACGGGCTGGAGGCTGGCGACTTCTTCGGCTGTCTGAACGAAGATGAGGCTTACGAGGCGATTGGGCGGATGATGGATGTTGCAGAGCCTCCAACGGCGATCTTCACCGCAAACAACGTTACGACGAGAAATGTATTGTGTGCATTGAACCGGCACAAGCTTCGCATTCCGCGGGACCTGGCTGTGGTGGGATTCGACGATTTTGAAATGGCGGACATTCTGAATCCGCCCGTGACTGTGGTGCGTCAGCCAATCCGCGAACTGGGCCGTGTGGGTGCAGAGTTGCTGATTGCGCTGCTGCAGGGCAGGAAGGTTGCACCGTCCAAAAGGTCCATCGTCCTGCCGGTCGAGCTTGTGATCCGCGAGTCTTGCGGCTGTAAGCCACGGCCGGGGAAGATGACGAAGAAGAGTCCCTAGGGCTTCCAGAAGGTCATTACGAGGCCGCCCAGGACAATGAGGATGCCGCCGGCGTAGATCGGTGGCGTTGGCGACTGGTCGAACTTGAACTTGGCTACGATTTGAGCAACGACAAAGAAAAGAACGACGTAGATGCCGAGGAGTTTGCCGAAGTCCACCCGGGATGTGTTGAGGAACAGGCTGTAGCAGACGAGCACTGCGGTGCCTGCGAGAAACCAGAAGATGCGTCTAGAGCCGGTCGCCTGGTAGAGGCCGGAGGAAAAGCAGGCGTCGCCGTAAACTTCTAGGTAGGCGGCCAGACTGAGAACGACGCACAGGCCGAGGGGAGTGGCGACAATCTGCTTCAGCAGAGTTTGGATTGAGCACCTCGGAAGTTCTTTTTAGGTGCACTTAGTGTACCAGCGCTCCGGTTGCCGATAGACTGTCGCTTAGACTCTGACATTTTGTCTTGCCGTGGAGGCTTCTTGCGAGCGATTGGCTGTCTGCTGATGATCTCCGGCTGGTTGATTGCTGCGGCTGCTCTGGGAATGCTGTCGCATATGGGGCAGCGTTACGCGTTCGTGGGAGCGGGAATAGCGATCGAGATTCTTGGGATCAGTCTTTTGGCGAATAGTTACCGCGAAATGGAGAAGGAACGTTGAGCCTGCTGCTTTGCCTGGTCTTTCTCCTGCTCATGCCTCTGGCACCGGCCGGGCTGGCGCTGGTTCACCAGGGACTTGGTCGCTCTCGGTCGGCGGCGCACACGATGCTTGCCACAATGTGTGCGCTGGGTGTGGCAGCCATTGTGTTTGTGGTTCTGGGATCAGCGTGGGCGGGGTATGCTGGGGGATCGTTCCATACGCTCAGCTTTAGTGGAATGCCTGTCAACTGGCTGGGCGCCGAGCGAGTGCTGGCGGGTGGCGTTCGGGCGCGTGGCGTGTCCGGCCTGCATGCGGGGCTCGAACTCTGTCTGGAGATGGTGGCCGCAGGGATGGTTGCGTTGATCCCCATCAGCGCAGGTGGGGATCGGTGGAAGTTGAGCGCGATCTGCGCAGCAAGCGCAGCGATATCAGCACTGGCGTTTCCGCTCTTTGTACATGCGATTTGGAGCGGTGGGTGGCTGGATTCTATGGCGGCACAATTTGGATTGGCACGCTTTATGGATGTGGGTGGAGCAGGCGTGATCCAGGTGCTGGGTGGGCTTTCGGCACTGTCGGTGGCGTGGCTGCTGGGGCCGCGAAGGGGCAAATATCACTCGGGGTCACCGAGTGCGATTCCCGGGCACAACATCGTGCTCGTGATGTTTGGGTGCATGCTTGCGCTGGTTGGCTGGGCGGGTCTGGAATGCGCGGCTTCGATGCTGTTCTACGACGTTGTGTCCGAACAACTGGTTTGGGTGCTGGTGAACGTGATGCTGGCAGCGGGTTCGGGTCTGCTGGCAGCGCTGGCGACCACCCGGTTTCGCTATCGCAAACCCGACTCATCGATGAGCGCCAATGGATGGGTGGCTGGGCTAGTAGCGGGGAGCGCGGGATGCGGGCTGTTCTCGCCGGGTACGACGATCCTGGTCGGTCTCGGAGCGGGGATCCTGGTGACGCTTTCCGTAGAGGCCTTCGAGATGGATCTGCTGGTGGATGACCCGGGTGGCGCGGTCTCAGTGCACGCAGTGGCGGGGATCTGGGGGCTGCTGGCGTTTGGTTTGGTCGGTCAACTGGACGGGGTGTCCCGCGGGGCACTATTGCTTGCGCAACTGGTGGGCATCGCTACTTTGCTGGGAGCCGGGTTTCCGCTGCTACACGGCTTGCACTTGGCGCTGAACCGAGTCGTGCCTTATAGAGTGGATCGCGATGGAGACTGGCAAGGAATGGATATACGGGAACTTGGATCGGGAGCTTACCCGGAGTTTGTGATGCATGCGGATGATTTTGTGCCAAGATAGGGCAACCCGTAACTTCCAGAATGCAGCGGGAGTGAGTTTTGATCAAGCTGAATGGTGGGTTGGCTTCGCCGAGGCCAAATCATCGGGATAAAGCTGACTGATTAGGTTAGGGCACCCGGTTTCGATTGAGCTTACTTTTGGTTCAGCAGGGCTGAATCTAGGAATTCGGCAAGATTTATAACTTGAGATCGAATGAAATACGGATCCTTTCACTCTGTCGGATGCCGACAGGTAAAGGCATGGACCTTGGTAAGCTAGTGGTTCTTTGCAACGTAGAGCAGGAGACCGAAGATGACCAATGGAATGAGGGCGATGGCGAGTATAAAAAGAGCGCGGTTGACACCCGGGGATTGGCGTTTTTCCCACTTGGCTTCTTCGGAACGTGCAGCTATGCCGACTTCGTCCTGATGTTCAAGGTCGTGGGCAAATTCGCGGGCGGTCGGATAACGATTCTTCGCCTCGCGCTCGATAGCGCGGTAGATGATCTCCTGTAGTTCCGGGGAGATGTGGGGATTGCGGGTGCGGGGCGGGATGGGCTGGTTGAGGAGCCGGTCGTTCATGACGGCAAAGGGATTATCCCCGGTGAAGGGCATGCCTCCGGTGAGCATTTCGTAAAGCATGACTCCTAGGGCGTATATGTCGGATCGAGCATCGCCGCGCTTGCCCTTGACCTGCTCGGGCGAGATATAGTCTGGCGTACCCATAGACTGTGAGAAGCCCGCGAAAGTCAGGCGGCGGGCGTTCGCGGAGCCGGCAATGCCGAAGTCGATGAGGTGAACGCCATCATCCTCGTCGACCATGATGTTTTCTGGTTTGAGGTCACGGTGAGTGACTCCGTTCTCGTGGATGTGCTCGAGAGCACGACAGATTGCTGCCGTAAGCCTGGCGGCACGCTCGGGCGGCATGGGCTTCTGCTCGTTCATGATGTGGCGGAGCAGCCGTCCGTCAACCCATTCCATTACCATGTAGACGTGCGTCCGGTCTGGGTTTGGGTAGACCTTCATGACGCCGGGATGGTTGATTCGAGTGCCGATCTCTTCTTCGCGCTTGAAGCGTTCCCACATGGTGGGGTCGCCTTCGACTTCAGGATGAGGAATCTTGATGGCGACCTGTTTGCCGGAGCGGAGGTCGTGCGCCTTGAAGACGGTGGCCATCCCACTGGTCGCGACGATAGTGTCGAGGGAGAAGTGGTCGAGGGTATCGCCGGGATGGAAATCTAGATTGGGAGCGAACATAGTTTATAGCAGCCTGTACGGTCGCCCGCGGTAGAGTCCCATGCGCTCGACCGAGCAGACGCGTATGATCTGGACGCTTATGTTGTCGTATCCGCCTGCTTCGTTCGCGGAGGAGACCAGCGCCCTGGCCATCGCTTCTAGGCCGTTACGACCATTGAGGTGATAGCGGATGGTCTGATCGTCGACGTATCCATGGAGGCCATCGCTGGCGAGCAAAAGGATATCGTTCGGAATGATGTTGACAGTGATCGTGTCAGCGGCGACAAACATCTCCTGGCCAAGCGAGCGGGTGAGGACGTGGCGTGTGTCATTAGTCTTGGCTTCGGCAGCGGAGATGACACCCAGGCGAATCTGCTCGTTGGCGACCGTGTGGTCCCGGGTGAGTTGGGTGAGAGTACCCTCGCGAAGCAGGTAACAACGGGAGTCTCCAACGTGTGAGATTACGGCGGAGTCGAATCGAAGTGCGCAGCCGACGAAGGTGCAGCCCATAGGGCGGCCGGGTTCGCGGTCGGGATGTCCGCCGTGCTGGCCGGCATCGTAGACGGCGGAGTTAGCTTCCTGAACCAGGCGCGGGAGGAGAGAGACGTGCATGACGCCTTTGGGGATCTTGCGGAATCCATCGAGTGCGGATTCGACAGCGAGGCGCGAGGCGACTTCTCCTGCGGCGTGTGCTCCCATGCCGTCGGCGAGGCAGAAGAACCAGCCCTGAGACTGTACCTGGGCGGGGGAAGCGGGCGAGACGTGGCCGAGGAAGTCCTCGTTGTGATCGCGGGAGCGTCCCTTGTCCGTCAGTTCGGCAAATTCGATTTCAAGCATGGAGTGCAGTCAGTGTACTGCACCTGGGGCGCTCCGCGCGGACGGCGGGGGTTGACAAGGCTTTTGAGAGTTTCACCCGGGCTTCCCGTTGCTCAGGAATAGCTTTTTGATCAACGTGAACGCCATGAGGCTGCGTCAAGCGAGCTCGAGGCGGTTGCGCGAGGCGAAACCGAAGAATGCGATATATAGATAGCAAATCACGGGCACGATGAAGGCGTGCTGGATACCGATATTGTCCGCTATCTTGCCTTCGAGGACGGGCAGGATGGCTCCGCCGACGATGGCCATCACCATAAGGCTAGAACCCTTACTGGTGAGAGCGCCGAGGTTTGAAAGGCCTAGCGAGAAGATGGTCGGGAACATGATGGAGTTGAACAGGCCGACCGCGACGATGCTCCAGGTAGCGACGTGGCTATGAGTGGCCATGGAGGTCGCGACGAGGGCACCGGCTATGAGTGCGGCGAGCCCAAGTGCGAGGCCCGGACGAACGCGCTGCAGGACCCATGAGCCGATGAAACGCCCCAGCATGGCGCCGCCCCAATAGAAGGCGACGAAGCTGGCCGCAGCCTGCTCGGTCATGGAGGCGATATCGGGCAGGCCGAGGTAACGGATGAGGAAGCTGCCGATCGAAACTTCGGCGCCGACGTACAAGAAGATGCCTAGAGCGCCCATAAGCAACCACTTGTGACGCCAGATGCTGTCGCGGGTGGAATCGAAGGCGCCGGGGCGGAAGTCCTGGGTATGCTCGTTGGTCTGCATGCTGGGCATCTTGAGCAGACCGAGGGCGACGGCGAGGACCAGCAGGGTGATACCGAGGCCGAGATAGGGCAGGCGCACCGAGGAGGCCTGCTGGGCGCGGTAGAGTTGCTGGGCGTCGGGTGAAAGGGCGTGGAGTCTCGCGGCGGAGATGGTTGCGGCGCCGAGGATAAGGAGACCACCGAACTGAGGTCCAAGGGTGGTGCCGAGCGAGTTGAATGCCTGTGAGAAGTTGAGGCGCGAGGAGGAAGTCTCTTCGGGGCCAAGGTTGACGACGTAGGGATTTGCGGCAACCTGGAGAACGGTGATGCCGCCGGCCAGCACGACGAGCGCTCCGAGGAACAAGTAGAAGGACGCAGCTGCGGCGGCGGGTAGGAAGAGCAGAGCTCCGATAGCCATCGTGACGAGTCCGCCGACCATGGCGCGCTTGTAGCCAACGGCTTCGACGATTTTTCCGGCGGGCAGGGCAAAGAGGAAATAGGCGCCGAAGAAGGCGGAGTTTACGAGCTGCGACTTGGCGTTGTTGAGCTCAAAGATGGATTGAAGGTGAGGAATGATGACGTCATTCATGCTGGTCAGAAATCCCCACATGAAGAAGAGCGCTGTGGCGATGGACATCGCTCGATAGTCAGTCGTGGTTCTCAGGCTGGTTCCCGAGGGTGCGTTCAGATTCGTGCTCATCGCCATGAAGGGTTCCTTTTCAGTTGGTAACAGGCTGGCGGACAATGTGGGCATAGCGGACTTTCGTGCGCGCGTTTGGAGCGGCGGATGAGAAGGTCGGCGAGCGAAACAGAGAGTGCACAGTCAGCTTGACTCAGTCATGTTACACGCGGTAAGGCACATGAGTCGCGCAGCCCGGCCCAAGCTTAGACGACGATAACGGCTGAACCGTCTTCGATCTCATATTTGACGGCTTCGTGCGCCTGGTTTGAGGTCTTCGAGGTTAGAAGCGATGACGCATGGGCGGATGCTGATCTCATGGGTGGGAGGTAGTTTGGCTTTTGGTGGCGATTGCAGGTTGGGACATGGATTGCGGAAGGCACCTGACATGCGTGATGTACTAGTCACAGGCCTTTCCAATGATTGATCTTCGGCGATGGACGAAACTTGATGGAAGCTCCGGCGTTTTGGCCCAAGTGCCAATATACACGGCCTTTGCCGCTACGGGAGCGGGGGTCGCGCTGCCTGGGGCGCTGTTGCCGGCGCTGCTTTTTCGCTGGCATTTAAAGGATGAGCAGGGCGGGCTCTTGTTTTTGATGGCCTGGATTGGATCTTCAGTCGGCGCACTTCTCGTGCGTGGATCGCTGCGCATGTTCCTAATCCTCGGTAGCCTGCTGGTAGCTTTTGCTGCTCTTGCGCTTGGGTTCTGTGAGGGGGGCCTGGCTGATGTGTGGATGGGGCTGTACGGGGTCGGGCTTGGCATGGTGATGACTACGATCAGCCTCATTCGGCAGCAGCAGGTGGAGCGGACGGGGGCTGAAATGGTTCGCTTGAACCTGTTGTGGGCCGTGGGGGCATGTGTTTGCCCGACGCTGACAGTAAGGGCGTTGACCCTGGGCGCGATCCGGCCGCTGCTGCTGGGGCTGGGGCTGGTCTTTGCATGTGCTGCCGGCTGGGCAGTGTTCCTGGACGAGGTGGGGCTTCGCGGTCATTCGGAGAATGACGGGAGTTGGCTGGAGGTATTCCGGGCAACGCCTTTTGCGCTGATCGTGATGATTGTTGTGATAACCGGTGTGGAGGCGACGGCGGGGGGGTGGCTGGCCACTTTTGCGCGGAGGACGGCGATGCCGGGCTCACATGTCGTGGCTTCGACGATCGCTGCGCCGACTTGCTTATGGGCCGGTTTGCTGGTGAGCCGCTTTGTGTGGTCGGTGTGGGAGGCGAGGTTCAGTGAGAGCGGTCTAGTGCGCGGCAGTCTTGCGTTGATGAGCGTGGCATCCGTGTTGCTGGTGGCGCATCAGGGCGGCGGGTTAATGTTGCTGTCGGCTTTCCTGATGGGTTTTGGCATTGGGCCGATCTATCCGCTGATTCTGGCGTGGTCGCTGCGCTTTCGTGGTGGAGGCGCGATCTTCTTTCTCGCGGGGGTAGGATCAGCCACGTTGCCATGGCTGACCGGAATTCTTTCTTCGCGAAGTGATTCATTGCGAGTCGGGATGGTGGTTCCGATGGCGGGAACGTTATTGATGTGTATCCTGGCGTTCGCATCGCCGCTGCGTGACTGGAGTGGCGACCCGACGTCTATCCGCGAGTGAAGCCTGCGCGTCTAAAGGCGACTGCTACTTCGGGATTGTGCGCAAAGGTGCTCCAGACGAAGCCGCTGCGAAGGTTTTCAGCCATGATCACGCTTATTCCGAGGTCAATGCCGAGCACGTCATGGTCGTACCATTTGTCATGAGGATTGAATGCATCGCACAAGCCGTAGCGCCCCCATGCCTTGGGGTAAGTCTCGACAAGTGACTTCAGGACCCGCAGACAAGGGCCCGGCAGGAAGGGAAGTGAGCCGGCCGTTGCGCAGGGGACGACCGAACCGTCGATGCCGCCATGAGTCGGTGGTCCTCCCCAGGCGGTATATCCGTGTGCGGAGTCCGAGGCGCTGATCCCCCAATAGTCCTCGTTGTATGAACCCTCGAGTGCCATGCAGAACGCTTGATGCGCACGAGTCGCGGTGACGGAGTTGGTGAAATAGTTTGCGAACTTGTCGTGCTTGCCGCGAAAGTCGAACCAGGCATGGCTGTACTGGTGAACGAAGAGCGGGTCTTCGTCACTGATGTATGTGAAGCCGGCGTAAGTCATTTTTGGACGCGTGAAGGCAGACCAGATATCCGGCGCGACGGGATGGGTAGGGGAACCGAGCGCCAGCAAGGGAAGCATCATGAGTTCGCAGTAGTGGTTCCAGCGTGCCTCGAGGAACTTGTCGTACCGCAAGCCCATGGAGAAGGTATCGCTTCCGTCTAGCATCCAGGTGAAGTCGACGCGATTGTAAATCTGAGTTGCGAGTCGAACGATCTCAGGATCATTATGGAAGAAGGCACGAGCGGTAAGTGCGCCGCAGAAGAAGATGGCAGAGTCGATCGATGAGATTTCACTGCCGCGTGCCGGTTTACCCGTTTCGCAATCATTGAAATGTGAATAGAAGCCGTGGTCGTTGGGCAAGGTGTCCGCGTGGTAACGGAGGGTGCGGCGAACCTGTTCTAGGATTTGGGCGCGGGGCCGGTATCCTCGCCTTGCTGCAATGCAGAGAGCTGTGAGCCCAAAGCCCGTGGCAGAGATACTCGCCATGTGACGATGGTCCAGTTCACCCGTGTTGTTGTCGGCGCGTGCGCGGTCGAGAACCTGGCCAGTGTTGGGACTGGCCTGCTCTACAAAGTAGAGGCAGGCGCGACGCTCGAAGTCATCAAGAAAGGCTTCGTCTGAGGCGGAGAGCTTCCGGATACGAAGCTTCGCAGCGGCCATGGGGCGAGTCACGACCGCTGCGGCAAGCAGCTTCAGCAGTGTCCTGCGGTGCATCTTTGGTTTACCTCTTTTCCAGCACGACGACGGCGAGACCATGCTCGGGAATGGAGATGTCAAGCTTGCCGCGGTCGAGGTGAGCGTGTTCGGCGGGCGCCATCTGG
Source organism: Lichenicola sp. (assembly GCA_964658635.1). Classification (GTDB taxonomy): domain Bacteria; phylum Acidobacteriota; class Terriglobia; order Terriglobales; family Acidobacteriaceae; genus Edaphobacter. Next base: position 40,361 of record CAZZZP010000011.1, on the reverse strand, counting down.
CCTGCGGCTTTCAGTGTTCTGATCTGGGCGGGGGTTAGGTCTCCGGCGGGGCGCCCCATCTGGTCGAAGGCCTTGAGCACGTTTCCATGATCGTCATCGACGCGCCAGATCTCTACGGATGCGTTGTCGGCGGTGTGCTTGAACTCGACGTGAAATGCTTTGCCGGGACCTGCCGTCGGTGGCGCGGTGTAGGTTGCGCCGGTTCCGGCTGGCGGGGCGTAATTCCAGAGCGCGAGTGCAAGGCCGTTGCCGGATTCGGTTGCGAGTGCTGATTCGGAGGGAATGGCGATGCGCCTGTCACCGAGTTTGTGCAGGATGGTGAACACATTCAGGGAGGGCTTGGGAATGTTGTCTGCAGCGATAAGACCGAAGCCGCCGTAAAAAGGCGATCGTACGACGCCTTGTTCTTCAAAGACGTCGGAGAAGGACCAGTAAGCCATGCTTTGGGTAAGGCCGTCGCACAGGCGTATGTTGTTGGCGAGCCAGGGGCCGATGTAGTCGCTGTCGGTGACGTTTGGCTCGTTCGCATAGCTTGCGTTGTACTCGGAGAAGATGAGCGGGATGTTGGGGTAGGGGGATTTGAGGATCTCTTCGTGGACCATCTTGACGGCCCGCCACACCATCTTGTCGCGGGGTACGTTTTCGTTGGTCTTGAGGACGTTGTCGGCGGTGTCGTTGGCATAGACGTGAGTAGAGACGAAGTCTACCGGAACGTTGGCTTGCTTGGTATGTGCGAGGAAGGGGGTAACCCAGGCGGCCTGCGCGGTCGAGGGTCCGCCCACTTGCAGCCGCGACGAGACGGCCTTGATGGCGCGTGCGGTGTGGTCGTAGAGCTCGAAGTAGGTAGGTTGTTTGGGGTCGCCGCCCCAAAAGTCCAAGTTGGGTTCGTTCCAGACTTCAAACTTCCAAGTGGCAACTTCGTCGACCCCGTAGCGTTCGACGAGGTGCTGGGCGAAGGCGGAGATCATCTTGTCCCATGCGGCGTAGTCTTTGGGGGGAGAGACGATGGGCTTGTACCAGAAAGCCTGAATCTTATTGGGGTCGGAGGCGAGCTTGCTGGGAGTGAAGCTCATCTCGATGTAAGGGCGGACGCCGTCGGCGAGGAGGCCATCGTAGATCTGATCGATGTAAGAAAAGTTGTAAACGGAGGCATCGTTGGCTTTTTCGGCGGCGAGACCCGGGTTCCTGATCTGGCGATCGGGATCGTAGAGGCCGACCTCATCCATGAAGATGCCGTGGAAGCGCACGGATTTGAAATTGGTCGCTTTTTTGACGGTGCGAATGTCCTGACGGTAGCTGTCGCGCAGGGCGAGGATGGCGCGGCCGGAGCCGAAGGTCTCTTCCCAGAAGTGGGGGAATGGGGTCGTCGGCGCGGAGGCATCGACCAAGATGTTTTCTTGGGCCGCCAAGGGGACGCAAGCGCATGCGAGCAGGAGGGGGAGGAGGGTCTTTTGACAGATGGCAATCACGGGCGTACTCCGGCTTGGATAGGGTATTGAAAGTAAAACGAGGTGCGCCATATGTTGGCGCACCTCGCCTGGGGTAAGCGAACGGCAGGTTAGAAGCTGAAGCGCGCCTGCAGGTTGACGATGCGGCCGGCGAGACCCTGATTGGCCTGTCCAAAGGTTGCGTCCAGAATATTGGTGTCGACGGATCCAGGAACAAGGTTGATGTTGTTGAAAACGTTGAAGGCGTCGGCGCGGAACTCAAGACCGCCGTCTTCACCGATAACGCGCAGCTTGGGGAGAACGAACTTCTTGGTGATCGTCATATCGACATCCCGGTAGCCCGGGCCATCGAACGAGTTGCGTGCGACGCCGGGGAGGGAAGGCAGGGTGTAGACGTTGCCAGTCGTCGGAATGCCGGTGTTGGGGTTGACGAAGTAAGGCGAAGCGCCGTTGGTGATCGTGCTGTTGGCTGGGAAATTCAGGTTGGCCTTACCGTTCTCGAACGCATCGTTGCTGCGCACCTTGCCAGCGCCGCCGTTGTAGGCTGCGGGGCGGAGAGTATTTGTGGGGCTATTGGCAAAGAAGACGTTATTTCCCGTGTTGTAGAGCGCGGTGAAGGGGAAGCCGGAGTGCAGGTTGAAGATGCCGCTGACCGACCAGCCATCCGACGCAAGATGTGCGAAATAGTTGCTGCCATGGTAGAACCTCGGCTGCCACAGGCCGTAGAGCTTGAAGGCCTTGCCGTAGTTGAAGTCGGAGCGTCCATAGGCGAGGTCCGGACGGTACGGATACGGGTCGACGTAGTATGGGCCGGAGCCGGTGTCCATAGTCTTTGCGTAGTTGAACTCCGCGTCGAACATGAAGCCGTGGGACATCTGGTGCTTGAAGCCGAGGAGCAATGAATTGTTGTTGGAGTGGCCAGTGTTGCCGTAGTAGTCGATGGTGCTGACCAGCGGGTTTTGTGCGATGCCGGCTGCGAACGCCTGCACATAGGGGTAGGTCTGCACGATGAGGTGATGAGTGACGCTTCCCTGATATCCAGCCGTCGCGACTAAATTATGCCCGAGATCAAATTGACTTTCGAGCGAATAGTGCTGGGTGTAGATGGTGGGCTGTGTCTGCTGATAGCCGGTGATGAAGGCACCGCCAGAGATGGGCAAGTTGGCCGCGTTGAAGCCGCCGACCGCGTTCGGGTTAGCAGGGTAGCCGAAGAGTGACTTCGAATCGGAAGCCACCGCGTAGACGATGCGCGGATCGATATTGGCGACGCCATTCTTGATGCTGCTGTTATTGAAGCCGGCGTTGAGGACGTAAGGCGGATTGCTTCCGGAGTTGCCCGTGATGGCGATCTCCGTCTGGTTGTAGTTCAAGCCGTAACCGCCGCGTAGCACCGCTTTGCCGTTCAAACGATCGGGGGTGAAAGCGAAGCCGAATTCTGGTCCGAAGTTTCCCTTCTGCGCCTGGGTGAGATTGCCGCCCTTACGGACAGAGAGGCCCGTGTAGGTGGTCGATCCGGTGCCAAACTGCAAGACTCCGATGTTGTTCTGCTTGGACGAGAGCGGTCCGAAGTAGGAGTAGCGAAGGCCGGCATTGAGAGTGAGATTCGGACGGGCTTTCCAGTCATCCTGCACGAAAAAACCGTAGAGGTCTTCGCGCTCATCCTGGCGGTTTGTGGTGGGTGTACCGTTGGCTGGATTGAAGCTTCCGGCCTCTGAGTGCGGCGCGTCGTTGAGGAAGTCCCAGATGTTGTAGAAGTTGTAGTTTGGACGCGCAGAATAGGTTGGATTATTGAGGTAGTAGAGCCGGTTGACCTCGCCGCCGAACTTGATGATGTGGTTGCCCGCGGTCTTGGTCGCGACGTCCTTGTAGGTATAGGTGTGCTGGTTGAAGTTCGAGGGCCCGGGCGCACCGAAGAGGGGGCTCGTAAAGGTGATGTTGCCGATATTGTCGAGCTGCGCGGGAGGCAGGCCGAAGGGCTCTTGCGGGTTGTCGGTCACTTCGTTCCAGCGCCAACCAGCGTCGTTGACGCGGGCCTCGTTCAACAACGTCGAAGAAAAGACATGGTTGTAGATGAGAGAGTAGGCATCATTGGTCTGGTTGTGATGAAAGAGATTGTAAGCACGAACCGGCCCGTTGTAATTCGTCTTCGACAGCGGAACCCAGTAGATGGCGACGGCAAGATGGTCCTTCTTGGTGACATCAGCGTCGAGGCGTCCGTTGTACTGCGCACCAATCTGAGTGGTGGGGTTGACGGTGTTGTACTGTGCGATGTCAGCCGTACCTGTGAGACCGCCGCCGACACCTGGGTTATTGACACTCTGCCAGGTAAGGTCCTGCGTGCCGCGTGCGCTCTTCAGAGGGGAGCCGAGGTTGAGACCCTGCCCGGGAATGGTGACGCAGTTGATGTTCTCCCGGAGGGCCACGTCCGCGCAAGTCGCATTCACGATGCCAGTGGCTGAGACGGCGGCGCCGGGGAAGTTAAGGAAAGTGTTGGCTATGCTTCCGGCAGGAGCGAGAGCGCGGAAGGCGGCGGTTTCATACCAGGCGGTGCCGGGCTGACTGGAGCTGTCGCGCTGCGTCTCGTAGGCGAAGAATGCGAAGAGCCGATCATGGAGTATCGGTCCGCCAACGCTGCCACCAAACTGGTTGGAACGGGTTGCGTCGCGCTGTACGCCCCTGTCTGACAGAGTTCCGGGGCGCAGCGACGCGGCGCCGTTGTAGCGCTGGTAGGCGTTGAGACCTGGGCGGTTGGCACGGAAGAAGAGGCTGCCGTGGTACTGGTTGCTGCCGCTCTTGGAGGTGACCTGGACCTGGGCGCCGCTGAAACGGCCCTGCTCCGCATCGTAGTCGTTAGAGACGACCTTGACCGAGCCTACCGAGTCTTCCGAAGGCGTAATGATGGAGGTTCCGCCCCAGACCGCGGAGACGGTGCTGATGCCATCGATTGCGATGCTGTTGGTCTCATACTGGCCGCCGTTCGAGTTGGCTTGGGGACCGTTTTCGGTGGAGAAGATGCCACTTGCACGAGTGCTGGCGCCTGGACCCTGGCTGCCGGGAGTGTTCTGGCTGCCGGTGCCGCTTGCGGACTGGGCTCCGTCGCCGAAGACGCCGGGGGCAAGCTGCACGAGTTGGAAGACGTCGCGGCCGGCCGAGGGCAGGTGCTCGATCTGGTTGGAGTCTACGGTGCCGCTGATGTTGGCGGTTGCAGTCTCGATGTTCTGGACGGCGTCCGCGGAGACATTGACCGTGGTATCGGTGCCGCCGAGCTCCATCTTGACGTTGATGGCGTTGGCCTGGTCTGGCGTGACTCGGATGTCGGAGATGACCTGTTTCTTGAACCCCGCGCCCTCGACGGTGAGGGTGAAGAGGTCGGAGGAGAGGGCGGAGAAGTTATAGACTCCGGATTCGTTGCTGGTGTGCTGAGTGGTCTGGTTAGTCGCCTGATTCCGCAGGGTGAGCGTTGCATTTGGGATGACGGCTCCGGTGGAGTCGGTAACGGTGCCCTCAATGGAAGCCCGAAACTGAGCGTGAGCGGCGGTAACGGAACCGACCACGAGAACTGCTGCAAGCGAGGATCGCCTGAGCGGGGAGTGTTTGCTGTTCATCTACTGCCTCCGAAAAATGGCCCTGCATAGGAACGCGACTTAGACGACGCTGTTCTTGTAGGCAACCGATTGCCTAAGCATTGTGAGTTGTAGCGATTTTTATAGAGCTCTGTCAAGTAAGGATTACGGAGAAGGTGCAGAGATGTTTGTGGGAGACTAAGGGAGTGAGCGAAAAGTCGGAAGAGTCGGCTGCTGCAAACCCGGGCAACTGCAAGCCTGCAAGTCTAAGGATGGTTGCGGATCTAGTCGGTCTTTCGCCTGCGGCGGTGTCGCGTGTGTTGGCCGCTTCGCCTGCCGCTAAATCGATTCCGCCGGGAACGCAGGAGAGGATTCACGCGGCCGCGCGGCAGCTCAACTACAGGCCCAACCTGCTGGCCCGTTCGCTGCGCCGGGGGAGGTCGCATACCGTTGGGGTGCTGGTTCCGGAAATCTCGGAAGGGTACACGACGCTGGTGCTGGCGGGTCTTGAGAAGGGTCTGCTGCAGGCGGGATATTTTTTGAATGTGCTGAGCCATCACCATCGCGTGGAACTAATCGACCAGGCACAGAAGATGATGATGGAGCGGGCGGTCGACGGGATCATCGCGATCGATACAAAGCTTGAGCAGCCTGGACAGCTCCCGATGGTGACGATCTCCTGCCCGGACGAGCACGAATGGGTGACGAACATTGTGCTGAATCAGAAGCGAGCGGCAGAGCTTGCGATTGACCATTTGACTGGGCTCGGTCACCGGCACGTCGCCGTTATTCGCGGTCAAAGCTTCAGCTCAGATACGGCATCCCGCTGGAAGGCAATTCAGGCGGCGGCGCAGCGCGCGCACTTGCGTCTGCATCCGGAGCATCTGGCACAGTTGGAGGGCGACTCTCCAACGCATGAGCCCGGGTACTTTGCGGGGCAGAGCCTGCTTGCGGCGAAGACGCCGTTTACTGCAATATTCGCGTTCAATGACGTGGCAGCAATCGGGGCAATCCGCGCGATGCGTGAGGCGGGGCTGCGGATCCCGCAGGATGTTTCTGTTGTGGGCTTCGACGATGTGCAGTCGGCGGCATATCAGAATCCCTCGTTGACGACGGTTCGTCAACCGCTGAGGAATATGGGGATGCTTGCCGCCGAAGCGATCGTTCGACAGATCCAGTCGCCAGGCGAGCACCACGCTACACGGCAGATCATGGTCGACCCGGAGCTTGTTGTGAGGGATTCGACTTGTCCACCAGTGCTGAAGCGTCCCGTGGACTTTTGATCAAGGTCAGGCGTTACGTCCAGTACGAACCCAAGCGGCATCCCGTCGGGCTGCCATACGCGTGGCCGGAATCATGAGCACCTTCCAGACTATGTAGCCGGGTGCGGCGAGGAGTGCCTGAAGCGACTTACCTGGCTGAGGAGAGAGCGCTGCGGCTGCCAAGACGTAAAGCACCCCCGTGAGCAGACCGGCACATGAGTAGATGTGGGTCCAGCGAAGGGGAGCTGCCAGCATCATGAGCAGCAGCAGAACCTGCATTGCAAGGGGACGGGCGGTGAGGTCGAGGAGGGGCTCGATCAGTCGAACGTCTCCGCGCAGAACGGCACCGAAGATTGGAATGGTGTGGGTGCGTCGCATGAGGGCGCGTCCGCCCTCCCAGCGTGCTCGCTGCGTAGCGGCTGCAGCCGACTTTTCGGGCATTTCTCCTAGAACAGTGGCATTATCGAGGAAATCGACACGGATGCCAGCTGCGAGTAACCGAAGATGATATTCAAGGTCTTCGACGAGTGAGTTGGCCGTGTAGGGCACCCGCTCCAGAGTCTGTGCAGAAAGTGCAAAGCCATTGCCGAAGATGCCGCAGGAGAGGCCGAGTCGGCTGCGTCCGCGAGGACGAACAACGTTCATGCCGACGAGTGCGAGTGCGGCGAGCCGGGTGCGCGTGGTGGAAGTTGGATTAGCTACCTCATAGCGGGTCTGGATCGCATCGGCTCCCCCGGCGAGTGCTTCGGCTACGGTGGAGACTAGGTTCTCAGAGACGACTGAGTCGGCGTCAACCACAAGCACTCCACTGGCCCCGCTCTGCAGGGCGCGCTTGAAACCATGGTCGAGCGCGAGTCCCTTCCCTCCGGGACCGCTAAGTGGCAGAACGCGCGCGCCAGCCTTGGCGGCGAGTTCCGCAGTACGGTCCGTGCAGTTGTGAGCGACGACGTAGACCTCGACCCAGACCTGAGGATTGGCGAGGAGACTGCGGACGCATGCGGTGATCAGGCTCTGTTCGTTGTGGGCAGGTACCACGACGGCGAGCTGGTGCTGCTCTCGCAAGCGTCTTCGCATGCGGCGTGGTGGAAGCAGCGCGGCGAAGGAGAGAACAACAAGCTCGATCGAGAGGGGCGCGGTAAGGAGCAGGAGAACGGCACTGAAGACCTGTGCGCCAATGAGCATGCCGAGACGCAAGGTCACGGTTGAGCCCCGACCGGGTCTGCCCGCCAACTGAGAGAGGTTAGGGAGAAAGGAGGCAGGGAGTATGGCGTGCCGGCGGCTGGAGCTTTGATGCTGCGCGATTCGTTGTGTACGATCGCGGACTGTTCGTTGCTGTCCGTGATGTGAGCCGAGGTCAAACGTTGTTCAGTGACCGCGCCCTTGGGCGCATCTCCAGAAAAAGTAACGGCGAGTGGCTTGCTGCGGCTGAGATTGATAAGGATGAGGCTGCGCTCGGCGCCGTCTGCAAAGGCAAATGTCTGGATGAGGTGCTGACGGCCGGCGGCAACATTATCGTTGATGCTGGCCGGCTGATCCCAAGTGGGGTTTGCGCCCGTCACGATGGTGTTCAGCTCGCTTGCAAGTAAGGCGTGGTTTATCAGTTGAAGTGCATAGTAGGTGGGACGACGTAGGTTCGTCGGGCCGCCCATGTCGATGACTGAACCCCAGAGGGGCGTGGTTTTCGAAGTGTTTCCGGGGGCGTTGAATTGGTTTGCAAACTCAGGCAAGGAAAAGAGACATTGCGAGGTGATGCCGAGCTCCCGAAGCATGAGGAGCATGTGATCGGCCACAGCGATCGCGCCTCCTACAGAAGGTACGACGCGATTGATCTCGGTCTGTGTGACACTTGTGCTGGTGCTGCGCGTCGTGCCCATGTTGACCTCGTAGACTGCAGGGACAGCGGAATGAGCTGCCTGCCTCGCAGCTTTAGCGAGTGCAAAGCTTGACCCGCGCACATCTTCCTGTTCTGGTTGGGCAAACATAGGGCCAAAGATAGCTTCATCGGATGAGAGATCGTTTAGCTCGCCAAATAAGTAGGGTGCGAAGTCGATTGAATCCTGCTGTGAGCCGGTCTTAAGTTCTTCTGTGGCGAGCCAGTCATTGCCGGCCTGGCCTCCGAGAATTAGATCGAACTTGCCGGGTTCGAACCATGTCGAGTGGCGCGCAGATCCGAAGACCGCGTTGGCGCGTGCGGCATAGGCCAGCGGATTCGGGATGGCGGCACCTGAGAAGTCGCCTGCGTTCCAAACCTCATTGCCTAACTCAAGGTGAATGACAGGAAAGACTGAAGTCCAAGTTGCAGGGTGTCCGAGCGCGGCGCGCCTCGCTCCAAAAGCGGTGTGAATGGAGCCTGCAAGGAATTCGATGAGGTCTGCTGCTTCCTCCGGCGAGGTTGTTGCGGGAAGGCAGTACCAGGGTTCGGCGCCGACAGCTTCTGCGAGTTGAAGCGATTCATTGAGACCGATAGGAATTTGTTCCGCCAAGGTCTGTTGCGGGCTGTGGCCGGCGCGTCTCCGTCCGAAGGATGGCGTGAGGAGGTCTTCGAGCGTGCTGCCAAAGCTGGTGCCGTTGTCCATAAAGCGCAAGATGCCGGGATGGGCAAGACGGAGGGTTTCAAGGACCTCGTCACGGAAAGGGGTGGTGTTTTGCGGATTGCCGACAGGTACGAGTGCGACGTCGTCGAGGAGGATCGTACTTCCATCAATATCGAAGGAAAGCGCGACAGCACCGATGGCCGAGCCATTCTCGTCTGCGTGGAAGTCGTAAGTGTAGGTTTGCCAGGAAGGTGTGAGCTGAGTGTGTTCGGAAAGGAAGGAAGCGGGATGATGCACTGTGTCTTCGCGTGCGACGGTGACACCGAGGCTCCTCTCACCCGAAACCCACTTGGCCTTAAATGTCAGCCTGAAGGTGCCGCGAAGCTGCAGGAACGACCGATTCGCAGTTGTATCGAAGTAGGAGGCAAGGTTTGCGTGCTGACCCCGCGTTGCGGCTTCGACGCGCAACGCTTGATGTCCTGCAGTTTCCGGGGGAAGGTCGTAAAAGTCAGTGACGAACCGCGCTCCGCGGTCGGCCTGAAGCCACCAGCCTGCCTGCGCATTGCCGGGCTTGCTTAGTTGCAGGAGTAAGAAATCGGTTGATGCCAAGCCCCGCGGAAAAGGTGAGAGTCTTAGGGAAACTCCGTGACCGTTGCCGGCCGCTCCGCTGTCGAGGATGTTTCCTCGAGCACCTTTGGCTGCCCCGGACAGAATCTCGTACGAGGCCCCTGCTACAAAGTTTGCGGGCCAGACAGAGTAGAGGCTGTCGTCGACACAAGTTTGGTTCTCGACCGTCTTGCAGCGGAGGATGGACTGCCAGGTCTCGCCCTCAAAACCTGGATTTCGGAACACGAGATTCTTCAGCATCTGACCGGAGTCATAGAAGCTTTGATCACTGAGATTGATGCCGAATGGCTTTACGCCGCCGTGTCGCACATCACGGCTGATCTCTATATCGGTAACGTCGGTGGTTTCGGGAGAAGGTATGTGTGCAGGCTTCGAGGCCCCTGAGTGCGAAGAACTACGAGCACTCACGGTTGTTGCCCATGCGACAGTAGCCACAAGCAGCGTAGCCAACACAAGGCGCGCGTCGAAGAAGTTGGGACGATCCGATAACATTCAGGATTTGCTTCTTTCCCGGGGAGGTGAAGAGGTGAAGGACGCCGTCTCGTTCGCAGCTCGCCAATCGAACCACCTGCAGTATAGAAGACGTTCCAGGGATGGTCGCTCACCTGAATGGGGTGTCCTCAATACGCTTTCAGGGAATCGGTTTATGACTTGGTTTATGCGACCTTAGCTGCTGAAGTGAAGGTGTCGGTTGCGATTGTCGATAAGGGAAAAAGTGGGCAGAACTTTCTCCGGACGATCCGAAAGGTTGTATCTACGTGCGTCCACGAAAAATTCATATCGCCAAACACCCGGAGGCGAACTGCGTTGACGAGACAGATCATTCCGCTGCATCACTCTCCAGCAACCAATGAATTGGGTATTAGACTTTGCTATATTTTTGTGTAAATCTCGCGTTTTTACCGCGATCCAGACCCTGCACGTCGGTTAGTGCTTCCAGTCATTTTTTTCGATCTGCTTCGATTTCCGACCCAAGTCTGCTTAGGAGGAGCGCATGAATCCGCCCCTCCCGGTAGATACGGATACGGTTGCGCTCTTTGGTCTCCCGATCACAAATGTGACGATGTCGCAGGCTGTTGCGCGAATCGCGCGCTTTGTCGATTCGGGCAGGATGCATCAGATTGCGACAGCCAACCTTGATTTTGCGCGGAACGCCCTGCGCGATCCTTATTTGCAACGCATCATTTGCGAATGCAGCATGGTGCTTCCGGATGGTGCACCGATGCTTTGGGCAGCATCAATGTTCCATGCGCCTCTGCGGGAGCGCGTGACTGGTGTTGACCTCGTGCCGGAACTTGCGCGTCTCTCTCAGGAGCGGGGATACGGGATTTTCCTCTTGGGGTCTACTGATCCCAGCTCGAAGACAGCGGCAGATATTTTGATGAGCCGCTTTCCAGGCATGAAGATTGTGGGGCGATGCTGTCCTGAGATGGCACCTTTGCACGAGATGAATCACGAGGACATGATTTCGCAGATACGCGAGTCGGGTGCCAAGATTGTGCTCGTGGGCTTCGGAAATCCAAAGCAGGAGATTTGGATTCACCGGCATAAGGATCGTCTGCCGCCGGCCGTATATATCGGCATTGGCGGCTCACTTGACATGATTGCAGGTTCATTGAAGCGCGCGCCACTCTGGCTGCAAAAGCTGAATCTGGAGTGGTGTTTCCGCATGGTGCAGGAGCCGATGCGGCTGTTGCCGCGGTACGCACGGGACGCGGCAGCGCTCATTGGACATCTGCCTGCTAACGTGGCGGCGAATCGCATGCAGCCCTTTGAGCGCAGGCAACGTGGTTCGGCAGTCGGGGTGAAATCCGGCGCGCGTGTGATGATGACACCCGCGAAGCTTGGCGGGCGGGCGGCGGCGATCTTGATTGAGGAAGCGCGGAAAGCAGTTGCTGTGGGCGAGATACTGGTCGTCGACATGTCAGCCACACTGCGTATTGAGGCTGAAGGTATGGGCGGACTGCTGGAGGCGCGGCGCACGATGATGGACTCGGAACTTGCGATCTGGCTGACGGGCGTGTCTCCAGCCGTGAAGCGGGTCCTCCAGTTTTCAGCCGTAGCGGAGCTCTTTCAGACGGCTCCAACGACTGCGCGCGCCATCCAGGTCGGAGTTCCTCCGAGGCCGACAAACCGTGAGGCCATACAAGGCGCGATTGAAGCACAAAAGATGGTGGTGACGTCGGATTCGGCAGCGGTGCGGTAGGTCACGAAGGTGTCGTCGACGCCGTAGCGGCCGCTCGAAAGTGCTATTGGTCAGCACCCTACTGGTCGATTAAGTATGTATGTGGGGCAGGTAGCAGTGGGGGACATTACTTTGCAGTCGAGCTCTACATATACGGTTGGAAGAAAGGGACTGCGTGGCAGGTCAGCCGACGCATTTCAGGGATCGGTTTTCTTCATTTGGATTTTGCTCTGCCTTACAGGAGGGGGACTCCGAGCACAGGCGCCAAGCGGAATTACGGAACTGCAGCAAAACCCTCTAGCTGCTTTGCGTGCTTTTGAGCCCACTTCGGGCGAGGCCTACCAGCTCGGCCGTGGAGATGAGATCAGTCTAGATTTTGGCAGCAGGCCTGAATTATCCAGCAAGCACGTGATTGGGCCTGATGGTAAGATCACACTGCCTCTTGCGGGTTCGATCCTGATCGCTGACCGCACCCGCGAAGAGGCTGCCAGTGCGGTGTTGGCGGCGCTTGCCCCTTATTATTCCAATCTTTCAGTAACTCTTGGTGTGGACAAGTACACCTCGAACCGGGTGCTTCTTTTGGGTGCAGTAGAACACCCTGGGCTGATTTCGTTCGATAATCCACCAACATTGCTCGAGGTGGTGACCAGAGGTGGGGTCCTGGGCGCAGTCAGTGCGCAGAGCCGGATGCCGCTCATTCCGGAGCGCTGCGCAATCTATCGCGGTTCCGACAAGGTGATGTGGGTCGACCTGAAGGCGCTGCTGGACTCGGGAAGTCCGCTGGCCGACCTGCGATTAAGACGGGGCGACGTGGTTTATGTTCCTTCAACCCTGGATCGGACGGTTTCTGTCTTAGGCCAGGTGCAGCACCCGGGCGCAATTTTGCTTGAGAACAGTACCACGTTGAGCAAACTGTTGGGTGAAGCAGGGGGACTGACTGATGCGGCAGGCAACAATGCACAGATCCGTATTATTTCGCCGAGCATGAAGACGACGCGAACAGTTTCGTTCAAATCCGTGCTCCAGCCGGGTGAGCTCGACGTGACGCTCAGGTCCGGCGACATCGTTTTCGTTCCTAAGAGTGGTTACAGCCAGATTTCGTATGCACTGGAAAAGATCTCGCCGTTGATTTCGATCTTCACAGCGTCTGCGTTCCTCGCAAATCAGTAGGCGGCCGACGGTCGACCGCAATAGATCAATATGAGGCAGCAATGAGCTCCACTTCGACCCGGTCGCACGCCAGATCTCTCCCACTTATTGAGGGCCAGTCGCGCATGGCAGGTTCCGTTGCTGGCGCATCGGGAGACCAGGCGCCGGAACCGCGAAGGTTTCGGCCACAGGTCACCAGAAGTCTGAAGGCACGTCCACGTCTTGCAGGTTTTATAGCCTTGGTAGCTGCAGGTTTAGTGGTCACCTTAGCATTGCGGATGCCGCACACGTACTCGGCTGAAAGCCTTGTCTATATTGAGCCGATGCTGATGGCAACGCTTACGGACCCTGGTTCGGGAGGTTTCGACCAGACGCGCTACAGCTCGTATATCGAGCAGCAGTTGCAGACAGTCACCCGTCCGGATGTGCTAAAGTCTGCGCTCGATTCCTTACCCGACCGCAAAGAATGGATCTTTACCGGCGAATCGGAGCAGTCATCGGTAGGCAGGCTGCAAAAGGCCCTGACGGTTGAGCGCGTTCTTTCCAGCTACCAGATATCCATTAGGCTTTCTTCGGATAATGCAAAGACTTCGGCCGATGTGGTCAACGCGGTCACGCAAGCGTACCTGCAGAGTAGCCGTCGGGATGAGCTTGCGCAGGCCGACGGTCGTGTGCGGTCGCTGTCTGAAGAGAGGGAACGTCTGAAGGAGGAACTTGTCAGCGCCCGACAGGAGCAGGCCGGCGTGGGTGCAAGCCTCGGAGTCGCTAACCCGACCGGCGAGTCGGGTGATCCATACGACTCCCAACTGGTTAGCCTCCGTACGCAACTTGCAGCAGCACGTGAGGCTCATGCTTTTGCCGCGGCTCAGTTGGACGCGGTTGGCGGTTCAGGTGATCAGCGTCAGTCCGGTCTGACCGCAGCGGCGGACGAAGCGCTCAACACCGAGGCCGGTCTCAGCAGCATGAAGAACTCCGTGAATGCCCGTCGTGCGATACTCGCTGGGCAGATGGCAGGGCTTCTGCCGAGTAATCCTCAATTCAAGCAGGATCAAGATGAGATTGCGGATCTGGATCGCTCGCTGGATTTGATGACGACGAAGTTGCGCGGAAACGCAGAGCGCCGGATCGAGGACAAGCTGCGGTCGGATGTAACGCGCACGATTGATGTGGAAAACCGTCTTAATGCTGAGCTTTCAGAACTGACGGCAAGAGCGACAGGTGCAGCTCCGCGCTTGCAGCGTGCGAATGAACTTGCGACCGACATCCAACGATTGACGCAGCGGTATGGAATAGTCGATGAAGCGCTGCGCGTTCTTTCGCTGCAGACAAATGGTCCTGCCGAGGCGCGCCTCGTCCTGGCTGCTGCTGTTCCCTCAGCGCCCGAGCCAAGCAAGCGCAATCTGATTCTCCTGGCCGCGCTGCCGTTGGGCCTCCTGTGCGGAGTAATAGTTGCAGTTTTGGCACGGCTTCGCAACGGTCGGATTTTCCGCGCGAGTGACCTAGAGCAGATCACCGGTTTCCCGCCGATCGCCGTGCTGCCGGCCCGAACCGATGTTTCTGCCCTGACGTATGACGAGTACATTCTGCGGCTCGCAGCTGGGCTGGAAAGCGCATACAGGATCTCAGCCGCACGTGTTTTTGTGGTGACGGCAGCGAGCTCCGTGACTCACACTTTGCCACTGCTGCAGGCGATCGGCGGGAAGCTAGAGGATCTAAGACTGCGGGTTGATCTGATCGCCGCGGGAGATCTTTTGATGAATGCCAAGGAGATGGTGGCCTTTCATGCAAAGCCTCCCCTGCAGGGCTTTCAGAGCGATCCAGTTGCAACCGAAAGTGCAGCGAGCAAACTGGAGCGGCTGAAGACTTCCTCGGACATCATCCTGGTTAATGCTGCGCCGTTGCTTTTGTCCGCGGGAACCGAGTACGCGGTGCGCTGCGCAGACGCGACGCTACTCGTAGTCGAGAGCGGCAACACGCTCGACGAAGAGGTGGAAGCTTCGTTAAAGCTGCTTGCACGCCTCAATCCGCGTGGCATTGCTCTGGTGCTTCAGGATCTATCGTTGGTGGATGCGGAAGCTTCGTTCCAGGCTGTGGTAAGAGCAATGGAGCAGCGAAATCAATCGGCGGCGGGAGTCCCCGCCGTTTTACATCCCGGTAATGCCGTCGAGCCGATGCTGCACGACCACGAATTGAGCCAGGTGCAGAAGCCTGCGACGGCTACCATTGTTCACGACAGCCGTTCCGAGGTTGCTGAGCTTTTCAACGTGGCCGTGCAGTCGGAAGTTGCGCCTCCCGTCGAGGTGCCTCAGGTTTCACCGGAGACGATTCGCAAGGAGGCGGGCATCCCGGCTGTGAAGGCGGCCATCCCCACGGCGAAGTCAATCATTGAGCAATTGACCCAGGAGAGCAGCGCGGCGGAGATTTCTGCGGAGATTGTCACTGTGCTCTCGCTGTCAGCAGAAAACAACATCCTTGCAGATGAGCCCGTTCAGATTCCTCAGTCTTTCGATGCGGGGATTGAGATTGCAGCGGGCAGTCTTCATTGGCTACCCAAACATGGTGTGGTCAGAGCTGATGAAACTAAGGAGACGACCAAGGCCGACAAGATACTCTCAGAGCCTGGCCGCGGATCGGTTATCCCTGAGCAAGCAGACGATGTAGTGATTGCGGGCGGCTGTAAAACAGCAACACTTATAGAGGTATGCCAGTCGCATACGATTGCCGAAAGTAATACCAATACTGTGAATGAAGATGAACAGCAGCCTGTCGGAAGGTATCTACGCGGTGAGACGGCGCAGTCTGAATTAGAGGTTGATACGCATTCCAGCACAACAGGGATTTTAAAGGAGCAGGATGTGTCCGCGAAAAGGGCTTGGTTTAGCAAACTTTTTCGCGGAGACTCACCTGACAAGTTGCGTGTTATTGCTCAAGAGGAATCTGAAGCACACGAAAATGTGAATAGCGGGCAGCGGCAAAATGAGGCTCAGGGCAAAAACCTGAGCGTACAGTCTCTCCATATTGCCGAAAAGAAAAGTGAACAGTCTTTTGGGAAGGTATCAGAAGATGCAGCCTGTTGGGAGTCTGCTGAAGCAACCGAGGGGGCTCTGGTTCCATCGGTTTCCGCAGCGAACATGACAACGCAGCGAGAGCGGGCTTTGATAATTCCAGAGCCGGCATCGACGCTCTCTGTTCCTGCCGTTGAGGAAGACGAGGTTTCGCGTGCCGAAGAGGTGCCGGAAGTCCTTTTGCCAACTCCCGATGTGATTCGCGAGGCGGCCGTGTTTGAATGGCCGGTGCAGCATAGGATGCGTGATCAAGAAGAGCCTTACGAACCGCGGACGCGAAGCCCTCAACGGGAGTTGGTCTCGACCGGCAGCGATTCGGGGAGCGGAACGTATGCCGCCCATGGGCATGAGGGAGCCGATGCGATGGCTGGGCGGCCAAGGATGGCATCGGACCGATCTTCATTTCGCGGCTCTGCAGGTTCGAACTATGTGGCGCGCGGCCCGCAACTGGAGGAATCAGGCAAGCCTTCTGCACAGCCACCCGACATCGCTGGTCCGCATTTGAGCCGGTTCAGCGCGATCTCAGCGGCGCGCGCAGCGAATCTACCTCAGCCACAACTGCACGATGAGGCCGAAGAAAGATTTGCTAACGCGTTTTCCTCCGAGCCGTTGTGCACACGCTCGGAGCGCAGTCGCATGGAACTTCCTGTCCGGAACATCCCTGATCCAGCTGATGAGCGAGAGAGAAAGGCGGTGAGCCTGCCGTTACAAACGCAGACATCCAATTCATTTGAGACAATGCCGTCTCCCTCTGAAGCATCCCGTTCGTCACTTGCAGTTGATTCTGGTATGACCCGCAGGTGGGGACTAC
Organism: Lichenicola sp.; assembly: GCA_964658635.1. Taxonomy (GTDB): domain Bacteria; phylum Acidobacteriota; class Terriglobia; order Terriglobales; family Acidobacteriaceae; genus Edaphobacter. The sequence continues at coordinate 23,717 of CAZZZP010000011.1, read as the reverse complement.
TAAGCAAATTCCAAGAGGGTTTCACTGAGCTGGGGCGGCATGCCAGCGAATTGCGGAATGAACCGACACCAGCAGATCGGTCGTGACTCTTCCCAATACTCTTGATAGTCATTCCCCATTTCCGCCTCATATGAAAACCATACTTTCCATTGTTGTAATCGGTCGGAACGAAGGCAACAGGCTAGCCATTTGCCTGGACTCAATCGCGTCGATGGATCGAGATGGTCTGTCCGTCGATCTCATCTACGTCGACTCAAACTCGACGGATAACAGCGCGGAAGTTGCGGAAGCGCATAGCGCAATGGTCATCCCACTCAAGCTCGATCGTCCGACGGCCGCAGCTGCCCGAAATGCGGGATGGATCGTGGCGCAGGGCGAGATCGTTCTTTTTCTTGACGGCGACACGGTGCTACATCCTCGCTTTGTCAAGGACTCATTGTCAGCCTTTAATGACACGTCGGTAGCGGTTGTGTGGGGACACCGGCGTGAGACCATGGCAACGAAATCCATCTACAACCGGGTGCTTGATCTGGACTGGATCTACCCGCCGGGGGACGCAGCATTTTGCGGCGGAGATGCGCTGTTCAGGCGGGCCGTGCTTGAACGCACCGGTGGGTTCGATCACACGTTGATTGCGGGCGAGGAACCTGAGTTGTGCAGCCGTATCACCGCGCTTGGTTTTAGGATTGTGCATGTTGACCGTCCAATGACTGGGCACGACTTGGCAGTGACGCGCTTTCGCCAGTACTGGCTGAGAGCGACAAGGGCGGGGCATGCGTTCGCGGAGGTTTCGAGCCGGAGGACTGCGGCAGGAAAGGTCTTCTGGGTAGCGGAGTCGCAGCATAATCTGAGACGTGCGCTCGTAATCATTAGTGTCGGGTTGGGGGGCTTAGCCACATCGCTGCTTCTGAGGAACTGGTTGCCGCTTTTGGTGCTGACTCTCGGCCTGATAATACTCGCGGTGCGGACGGGATGGAAAGCGCGCTGGAAATCCTCAGATAGCACCGCTCTGCTGCTTTACGGGGTCCACTCACATCTCCAGCAAATTCCGATTTTTGTCGGCCAGATGCGGTATTGGAGGAATCAGCGGTCGGGTCGGCAAGAGCGCCTGGTGGAGTATAAGTAGCAAGGCTCAAGAACGCACAGCAAGCGGCTTGGCAGGTACACCACCTACGACGGCTCCCGCAGGTACATCCCTTGTTACGACAGCGTTGGCGCCTATGGTGGCCCCGTCCCCTATGGTGACGCCTGCGAGTATGGCAACTCCGCGACCGATCCAGACCTGCTTTCCGATGGTGATCGGGCGCGAGGTGTAGCCACTGTTGCGAATGGGTTTATCTGTTGTCCGCTGGTGGTTTGCATCGCGGACGCTGGTGTACTCACCAATCATGGTACCGTCCCCGATAGTGATGCCTGACATGGCGACGAGGTGTACCCCGCGGGAGAGGACGACTCCGGAGCCGAGCTGAATACGGGCGTGATCGTGAGTTTCTAGGTGAAGGTCAGGGTACAGCAGTGCGTCATTGCCGAAGCAGACATCTCCTGTTCCGTAGACCCAGTTTTTTCCTAGAACAACGGCAGAAGCCGGAAGCCTGGTTTTAAGTTGAGCCGCAAGGCTGGCATGGGAATGTAGTCGACGCAGAGACTCGCGAAAGCGCAGGGTGGCGCGGAGGGCTGACGCGATGGGAGCGGAGATGCTTGCTTTGAAGCCGCCACTGTTGGCTGAAGTACTCACTTGTGGTTGCAAAGATGTCACCAGGGATGTGACGGCGAGATCCTGCCGCCGCGGGTTTCGCGCCATGCCTGATCCATGAGGGCGATCAGAACCTCATGGTGACGGCCGCGGTCCTTGCGCGCAGGATGAGAACTTAGAGCATTACGCAAGACTGTGCCGCGGTAGATCGTCTGTTCCATCCATTTGGCGAGGAGCACTTTAGCGCCGTGATGTTTTCGGTAGTAGAGCAGCGTACTGCGCATTCGCCAGAGTACGACCTGGGCCGCACGGGAAGAGAATTCGAGAGTCTTGATCTGGCGCGAGGACTCCCCGGCGAGATGGGTAATGACTATGTCGGGCCAGAACCAGACTTCGTAGCCGGCTTCCTTCATGCGAAAGCAAAGGTCGACTTCTTCATAGTAGAGAAAAAAAGCGGGGTCGAAGAGGCCTACCTTGCGGAGAGCAGATGGTCTGAGTATAAGGAAAGCGCCGGTGATCCAGTCGACCTTCGCTGGTTTCTCAAGATCTGCAAAAGTGCGATTGATGCGGCCGAAGAGTCTGGATTTAGGGAAGTGATCCGACAATCCGCTCAGGACGGCGAAGTCCACTCCGATCGAGTGGAAGGTGCGGCTGGACGGCTGCCACTTCCCGCTGCGATAGAGGAGTTTGGCTCCGCCGATACCGCATGTGGGGGTTTCGTCCATGTGCATAATGGCGCGTGCGAGCATCCCGGGGAAGAAGAAGGCGTCTGAGTTGATGAGGACCAGGTACCGGCCCTTGGCTTGTTCGATTGCGACGTTATTGGCGACACCAAATCCAAGGTTGACGGCACTTTGAAGGAGTTTGACACCGGGAAAGTTGCTCTTCATCATCTCGATGGAGCCGTCGATGGAGCCATTGTCGACGACGATGATCTCGGTGGCGAGACCACGCTCGGCAAGGCTGGAGCACTCGCCTTGTGCAGCTTCAAGGCACTCGCGAAGGACCTCACAGGTGTTGAAAGATACGATAATGATCGACGCTTCGAGGACTGGCAGCGCGTAACCGGAGATTCCGTTGACGTCAGTAATGGATTTAACGCTCATGGAGGCGCCTTATCTCGTGGTTGATGCGTCTCGCAAGACGCCAGTATCTTCGCCGGTTCTGATGCGAAAGCTGTGGGCGAGTAATTCCTGGTTCAGCGGTAGGTTGTATTGGTTGATGATGCGCTGACGAGCGGAGGCCCCGAGACTCTTCCTCAGCGCCGGGTCAGCGATGAGAGATTCGAGTGCGGCGGCGAGTGCCTGGACATTGCCTGGTGCTACAAGCAGGCCATCGACGCCACTCCTGATGAGCTCCGGGATACCGGCGATGGTCGTGCTTACGCAGGGCAGTCCGAGGCTCATCGCTTCCATGAGGGCTACTGGGATGCCTTCAGCGAAGCTGGCGAGTGCAAAGAGGTCAGCACGCCGCAGGTGTGCCAGTGTCTGTGGATGCGACAGAGCAGAGGTGAACGAGACGCTGTCAGCAAGATCGTTCTCGATGACGTAGGCCTGGAGGCGGGCTAGTTCAGGTCCGCCGCCGACGAGTACAACCTGAAGCTGAAAACCGCGTTCGCGGAGGAGGACTACTGCTTCAAGAAGGATCTGGTGTCCTTTTTCAGGTACCATCCGACCCGTACAGACGAGTCGCAACTCCTGTTGACGGTGTTTCACGCCTGTGGCTGTGACGCGGGAAGGAGGCGTCAAAACAAGTGGATCGACTCCAAGTCGAACGACTTCTAATTTATTCCAATCTGAGGGCGGTGTCAGGCTGTAAAGCTGGCTGCGACAGAAGTCGCTGATGCAGAAGACAAATTGTGCAGCTTTCACTTTCTCTCTGAGGTGATTTGCATCGATGTTGAGCAGTTCTTCCGGTCCATGAATGGTCAGCGAGTATGGGATCTGCCACGCGGCCGCGGTGAGCATACCAACGGTAGCGACCGGACCGCCGAAGTGGATGTGCAAATGTGTCAATCTGCGCACTCGCATCCAGTGTCCGACGAGCAGGGCTTCTGCAAGGTAGAGGAGCCAGAAGGAACGCTGTTTGAGACGCAGGCCGGGCATCCCGAGTACATGTGCGAGACCTCGAAACAGGACGTCAGGACGAGTGAGCATGACATCGAGCAGACAGGAGAGGGTCCGGCCCCATTTCGAAGACTTGACGTAGAAGGTCTCACGAGCCTCGGCTGCTTCAATCTCCGGCAACGCGGAGAGAGGCCGGTCGGGGGGATTGATGGACGCTGTTTCGATATCCAAGCCGCGAGCACGAAGGCCGGTCACTTCATGCAGGAAGAAGGTATGGGAGACAGCCGGATAACGGGATAGAAGATAAGCTATCCGCGTTCGGGTCGCGGCAGGCTGGTCTTGTGCGTCGGAGGTGCGAGGCTCAGGATTCATGCGAGTTCTGTTGAGCGTGTTCACCTTGAGGTCAAGCATAGCAATTGATCTTCTCCGTCACAGTGCCACCTCCGCACTAACCCGGTACACCTTCCGAGCCATGAAGTTGGGAACCTTAGTCCCTCTATTCACAACAATATGCAAGGGTTAAGACCATCCCTTTTGTCTCGTCGATCTTCGGCTAACCGTGGAATTCAGGTAGACGCTTATAGAACCCGGTCTTCATGCCGAACTCAAGCAGGAGCAGCGCGATGTAGCCGAGGGTGAGCAAAAAGTCCTGCCGCAAGGGACGTATGCCCTCGCGGGTTGCACCATACTGGATGATAGCGTAGTTGGGTAGATCGCCTGCCGCAACAGCCACGACAGCCCCTAGGAGACCGAAGAAATGGAACGCGATGGGAATGCCAAGCACGATCGTTATGCAGTATGCGGCGTTGCCAACGGCTGAGTACTTTGACTTGCCGAGCGAGAACAGAACCGGCGCGGCAGTCTGATAGAGCAGTGTGTGCCAGAGTCCAAGCGCGAGGATGGTTACTATCCAACCTGCGGCAGCGTACTTCACTGGATAGACGTGAGTGACAGCCCAGCCTCCCCAGTTGACCATGAGGCTGAGAAGTACACCTCCGACCATCAAGGCAAGTCCGCGATAATGCAGGAAGCGCTGGCGGAACTCAGTCATGGGAAGATGTACCAGTTTCGAAATGAACGGGTATCCGACCTTCTGCGAGAACGCATTGATCACGGCACGGGGCACATCGGAAAGTTGGAAGGCGATGCCATAGACACCGAGGGTAGCAAGAGGCACCAGACGACCCAGAATGAGACGGTCTGATTGGGAAGCGAAGAAGAAGAATGCAGTACCGAGGAAAATCCACTTGCCGAAATGAATGATCTCGTCGACACAGGCTGAATCCCAGAAGAGGCGGTTGCGGACGCCGGGTGTGACGGCCTGCTGATGGCTCAGCGCGGCTTTATAGATATTCGAAAGCACGTTGCCGGCGACAAGAGCCCAGACGGACGGCCAGCGATATGCCCACGCAACCGTGATGACGAGCGCGACGATCTGTGTGCTGAAGTCGATCGCAAAGAGCCGTTTTACACCCATATGGCGCGCCAGCGAAAGAAGGTTTGTGCTATTCAGGCCAGTTATCAAACTGCTGAGGGCAAGGACTGGGAGCGCGTAAACCAGCTTCTGATCGTGATAGAAGAGCGATGCCGGATAAGCGAGAAGCACCGCGACAGACCAGAGTATTAAGCCGCGTACTACCTGGAGGGTCCAAGCTGTGTTTAGGAAAACCGTCTCGTCGCCACGTGGGCTCTGGATGACGCTGGGTTCGAGACCAATGTCAGAAAGCAGCGAAATGCCCACGATAAGGGTGACGATGAGTGTCATCTCCCCGAAGGCGTCCGGCATCAGGAGGTGCGTGAGAAGCAGGCTATTGACTAGACGGAGGCATTGAGTCGCGCCATAGGAGATGATGGTCCAGATCGTTGCATGAACAGCTCTGCCCTCGAGTGCCTTGAAGTCACTTGCGGGAGCCATAGGAACTGCATCGGAGAGAGTCGCGGTGTTGCTCATCAGCTCTGGATCCTGGGAGTATAAGTTAGTTGAGGTGCCACAAGTCAGTTTCGCACTAGCGAGCTGAAGCACAAGTGGCATAACTTCGAACAAAGGTCGTAGTACCTAAACGCTTTCTAGTTCTGGACGGCAGAGGGTGGCGGAGGCATAAGCCATTGGCATCTGAGCGACTTCTTCGCGTACTTCGCTCCAGCGCAGCGGGTCGATGGAAAGAAAGACCTCGACGATCTCGGGATCGAACTGATTGCCTGAACATCGCTTGATCTCCTCACGCGCCTCGGTGAAGGAGCGTCCTTTGCGGTAGGGTCGGTCGGACGTGATGGCGTCCAGCGTGTCCGCAATTGAGAAGATGCGTGCACCGAGGGGAATTTCTTTACCTTGGAGATGCCGCGGGTAGCCTGTGCCATCGAAGGTCTCCTGATGGGCGTAGACGATCTCGCTGGCATCGCGCAGGAACGGGATCTTGCGAACCATCTCGTATCCACGCTCGCAATGCTTTCGCATCTCGGCCATCTCGATGTCGGTGAGCCGCACGGGTTTTAGAAGAATGCTGTCAGGTGTCGCGATTTTGCCAATGTCGTGGAGAAAAGCCCCGCGCGCAATGATCTTCAGTTCTTCGGAAGTGAGACCCAGCTCTCGTGCGAGCATTGTGGTGTATGCGGTGACTCGCCGAGAGTGTCCCTCTGTTTCTGCGTCCCGTAGGTCAAGAGCGTCGCCCATCGCTTCGAGGGTAATGTCGTAGCTGCGTTCGAGGTCCTCCATGGCACCGCGCAAGCGACGTGTGCGGGCGGAGACAATCTCTTCGAGGTTCTGCCGGTAGGTTGCGTTCTGTCGCCTGAGCAATCCGTGCTCGACTGCTCGGGTGACCACGTTGATCAGGTGGCTGCGCTCGAACGGCTTGAGGAGGTAGTCCACCGCTCCGCGGCGGAACGCGCTGGTGGCCACATGGATGTCGTGGACAGCTGTAAACATGACGACAGGCAGGGAAGGGTGATCGATACCGATCTGATCAAGAAGGCTCAAGCCGTCTAGTCCGGGCATCATGACATCGGACATTATCACGTCGATGGTCGGATCTATCTGTAGCCATTCGAGGGCCTCGGCGCCACCCCTTGCGGTAAGAGTCCGATATCCGCTTCGTTCCAGCAGATTTGAAACAACGTTCCTCACCGTCGCCTCATCGTCGACGACAAGTATCTTCTCCTGCGCCATCCACTCCACCCTTGCTGAGCCGTGCGGACAGTCCGGCGACGCCTCACGAGTTTCATCGGCGGGAGTCTCAGGTAGCTTGAGGTTCCTCACGAGCTACTTTGCGCCGGTCGGCCCAGCCTTCCTTCGTCACTTGGCGGCTACGGCCGAGCGCAAGTGAACCGGGGGGTACTTCTTCGGTGATGCAGGAACCGGCCGCCACGTAGGAATCCGCTCCGATCGTAATAGGGGCGACGAGAGTTGAATCCGAGCCGACAAAGGCTCCATCCCCGATGCGCGTCATGTGCTTATGCCTACCATCATAGTTGCAGGTAATGACACCAGCTCCAATGTTTACTCCGGCTCCGATCTCAGCATCCCCGAGATAGTTTAGGTGGTTGGCCTTCGACTTTTTGCCGAGCGTGACTTTTTTCGTTTCAACGAAGTTGCCGACGTGGGCGCTCTCGCCTATGCGGCTCTCAGGTCGGAGATGAGCATACGGGCCGATAATAGCGCCGTCGCTGATTTCGGCGCCATCCATGATGCACCCGTTGCGCACCGTTACGGCATCTCCGATGACCGAATTCTGAATGACCGAATACGATCGTATGCGGCATTCGGATCCGATCCGGGTAGCCCCGAGTATCTGAACGTAGGGCTCAATGACAGTATCGGGACCAATTTCGGCTTCGGCATCGATGACACAGGTGTCGGGGCGAAAGATTGTTACGCCCTGAGCCATGAAGCTGCGTGCAGATTCGGCACGCATGGCTTGATCGAGGTGCATCATTTCGGCGATGGTGTTGGCTCCGAGGACTTCGTCGACTCTGTCAGCCTTTATTGCGACGACGCGCTCCCCGTCAGCGACAAGCATAGCGGCAATGTCCGTCAAGTAGAACTCACCGTGAGCGTTGTTGGTCGATAGAGAGTCGAGCCGGTCGAAGAGCGCTTGAGTGCGAAAGCAATAAATGCCGGAGTTGATCTCAGGTGCGTCGAGCTGATCGTGAGTGAGGGACTTCTGCTCGACTATTGCAGTGACTTCGGGTGCATCGGGTGTGGGGCGCAAGACGCGGCCATAACCGGTTGGATTATCGGGGACGGCGGTGAGGATCGACATTGCCGCCCGCTCGGCGAAGTGAAAGGCGCAGATCGACTCTATGGTCTCCGGACGAATCAGGGGTACGTCGCCGCTGAGGACGAGTAGGTTCTCAGGCTGAGCTTCGCCGCTGCGCAAGAACCAGGTTTTTAGAGTTTGCATAGCGTGGCCTGTGCCGTGCTGTTCGGTTTGCAGGACGAAGCGGACGCCCGTGTCTGCGACAGCGGCTTTCACGCGTGCAGACTCGTGGCCCACGATGGTGTAGATGCGGTCGGCGGGAACGATCTTCTTCGCGGCCTCAATAACGTGAACGAGGAGGGCGCGCCCACCTATCTCGTGAAGAACCTTCGGGCGTCGAGACTTCAGACGGGTGCCTTTACCTGCCGCCATGATGGCGATTGAAAAACCTTCGAGCATCTTGTTCTTCCTCTCTAACAAATTCATAGTTCCAGAGATCAGGAGGGAAAGTCATATTGGAAGGAGTGGCTGACTCCCACGGCAAAAGGGACCCGCTTCGAGCAGATCAACCGAACAACATTTCTTGTATGCGAGTGGTAATCCACCTCGTGGGAATAATAAGTACTTTGACATCAGTCCACATGGTTATGAAACAGTTCAGGGCTTGCTCAAATTTCGTTTGGAGAACCCTCCTCCTCCGCTACTTGCTGATTGTGCGCGGTGGCGGGATCGTGATATCCAGCTTCGTTGCAGGACCCAGCTCGGTAAGTGGCGTGCCAAATTCACTGGTGTTCCCTACGACTACGATGGCGAGTTTCTTCGCGTCCACATACTTATTCGCGACACGTTCTACGTCCGCGCTGGTAACCTTCCCGATGCCCTCCTTGTACTTCTCGAGAAAATCGGGCGGGTAGCCGTAGAGTGCGAGGACGACCTGCTCGCCAAGGGTCTTTTCGCGTGAGTCGTAGTGGAAGATGAACGAGTTGAGAACCTGATCCTTGGCGCTGCGAAGCTCTTCCGGCGTCGGGGGAACGGTCTTCAGCTTGCCGATCTCGTCGAGCATGGCCTTCGCGGCTGCAACGGTGCTGGAACTCTTAGTAGCAGCTTCAACAACGAATAGGCCCGGGTGATCGTAGCTTGCTCCATAGCTGCCGCTGACGCCATAGGCGAGTCCGAGCCGGGTGCGGACACTCTGAAAAACGCGTGAGCCGAAGCCTCCCGAGAATACTTGGTTCATCACGCTGAGGGCGTAGTAGTCGGGATTGCTGCGCTCAGTGCCGAGGCCAACGATATAGACGTTAGATTGATCAACATCATCCTTGTCAACGTAGAAGACACCCTGCTTTGGATCGCTGAAGGCGACTTTAGGGGCAGTCTCCTCTGGGCCGCGTTGTAAACCTCCGAAGACCTTTCGTAGCTTGGCCTCCATGGCGGCGGGGTCGAAGTCGCCTGAGACTGCGACGATCATATTGTTCGGAACGACAGTGCGTGTGTGCCATGCCTGGAGATCGTTGAGTTGAACTGCGTCAACGGTGGCGTACTCGGATTCACGAGCGTACGGGCTTGCTTTGCCGTAGGCGACGAGTTCAGCTTCGCGCCCGGCGATCTCCGACGCATCGTCATTACGGCGGGAGATGCCGGTCTCCATCTGCCGCTTACCGAGGGAAAGTTTGTCAGGTTGAAAGTCGGGGTGTTCGAGGAGATCGATTGCGAGGCCAAACACCTGGTCGAAGTCCTGCTTGAAACTCGACCAGTTTAGCGAGGTGGTAGCAAGACCTCCACCAGTTTCGAGTGACGCCGCTTTATTCGCGAGCAGGGAATCGAGCTGGTCGCCGCTCGTCGTTTTGGTCCCGCTGGTTCGCCAGCTTTCGCCGTAAAGACTGACAAGGCCAACCTTTTCAGCAGGCTCATTGCGGCTGCCGCCGCGGATGAGGACGGTACCATTGATGAAGGGGAGTTCGTGATCCTGCTGCAGGAAGATCACCAAGCCATTGTCAAGCTGAATGCGTTTAGGCTCTATGGGCTTGAAGTCATGAAGCGGCGGGATAGAAATCTTTTGCCAAGGCTGTGCAGATTGAACAGGCGCAGAAGTCTGCTGCGCTACCGCGGAGAGGAACGAGCAAGCCACGAAGGCGCCCGCCAGGAATGTCTTCTTCATTGGTCCTTGAGTCACTGGCGGCCCCCGTTGTTTCGCTGCATGGACTGGCCGGCAGATGGTTGACTGGGTGCACTGAATTCGATGCGCGCAGTGGTCCTGTTACTTGCAACGAAAGTCTTGTTCGCGACGCGCTTGATGTCTCCCTTGGTGACTGCGTCGATCTTTGCGATCTCGCGAAACATTTCGCGCCAGTCACCGAACTTGGTCTGATAGTCGGCGAGTTCGGTTGCAAGACCCATGTTGTCCGCCAGTCCCCGGAGTTTGTCGGCCTTGGCACGGGTCTTGTATCGGTCCAATTCAGCGTCGGAGATGTCCTCAGCTTTCAGCCGTTCAAGCTCCTTGTGAATAGCTTTTTCCATTTCCTCATCGCTGTGTTCGGGCAGCGGAACGGCGTAGAAGGCGAAGAGGCCAGGGTACTTGTCTCCGGGAAAGCCACTGAAGCCCTGGGCTACGGCTGCGATCTTCTGGTCGACGACGAGACTCTTATAGAGGCGCGCCGTGCGCCCGTTTGAGACGATATCGGTGATCGCGTCAAACACTGCGTCGTCAGGGTCACGGTAGTCACCGCGATGGTATCCCTCGAGGTAGAAGGGCTGGGTAGCCTCGCGGATGGTGACTGACTTTTCGGCAGTCTGCAGCGGCTCGACGGTTGTCATGGGCTCGGGCCTGGGTCCAGCCGGAATTTTGCCGAAGTAACCCTCTAGCATGGGCATGGCGTCGGTTGCCTTCACGTCGCCGACGATGGCAATCACTATGTTCGAGGGAACGTAGTACTTCGCGTGGAATGCTTGAGCTTCGGTGGCGGAGACCTGCGAAATCTCGCTTTCCCAGCCAACGCCGCTGCGGCCATAAGGATGCGCCACGTAGGCGGTGGCGAGCATCTGTTCTACAAGGCGGCCTGTAGGCGAAGAGTCGATCCGCATGCGGCGCTCTTCCTGGACAACATCGCGTTCCTTATAGAACTCGCGCTCGACGGGCTCACTGATGCGGGAACTTTCCATGTACGCCCAAAGTTCGAGTCGGTTGGAGGGCATGCTCCAGAAATATTGGGTAGTGTCTTCCGCGGTCGAGGCGTTCAGACCTTCGGCTCCGTTTTGCTCGGCAAGTTGAGGAAAGGCGTTCGGGATGACGTACTTTTGCGCGTCTTCGCGAGCAGCGTCGAAGACACTTTTCAGCTGGGCAAGCTTTGCAGGATCCTGACCGACGCGCTTGCGGTACTCGGCGTCATAGTCCTTGTAGGCGATCTCGACCTTCGCGAGAGCAATTTTTTCAGCCGGGTAGTTCGTGGTACCGATCTCGTCCGTGCCTTTGAATGCCATGTGCTCGAACATGTGTGCGAGACCACTCTGGCCGCCCGGGTCGTCCGCCGATCCGGCGTTTACCTCGGTGTAGAAGCTGAATACGGGCGCCTCGGGGCGCTCGCATAGGATCAGGGTGAGGCCGTTCGATAAGACCTTCACAGTCGTACGCTTCTCAAAGCTGGCCATGTCCTGCGCTCTCAAAGGGGCGCAGCTTAGGGTTACGGCGGAGCAGACCACCAACATTCTCATCCAATGCTTACCCAAGCAGAAGTCCTCCAGATAACCTGTAGCCCATCATAGCTGGCATTGTGATTGGACGTCGGTAAACGGCGGAAGCACGCAGTTCCGACGTTCAGGAGCGAATGGCTGAGATTATCAAGCTTTTATTTGACGAAATGAATGGTCATTCAGTAAGCTCCTCGCGTTGGCATTCACTGTCGACCAGGGGGAGTGGAAGGCAATGCGTCAGATCACGAAGGTCGCCGTTCTTGGCGCTGGGACCATGGGTTCGCGTATCGCCGCCCACATCGCGAATACCGGCGTGCCTGTTGTTTTGCTGGATATGGTCCCTCCGGGAACGGCGACGGATGCTTCGAAAGCCGAGCGGAACAAGTTTGTACTTGGTGCCATGGAGGCACTAAAGAAGTCGAAACCTGCGGCGTTTTTCTCGCCAGAATCCGCCCGGCTGATGGCCCTCGGCAACTTCGATGACGACATGGCCATGATCGCCGACTGTGACTGGATTATCGAAGTGGTGGCTGAGAACCTGGAGATTAAGCGGGCGCTGCTGGGCAAGTTGCTGCAGCATCGAAAGCCAGGAACGGTGACGACGACCAACACCTCCGGACTGCCGATTGCGGAAATCGTGTCCGGACTGGACACGGATCTTGAGAGGCACTGGTTTGGAACGCACTTCTTCAATCCGCCACGTTACATGCGGCTGCTGGAAATTATTCCGACGGCGTCGTCGGACGCCGGTGATGTGGCGCTTGTGTCCCAATTTTGCGACCAGCGACTGGGGAAAGCAATCGTCCACTCGTTCGACCAGCCAAACTTCATTGCGAATCGTATTGGAACGTTTTCGATGGGGAATGCGATACGCCTGATGATGGCGCAGGGTTTGACGATTGAAGAGGTCGACACGCTAACCGGAGCGCCTTTGGGGTGGCCGAAGACGGGGACATTCCGGCTTGGGGATCTCGTGGGAGTCGATGTGCTGGCCCATGTGTCGACCAACTTTTCGTCTCAGTCAGCGAGGATCAAGGATGAGCGGCCAGACGTTATGCTGGCGCCGTTTATTGGGAAGATGCTCAAGAACAAGTGGCTAGGCGACAAGGCGGGGCAGGGCTTCTATAAAAAGTTGGGCAAGGATACCGAGGGCCGGGACCTGCGGCATGTGCTGGACTGGCAGACGCTGGACTACAGGCCGGCAACTCGGCCGAAGTTCCCGGCACTTGAGATGGCGAAGCCGGTCGAGTTAACAGCGGCGCGGATCAAACAGCTTCTGCATGGAGATCCGACGGAAGATAGGGCCGCTGCGTTCTACTGGCCTTTGCTTACGGAGCTATTTACTTATGCTGCAAACCGGCTCTCGTCAGACGGATCCCAACCGGCGGCGGATATTGTGGCAATCGACCAGGCGATGAAAACGGGCTTCAATTGGGAGCTTGGACCGTTTGAGATGTTCGACGCGGCCGGCGTGCGCGAGACGACCGAAAAGATGCGAGTGGGGGGGCAGGTGATCTCACCTAGTGTCGAGGCACTTCTTGGGGCCGGTGGTGAGACGTGGTACGAGGATGATCCGGCGACTGCGTCGGGGCGACAGTTCTTCGATCCGCTCACGGGCGGCTGGAAGCCAGTACCGGCGGCTGCTGGAATCACTTCGATTGCGACGGTTAAAAAAGCCAAAGGCGTCGTGAAGAAGAATCCCGGCGCTTCGGTGATTGATCTTGGAAACGGTGTTGCGGCGATCGAACTGCACTCGAAGATGAACGCGCTGGGCGGCGACATCGTGATGCTGATCACGCAGGCGTTAAAGCCAGCGTCGGAGATGGTGCGAGATTTTTCAGCGTTTGTGGTCACTGGAGATTCGGCAAATTTTTCGGTCGGTGCGAACCTGATGCAACTCCTGCTGTCGGTGCAGGAGGAAGAGTGGGACGAGGTCGAGTTCGCGGTCAAGCAGTTTCAGAACATGACACAGGCTATAAAGTTCTGTCCGCGGCCGGTTGTGGTCGCACCGTACGGGATGTGCCTGGGCGGCGGGGTGGAGATTTCGCTGCATGCGGCGGCCCGGCAGCCGCATGCCGAGCTCTACATGGGCCTCGTAGAGGCTGGGGTGGGCCTGATTCCTGGTGGCGGCGGGTGCAAGGAAATGCTGCTGCGGACGATCGAGGCAGGCAGCTCGATCCGCCCCGATGCCCGGGGTGAGGGCGTCGAGATCTTTGAGGCGCTGAAGAAGAACTTCGAAACGATTGCGAAGGCGACAGTTTCGACATCAGCTGTTGAAGCGCGCGGGCTTGGGTTTTTGCGACCGTCCGATACGATCACAATGAATCGGGAGCGGCTCGTGACTGATGCGGCGACCAAGGCTGCAGCGCTCGCCGCAGCGGGCTACTCTGCTCCGGTGGTGCGAAACGACATTCCGGCTCCGGGTGAGAACGCATTGGCGACGCTGAAGCTTGCGGTGTGGACGCTCCGTGAGGGCCAATACATTTCGGACCACGATGCAAAGGTGGCGAACTGGGTGGCCTACGCGCTCTCTGGAGGTAAAGTGACACCGGGCACGCTGGTAAGTGAACAGTATTTATTGGATCTGGAGCGGGAGGCGTTTCTTTCGCTCTGTGGGGAGAAGAAGACGCAAGAGCGGATTGCGTTTACGTTGAAGACAGGTAAGCCTTTGAGGAACTAGATCAAGCTTCTAGCTGATATCCGCTAGCTACTAATTGATAACTCTACTGTAATGAATACAGGTTCTAAGCCCTTGCTGAAAAGCTGGGAGCCAGCCGCTAGGAGTAGGCCTTATGAATGAAGTTGTAATCGCATCTGCAGTCCGAACTCCTGTTGGCAAAGCACCAAGGGGAACGCTTCGCACGACGCGGCCGGATGATTTGGCTGCGGTCGCCATCACGGGTGCGCTCGCGCGTATCCCGCAACTCGATAAGGCCGAGGTGGACGACGTGATTCTGGGTTGCGCCATGCCGGAAGCGGAGCAGGGGATGAACGTGGCACGAGTCGCCAGCTTTCGCGCGGGATTGCCGATCACGGCTTCGGGAATGACGATCAACCGCTATTGCGCGTCGGGGTTGCAGTCGATTGCACTGGCTGCGGACCGGATTCGAGGAGGCGGGTCCGACGTGATCATCGCAGGCGGCACGGAGTCCATGTCGTACGTGCCATTCGGCGGAAACAAGATCTCGGTTAATCCCTGGCTGGTCGAAAATTACCCGGGCAGCTACATGTCGATGGGGCTGACGGCGGAGCGGGTTGCAGCACACTACGGCATTACACGCGAGGCGATGGACCAGTTCTCGCTCGAGTCGCACACCAAGGCCTTGGAGGCGATGGCGAGCGGGGCTTTCGATGATGAGATTGTGCCCGTGGATGTTGTGTCAGCCGTGCCGGGTGCGAAGGGAAACACGAGGCCGGTGACCATGAGATTTACACGCGATGAAGGACCGCGTGCGGATACGTCCTTTGAGGCGCTGCAGAAGCTGAAGCCCGTCTTTCATGCGAAGGGTACGGTGACGGCAGGGAACTCGTCGCAGACGTCAGACGGCGCTGCAGCCGCCGTGGTGATGAGCAGGCATCGTGCGGACGAGTTGGGCATTAGGCCAATGGCACGCTTTGTCGCGTTTGCTTATGCGGGCTGTGATCCGGAAGAGATGGGCATCGGGCCGATTCATGCCATTCCTAAGGTGCTCAAGATGGCTGGGCTTGCGCTGGAGGATATCGACGTCTTTGAGTTGAACGAGGCGTTCGCTGCTCAATCCCTGGCGGTGATCAAGGTGCTTGGGATCGATCCGGCGAAGCTGAATCCGAATGGTGGAGCGATTGCGCTGGGTCACCCGCTGGGGTGCACGGGCGCGAAGCTGACCGCTACCATTCTGCGCGAGATGCAGCGGCGCGGGGCTAGATACGGCATGGTGACGATGTGCGTTGGCGGAGGAATGGGGGCTGCGGGGATCTTTGAGGCGGTGAGCTAGTGCTCGCTAGGGGGTCAGTCCTAATATTACAACGGCGTTTCATCGTAGCAAGCGTCTGTATCTTCCTTGTATATGCGTGGCTCGCTTGGCTTGGAAATGCTTTTTATGGCTCCTGTAAACCAGCAAGGTACACACTCTTATATCCGACGGTGACTGTGATTTTCGGCACTGTTTCGATTGTCGGCCCCGTTCTTCTTGTGTTTTCAAATCGCTTTGCACTCCCTCTCATAAGCGCATCGTCGGGGTTGCTGCTTTTTGCGTCTTTGGCTCTCTCCTGGAGATCGCGCCCATCGCTTGAGGCGAATAAGGACTCCGGGTTGGTTTTTTGGCCATTGGTTTTCTAGGTATTTCCTTGGGTATCTTTGCCTACAGTACGCTTCTCAAGCAACGCCAACTTTTCAGTCTGAGGTAAGACCATGGCTACAACGATCGCGCCCCTTCCGCCTGAAGTCACAACCATGCCGACGCGCACCAATGGCGGTGCCTTCCTGATCACAAACCCGACGCCCGCCTCGTGCTTTTTTCCTGAGGACTTCACGGAAGAGCACCGGCACATCGCGAAGACGACTGCGGACTTCGCGACGAACGAGATTGTGCCGCGCTCCGACGCGATCGAGCACAAAGACTTTGTCGTGACGCGATCGCTTATTCAGAAGGCAGCCGAGTTGGGACTTACTGCGGCCGATATCCCTGAAGAATACGGCGGGCTCGAGATGGACAAGGCCACGTCGGCGATCATTGCGGAGAACATCTCGAAGCAGGGTTCGTTTTCCGTTGCGTTTTCTGCTCATACGGGAATCGGGACGCTGCCGCTGGTCTGGTATGGCACACCGGAGCAGAAGGCGAAGTATCTTCCACATATTGCGGATGGCTCGATGGTCGGGGCTTACGCACTATCGGAGTCTTCGTCCGGTTCCGACGCGGTGAATGCGTCGACGCGGGCGGTGCTCTCAGATGACGGAACCAGCTATACGCTCAATGGCGAGAAGATGTGGATCACCAATGGCGGCTTCGCGGATCTGTATACGATTTTTGCCAAGTGTTTGGTGAAGGAGGGCAAGGACGCAGGTAAAGAGCGGCTGACGGCGTTCCTGGTCGAGCGTGGAACGCCTGGATTTACCAACGGCAACGAAGAGCACAAACTTGGTATCCGCGGATCGTCGACTACTCCGCTGATCCTTACGGACTGCAAGATCCCTGCAGCGAACCTGCTAGGAGAGGTGGGCAAAGGGCATCACATTGCTTTTAACATCCTGAATGTGGGCCGCTACAAACTAGGTAATGCGGCGGTGGGCGGAGCCAAAGGTGCTTTCAACAACGGTCTGAAGTACTCGAAAGAGCGCAAGGCGTTTGGCAAGAGCATCTGCGAATTCGGCCTGATCCAGGAGAAACTCGCGAACATGGCGACGGCTATCTTCGTCTCGGAGGCGATGTGCTATCGAACGGTGGGTCTGATCGATCAGGCTCTAGCGGGTGTGGACAAGAACGACACGATCGAGATTCAGAAGCGCATCGAGGAGTACGCGGTCGAGTGCTCAATTGTCAAGGTGTTCGCGTCTGAGGCACTGGACATGGTAGTGGACGAGTCCCTGCAGATCTTTGCTGGTTATGGGTACGTGGAGGAGTACCCGGCGGAGCGGGCATATCGCGATGCGCGCATCAACCGCATCTTCGAGGGGACGAACGAGATCAATAGGTTGATCATCACGGGCTGGCTGATGAAGTCGGCGATGGCAGGTAAGCTTGCGCTGATGCCGGCGATCAAGTCGATTATGGACGAGGTGATGTCCGGTCCCAGCGAAAAGCAAGATCACGAGGGCTCGCTGGCGGCGGAATACGATCTGCTGGCGGCGGCTAAGAAACTGACTTTGTTTGTTTCGGGTGCTGCGACGCAGAAGTACATGCAAAAAATTGCGGACGAGCAGGAGGTAATGGGAGCTCTGGCGGACATGATCATCGCCGTGTTCACGATGGAGTCAGCGATATTGCGCGCGGACAAGATCGGCGCCAAGGAGGAGTCGATTTCGACCGCAATGTCGAAACTTTATGCTGCGCAGGCAATTGAGACGATAGAAAAAGCGGCGCGGATGGTAGTTGCCGCAGTAGCCGAGGGAGACATGGCGCGGACACAGTTTGCAATTCTTCGTCGGCTTGCAAAGCATGATGCAACAGATACGATCGCGCTGCGTCGCCAAATTGCAGCGCATGTCATCCGATTGGGAAAGTACGCAATTTAGCTTCCAAGCACGGATTTGAAAGGTCGGTTGCCAAGTTTTTTTGCGCGCACGGGGACGAAAATGGCACTCATGCCACAAAAGAGCTATGATTCGCGCCGCGTTAAAAGGTTTGGTTCTTGCGATCGTTATGCGCGGGTGCGACTATTGCCCCATCTATGTTGCCAATCTGTTTGTCGACCGGGATCTCCCGTCGTCCGCGCCTGTTTGCCCGGACCGTGCTTGCTGCTGGATTCGTGCTTGCGCTGCTGACTGGGATTGGGTGCGCGAGGGCTCAAAGCGCCGTCGGTACTGCACGCGTGCCGGTCAAGGCGTATAGTGCTTTAGCCTCGTCGGCCGCAATGGATGCTGGTCCTTTGGCAACTTCAGAAAGGTTGACTCTGACGCTGACGCTTGCCCCGTCTGACGCGAGAGCTGCTGCGCTGCAAGAGTTTCTGATTGACGTTACAACGCCGGGAACGGCTGACTACCATCATTGGATGACACCGTCTGAGTTTGGTGCTCGCTTTGGAGCAGACGCGAAGCAGATTAGTTCTGTGATGGATTGGGCCGAGGGCGCAGGTCTTTCGGTCAGCTCGGTCTCGCCAGCGTTGGAACGCATGACGGTTTCCGGGTTTACGCTTCAAATGGAAAGGGCTTTCGCCGTATCGCTGCACCTGTATCACCTGGGAGGGGTGGCCTTCTATGCTCCGGCCAGCGAGCCTACCCTTGAATCTTGTATCGCTCAATTATTGGGATCGGTCGACGGACTCGACAACAATCCGAGTGATTCTTCGGTGGCGACAGCTGGCGTCACTAAGGGCATTGCGGGCCTTGCGAATCTCGTGGACAGGAATGACTCAAGCATTCTGGAAGTTGTCTCCGGAGTATGCGGTACAGATGCTACTTCTTCGATGGTTGCCCAGTATTCTTCGCTCTTCGACCAAGCAGCTGCGCAGGGCTTGACGGTCCTAATATCGAGTACTTGCGCAAGTGGCGGATTTCCGGGAAATCTTGCGAACGTAACGTCTGTTGCGAGCCTCGACGCTCATGCTGAGACGGGGACACCCATCGTGGCGCGCCCGGATTGGCAGGTCGCCCCAGGACTTCCACAGGACGGACTGCGGCACAGCCCGGATCTTTCGGCGTCAAGCGTGGATGCCTTAGTGTCTACACTGACCTCAATTGCCTCCTCAATGCCCCAGAGGCGCCTGGGAAACATCAATCCTGTTCTTTATAAGCTTTCACCGGAGCCTGGTTTGTTCACCCATGCAGACCAGCAGCCTGCCGGCACGTGGGAGGCAGCGATCGGACTTGGGCTGATCGATCTTGAATCGCTTGCGAAGCATTACCCCCGCGGAACCGGCAGTAGTTTCACTTCGTTTACATCTAGTAACTACTCGCCGGTGCACGGTCAGAGCATCACGTTTAGTGCGACGGTCACATCCGGGACAGGCGGTGCAATTCCGACGGGAACAGTCTCCTTTGTCACGACGACTGGTGCGACGCTGGGTACGGCAAACCTTATTGGCGGCACTGCGACTTATACGAGCAACACGCTTAGCGGAGGCACCTACGTTGTTACAGGAACCTACTCAGGCGATGGGACGTATGCTTCCTCGTCAAGTCCAGTTGGGACTGTGCTGGTGCAGCCTGAGGCTTCACAACTTGCAGCGGCAGTAAGCACGGGCAACACCATAGGCGGGACGTTCAGCGTGCTGGTAACGGCCACGGCTGCGTCTGGAGTAGGAACTCCGAGCGGAACTGTGTCTGTCGTGGTTTCGGGAACCAGCCAGACTGGGACTGGCGTTTTGGTCGCCTCGGGAATAAACACGTCTTCAGTCACGATCACGCTTGCTGCTAAAACAGTTGGTGGCCAGACCCTATCCATCAACTGTTCCGGTGATCAGAATTTCAGTTGCTATAACCCGCTTACAAAAAGAGTTTCGATCGGGAAAGCGACGCCAACTCTCAATTTTAGCTACGCACCCAGTCCCGCGGTGTCGGGCGCAAATATCACCTTGACTGCTTCGCTTACAACAGTTGGGAAAGCGCCTGCGCCGAGCGGTAATGTGGAGTTCTTTGACGGAGCGACGGTATTGAACGCCGGAACTTTGACCAATGGAGCGACGACCTCTTTTGGAACCGTGCCGATGAGTGCAACTCACTCCATCTTAGCGACCTATGATGGCGACGCGAATTATAACCCTGTCACCGCATCCGGCAACACCTCGAGTCCAATTGCGACCACTACAACGCTGGTGAGTTCAAACGCGGCGCCAGCTTACGGTCAAACTGCTACTTTCACCGCCACCGTTGCATCAGTGAATGGCACGGCTGCCGGGGCTGGAGTCGTCACGTTCATCGATTCGATTTCGGGACTTTTCGGCAAAGCTCCGCTGAGCAATGGTACGGCTACTTTCTCGAATAGTTCGCTGCCAGGAGGGTTTTCTAACGTAACGGCGAGCTATCGCGGTGACAGCACGCACAGTGCGAGTCTAAGCGGAGCGGTGCCGGAAGTGGTTCTACCGGAGACGGATCAAATAACCGTCCAGGTTCCTTCCACAGCGACTTTCGGTTTCAACATTCCTGTCACCATCTTAGTCACGAGCGCGAGTACGACTGGGCCGTCCCCTCCCACAGGTAGCGTGACACTGACTCCGACTGGAGCGGGCTACACGGGATCGTATTCGGCTGCGCTGAGTAGCGTCGGCGGCAATACTGGGTCCGCAACGCTCGACGTCCCTGGGAGCGGAGCCGGTACAGTCGCTTTCTCGGTGACATACAACGGGGATAGAAACTTTGCGGCTGCCGGTCCGATAACGTTGAGTGCGACGATCGCAAAGGTCAATGCTTCAACGTCGCTGACTCTGAATCCAATCGAACCTATGACGGGTCAGCCGACCATTTTGACCGCGCAGGTAGCGACAGCCGGTAGTGTCGGCCCGGCAGGCACAGTTACGTTCTTGAATGGCGGCGTGGTGGTCGGATCCTCCTCACTCAATTCGAATGGAGTTGCAACCATCATGACTTCGTTCACCGGGGGCAATCATGTCATTGCAGCGCAGTATCATGGGGACAACAATTACACTATCAGCACATCGCCCTCTGTAAATACCAGCAGCGGAACAGTTGCAACTACCGCAGCGCTTGCTAGTTCCGCGTCTACGGTAGCTAGCGGCAAGAACTTTGTTCTTACAGCGAACCTAAGTCCACACACCCTCGTAAGCGGCTCGCAACCAAGTGGCACCGTGCAGATTCTGGATGGAGGCGTCGTACTTGCGACAGCGGGGTTGAGCAATGGATCGGCGTTAATTACGACAAGTCTCATTAGCGTGCGGACGCACTCCCTGGTCGCTTACTACAGTGGTGACGTCAACTACGCGGCAAGTTCGTCGCCTGCCGTTCCGGTCGGGGTGAGCGTGGTGTCTACAGCGACTTCTTTGTGCGCGTCCTCCTATGTCATCACGACCGGACAAAGTGTAACCTTCTCGGCTACGATTCAGCCGGTCACCACTGTAAACGGCGCGTCACCATCGGGTACGGTGGTATTTTCCGCGGCCACGCAGGGAATCATCGGTGCAGGACAGGTGATGAATGGTGTGGGTACGTTTACATCGGCTTCGCTTCCCGCCGGCGTATACATTCTTACAGCTACCTACAGTGGTGATGGCGACTATGCGTCAAGCGCAAGCACACCTGGGACGGCGCTTACTGTAGCCTCTTCAAGCACAGTGGGAACGCTGGCTGCAACTATCTCACCAGCGACGGCATCAGCCGGGACGACGGCCAATATCACCGCCACAGTGACAGTTCCTGGCACTACAGCGCCCACTGGCACAGTGCTTGCGACGATCGTGCTGACGGGGAGTACTAGCACGAACGTGGGTATTCTTGCCGCTACAGGTGCGAACACGTCGACCGCAGCTATCCCCGTGACTGTACCTGCAGCCGGAGATTACTCCGTCATTGTGAGTTGTCCGTCCAACGCAGCCTACACCTGCAACTCGGTGGTACTTTCTTTGACCAGCACGGCATCGACAAAGATCCCAACTTCAACGGTCTTGACCCTCTCGCCGGCTTCTTCGGTTACAGGAACTGTAACCACTCTGACGGCGACGGTCTCCTCGGCAACCTCGGGATATACAGCGCCTTCAGGCACGGTGAGTTTTTTCATCGGTAATACTCTGCTCGGGTCCGGCACAATCGCAAGCAATGTGGCGACGCTGACTTACACCTTTCAAAGCAACACGGGGCAGAGCCTTACGGCGGTCTATTCCGGTGATACGGTCTACGCAGCCAGCACTTCACCTGAAGTCTCCACCGTGGCTCTCCCAGTGCCGACGACAACAACGCTCAGCTCGACTGCTTCGTTGGGAATTGCAGGCGAAACCGTCACCCTCATCGCCCAGGTGGCTGGCAATGTGGTTGCTGGTAAGTCGCCGTCCGGTAGCGTGTCCTTTTATATTTCTGGAACCCTGCCGCGGCTGCTCGGCATGGGAACACTGTCGGCGACCGGCTCGGGAGCCTCGGCGGCCAGCTTGTACACAACTCAGATTCCCGCCGGAACACAGACTATTTACGCTGTTTATTCAGGGGACGCAACCTTTGCAACGAGTGTGTCCGCTTTGATCGGGATCGGCCTGACGGATTACAGCGTCAGCTTTACACCGGCGTCTTTGAGTTTGACCGCTGGGCAAACGGGAAGCGTGGTGGTTCTTGTTACGCCGAGCAGCGGCTTTTCGGGCGTCATCTCGATGGGTTGCACACCGCCCGCCAACATGCTGATCACTTGCTCCATCTCGCCGCAGTCCTTGACCAATGGAGGAACAGCTGTGTTAACGATAAATACCGTAGCCTCACAATATAAGGCCGAGACCCATAAGGAATCTTGGCATGGAGGGAAGGCACTCCGTGGAATAGCTCTGGCGTCACTGCTCGGGTTGATGTTGCCCCGAAGCAGGCGTGGTCGCATACCCTCGATGCTGCTGGTGCTTCTGCTGATCACATTGGGTGTGAGCGTGGGTTGTTCAAAGCAGAATTTAATTGTTGGTTCTGGAGCTTCAACAGGCTCGCCCCTGGGTACGGCATCACTCACAATCAATACCTCTGGATCGAATGGGGTGACAACGGTCACGCATGACCACACCTATCAGGTGACAATTCAATAAAGATTGGCAGCCTGAAGCGCGTTGGAGCTGATTTTGCTGGTGCGCAACTTTCTTTTGACTTTCTCGTCTAAACCCAGGGTCGTCACCCTGCCAAGCCGTTTTGTGTTAATTCGGGCGCGACACTTTCTTCTACAGGGTTCACCGAAGATGCGCGTCTTGCTTTCTAAGTGGATGAGGTACGTCCTTGTCCTTACAGCGATCTGTGTAACCGGGACGGCTCAGGATAGGATCGCGCTGGCAGTTTGGACAGGTGCCGCTCGCGCTGCCATCACCGAGAACGTCGACGCCCGGGCGAAAGCGGCGTTGCTGCTTGGACCCGCAGCCGGAGATACGAAGCTTGAGTCGTTGAGCCTACGCTTTTCTATGACAGAGGCCCAGAGCACTGCGCTTGGCGAATTGCTGGCGACTCAGCAGAATCCGAATTCTGCTTTGTTCCACAAATGGCTTGGTCCGGAGCAGTTTGGAGCTCGGTTCGGACTAAGCCAGAACGACTTGGCGACGGTTACCTCCTGGCTGCAGGGAGAGGGGTTGACGGTAACCGGGGTCGGACGCGGCCGGACTTTTATCAACTTCTCCGGCACTGTGTCACAGGTGAACCAGGCTTTTGGCGTTTCGCTGCAGAAAGTCTCGTACAACGGCGAGCAGCACCTCGCCAACCTAGCAGATCCTTCTTTACCTGCGCCGATTGCAGGCGTGGTTCTTGCCGTTACCGGCCTGAAC
>CAZZZP010000010.1:0-79889 GCA_964658635.1 Lichenicola sp. | reverse complement strand
ACCCCGCCGCTCGCCTGAACGAGTGCCGCCCAAAGCCGCGTATCGTCCGGCATCCCGGGATGCGGCGCCAGATCGGCCCTTGGCCGCCGCGCAGTAAGCAGGCGGCTCCCCTTTTCAGCCGAGTACTCCGTATCAGCAGAGTCGCCAACCAGATTGACCGTGCCGTGAAGCCCACGGCGATCAACGACGATCTCGATGATGTCGCCCTCGTCAACGCGTCCGATCGGCCCTCCAGCGAGCGCCTCCGGGGAGATGTGACCGATGCATGCGCCCGTCGAAACTCCGCTGAACCGTGCATCCGTTAAGACCGCAACATGCTTGCAGAATGGCAGGTTCTTCAACGCGGAGGTGATCTGATAGATCTCCTGCATGCCCGCGCCCATGGGGCCGCCGCAGATCAACACCACCACGTCCCCGTGCCCAACCTCTCCCAGCTTGATCGCGGAGATGGCCGCAGCCTCCGTCGTGAAGACACGCGCCGGACCGGTATGCCGGTACATGCCATCCTGATCGATCAGCGACGGATCGATTGATGTGCTTTTGATCACTGACCCATCCGGCGCCAGGTTCCCCGCAGGAAAGCAGACCGTTGCCGTCATCCCCCGGGCCGACGCGCTGAGAGGCGAAAGAATAACATCGTCCGGGTCGATCCCGTTCAGCTTTGTCAGCCGCTTGCGAAGCTCATACCGGCGTTTGCTCTGCTTCCACCAGTCGAGATTCTCGCTCAGTGTCACGCCCGACACGGTCATCGCCGAAGTATCCAGCAGACCAGCCTCGCGCAGGTGCAGCATCACCTCTGGCACGCCACCTGCAAGAAAGACCTGCACCGTAGCGTATCCATGCGGCCCATTCGGCAGCGCATCCACAACGCGAGGCACGGCCCGGTTCACCTCCTCCCAGTCGGCGCGCGTGGGACGTGGCAGTCCCGCCGCATGGGCAATCGCGGGCACATGCAGCAGCAGGTTGGTCGAGCCTCCAAAAGCCGCGTGGACCACCATCGCATTGCGCACGCTCGCTGCCGTGATCACATCTCTCGTCCCGATTCCCAGCTGAAACATGCGCAGTAGCGCACGAGCGGAGCGGCTCGCCGCGTCAAGCCAGATCGGCTGCCCGGAAGGCGCCAGCGCCGTATGTGGCAATGCCAGCCCTAGCGCCTCCGCAACCACCTGTGCGGTCGCTGCCGTCCCCAGGAACTGGCAGCCTCCACCCGGTGATGCGCAGGCCTTGCAGCCCATCTCGGCCGCGTATTCGAGGCTGATTTGCTGCTGCGCAAAGCGCGCTCCAATCGTCTGGACCTTGCCCGCGTCTTCGCCCTCTTCAGCAAGCAACGTCACACCGCCTGGCACGAGAATGCTGGGATAGCTGCCACTTGAAGCCAGTGCCATCATCATCGCCGGCAGGCCCTTGTCGCAGGTTGCAATACCCAGCACGCCCTTGCGTGTCGGCAGCGAACGCATCAGCCGCCGCAGCACCATGGCCGCATCGTTGCGAAACGGCAGCGAGTCGAACATCCCCACGGTGCCCTGCGTCCGCCCGTCACACGGGTCCGTGCACGCGCCGGCATAAGGAATCGCATGCCGATTGCGCAGCTCCCGAGCAGCCTCTGCAACCAGCAGTCCAACCTCCCAGTGCCCCGTATGGAAACCCAGCGCGATCGGAGTGCCATCCTGCGCACGAACTCCTCCATGTGTGCTCAGGATCAGAAACTCCGGGTCCAGCAGCCGTGCCGGCTCCCACCCCATGCCCGCCCCCTGCGAGAGCCCGAAAAGATTTCCCGAAGGCTCGTTCAGCAACATCTCCGGCGTGATCGGCAACGAGCCCGACGGACCCGGTGCATGCGTCATCGTGGAGTCAAACAAGGAAGAGTCGGTATCCAAAACGTCTGTAGCCTTCAGCATCACGCCCTATTCTCTCCCGCGATCATCTTTGCCGGATCGCGCAGCGAAGCGAGCAGGACCGCCGCCAACACCAGCGAAATGGACATCAGCAGGTAGCCGGCCTTTGCATTGCCGGTCGCCGACTGCAGCCAGCCCACGCAGTAGCTGCCAAAGAAGCCGCCCAGTGCACCCGCGCTGTTGATGAATGCGAGCACTTCGGCAGTTACATTGCGCGAAACACGCTCCGGGATGATCGCAAAGAACGGCCCGTAAGGCGCGTACATGCAAGCCCCTGCAAGGGTGAGACCCGTGAATGCCAACGCAAAGCTTGAGCCCGCAAAGATGAACGAGAACAGCAGCGCGATCCCGCCGACCAGCAGAAAAGGCCAGACAAACAGGCTCCTGCGCAGCATCCGGTCGGACCATCGCCCGACAACCAGCATCAGCCCCACCGCAACCAGGTAAGGTACAGCGGTCAGCAGCCCCGTCCGCCCCATGGACATCGCGGCGCCCTGTCTCACAATCGTAGGCAGCCAGAGTACAAAGCCATAAACACCCAGACTCCAGCAGAAGTAAACGACCGAGAGCAGCAGAATATCCGGCCGCAGCAAAGCCGTCTTTACAGCGTTCACAGGAACAACGCTAAGCTGCTCACGCGCCAACTCTTCTTCGATCCGCAGCGCGGCATCTCGCTCCATCCAGCCCGCCTGTTCCGGCCTGTCATGAACGATGCGCAGCCAGAAGAATGCCCAGACGATGGCCGGCAAACCTTCGAGAATGAACGTCCGCTGCCACCCAAACGCCTGGATCAGATAGCCCGTGATCGCCGACATCCAGAGCACTGTCACCGGATTACCGAGCATCAGCAGCGTGTTGGCGCGTGATCGCTCGCGACGCGTGAACCAGCGCGTCAGCAGCAGAAGCATCGCCGGAAAGATAAAGCTTTCAGCCACACCGAGCAGCGTACGAATCGCAGCCAGCGCCCAGAAGTCCTTGATCACGCCCGTGAGCGCCGCAAGCGCACCCCACAACACAAGTGAGACCGCGATCAGCTTTGTAGCACTTTGTTTCCGGGCAAGAATAGCTCCAGGCACCTGGAACGCGAAATAGCCGAGGAAGAAGAGCGCACTCAGCAGCGAGCTTTGTGAACCCGTAATGTGCAGCGTCGTAGCCAGACCGGCAGCCGCACCAAAGCCAAAGTTGGCACGGTCAAGGTATGCCAGGCTATATGTCACGAACACGGCCGGAAGCAGCAAAAACCAGCGCCGCTTCAAACTCGCGTCCATGACCCCGGTTGACGACTCGGGAGCCGCAGCATCAGCGTGTCTCACGTTTTTGGCAATCTCAATCGACATGAAGGAGGGCGCCGAGTGATTCTATACACAAAGCATCACGACAGGCTGACATCATTCCAATGAACTCACTTTCGCATTTGGCACGCACCATCTGTACGCAAGCACTTGCTCAACTAGACGTAGGCAAGGCCGTGCGTGACGCATTCTCACTGACGGAAGACACCGTGACCGTCGCGGGCGCAACACTCGCCTTCTCTCAGATTGACGAAGTCTTCATCCTGGCCGCAGGCAAGGCCGCCATTCCGATGTACTCCGCCGCACGTGACGCATTGGCGCCTGTTGCTAACGTAAGAATCCAGGCCCTGGTAGTCGGTCCTCCCCAATCGACGGCACCTTCCGACGGAACAGAATTCATCGCAGCCGGCCATCCGACTCCAAATGAAAGTTCGCTGCGGGCAGCCGAAGCAGCCCTCACATTGCTCCGTCAAGCGACTCACCGCACTCTGGTCCTCTTCCTTATCAGTGGAGGAGCCTCGTCCCTGCTTGAGAAGCCTGTTGACTCCACAATCCTTCCGTCTGAAATGGCCACGCTTCATCGCCTGCTGGTTGAATCAGGGCTCCCCATCGCCGAGATGAACATCCTCCGCAAGCACCTGTCCGCCGTCAAAGGCGGACGCCTCGCCCAGGCTGCCTTCGGTGCCCGCCAGCAGATCACCATGCTGGTATCGGATGTCGATCCCACGACGCCCGAAGTAGTCGGCTCCGGACCATCCCTGCCAGACGAATCAACCCTCGACGATTGCCAGGCCCTCCTGCGCAATCTGCAGCCCTTCCATCAGATTCCGGCAAGCATTCTGTCCTTCGTCGCCAGCCCGCTAAGCCCCGAAACTCCGAAGCCCGGGGGTCCACTTTTCGCACGAGCCGCCTGGCAGACCGTCATGTCTTCAGATCACCTCGCCGCCGCCGCGCGCGCTGCCGCCGAGGTTCATGGCTTCCACGTCGAGATAGACAACACCTGCGACGACTGGGATTATCAGCAGGCCGGCCGCTACCTTCTTCACCGCTCCCGCGAACTCACCGCCAGGTACGGCCCGACTTGCCTCATCTCCGTCGGAGAGGTCAGCGTCCCCCTGCCTGCGCAGCACGGCACGGGCGGCCGCAACGGACACTTCGCCCTTTGGTGCGCCGACGAAGCCGCCCGAACCGGTCAGCAGGTCACAATACTAAGCGCCGCCACAGACGGCGTAGACGGCAACAGTCGCTCAGCCGGAGCTGTCTGCGATTGGTCAACAACCGAGCTTGCAAGAGTCGCGGGGATGTCTGTCGAAGCCGCACTCACCAGCTTCAACACCGCACCCCTGCTAGCCGCAATCGGAGCCACGCTTCCCGGCGGAGCGACCGGACAGAATGTGCGGGACCTTCGGCTCATCCTGACACTTTAGAGCCTAGAAGGCCGCAAGCTCAGCCATCGCACGGTACAGATCCTCGGGCTGCGGCAAAATCGCATCCTCAAGAATCGGCTGGTACGCGACGAAAGTATCCATTGCCGCGACTCTCCTCACAGGCGCGTCAAGATCATGAAAAAGCTCTTCTCCGATGCGCGCTGCAATCTCTGCGCCGTAACCCCAGCTCTTCATATCCTCATGCGCGACAATCACACGGTTCGTCTTGCGCACCGACTCGGCGATCGTCTCCCAGTCATAGGGGCTCAACGTTCGTAGGTCGATCAGCTCAACCGAGATCCCCTTCTCACGTTCGATCTTCACCGCAGCCTGCAGCGCACGAGGCACCACGGCACCATACGTAACCACAGTCAGATCTTTTCCGCGCTTCACGATCTTCGCCTTGCCAAACGGAATCGAGAACTCCGGTCCAGGATAGACAGCGCGTCCAAAAGTCTCGCGGTACAGCCGCTTATGTTCCAGAAACAATACCGGGTCGTCGCAACGGATCGCTGTTCGCAACAGTCCAAGGGCGTCGAGCGCATTCGAAGGAAACACCACGCGCACTCCCGGCGTATGCGTGAAGATGCTCTCCCCTGACTGCGAGTGATAGATCGAACCGCCCGTAAGATAGCCGCCGATCGGCACACGCATCACAAGCGGGCAGCTGAAAACGCCGTTCGATCGCCAACGGATCAACGCCAGCTCATTGCGCATCTGGTGCATCGCCGGCCAGATGTAGTCGAAGAACTGGATCTCCACCACCGGCTTCATTCCCCGCACGGCCATGCCAATCGCCCGCCCGACGATGTTCGCCTCTGCCAAAGGAGAGTTCCAGCAGCGTTCCGCACCAAACTCGCTCTGCAGGCCACTCGTCAGCTTGAAGACCCCGCCCTTGCCCTTGACCTTGTCTTCCTTCAGCGCGGCTTCGCGAGTCGCATCCGCTACATCCTCGCCAAAGACCACAATGCGTTCATCCCGCCGCATCTCGTCTTTCAGGCAGGTGTTGATCAGGTCCGCCATCGTGCGTTCACTCTGATCCGCATTCGCCAAGGGCTCAGTCGCCCATCGCATATCCTGAACGCTTAGATCTTCCGAATACTGGTGCTTCAGAATCGAACTCACCTCCGGGAACACCGCAGCCACAGCCTTGTCCGAAGCCGCCTGGACCTCTTGCTCCACCTGCCGTTCAAGCGCATTGATCCCCTCGGCGTCGAGAATGCGCTCCCGAAGAAGCCACACCTGCATCTTCGAAATAGGATCGCGCAACGCATCCGCATCCAGCTCCGCCCGGGCACGATAGTCCCGTTCATCCTCGCTCATCGAGTGCGAATACGGCCGCACCACATGCCCGTGCACCACCGCAGGCCCCGCCCCTGAACGGCAGTAGGCCACTGCCTCAACCATCGCCCGATAGCTTGCAATGGGATCGGTCCCATCGACCTCTGCAAAGTGAAAACTCGGAAAGTTCGCGATCAGTCTTGAGATATTGCCACCCGGCGTATTTGCTTCCACGGGTGTCGAGATGGCGTATCCATTGTCTTCGATGACATACAGCACGGGCAGCTTCAGGTTCGAAGCCGTATTCAGCGACTCCCAGAACTCTCCCTGGCTCGTCGAGCCTTCGCCGATCGAGACATACACCACCTCATCTCCGTGGAAAGAAACATCCTTGAAGGCGCGGTAGTCAGGATGCTCTTCGTTCACTACCTTCTGCGCCGCGTTTGTGTGGCGTGCAAAGTAGCGACCCGCCTCCGCGCACCCGACGGCGTGCAGGCACTGTGTCGCGGTGGAGCTTGAAGGCGTAACGATATTCAGGCGTCTGCTCGCCCAGTGCGAAGGCATCTGACGCCCGCCACTTGCCGTATCCGCCGCGGCACCGACCGATTGCAGCAACTGCTCCTCCACCGTGTTGCCTAACGCGAGGCAGAGCGCGCGATCACGGTAGTAGGGGAAAAACCAGTCGTAGCCAGGCTTCAGAGCCATCCCAGCGGCAACCAGCAAAGCCTCATGCCCGGCACAGGAGATCTGGAAGAAAATCTTCTGCTGACGCTTCAGAACGATCTCACGGTCATCCGTCTTCCGCGACAGATACATCAGCCGGTAGAACTCGATCAACTGCTCGCGCGAGAGCTCATGAGGTGCCGCCGGCGCCGTCGTCGCGCCCTCTGTCTTCACCGCCAAACCGATCCCAGTCTCTCCAGCCATGTACCCGTCCTCTTCCGATTTCTACCACTTTGGCCCAACACTTGTCAGACGAATGGGTCACAAGACGTGCTTTCTTCTACGTCCTCTGTCACGGGACAGCTGTACCCGTGCTCCCACGTCCGTACCAGCCTCACCTCCATAACCCACGCCGATGCAGGCTTTAACGCTGATTTCTGTTGAGGTTATTCTATGTTTTCAAGCTCTTGCAAGCGGTTCCTGCATAACCTTCAAACCTCGCTGACGCTGCTCCTCAGTCTTCTGACAGGCCTTCCTGCCATCAGTCAGACAACGGTCACGCCCGCCGGACGATTCGTCGTTCTCTATCGCAATGGCCAGCTTCCAGGCGACCTTGGCAGCGCCGTTGCCGTATTTGGAGCTCACCTCGTTGAGCGCCATGACCTCCTCGGCGTTGCCGTCATTGACGGTGTTATCCCGGCCTCTCTCGCTGCGATCTCCCGCGATCCGCGGGTTCAGGCCATCGTGCCCGACTTGATCCTCTCAGCTCACCGCATGGCGGTACTTCCGTTGTCCGCACCCGCAACAATACCAGACGCGCTCTATCACTCTCCCATGGGCTGGGCCGTTCGCCAGGTCGGAGGGTTCGGAGCGGATGGCACCCCTGCAGCCCCGCTGGGACCCTGGAACGCAACGAAGGGCCATGGCGTCAGGATCGCCGTCCTCGACACCGGGGTCGACCCCGCCCACCCCGACATCGCCCCCAACCTTGTCCTGAACCTTTCCGAGATCCAGACCACTGCGCTTCCGTCCGCCTGCGATGACGGCAGTCCCGTCGACCAGCAGGGCCACGGCACCTGGACCGCCTCGTTGGCAGCGGGAGCGCTCGGTCCTGACACAGGTCTGGTCGCCGGCGTCGCACCCTCCGCCTCCATCCTCAACATCAAGGTCATGCAGCGGATGCCGGGCACAGCAACAAGCGCAGACCCGACCGGCTGCATCAACGGTCAGGGCACCGGTCTCCTCAGCTGGCTCCTCCAGGGCATCGAGGATGCCATCCTCAACCGCGCAGACATCATCTCGTTCTCGCTCGGCTCGCTGGTCGATACCACCACCGCAGCCGGAGCAGGAACCCAGGCCATCTTCAACCGCGCTACATCCACCGCGTGGAACGCAGGCGTAATCCTCGTTGCCGCGGCCGGTAACGATGGTCTCAACCTGAACGGATCGCACTCCGTCGAACTCCCCGCACAGTCGACCAACGTTCTCGCCATAGTCGCTTCTACCAATCCGGCCTGCGCTCAGAATCTCCTCAGCGCTGCTACATGCGGGGCTGGACCGGTCGCACTCGCCTACTACTCCAATAACGGATCAGTCCTGAATGCACTTGCCGCACCCGGTGGAAGCTACCCAGGGGCGGGCAGCGAAGTGCCAGCAACACTCGGGACAGCAAACTCCGGCTGGGTTGCGGGTGCCTGCAGTGCAGGCAATCCTTCAACGCTCTCCGGGCTGCCGGATGCGGCTCATTCGCTCGGATGCTTCGGTCTTGGCCACGCCGCCTACGTGCAGGCCATTGGAACCAGCGCGTCGGCTCCTCTCGTCGCGGGAGCAGCCGCCCTTCTGCGGGCCCAGCACCCCGACTGGTCCCCCGCAACCGTTGTTGCCGCGCTGCGTAGCTCGGCAAGCACCTCGCTCAGCCTGTCCACACCACAGGTCGACGTCGCAAACATCCTCACCCCTGAATCACGCTAGCGCGTGACGCAACAAAAATCCCATCGAAACCAGGAGATCGAATCATGCTTGAATTCTTCAAAATGCAAAACTGGCCCAACGTCTTCAACGAGGATGGCTTCGGAACCTTGGCCTTCCTGCTGTGCATCACCGCCGTCCTCCTTCCTGCTTTTCTCTTTTCCGATCGCATGCAGTTATGGCGCAGCGCGCGCCAGCATAAGCCCAGGTGGCAACCCTTCCAACAGAACTGATCGGAAGCTAACCGCGCATGCGATCCTTCACCGCATGCGCAAGCCGCTCAATCTCCTCGGCACGCCTCACCACGTCGATCGACAGGATGTTCTTGTTCGTCTTCGCCACATCTTCATGCAACTGCGTCGCGAGCGTCAGCAGCTTTTCTGTGTCATCCACAAGCCGTTTCTGACGCTCGTCGTTCTGCATCTTGGCTTGCTTCTCGCGGGCACCGGCAGTTAACTCCTGTCCGAACCCGGGCATCTCCGGCCCCGTGGGGCTCTGCACACCCGGCACACGGCTATTCTGCGGCCAACCCGCCGTGCCCAGCAACAAAACCGAGCAAATCGCCACCCACGTCCAGATTCGCATAAGGTTCACTCCACTGCGGCTTCCCTGGTCACCGCATTTGCGTCTCATTCTCATCTACCCGCCACCACTTTGCAACGGCGACGGCATACGATATCAACATTGGAGATTCACACTGTTACTGCAACCGATTCTGGAACCCGTCAGCAAAGCCGTACAGAACGCCCACGATTCGGTTCAGGACTCCGCGCCCGGACTGGCTTGGGCTACCCTCGAACGCGATTGGCATAAAGACATCCTCGTCATGGTCGAGGACCGCCTCCCCAAGGTCCTCATCGTACTCCTCTTCCTCTTCATCCTCGAGCGTATCGCCCGCTTCTTCGTCAACCGCATGAGGAAGATCGCCTCCCGCGAGCACATCGAGCCACGCCGCGGAGCGCAACTCAAGACCATGGCGTCCATCATCCGCGCCACCGTCTATAGCATCCTTGCCTTCCTCGCCTTTCTACAGATCCTCAACCTCCTCAACATCAACTACGCGCCGCTGCTCGCCTCCGCCGGCATCGTCGGGGTAGGCATCGGCCTCGCAGCCCAGTCCCTCTTCAAAGACATCATCAACGGTATCTTCATCCTCGTCGAAGACCAATATAACGTTGGAGAAACCGTCAAGATCGCCTCGCTCACCGGCACCGTGGAAGATCTGACCCTCAGGCTCACCCGTCTGCGCGACGGGGATGGGACGCTCTACATCATCCCTAACTCACAAGTCGCAACCGTGACCAATCTCTCGCGCGACTTCGCGGTCGCAGCCGTCAGCATCTCGGTTGACGCAAGCGCAGACCCGCCCCGCGTGCTTGGTCTGCTGCGCGAGATCGCGTCCGAGGTCCAGCAGGATGCCGTGCTGAAAGAAGTCATCATGTCCGCTCCCGGAGTCTCCGGCATCGACAGCATCAATGGTCGCGCACTCGGCTACTCCATCAACGCCAAGGTTCGCATCTCGCAGAAAGATGACGTGCTTCGCGCCTTCCGCAACCGCATCATCGCCCGCTTCAAGCACGAAGGCATTCCGCTCGGCATCGATCCCGCCAACATGCTCCTGCTGCAGCAGCAGAAGTCCGCTGATCCCACAGCACCTCCCACGCAGCAGCCGCTCGTTCAGCAGTAAAGGGGCGCGAGTGAGTCATTTCCGCTCGCGCCCGCCCCTGACCTAGATCGCAAGGGCTGAAGCAAGATCCTCTACAGTCTGGACCGGCAAACCACAGGTAAAACCGCTGCAACCAACCGCAAAGCTTCCTGCCTGCCGCGGCAAATGTGGCAGAGTTCGCGCAAGCGTGGGCGGCAGATCAACGCCTGGTCCAGGAAGACGAACCACCTCCTTGTTGATCGCATAGCCCCGTAGCGCTGCATTCAATAGTTCGTCGGCCAGCGCGTCTGCACCCACAACAACTATTTGCACCGGAGGCAGCAGCATCCGCCGTAGCGATAATGCATAGCTCGCCGCATAGAGCCCGAGATGCTCCACCACTCCGGCAAAACATTCAAGCGTAGCCTTAGCCTTGTCATAGAAATCATCTCTTCCGGTCAGCGCTTCAAGCCGCACAAGCAGCGCGGCAGCCACAGGATTACCCGCCGGCGTAGGTGCATCTTGCAGCGGTTTGCGCCGCGTGCTCAGCGCACCAAGCTTGTCTCCACCTTCAAACGGTGTATCGAAGAAGCCTCCCCGCTCCTCATCGTAAAAGCGCGAGATGGCTGCCTCCGCAAGCTCCAGGGATTGGGAGAAATAGCGGAAATCGCCTGTACTCTCCCACGCATCAAGCGCTGCGTGGCCCGCAAAAACATAGTCTTCAAGCACACCGGGAATCGCTTGACTCGACTCGCCTCCTGCACCGTAAGCGACCACATGGCCCAGGTTGCCGTCAACAAACCCACGAAGCACTCGGTCCAGCGTCTTCAAGGCAAAATCCGTCGCGGCAGCTTCTTGAAGCACCCGACCTGCCTCAAGATAAGCCGAGATCATCATCGCATTCCAGCCCATATAGATCGTCTTGTCGATGAAAGGCGTTCTACGCAGTCGCCGAGCGGCCGCAAGCTTCGCTTTCGCGCTCGCAACCAGCTCAACCGCCTCCGGCAACGACACTCCTGCGGCCTTGGCCACCGCCGCCAGCGGCCTGTCGATATGCAAAGTGTTCTTCTGAGGATTGTGGTGCATATCCCCGATCTCACCAATATCGAAGAACTCCGCAGCAACACGGAACTCCTGCCCGCTCAGCACCGCGGCCGCCTCATCGCGCGTCCACGTAAAGTAATCGCCATCATCATCCAGTGACTCATCCGCGTCCTGCGATGAGTAAAACCCACCCTGGTTCCGGTCGCTCATCCATTCGTCGATCCAGGCAATCGTCTCGCGGGCCACCCGCGCGCACTCATGCTCGCCAGTGTTCTGGTACGCATGAACATAGTTTTTCAGCAATTCGGAGTTGTCATAAGACATCTTCTCGAAGTGGGGAACAACCCACCTCTCATCGACGGAGTAACGATGAAACCCACCCGCAAGATGGTCATACATTCCTCCCTTCGACATCTTCTCAAGCGTCACCATCGCCGCGAGCTGCGCCTGCTCGCTTGAACCAAGAACCGCGCGCCCCGCCTCATCCAGCAGCAGGTCAATCGCTGCCGAGTTCGGGAACTTCGGCTGCGAACCAAACCCGCCATAACGCGGATCGAACTGCTTCAACGCAGCTTCGACAATCTTGCCGACAAGCGCCCCATTTGGATCCTTTGCGCTCCCATCGAAGGACTCATTGTGCTCGATCGCCGCCATCACGCTGCCAGCCGACTCCATCACCTCGTCGCGCCGTCTCTCAAAGGCCTCAGCCATCGTCATCAGCACACGTCGCAGGCTCGGCCGTCCGTGGCCGTCTACCGGCGGAAAATACGTCCCTCCAAAATAAGGCCTTCCATCCGGCGTCAGGAAAGCTGTCAGCGGCCATCCTCCCTGCCCGCTGATCGCAGCGACGGCTGACTGATAGCGCGAGTCCACATCCGGCCGCTCGTCCCGGTCGACCTTCACCGCAATAAAATGTTCATTGATAATGCGCGCCGTCTCGATGTCTTCGTAACTCTCACGGTCCATCACGTGGCACCAGTGGCACCATACCGCCCCGATGTCGAGCAGCACCGGCTTGTCCTGCTTCTGCGCCTCGTCAAAGGCCGCCTGACACCATTGCATCCAACGCACTGGCTGATGTATCGCCGACCGAAGGTACGCCGACTGCGATCCCGCCAACCCGTTCAACTCAAGTTCACTCATCCCTCAAGTCTTACACGTCCGAGACAGAAAAAGGACGCCCTCGAGCAGGGCGCCCTCCATAGCCGGCACGGGCTACTGAGGCTGCTGAGCCGGTGTCGCGCTAAGCGGCTTCGGTGCTTCAGGTGCCTTCGGCGCAGTGAGCCCAGGAATTTGCGGCGGGGTATTCACCTTACCTGTGGCCGCATCCACCAACGAGATCCCGTAACGATCGAGCGTGTTCGACAGGATCTGGTTGAGAGACGAACGATCCTTCGCATAAGCCGCAGTCGCCGAGATCAGGTTGTTTTCGCCGATCGCAAGCGTACGCTCCTGCGAGAGCACGTTTGCCGTTGTCGAAGCGCCCAGCTTGTACTTCTTCTGCTCTGCCGCCAGTGATTGCGCGTTATAGTCACGCGCCGTCTGCGCCGCAATCACATTGGCCCGGTCGTTCGTCAGCGCGTACTGTGCGTTGATCACCTGGATCCGGATCTGCGTATAAAGCTGCTGCAGGCGCATCTCGGACTGCCGCAATTCCATCTGAGAACGTGCCTGGTCAGCTTGCGCCAACCGGTTACGCAATGGAATGTTCACATTCAGACCCACTGTGTAATTCGGCGAGTTTGCATTGAACGTATTGTTGAAAACAGTGCCATAACCGCTGGACGGAGTAAGCGTGGCAGTCGTGCAACCGAAGGCGATTGTCGTCGGATTGCAAGGAACAGCGGTACCTCCAACACCATTGCCTCCGTAGGAGACAACCGCATCCACGATCGGAAGCAGACCGTTCTTCTCTCCTCGGATGGTGATCTCGTTGTTCTTCATGTTCAAGACCGCCTGCTCAATCTGGGGGTTCAACGTATAGGCCTGTTTCACCAGGTCCTCAACCGGCATATCCTCTTCCTTCAAGCGGTCCAGTCCCACCCGGTCGGTCGGCACCACCGGCGCGTTGGCGAGTTGCGGATCATCCAGGTTGCGTGCGATCGCCTGCTTCATCAGAAGCTGCTGATACTCAAGATTCGACTTGGACGTGATCAGCGACTGCTTGTCCGTCGCGACCGCAGAGTCAGAGTTCACCACATCGAGGGGCGCAAGCGTACCGATCTCCAGTTGCTTCCGGTTATCGCCGGCAAGCTGGCTCGACTGCTGAAGCGCGCGCTCTTTCGACAACTCATCTTCGTACGCGCTCACCAGCGACCAGTAGATACTTTCCACCTGGGTCACCGTGTAGATCACCTGCTGACGGAAGGAGGAATCCGTGATGCGGCGATTATTCTTTGCCTCGATGATGAAGCGCCGGTTCAGCTTGGGGCCGAACCCCTGCAAAAGATGCTGTGTCACCTGTGCCAGAAACGTTGAATTGTAAAGCGGAGAGAACGAGGAGAACGGGTTATTCGTGGTCTGGCGCGAATTGTCGAAGGTCACTTCAAGTTGTGTACCGGTGCTGAAGCCCTGCAGGTACTCAATGTTGTTAGTGAAGGTATTACTCGTGGAGCTCGGCGAGAATGCGCTGGTCGCAGGCGTGGTCGTCCGATTGTATGAAGAGGTGCCGATCAGGGCAGGGTCGAAGTTGTAGGGTGCCGGTCCTCCGCCGTTGGTGCTCAGCACGATTCCGTTTGCGCCCGTGGCGGCTCCGCCTGAAGAAGTACTGGTGCCTCCCGGGCCGCCACCGCCCGAGATGGTCGAAGTCGAACCGCCCTGGGTACCGGTTACAAGTCCAGTCGAGACCCCTCGAAAGCTGCCACCGGACAGCGTGCGGAGGATATCAGTGTCGGCTATATCGAGGTTGATTCGAGCGATCGCAATATCGTAATTGTTCTCAAGAGCAAGCGTAACCGCATCCGACAAGCTCAGATACAGCTTGCCATCGCGCATCAGGTCGCCCAGCTTCGGCGTGTTGCTCAAGCGCGGCGCATCCACGTTGGTCGCAGTGTAGGGCGCAAATGGATCTTTGAACGTGTGCTTCTTCAGATGCGTGTAATCTTTCGCGGTGTCGCGCAGGTACAGGGGGTCCGTCGGGGTCGGTTCGGGAGCCTGCGGAAGTGCAGGATTGCCCGTGGTGTCATTCTGCACCGCCTGCGGAGCCGCCGGCTGGGTCGAGCTCACCGTACCGGTCGGCGCAGTCTGCTGTTGCGTGCCCGTGGCCTGCGGAGGCGCAGCCTGCTGTGCCTGCAGCGGCACCGTCGAACCAAGGGTACTCAGCAGGATAAGACTGACAACTACTCCGGCCTTCACATCTTCTAATCTCACGTTTTCGCTCTCCAGCCTCGACACTTCTACATGCGCAGCCCGGGCACACGCTCGGACCGCAGTTGATCATTCTTCGGGAGTCACTGAATAGACGACCCAACGAATGCAAACGACTCTAAATCCGCCGCGGAACGCACCAGCCACGTAATACCCTGCGACCTGGTAACTCTTCCTACGCAACACCAACCGGAATGGTTCCAACTTTCCCCCCCGGGTCTTCCGGCAAGGTACAACAAGTTGCAGAAGGAGTAGCTCAACTATATCAACCGGACTTCGTGTAGACCGCAACCGTGTTACTTTGCAATGAAAGCGATGCCCCACTGGAAACTCACCCTGGCCTACGACGGAACATCCTTCCATGGCTGGCAGGTGCAGCCCGGCCTCCCAACCATCCAGGGCACCCTTGCTCAATCCCTCTTTCATCTCACCGGGGAAGTCGTCCTGCCTCAGGGCTCAGGCCGAACCGATGCCGGCGTCCACGCCCTCGCGCAGACCGCAACCTTCCCTCTCCAGGCCCCCATTCCGCCCGCCAATTTGCTTCGGGCGCTCAACCGCAACCTGCCGCCCGCGATCCGCGTTCTCGACGCCGCGCGGGTCCCCCCCGATTTTCACGCGCGCTACAGCGCCCTACGCAAGACGTACGAATACCGCATCTTCGCCCGCGTTCCGGCAGACCGCCGCCAGCCAGACCTCGTCTGTCCCCCCTTCCTCGCCCCATACGCCTGGGATTGCCCCTGGTACATCGACCTTGGCCTCGCAAACCGCGCCGCAACCGCCATCCTCGGCGAACACGACTTCACCAGCTTCGCGGCCGTCGACCCTGAACTCCGCGATGGCGTGCGCGCCGAGACACGCTCTGCCCTCCGCACCATCCTTTCCTCGTCGTTTACCCGCTTCGAAGATCTCGTCACCTACCGGGTCACCGGCTCCGGATTTCTCCACCACATGGTCCGCAACCTCACCGGCACCTTTGTCGACATCGCCAGCGGAAGGCTAAGCCCCGACGCCATCTTCGCCATCCTGGCCGCCCGCAGCCGCTCAGCCGCAGGTCCAACCGCCCCGGCCCATGGACTCTATCTCGTTTCGGTCGAATATCCTGAGAGTGACATGGATTCCGCGACTTGAACTCACCCGACGCCATCCGCTCCACCGAGTCCGCGCTTGCACGCAACGCACTCGCCCAGTCGCGGATCACCCGCCTCGCAACCATGCTGCCCGTTCACCGCGCCTTCCACTGGCTGCACCTCCACCAGCCCCAACTCCGGCTCTGGCAACTGGAGATGACCGCCATACCCGCCCCCACCTTCCACGAAGGTCAGCGGGCCAGCTGGTTTCTGGAGCGTTTCCGCTCATTCGGCCTGGCTAACGTCCACCTCGACGAGCAAGGCAACGCTCTCGGCGAACTCGGCACTCTCCAAGCCTCCGGACCAGGTTTTCTCCTCCTCTCCGCTCATCTGGACACCGTCTTCGCACCCGGCGTGAACACCCAGCCCACGCAATCAGCCGATAACCCGGTCCTCTTCGGTCCTGGCATCTGCGACAACGGAGCCGGCCTAACGGCGATGCTCGCCCTCGCCGCTGCCTTGCGCTTCGCAGACATCGCCCCACCCATGCCTATCCTCTTCTGCGCCAACACGGGCGAAGAAGGAGAAGGAGACCTGTGCGGCATGCGTCACCTCTTCGAGCGCGGCTCCTACGCCGGACAGATCCGCGCCGCCGTGGCTCTCGAAGGTTCCGGAACCGCGGCCGTAGTCACTCGCGCGCTGGGCAGCCGGCGCGCCCGCGTGACGATCTCCGGCCCGGGCGGCCACTCCTGGACCGACGCCGGCCGGCCAAATCCCATCGTCCTGCTCAGCCAGGGCATCACCGCTCTCGCCACCCTCACATCCGAGGCGCAAGCCGACGATGCCCAACGCACCACCTTCAGCCCCGGCTGCATCTCCGGCGGAACCTCCGTCAACTCCATCCCCGAAGAAGCCTCCGTGCTCCTCGATCTAAGATCGACCGATCCCTCAAAGCTAAACGCACACGCGAAGCTCGTCCAACAGACGTTCCAAAGCATCGTGCACCGTGCAAACGGAGGTACATCACCCGGACCCGTCACCTTATCCTTTGAACAGATCGGCGACCGCCCAGCGGCCTCTCTTCCGCTCGACTCGCCGCTGCTCGACACCCTGCGTGCGGTCGACCGTCACCTCGGCATCCGCACCGAGTTCCGCCTTGGCTCAACCGACGCCAACCTGCCACTCTCACTCGGCCTGCCAGCCGTCGCCATCGCCGCCGGAGGCACCGGAGGAGGCATCCACACCCTCGCCGAATGGTACGACCCCACCGGCCGCGAGGTCGCCCTTCGACGCATCCTCCTCCTTCTGCTCGACCTCGCACAAACCCCTCAGTGACAACGCCGCCTCAACCTTTACACTCGTAGGCGTGAACCCCCGCAACCTGATCCCCTCCATCCTGCCTCTGGTCCTTGCCTGCGCCGCCACGTCGAGCGCACAGGACACAGCCCCGAACATGCTCTTCGTGCACGGCCACATCCTTACAGGCGCCCACCTCCAGCCGCACGATGCCTCCTCCGCCCCCGCTTCAGTCTCCGCAATCGCAGTTACAAACTCAACCATCGTCGCAATCGGATCCGATGAGCAGATCCTCAGGCTGCGCGGCCCCCACACCCAGGTCATCGACCTGAACGGCGCCTTCGCCATGCCCGGCTTCAACGACGCCCACACCCACATCGCATCGGCCGGCCAACAGAAGCTCAGCGTAGACCTCGACAACACACCGTCGCTCGCCGACATGCTCGAGCGCATCCGCGTCTACGCGGCGACCGCCCAACCCGGACAATGGATTCTCGGCTCCGGCTGGGATCACACCAAGTGGGCCACAACGAAGCTCCCGACCCGTGACGACCTCGACAAGGTCACAGCCGGCCATCCCGCCGTCTTCTACCGTACGGACGGACATATAGTAGTGGCCAACTCGGCCGCCCTGCTCGCCGCCGGCATCTCTTCTTCCACCGCAAGCCCGGCCGGCGGCCAGATCGACCACGATTCCAGCGGAACCCCGACCGGCATCGTCCGCGAACAGCCGGCCATCGACATCCTCTACAAGAAGATTCCACCACCCTCCCCCGAAATGCGTCGCAAGGCCCTGGACGTAGCCATCGCCGACTGCCTCGCCCACGGCGTCACCAGCGTGCAGGACTTCTCCGACTGGGAAGACTGGCTCGTCCTTGAATCGATGGAGCACACCGGCGAGCTCAACCTGCGCGTCTCCGAGTGGCTCAGCTTCAACCTGCCCCTCGAAGTCCTCAAGCGGCGCCGCGCCTCCCACCCTGCCGATGACCCGCTGCTGCACCTCGGCATGTTGAAGGGCTTCATGGATGGCTCCCTCGGCTCCCGCACCGCGGCCCTCGCAGAGCCCTACACTGACGACCCCAGCAACTCCGGCATCCCGCGTTACGACCAGCAGAAGCTCAACCAGCTCGCAGACGCACGCGCCGCAGCCGGATTTCAGCTCGGCTTCCACGCCATCGGCGACCAAGCCAACACCATGGCGCTGAACGCCTTCGCCGGAGCCGAACAGGTCGGAGTCCCCGCCACCCTGCCCAAGCCGCCCGCCCACCCCGACGCCCAGATCGTCACCACCTCACCCGCCACCTTTACCGCGGCCGATCTCCGCCTGCGCATCGAACACGCCCAGGTCCTTCTACCCCGGGATTTCGACCGCTTCGCCACCCTCGGCGTCATCGCCTCCATGCAGCCCTCGCACCTCATCACGGACATGAACTGGGCCGAAGCGCGTCTCGGTCCAGAGCGATCGAAGTACGCTTACGCCTGGCGCTCCATGCTCGATCACGGCATCCCCCTCGCCTTCGGGACAGACTTCCCGGTCGAGTCCATCAGCCCCTTCCGCGGCCTTTACTCTGCCGTCACCCGCATGAACGAAGCCGGCACCATGACCTTCCACCCCGAGCAGCGCATCTCGATCTCCGAAGCTATCTACGCCTACACCCAGGCGAGCGCCTTCGCCGAGTTCCGCGAAACACGCAAGGGACGCCTCGAACCCGGCTTCCTCGCCGACATGGTCGTCCTCGACCGCGACATCACCAACGCAGAACCACGCCAACTCCTCGCCACCAAAGTCCTCCGCACCGTTGTCGGAGGCAAGACCGTATTCTCCGCCGCAACTCAGCCGCTCGCGCCACCTCCATCCAACCCTGAAGGACGGACCGCAAAATCACCCGACGACCACTAAGCCCAAAACTCAGACTCGGCCTCACTCCCGAGACCCTGGCTCATCTCCTCCTGCTCTTCGTAGTACTCATCTGGGGATCAACCTTCGTCGTCGTCAAGGCAGCCCTTGCGGAGGTCAGCCCGCTACTCTTCAACCTCCTGCGGATGGCGGTTGCAACAACCGCGCTGTTGATCATCAATCACCGCGAGCTCCGCAACCTTACCCGTTCGCAGGTGAAAGCAGGCGCCCTCGCAGGCTTGTTTCTCGCCGCCGGCTACCAGTTCCAGACCGTGGGTCTCACCCTCACCACGCCCGCGAAGTCGGCCTTCATTACCGGCATGGTCGTTGTCTTCGTCCCCGCTTTCACCCTCATCCCCGCAGTCAGACCCTCGGGAACGCCCCGCCCCGGCATCTTCACCGCCGTCGGCGCCCTGTGTGCTTTTACCGGCCTCCTCTTCCTCACCACACCTCCAGGCACCCGGCTCGCATCTCTCCTCTCCGCCGTCAGCCGCGGAGACCTCATCACCCTCGGCTGCGCGATCGCCTTCGCCGCCCACCTCCTCACTCTTGCAAGAACCTCGCGCGGAATCCGGGCGGGCCTCCTCGCCACCCTGCAGGTAGCCGCCGCAACCTTCTTCATGGGCCTTTCCCTGCCACTCGAGCGCACCCACGCCACCTTCTCGCCCAAAGTCATCGCCGCGCTCCTGGTCTGCGGAATCCTCGCAACCGCCGTCGCCTTCACCGTCCAGAGCTACGCCCAGCAGCACCTCCCGCCCACCCATACCGTCGTCCTGCTCACCCTCGAGCCTGTCTTCGCCTGGCTCACCTCTCTGCTCTTCCTGCATGACTCTCTCGGGCGTCGTTCCCTGCTAGGCGCAGGTCTCATTCTCATCGGTATCTTCATCATTGAATTTCTTCCTTCAGCACACACAACCGAAATCCCGGCCTGATGCTCCCACCGCCACTTTTGCCTTTGAATCTGCGTCTAATGGAACGTCTGCCTGAAGACGCGCTGCGTCCGTTGCCGTCGCGCGCATATACTCATGATGTCGGCAATAGAGCCCTAACTCGCAGCAAAGAAACGAAAACGAGGTTGTACCCGCTCATGGAAGCTCCTAACAGACCTACTTTTCTTGGTCAGATCAAGAAGCATCGCCTGGCTTCAACGTTCACCCTGCTGACCACGCTGACTGTCGGCGTACTCGCGGGTTCCGTTCTGACCCACGACGTCGGCGCCGCCGAGCAGCAGAATGTCAACACCGCGGACGCCCGTCCGCTCGTTGTGCCAAGCCCTGTCACCCTTTCGAATGGCTTCTCCCAGATCGTCAAACAGGTCGGTCCCGCAGTCGTCAACATCAACACCGAATCGATCCCGAAGAAAGCGGCCATCTCACCTCGCGGAGGCCGTAAGAACCCCCACATCCCCGGCGGCGGCGACGACCAGGGCCAGGGTCAGGGCGATATGC
This sequence comes from Lichenicola sp., assembly GCA_964658635.1. Taxonomy (GTDB): domain Bacteria; phylum Acidobacteriota; class Terriglobia; order Terriglobales; family Acidobacteriaceae; genus Edaphobacter. The sequence continues at coordinate 59,600 of CAZZZP010000010.1, read as the reverse complement.
AGGACTTCTTCAACAAGTTCTTCGGCGGACAGCAGCCCGGAGGCGGAGATGACGAAGAAGGCGGCGACGGCCAGGAGGGCCAGGCGCTCGGCTCCGGCTTCATTGTCGATTCCCGCGGATACATCATCACCAACAATCACGTCGTCGATAAAGCCGACCGCATCTTCGTAAAGCTCGCCAACGAGACCGACGACGGTGAAGGTCGCATGTCCGGTCACCCCGCCACGGTAATCGGCGTCGATCCGGAGACCGACATCGCCGTCATCAAGATCGATGTCAAGAGCCCGCTCCCCACCATCAAGCTCGGCAACTCCGACGGCGCCCAGGTCGGTGACTGGGTTCTCGCCATCGGCAGCCCCTTCGGTCTTTCGCAGACGGTCTCCGCAGGCATCGTCTCGGCCAAGAACCGCTCCATCCCCGACAGCGGTGAGGGCGGACTCGCCAAGCAGTTCCAGAAGTTCATCCAGACCGACGCCGCCATCAATCCGGGCAACTCCGGCGGCCCGCTCGTCGACATGGCAGGCCAGGTCGTCGGCATGAACACCGCCATCTACACCCAGTCCATGGGCTCGCAGGGTGTCGGCTTTGCGATGCCTTCCAACATCCTCGCGCGTATCTACAACGACCTCATCGGGCCCACGCACAAGGTGGTACGGGGATCGATCGGCATCCAGTTCCAGGCTCAGCCTTCGTCCGCGGTGAGCCGCATGTACGGCTTCTCGAGTGGTGGAGTCATTGTCGGTGTCGTCGTCCCGAACGGCGGAGCCGCAAAGGCCGGACTTAAAGCCGGCGACATCCTCGTCTCCATTGACGGGCGCCACATCAAGGATGGAGACGACCTGGTCGACGATATCTCCAGCCGCAAGGTCGGCTCCTCGGTCGAAATCGGCTACCTGCGTGGCGGCGCGCAGCACACTGCCACCATCACCGTTGGCGACCGTGTCAAGACCTACGCCGACGCGACCGGCACAAAGCCCGAAAGTGATGAACCGCAGCAATCAGACGCCGGTCAGGGCAAGCTTGGCATCACCGTTCAGACCATCCCCGCGCAACTCGCTTCCAAGCTCGGTATTCCGGGTGGCGTCGGAGTCACGGCTACTACTCCTGGCTCATTTGCCGATGACATCGGTCTGGGTCAAGGGGCAATTATCGTAGAAATCAACAAGCAGCCCGTAACCGACCAGTCGACCTACAACGCCATCGTCACACACCTTAAACCCGGCGACGACGTTGTCTTCGTCATCCGCGACCGAAGCGGAAAGGGTGGTAATACTTTCCTGGGTGGTACTCTCCGCTGAAGGGCTGGTGTTCAATCAACCTGAAGCCCGCGTTTTTCGCGGGCTTCAGGCCTTAACAACAAAGCTCGGCAAGCGTAAATTTTGCCCACGTATCAGACAACCTTTCGCACTTGCGCCCTCATCCCCACAGGGATACTCTTGTTGATAGTGGATGGATCTGAAGAAATTCCGGTCGATACTGTTAGAAGAGGTTTTGAGATGATGCAGTTCAGTTCGCGGTTCCTTTTTGGTACGGCCTGTGTTCTAGCGGCTGTCGTCCCGGCCCTCGCGTCGCCGCATCTTCGTCGCGGACCCACCGCACCTCGCATCTCTCGAACCCATGCGGCGCATGCAGCCGGCCATGCCTCGACGGTGCGCGGCATCGATCCCGATCGCGCTACTCAGATTCAAACCGCCCTCATCAAGGCTGGCTATCTCACCGGCACGCCAACCGGCACATGGGATGCACCGTCGCAGGCTGCCATGGAGAAGATGCAGGCGGACAATGGCTGGCAGACCAAGCTAGTTCCCGATTCGCGCGCCATCATCAAGCTCGGTCTCGGTCCCAAATCAACAGCAGACACGTCCGAAGCAGCCACCTCCGCTCCGGACGCTTCCTTCCACGTCGCTACTCAGTAGTCCCGTTCACCACTCACGCTATTGCGAAGAGATGGTCCTCGCTATCCTCAACACCCGACGGCAAGCTCCCCAGTCCTGACTGCGCTCCGCTCTCCAGACTCATCCTCAACCAGTAATAATGCTGCATCCGCACAAGCCGTGAACCCACGGGCTGCCTTCCATCCACAAGCCCTGAGATCATGCCCGCAAGGTCGTCGTTGTCCCGCACTGTGTGCATGCGCACTGGCACTGATTCCGCACTGAGCAACCTCGCCTTCGCAGAAGCGAGTTGTGTAGCCGGCAATAGACCGCTTTCCACCTTCAACTCAGACATCGTCTCCAGACTGAAAGCTACCGCCGGTTCCAGCTTGTCCTGAAAAGCGACATACAGGATCGATCCGCCCGCAACGCGGATGGGCACCATCCCGAACTCCATCACGAATCGCTTGGGCATCACCAGCGCCATCGCCTTGGGTGAGAACGATTCCAGCGAAAGTACAGGACAATTCCACTGGACTCCCAGGCCACGCGCGATACGCTCCTCCGGGAGACCACAATGCCGCGTCAGCCAATCTCCGATGCGGCCCTCCCCCGCCTCCCGCTGAGCCGTCAAGGCCGCCTGCAACTGGGGATGGGTGATCCAACCCTGTGCAAGCAGGACCAGGCCCAGTGGCACCCGGTGGCGATGCGGTTCCTCATCCACCCTTCCCTCCGAACCTGTCAGTCGCATCACCGAAGAACGGACGATCTGCTCCATGCACCGCGGGCTGCAGGCCCACTCATGCTCAAACACAGGCCGACGCCGGCTCTTCCAGGGCTTCATCCACCCACTGGTGCAGCCCTGAGCTCCGCAGCGGCGGCTTGCAGCATCAGCCGGTAAACGGACGGGACTGCTCCCTCCTGCATCCAGACCGGAAGGCCTGAAGGAGTCCACGTCCGCTGGCACGGCCGCTCTGCTTGAAACGGCCTGCGCTGCTCTTGCGCCCATAAGGGCGAACGCACTCTTGCCTAGAAAAGACATCGAATACTCTCCAGCCGCAGTTGCGGCGTTGCTACTTCTGTCACTCGCAAGGCAAAGTTGCCGTTCTGAACGACCACTTCACCCCGCGCTACAATCCTGTCCCCAACCACCAGGTCCACCGGTTCAGAGACATGCCGATCCAGCTCTACGACATCCCCCGGGCCCAGTTCCAGCACCTCGCGAAGTGGAAGCTCCCGCGAACCAAACTGCAGTGTCGCCTCAAGCTCGATGTCGAGCAGGATGCCGTACTGCGGTTCAGCCACTTCAACTCCCTCCGCCTTTTGCGACTCAGTTCCGTCAGGCATTTTCGCTCCTCAGCCCTGGGCCGGCTGGCTGCCGTTCAAAGGCGTTCCCGCCCCTTCAATCCTTGCGCCCCGGTGCTCGCCTACCCGAACCGGCCAGGCGGACCCCAAAGGTAAACCACCCACCTTCAGCTCCGCTGCTGTATGTCGCGGCAGGGGAAGCCGTAACAGCGAACCCTCTTTTAACGCGGCAATGTCCCGGGCCTGCAGCCGCACCGGTGGAAACTGCAGCACGCTGCCGACCAGCGATGTTCCCAGCAATTCCCGCACCTTCGACCGAACTTCCTCAGAGCGGCGCCTGGGACGATCCCGCTCCGAGATCAGCCGCCGCAAAATCGTGTTCAAAACCACCGCCGGAAGGCAGATGTTCAACGCCCCCGTGGCCTCTGGCATCCGCACCTCGAAGCACACGCAAAGCGTCTTCTCCCCGGTCGGCATCATTCGCGCAACCTGCGCCGTCGTCTCCCTGCGGTCAAAGCTGAACTGCAGGCCCACCGGAGCCCACGCCGAGTTCAGCTCCTTGATCATCATCTGGATCACCGAAGCCATGATCAGCTCCTCGATGTCCGTAAGCGCACGCGGCGTCTCCGCACGTCCTTTTCCTCCCAGCAGAAGATCCACCATCGGCGTTGCCAGTCCCATCTCGATCTCAAGCAGCCCCATCGCTCCCAGCGGCTCCAGCCGGATCGAGCAGACATAAGTCAACTCCGTAAGCCGATCCACAAACTCCGTATAAGGCATCTGCTCGCCCGAAACCAGTGCGACCCTGTACTCCGTCCGCAGCCACGCACCCACCGTGTGCATCAGGTTTCGAGCGAATAGATCGTTCACCGTAGAGATCGCACGCATTTGATCGTTCGAAATATGCCCCGCCCGGCCAAAGTTGTAAAGTTCAGCCAGCTTCACCGGAGCCTCGGGCTCCACCGTCTCCTCCGCAGCTCGCGCCGTCGCGAACATCGCATCGATCTCGTCCTGGCCAAGTACCTTTTCCATGCGTCCCCGCCCCTAGCGCGCTGCTCTTCTTTTTGCGTTTGACTGAACTGCGTTCTTGCCGCCTAGACTGCGTAGCGCAACCCTCAGCCGAACCACTGCCGACGAATGGATCTGCGATACCCGCGACTCCACGACGCCCAGCGTCAGACCGATCTCCTTCATCGTCAGCTCCTCAAAGTAGTAGAGCGTCAGAACCATACGCTCCTTCTCCGGCAGATCCTCGATCGCATCGGCAAGACGCTGCTTCATCTCGCCTTTAAGACAGCGAAACAGCGGATCATCCTCTACCGGTCCCGGGACATAGGACAGCTCCTCGTCGCCCGAATCCTCCTGCCGTTCCATGTGCAGGCTGCCAATCTCCAGGCCCTTCAACTCGCCCAGAAGCGTCTGGTACTCCGGCAGCGAGACACCCATCTCCTTCGCAATCTCCGGCTCCATCGGCGCACGGCCAAGCTTCTGTGTTGTCGTGCGAATTGCCTCTTCAACAGCACGGCCCTTACGCCGAAGCTCCCGCGGGCTCCAGTCCAGAGTCCTCAACGAATCTAGAATCGCCCCCCGGACGCGAAACTGCGCATAGCTCTTAAACTGAACCTTCTTGGTATGGTCGAACTTCGAGAAGGCATCGATCAATCCCACCACGCCCGCCGATACAAGGTCATCCAGCTCCACATGCTGCGGCAGACGTTCATGGATCCGGCGGGCCAGGTAGCGTACCGTCGGAAGGTGCTCAAGCAACAGCCGGTCGCGCTCGGTTGCTGACATCGCAGACAGCCCGCTCCCCTCATCGGTCTGCACATTCGAAGACCGGACAGCGCTGTACCCCGGAACGTTTGGCAACTCCATCACTTCCAGATCGGACAATCCATCCAGCAGCCTATTGCTATCCTGAAAACCCCGTTCCTGCATCCCTGCCAATTCCATTTCGTCTCCTCCTGCCACTCGCCCTCCCCGCGTCGCCCCGCCGTTAGCCGACGGTTCCGACGCTTCGAACCCGGATCTCCGGCGGAATCTCTACCGGTGAAAGAACGGTCACCTTTGGTACAAACGGCTCCAGCCAACGGCGCACATGGTAGCGGGCCGGCGATGGACATAAAAGCACGGGAAGCGCCATTGTCGATGCCCCACCGGTTAGCCGCTTCACAGACTCGAGCAGCCGACGCAGATACTCGCCGTGTCCGCCCACCCGTGGTGTCCCGTCCGCCAGCAGCGCACCCGCCTGTGGATCAAACGTTGCCACCAGATTTGCCTCAAGCGCCTGGTCGATCACGAGCACGCGCAACCCACCCTCACCATCCAGCAACGGGTGAATCAGCCCCCGGCCCAGCGACTGCCGCACACTCTCCACCAAATGCACAATCTGCTTGGACTGCTGTGCGGCCTCCACCAGGACCTCGAGAATCGCGGACAGATCGCGAATCGACACCTGCTCCCGCAGAAGCTGCTGCAGCACCCGTTGCACCTCGCCCAGAGACAGAAGCTTCGGCACCAGCTCCTCCACCAGCTTCGGCTGCGCCTCGTTCATACTGTCGAGCAGCCGCTTCGTCTCCTGCCGCCCCAGCAGCTCGTGCGCGTGGCGACGTATCAACTCCCCCAGATGGGTTCCAATCACCGTCGTCTGATCCACCACACTGTATCCGGCCGCAAGCGCCTGCTCTTCCAGTCCCTGCTGAATCCAGCGCGCGGCCACGCCAAAGGCCGGCTCCTTCACCTCAAGCCCAGGCAGCGGCCTTGCCTTCGGATCGGCGTTCACCGCAAGCAGGCAGTTAGGCTCCGTCTGCCAGCGCGCAATCTCGATCCCACGCAGGCTCAACGTATACTCGCGAGGCTTCAGCCGAAGATTGTCCGTGATGTGGATCGGAGGCACGATGAAGCCCAGCTCAGTCGCCAGATGGCGCCGCAGCGAACGCACGCGGTTAAGCATCTGGCCACCCTGCTTCTCATCCACCAGCGGAATCAGCTGAAAGCCGATCTCAAGCGTCAGCTCGTCCATCTTCAGCAGACTCGCAAGGTTCTCCGCACCACCGGCTCCCGTTCCCCCCTCCTCCGCCTTCGCCTTGTCATTCTTGCCCAGAAAGATCTCGTCCTCTTCGACCCTTTCGGCAGGCAGTCGGCGTGCAATCACACCCACTCCGCACGCCATCAGCACAAACGCAACCTTTGGTAACCCCGGAACCAGGGCCAGTGCCAAAAGGACACCGCATGCGATCCAAAGTGTGTTCTTGCGCCGGAACAGCTGCGCACCCAGTTCCGTGTCCAGTTGTCCAGAGCTCGACGCGCGCGTCAGAATCATGCCGCCCGCGATCGACACCAGCAGACTTGGAATCAGTGTCACCAGCCCATCGCCGACGGTTAGAATCGTGTAAGTTTTGACTGCAGTCGCAAGATCCACTCCCTGCTGCAGTGTTCCAATCACAATGCCAGCCACAATGTTGATCGCGGTAATCAATATGGTCGCAAGCGAGTCGCGCTGATTGAACTTCGCCGCACCATCCATCGCGCCATAGAACTCGGCCTCCCGCGCAATCTTCTCGCGCCGCTTCCGCGCTCCATGCTCGTCGATCAGGCCCGCATTCATATCCGCATCGATCGCCATCTGCTTACCCGGCAAGGCATCCAGCGTGAACCTCGCCGTCACCTCGGCCGTACGCACCGCGCCATGCGCAACCACCAGGAACTGGATCGCAACCAGCGCCAGGAAAAGCACAAAACCAACTACATAATTTCCGCCAACAACAAATTGCCCGAAAGCCTCGATCACCGCTCCGGCAGCATGCGTTCCCTCGTTGCCGTGCAGCAGAATGCGCCGGCTCGAAGCAAGGTTCAAGCTCAGACGAAACAAGGTAAGTAAAAGCAGAAGCGTCGGAAAGACTGAAAAATCAACCGCCTTCCTCACCTGGATCGCCGTCAGAAACACAATCACCGAAGCCGTGATAGAACATGCAAGCAGAACATCGAGAAGGTATCCAGGGATCGGAATCAGCATGACGAACACCATGCCGATCGCAACTGTAGGCAGCAGCAGCAGCCTGTACTTCTGAAACAGAGATTGCACTTCTACCCGCTCGTCAGCCACTTGCTCTCCTCCATTCATGCTTTGGCCCCGGTTTTGCTCTACTGCGCAGGTCGAGCCCGCTCCATCCTCAGCCGCTCTTCCACCTTCTGCCGGTAGAGGTATGCCAGAATCCCCGCGACAGCCGCGTACAGCTCAAATGGAATCGATTGCCCCGGCTCCACCGTCGCGTACAAGCTCCTCGCCAGCGGAGGGTTCTCAATCAGCGGCACACCGGCCCAAAGTGCCTCCTCGCGGATCTGCTTCGCATGCAGATCTCTTCCCTTCGCCAGCACCTTCGGCGCCTGCATCGTCTCGAAGCTGAACTCCAAAGCCACCGCATAGTGCGTCGGGTTCGTAACCACCACGCTTGCCTGCGAGATGTCCGCCTTCATCCGCCGGCGCCGCATCGCATTCTGTGCCTGCCGGATACGTCCCTTCACCTGGGGATTGCCCTGCGTCTCCTTCATCTCGTCCTTGATCTGCTGCTTGGTCAGCTTCATGCGGTTATTCCAGGACATCCACTCCACCGCATAGTCCAGGCCGCTCCAGCCCAGCGTCAGGAACGCCGCGTCAAGCACCAGCTTGTACGCCACGCCCATCGCGTTCGGCAGTCGCATCAGGCTCAGCACGGGCGCAGGTAACATCAAAGTCTTCAGCGCATTCCAGCCAAACCAGACCATCGCCGCCGCCGGTACCAGCGACTTCAAAATCCGCGCCGCGCTCCGCAGACTGAAGAGGTTCGCCATGTTCGTTCCCGGGTTCAGCCGCTCGAACTTCAGCCCTACAGCGCCCGGGTGAACGACCAGCCCACCCCCTTGCGCCAGTCCCACCAGCAGTGCGCCGCAGAAGCTTGCAGCCATCACCGTGCCGACCGGCACAATCGCAGGTGCAAGCAGCTTGCGAAGAACGCCCACCCAGTGCAGGTTCGTAGCCGCTACATCGCTGCCCGGCTCAGCCGCCTCGAGACACAACTCAAGAGCGATCCGCCATTGCGCCACAAAGCCATGGGATACCTGGCCCAGCACCAGCACACCGCCCAGCAGGGCAACCGCACTCAAGAGTTCGCGGCTGCGTACACTATCGCCTTTACCTCGCGCCTTCTTCTTCGAAGTTTCTGTGCCTTGTTCTGTGCCTTTTTCGCTCATCGCTGCCCCAGCATCCGGCCGGCCTGGTTCAACAGCGACAGAAAGTGACGCTCAATCCAGCCCGGCCAGATCGCCAGGCTCGCAATCAGCACAACGTACGAGGTCAACGTCTTCAGAGGGATCCCCACCACCTGCACAGGCAGCATGGGAGCCAGGCGGCTCACCATGCTGATCGTCATCTCCACTGCAAGTCCGGCAGCCATCACCGGCGCAGCAAGCTGCAAACCTCCCAGGAAAATTCCGGAGCACATCTTCGCCAGCGCCACCCCCGTACTGGCCTCAATCAGTGCATCCCCAACAGGCACGACGCTGAAGCTGCGTATCAGCGAAGCCAGAAGCACCCGGTCAAGCCCGGCCGTTAGCACCACCAGCACACCGAGCCAACCCAGCATCTGCCCCAGCACCGGCGTCTCCACCATCGTGTTCGGATCCAGCAGATTCACCAGCGAGAAGCTGAAGCTCATCCCCAGCAGTGTCCCCGCCATCAGCAACATCTCGGTCTGAACCATCAGACTCAAACCAAAACCTAGTCCCACGCCTAACTCTCCCAACACCGACTGCACATCGATCACTGAGCGCGCACCCGTCACCTCGCCCACTACTGGCGCAAGCAGAATCGTGATTGCCACGACAAACCCCGCCTTGATGCGGGGTGCAACCGCAGATGAGCTGAACACCGGCGCAAACACCATCAAGCCACCAAGGCGGATAGCTACCAGCACACCAGACGACGCGAAGCGCTCAATCTCGCCCATGACTAACCCAGGTACCGATGCAGGTCAGAGAACAACAGAAGCGTGTACGTCGTCAGCCGGTGGATCATCCACGGCATCATCACCATCGTCACCACGAACACACCCACAAGCCGCGGCACTGCGGTAAGCGTCTGCTCCTGCACACTGGTCAACGTCTGCAGAAGGCTCACGCAAAGCGAGATCAGTGCCGCGGAGATAAGCAGCGGCGCGCCGATGATCATCGCTTCCGTCAACAGCGAACGCATAAGATGTACAACCTGGTCAGCGCCCATCGCTGCTCCTTCAATCAGTCCTTCGACCCAATCTTCAGAAACTCTTCAACAAGCGGTCGGCAAGAAGATTCCAACCGTCCACCATCACAAACAGCAGGATCTTCACCGGTGTCGAAATCACGACCGGCGGCAGCTGCAGCATGCCGATCGAAGTCGTAACACTCGCCACGACAAGGTCCACCAGCAGAAAGGGCAGGAACAGCACTGCCCCAATCTGAAATCCCGCTTTCAACTCGCTCAGAATGTACGCAGGAACTACAACCTGTATCGGCAGATCATCCCGACTTGCAGGGCGGTTCGTCATACTCGCGGCGACAAACACCGCAAGGTCTTTCTCCCGTGCGTAGCGCAGCATATAGTTCTTCACAGGAACCATCCCGCGACTCAGCGCAACCCCACCGTCCAACGTTCCTTCGCGATACGGAGTAAGTGCCTGCGTCTCCACCTGGCTTAGGACCGGCGCCATCAGGAACCACGTCATCATCAACGCAAGCCCCATCAAAATCTGGTTGCTGGGCGCTGTCTGTGTGCCAAGAGCCTGCCGCAGAAAATGAAAGACAACCAGCAGCCGCACCATCGGCGTCATCGAAAGCAATAACGCCGGAAGCAACGTCAGCAGTGTCAGCCCGATGACGATTCCCCAGGGCGACCCGTTGCTGCTGCCAAGTTCCGCGGCGATCGACTGCGGCTTCGGTGTCGCGTGAACGACAGCAACCACCGGCGGCGCATGAGCCAAAGCAGGTGCTGCCGCCACGCTCTTTGCCACCGGCACCACGTGTCCCACCTGCGCCCTGCGCATGCGCGCCTCCACCATGCGCCTCGCACTTGCTTCGACCGATGCCTGGTCCTGACCCAACGGCGGCATCGCCTCGGCGTGAAGATACGCAACAGCCAGAACCCCCAGAAAAAGCGCAAGCCAGGCGCAAATCATACGGAAGCTCATCCCCAACGCCTCCCTTCGGTCACTTTCTGCGTCGGATTACCGAAGGCCCGCTCCGAACCAACTCGCACCATCGTCTGGACACCTTCAGCCCCGGTGCCCACGAGGAAGCGCTCGCCCGCGCAACTGACAAGCAACAACTCTCTCCTTGACCCAAGAGAGAGACTCTCGACAATCTCCAGCTGCCGCCGGGCCTCCTGCCTCCTGTCGCGGAGTTCGCGCTTTCGCCACCATCGGCCCAGACCAAGAAGCCAATCCGCCAGCCCTGCCGGGTGAGCAGCCACGTTCAAGGCAAACGCCCCATTCTCTCGTCCTCTATGAGCCATTTCAGCCTTCCCCTCTCTTTTCTCTTCCATCCCCATTTGCGACACACGCCAGGCTTATGGCAGACGCGTCAGACGCACCGCCAGCCTCTCCTCAACCAGCTCAAACTCTGACCAGAACATCAGCACCCCGCCTATCTTGAAAGGCACATCTTCAGTCGTCGGCCATACACTTTCAATCGTCGCGCCCGGCTTCAACGCAAGCAGATCTCGTACCCTGAAGTGAGGCATCGTCGCACTCACCTCGCAGCGCATGGGCAGCTTGGCCAGGATGGGCCACTCAGGATGCTTCTCAATCTTTGCCATCGTGCTGAAAGCAGCCTTTATCACCGGCTGTGCAGCCGAAGCCAGGTTGGCGGGCGTCGTCCGTTCCAGTGAAAGCCCTCCCGCAGGTTCCGCCATGGCACCTCCTCGTCTCGCCGTTTACTTCTGCACCAGGAACTCCGTCACCAGCACGTCCTCAACCTTGACCTCCGGCACACGGTCCTTGAAGCCCTCCTTGAGCAGCCGCTTCAGCTCTTCCTTTCCATAAGGCGAAAGCAGCTGCTCCGATGTCTCCTTACCCAGCACAGACAGCGCCACGTCTCGCTCGGCAGCCTCGTTCTCGTTCTTGGGCGCTCCCTTCTCCGGCTTCTCCTCCTTGGGCTTCGCATCCTTGTCAGGAGGCGGGTCGTCAATCTTCAACGTCAAGCCAACTCGCAGATAACTCCTTCCACCCTCATCCGCCAGGTTCACCAGCAGAGGCTCCATCGGGACCAGCTTCGTCGGCAGTGGCGTCACCTTGATCACCTCCACCGTCTTGATTCCGCCCATAGGCAACTTCCCAGACTTGATCGCCCAGAACAAAAAACCTCCCGCACCGGCCGTGGCCGCCAGCACACCCACAATCACCGCAGCCATCAGCGGAACCACGGGCACCTTGGCCTTCGGCGCTGCAGATGCTTCTGCAGCCGGTTCGAGTATCTCCTCGGTATCGCTCATCGTGACCTCAATCCATCCATGTCGAACTCCGCAGCCAGTTGCCCCAATCAGACCGTCAGAAAGCGTGCCGGCTCTCTTCTCCGCCGCTTCAAACCACGCGGCCTACCGGATCATGCCGATCGCTTCCTGCGTCACCGTATCGAAAGTCGTAATGGTCTTCGAGTTCGCCTCAAAAGCACGTTGCGCAATAATCAGATCGGAGAACTGCGCAGAGATGTCAATGTTCGACTGCTCCAGCGAAAGCCCCTCCACCGCGCCTCTTCCAGCAACACCGCCCGTGCCCACCGTGACCGACCCCGAAGCCGTCGTCGGTGAGTAGTCATTGGCCCCCGCACGCGTCAGGCCGGAAGGATTCGAGACCAGGGCCACCGCTACCTGGCCCACCACCTGCTTGTTCCCATTGCTGAAGGTCGCCGAGATCACTCCTGAACCATCGACCGCAAACCCCTGGTACGCTCCCGAAGCAAACCCGTCCTGTGAAGAAGCCGTCGTGTTCGAAGCAGCCGCAGTCTGCGAGATGGTCGGATTGTTGCTCGAGTCGTAGATGTTGAAGTTGAACTTCAACGCACTTGCCCCGTCGGTAAGTCCAGGGAAAGTGACATTCGCCACGTCGGCAGTCGGTGAGATCAGAACACCCGAGGTATTGAAGGTCAACGTGCCCGTGTTGTTCACAGGAGTGCCGCTTGCATCTGCGGCCGGCAACGTAATCGCGTAATTCCAACTCGTCGCGGAAGCCTTCGTATACGTCACAGTGGCCGGATGACTTTGACCCAGTGAATCGTAAACCGCTGACGTCGACGTGAAGTTCGTACCCGTTGCAGCCGTCGCGTTCAGGCTTGTCGTCATCGAAAGATTCTGCGTAGCCGAGGCATTCTGGGTCGAAGAGATAGGAAGCGTAAGCGGCACCAGTCCGCCGTTCAGGTTCACCGCATTGCCGACCGCGCCATAGCCCATCACATTCTCGCCGGAGGACGTGATCAGATTGCCCGACCCGTTCAACTGGAAGCTTCCCGCACGCGTCAGCATCTGTGTGTTGCCTTGATCCACAACAAAGAATCCCTGCCCATTCAGAGCCATATCCGTGCTCGCGTTCGTGGTCGTCAGACTGCCCTGGGTGAAGTCCGTCGCGGTTCCGGACACCCTCGTACCCACACCGACCTGCAGCTCGTTGCCCGCACCCGAGGTGCCCATGTTCTGGTAAAAGAGATCCTGAAACGTGGTCGTCTGACCCTTGAAGGCCGTGGTATTCAGGTTCGCAAGGTTGTTGCCAATCGAATTCAAAGCAACCGTGTCCGCTTGTAGTCCCGTCAGTGCAATCGAGAAATTAGGCAATTTGAATCTCCTCATGGGATTTCGTAACATTTCTGGTTCTAAATTCACTTCTTCAAAATTCTCAGCCCCGCTGCTGCTCGGCCACAGTCGACATCTCTGCTCATTGCAATCCCGTGCCGCTCCGCCCGCTCGCTACCCGCCGGCGACTGGAGGCGTCGGAGTAGGAGCGGGAGTGGGAGTCGGCGCAGCCGGTGGTGTCAGATCCTTGTTGATCGCAATCAGCTGCTGCAGACTATTCACACTCACCATCTGCTGGATGTAAGCATTGGGATCTGTCGGCTGCGTCGGATCCTGGTTCTTCATCTCCGTCACCAGCAGCGTCAGAAAGTCATTGGCCGTAATCTGTCCCGTGCCAGAACTGGTCGCAGTTGAAGTACCTGTACCCGTACTGGCCGTTGCACTTGGAGAAGCCGCTCCTAAGGCCGTCGCCTTCAGCCTGGACGACACAGCCCCCGGTTGCACAGCCGAACTCGTTACACTCCTCCGCGTCAGGCTCGTGGCCACCTGGGTCGCTGCTGCACTCAAATCGATTGCATTCATAAACTCTCCTTCACTTCAATCCAGCAAACCTGCTAAACCCTTACGCTCAACCAGCCACCACTCTCTACCAGCGTGCCGCCGCGCAGCATGCTACTCGATGACCCCACATCTGCTTCACTGAACACGCGCGGCATCTGCACACCACCATCGCGGACACTCGCACCCTGCTGCCTCTCGCCACTATGGCGACCGGCACTACCTGCGCCACTTCCACCTGTCATCGCCGCGCCCAGGTCCGCCTGGGCAGACATAACGCGAACCGACGCCACCCCCACCGACTCCGCCTTCAAATACGCGGACATCGCACTCACCTCACGGCCAAGGCTTGTCGCCGAGCCAGCCGATGTGGCGACCACCGAAGCCGTTACCTCGCCAGCATGCCCAAGCTCGGCTCGGACACGCAGCCAGCCATGCACTCCGCCATCGATCCCAACCTCGAGCCGCTGGGGTCCCGCAAACAACGTCTTTGGAGCTCCTGCCTCCGCGGTCGGCGCACTCGCAGCTACACTGGGCGCCGCGTGAGCAGGTGCCGCCTGCCCAGGTGAACCACTCGTGGGTCCATTCGGTCTCAAGCCCGTCTCAACCGCTGGCGCCATCCCGTTGGAGGCCTGTTGCTGACTTCCCATAGGGGCTGGCACTAAGATCCCTCCAGCCTCCAAATGCTTTGCTGATGGCAAACTCGGAAGCGGCGCATTAGATCCCCTTGCACTTCCATCAGGTCCCGCAGGCGCGGCCTCGGTAGATCTCCCACCCGCAACGCTCGTCGTCTTCATAGCGGACCGCACAGAAGATGCACGAGTCGCGCCTGCCCTGTCCTTGGCGCCACCCGCAGCAGGATGGATTGCTCTGCTTACCTCCGCCTTCACCCCATCTTCAGCAGAGATACTTACCGCTGTGACCTTTTCCCCGAACGCGTCCGCAATCTGCCGGCCACCTGCAGCAGTGACCGTATCCGCGCTTCCCTGAACCGTGGACTGCGTTGCTTCGTTTCCCCCGGTCAAGGCGGTCGGCCGCAGTCCCACGTCAGTACCTGCATTCGACACCGGGGGCCCTGCTTGCCCCGCGGTTGCCAAGGTTATCGTTCTCTCCGGAATCAACGTGCACGGCGCTATCGGGCTCGTGGGCGGATCAATGGAAGGCGGTGCAACCACTGGCTTCATCGGGTCCTCGGGCGCACTCTTTGGTAGTTTTTTGTCACTCGATTTGTTTGTCGTCTTAGCCGCTGCACCAGCTGGATTGACTCTGGACTTCAACGCATCCGGTACCGCCGGCAAGACTGAAGGAGCTACTGCCGGGGGAGAGACAGGCTCTGCCGCGCCCGGGACAACCTTCGCCCTCATTGCTTGTTCACGGCTGACACTGGTCGGCTCAGCAGAAGTACTCGGCACAACAACCTCTGCTGCAACTTTCGCGGGCTCTCCACTCTTCCCTTCAGCTGGGGCTCCCCCACTCGAATGCCCAGCCTGCTCAGGTTGAGCCGCAACCCCCTTACCCTGAAGCAGCTGTGACCCAAACGTCTCACCTGCCCTCATCGGTTCAATATTTCCGCCGATGGAGGACTTGGAAGCCGAGACCTTTTCCGCAGCCTCGAACGTCGTCTTGAAGAGATCCTGCCCGGCTGCAGCAAAACCCGTCCTCGACCCGATCCCGTGGCCAGATATCTCCCCCGGTATCTGCTGGCCTGGTAACGCTGCGGATTGTGTGAGCTCAAGCACCGGGTCAAACCTCGTACCTGGAACATTGCACCCGGTGTGCCAAAGTTCTTCCTCAAACCATTAGTCCTGCCTCATGCACCCTGACGCAACGCACGCTTGCGCAGCCACTCCCGCCTCGCCAGATAGCGATCGTCGGACGCCGCAAAGATCAACCGGTTCTCGACCTCCGCTGCCTCTTCTTTCGCAGAGCGCAACATCGTCTCAACCTGCTTCAACTCGGTCAGACTTGCTTTATACAACTCATCCGCACTTGCCAGGTCACGAGTCCGAAGAACGCCAAGCTCATGCAAAGCGCGGCGTTGAGCAATCGCTGCATCCTGCCCGACCAGGGCAGCAGAGGACTCAACCCAACTGCCCGCAGCAAGCCCGCTGCGCCGCGCAGCATCATCTGCCAGGCGCCCGGCTTCGGCCACCTCTTCCGCACGACGCACCTCGTCAGCCGCATGCGACGCCCTGCCCAGTTCGCGTGCACGGACTCGCTCCAGCATCCCGTACAACTTCGCCAGACGTGACAGTCCAGACTGCGCACTCACAGCACCATGCTCTCCAGCGATGACACACTCTCGTGCAGGGCTACTTTCTCGTGTGTGTCCTGACGGCAATAGGCCGCGATCCTCGGCCTGGCGTCAATCGCACGATCCAACTCCGCATCGATGCCTTGCTTGTAAGCGCCCACCTTCAGCAAGTCTTCATTCTGTGCATAAGTCGAGACCAGACTGCGCACCAGATTTGCACGCTC
This sequence comes from Lichenicola sp., assembly GCA_964658635.1. Classification (GTDB taxonomy): domain Bacteria; phylum Acidobacteriota; class Terriglobia; order Terriglobales; family Acidobacteriaceae; genus Edaphobacter. The sequence continues at coordinate 43,595 of CAZZZP010000010.1, read as the reverse complement.
GCGATGTTGCGTTGTCGTAACAGCCGGCATGAGGCGGCTCAAAGAATCCAGAACATCCACCGGCGGATAATGACCCGCGCGAGCCAGTTCCCGGGAGAGCACAATATGTCCATCCAGAAACGAGCGCACCGCGTCGACCACTGGATCCTGCTGATCGTCCCCTTCCATCAGCACCGTGTAGAACGCCGTAATGCTTCCCTTGTTGAAGTTGCCCGCACGTTCCACCAGCTTCGCAAGCCTTGTGAACACACTGGGCGTATAACCCTTCGTCGCCGGAGGCTCACCTGCCGCAAGCCCAACTTCACGTGCCGCCATCGCATACCGCGTCAGGGAGTCCAGGATCAATAGAACGTGCTTTCCCCGCCGCGCATTGAACTCCGCCACTGCAGTCGCCGCAAGTGCCGCCCGCATCCGCAGCAAAGGGCTCTGATCACTCGTCGATACAATCACCACCGACCGCTTCCTGCCCTCTTGCCCAAGCGCATCCTCAACAAACTCGCGCACCTCTCGTCCACGTTCTCCAACCAGCCCCACCACGGTCAGATCAGCCGCTGTATTTCTCGTCATCATCCCGATCAGCGTGCTCTTTCCAACACCCGATCCACCAAAGATTCCCACCCTTTGACCGCGCCCCACCGTAAGCAGCCCGTCGATCACACGCAGCCCCGTCTGGACCGGTTCACGGATTGACATCCTCGACATAGGTTCCGGCGCGCCACCATCCAACGGCACAACCTCACGAACCCGCGGACGCGCCATGCCATCCAGCGGCTGCCCAAGCGCGTTCAAAATCCTTCCCTGCATCTGTTCCCCAACTGCAAGCGCCGGCAGCGAACCAAGAGCCTGAACACCGTCCCCATACTGGATCCCGCGCGTCGCCTCAAGCGGCATCGTCATCACGTTTGCGCCGCGGAAGCCGATCACCTCTCCCGCGTGTCGCACGCCCTCGGCATCAATTACCTCGCAACACTCGCCCACCGAACACAACGGTCCAAGAGACTCCGCAACCTGCTCGCTCGCCTCGATCACACGCCCTTGCCAGCGCCATGCCGGCCGCGTCGCCAGCCGTTCAAAGTAAGCCTCAAGACTGGCCGAACCAAGCCTCTCCCCACTTGCATTCGCAGGCGACACTACTCCACCTCCTCGTTCTGCATCAACTCGCGAAAGCCTCTCTCCACCTCTGACATCTGCACATCGAGACCAACCTCCACGCGTCCCACGCTGGTCTCAAGCACGCACTCCGCAGGACCCAACCCCCCATCCGCCAGCACCGTCACCGAACCCGAGATGCTGTTCCCCGAAATTCCTTGCGGAAACATCCGCAGCCATGCATCCTGCTCCTCCGCCGGCACTCTCAGGACCGTACTGCTTCCGTCCTGAACCCGGCCCAGCGCTGCCTTGACCGTCGCGCGCAGAGGCAACTCACCAAGCTCGGCGTCACGAGCCAGAATCTTCCGTGCAACAGCAAGCGCAAGCTGGACCACCTGGCTTTCAGCAGCCGCGAAGAACCTCTGGCGGTCGCGTGCAAACTCCCGCCGCATCTGTTCGACACGCTGGCGCTCCTCAGCAAGCCGCAGGTTCAGTTCTTCGACAAACTGGCGCCGCGCCTCTTCATACCCTTCAACCCGCGCCACCTCCCTCAACATGGCAGACTCAGTCCCACTCATCTCCGGTTCCACACTCTGGATCGGTTCGACAGGCATTAGCGGCTTGATCTCTGCTGCAGCATCCGAATCCACAAAACAGAGATCGTCTACCCTCCGCTCAACCCGCGTGATCATGTCCGAGATTCGCTGCTCAGACCCATCCGGAGCAAACAGTACCAGGCATGACGAGTCCTTCTGCGTCATCGAATCAGACCGAGAGATCATTCTCTGTCTCCACCTTCAGGATCATCTTCCCCTCCGCCTCAAGCTTGCTGGCAAGCGTCAATAACTCCTGTTGAGCCGCCGTGACATCCCGCGCACGTACCGGTCCCAGAGACTCCATGTCTTCCTGCAGCATCTGTGCCGCGCGCGTGCTCATCGCCATCAGCATGTGCGCACGAACATTCTCCTTGCCTCCCTTCAGAGCCATGGCAAGCATCTTCTTGTCGGCCGCACCAACCAGTTCGCGCACACTCGCCTGGGGGACCGTCAACAGATCCTCAAACGTAAACATGAGAGCCCGTATCTCGGTCGCCACCTTCGGTTCTTTCTGTTCGATCTCCTCAAGAATCCCCTTCGTCGCCGCAGGATCCATGCGATTCAGAATCTCTGCGACAGATTTGTAACCGGCATAGTTTTTTCTTCCCGTAGAACCCAGCGAATCCATCCGGCGCGCCAGCACCAGCGCCACCTTCTGCGCCATCTCGGGTGAAAACTGCCGCATCTCCGCCAGCCGGGCGACCGCATCCACACGCATCTGCTGCCCCAGGTGCATCAGCACCGATGAGCCGCGTCGAGCGTCCAGATGGGCCAGCACCAGCGCCACCGTCTGCGGATGCTCGTTCTCCAGAAACTTGCTCAGCTGCTGCGGCTCCAGCTTCTGCAGTGTCGCCAGGTCACCCACAGAGTTATCCGCGCCCGCCTGCACCTGCGCCAGAATGTCCTGCGCCCGCTCCAGCCCGAACGCCTCCGTAAGCAGACGCATCGCATGGGCCGCACCACCCCGCAGCACATATTCCTCGGCCAGCAGCAGACCCTGGAACTCCTCAAGAACATGACGCAGATGTTCCGTCGGAACCTCGCCCATCTGCATGATCTCTTCGGTAAGCCGCTGTGCCTCAGCCTCACCAAGACCCTGCAGAATCGCCGCCGCCGATTCCTGCTTGAGCCCCATGACCAGAATCGCTGCCTTGCGCAATCCTGGCAGCGCCAACTTCGGAACTTTAGCCGGCGACACTCTCGCCGGCGTCTTGCCCTTCCCATTTGATACCTGCAGCCCCGCTGTCGCCATTAACTCTCCTCCCTCTGCGATATCCAACTCTCCAACATGCGTATACTTTCCGCCGGCTTCTGGCGGACAAATTCGCTCACCCGCTCCACCACAGGTTTCGTCAGAACCGGGTCGTCAAGCTCTTCCATGTCTTCAGCCGTCCCGCCTTTCTGCGCATTCCCTTGGCCAAGTGCCTCCAGCTTCCCTCCTCCCGCCAGCGCTGCCCGTGCAGCTACGGGCGCAGGTGCCTTCAGCACGGCCACCACCTGTTTCGATAAAGGCCTCAGCACAACCATCACCAGCAGCAGACCAAGCACACCCATCAAAGCCAGACGCGCCATCCCGGGTTGCGAGGCTACAAAGCTCTTCGCCTCCTCCAACAACTTCTCCGCTCCCACCGGAGCCACCTCGCTCACGTTTGAAGAGAAGCCCATATTTTCCACCACTACGCTGTCTCCGCGCTTCCCATCGAACCCGACTGCGGCCTGCGCCAACTCCTCCAGCCGGTGCATCTCCTCACTACTCCTGGGCTTCCAGACAGCGTGAGCCAGCTTGCCCTCACCTTCCATCACCATGCGATCATTCACCACCACCGCGACCGTCACCTTGCGCATCCTGCCAGGCCCGTCTTCGCGATGGATCGTGTGCTTCGTGACCGCATAGGTCCCGTTCTCCTGGTTCATCGTCTGCCCGCCGCCACCCGCCTGCGGATACACTGGCAAGGCTGGCTTCCCCGCCGGCGCCTGCAGCAGCGGAGGCACACCCGGGGCAGCCGCCTGCGCGCTGCCCTGCACCGCGCCCGCAGGGGCAGCCGCAGGGGTATTGCTCGCCGTCCCCGGAACACCCTGCGCCCGCACTGAGTTTTCACTCGTCTGCTGTGTCTTCTCCATCGAAAGCGTCCCGGTCAGCGAAGGATCGTAGATCTCATCGGTCCGCTCTTCCGAGCCTTCGTCATAGCTCACATTTGCGACAGCCCGAACGTTCCCCGCACCTGCCAGCGGCTCCATCACAGAGATCAGCTTCGCTTCCAGCTCCTGGGCCGCATCGGCTTCATGACCCGCCCGGTTCTTGCCTGAAAAATTCTGCCGCCCGTCGGAATCCACCAGCGTCACATTCTCCGGCGAAAGATTCTCTACAGCACCCGCAACCAGCCGTCGTATCGACTCCACCTGCTCCGCACCTAGACTCGCCCGCTTCAGCTTCAAAACCACTGAAGCCTTCGCCGGTTTCTCGTCCTGCGAGAACAGGCTCGGCTGCGGCAGCACCAGGTGCACCCGCGCCTGCCTCACCTCGCCCAGCGAACCGATCGTATGCTCCAACTCCCCTTCAAGGGCGCGCTGATAGTTCACCTTCTCATCAAATTCACTGCCTACCCAGTTCGGCTTGTCGAACAGCTCAAAGCCCAGCCGGCCGGTCTGCGGCATTCCCTTCGACGCCACCTCCAGCCGTGCCTTGTCCAGCACTTCGGCCGGAACCTCAATCCCGCTCTGATCCCCAGTCGCCCGAAACGTAATCCCGGCCGATCCAAGCTCCTGTTCCACCGTGGACGCGTCCCGCGCCTCCAGCCCCGAATAAAGAATCCGCCAGTCAGGCCGATTCACAAACCATGCGCCGCCGGCAATCACCGCCGCAAGCATCAGTCCTGCCGCCAGCATCCAGTTCCGGCGCTGTGGCGTCATCCCCTGAAAGTGCTTGCGACCGCGCTCCACCACCGCCAGGGCCTGCTGCCCTACACCGCCCGCGTTGGTCCCTTCCGCTTCCGCCATGCCTTACCCCCGGCCCACCCCAATCCACCAGAAACTAGAACTGCATCGACATCATCTGCTGGTACGCGCCAACCGCTTTGTTTCTCACCTGCAAGGCAAGCTCAAAGGACACGTCCGCCTTCTGCGTTGCGATCATCGCCTCGTGCACGTCGACGCCACTCCCGCTCAACAGCCCGATTACAGCCTGCTCGGCTTTTTTGCTGCTCGCCGCAGTTCCCGCGACCAGACCCTGCAGGACGCCTGAAAACGGCGTCCCACCCGCAGCCGCACCGCCAACCGATCCTCCACCAAGCAGTCCACCAACACCCGCGCTCACCGCCCCTACTGTTCCAATCATCTTTCTCTCCTTAGCTGACTCGCCAACTACCTCGTCGAAACGTTGTTACTTCAACAAATCCAGCGAACTCGTCAGCATCCCTTTTTCCGCCTGGACTGCCGACACATTCATCCCGTAGCTCCTGCTCGCGCCCATCAGGTCCACCATCTCCGTCAGCGGATTGATATCCGGGTAAGCTACATACCCATCCTTCCCAGCGTCCGGGTGATTCGGGTCAAACCGCATCAGCGGATCGCCCTGATCCTCGATCACTCCCGCCACCTGAACCCCGCCCGGCGCAGCAGACGCAGCCGAAGACGCCCCGAACATCCCCGCAGCCATCCCTCCCTGGCCCAGCAAGGAAGCGCCAAAACTCCCCGACTCCACCGCAGAAAAGACAACGTGATGCCGCCGGTACGGGCCTCCATCAGGCGTTCGCGTCGTCTCCGCGTTCGCCATGTTCGAAGCGACTACCTCGGCCCTCACGCGCTGTGCCTGCAAAGCAGATGCGCTTACATCCATCAAACCCAAGAGGTTCATTAGAATCTCCTATTTCATCTCGGCGTGGATCGCGCTCATGGTCTGGCTGAACTCATGCCTCAGCAGCTCAACACCCATCCGGAACTGCAACTGCGTCTTTGCCAGGTTCATACTTTCCCGGTCCAGCGACACCGTGTTCCCGTCCGGCCGAGCCACCAGGCCCTGTACTTCACTTACGTGAGGACCCGCGTAGCTCGCAGCGTTCCAATGCAGCGCGCTCGAAAACGCATCGTCAAAGTCGAACCCCTGCGTCTTATACCCCGGCGTGTCCGCATTCGCCATATTGCCCGCTGTCAACTTCATTTGCGCCGTCGTCAGATTCAGATATTGGCTCAATGCATCCTCAAGACCAATGCTCATAGAGGTGTCCTCCGCCCGTCATTACTGCAAACCGCAGGCCAACCAAAAGAGAGCAGAATAAGAGCACCCCAATCAAAAAAAAGGTCGCTCTCCAAAGGAGAACGACCCCGCGAATGAAATCTGAATCTTGCCCTGCCTGGCCCTACGCTGAACGACTCCTAGCTCTCCAGCGAATCTCGCCGGCGCCGATCTCGGCCTTCTCTCCAGCCAGGATCGCACCCCTCTCCAGCACGTGCCGCAGCTCACGCACATTTCCTGGCCAGCTATGCGTCGCCAGCTTGGCCATCGCCTCTGCCGACAGATATCTCCTCGGTTCCGAGCAGCCCATCTCAGCCAGAAAGAACTCAACCAGCACAGGAAGATCTTCAAGACGGTCCCGCAAAGCAGGCACCTCAACCGGAAACACCGCAAGCCGATGGTAAAGATCCAGCCGAAATGTCTTCACAGCCGCACACATCTCGAGATCCTGGTGGGTCGCCGCAATCACCCTCACATCCACCCGCAGCGTCTCGTTATCACCAATCCGCTGCAACTCGCCGCACTCAAGGAAACGCAGCATCTTCGCCTGCAAGGGCAAAGGCATCTCCCCAATCTCGTCCAGAAAAAGCGTTCCCCCATGCGCGGCTTCAATCCTCCCCGTACGCGACTGCACAGCCCCCGTAAATGCCCCGCGGGTGTGGCCAAACAGCTCCGCCTCAAGCAACGCCTCAGGAATCGCAGCGCAGTTCAGCACAGCGAACGGCTTGTTCGCACGCGCGCTCAACCGGTGAACCGCCTTCGCCGCCACTTCCTTGCCCGTACCCGTCTCCCCCTCAATCAAGACCGTTGCGCTGCGCGGTGCCACCAGGCGTATCATCCGCGTCAGTTCCGCCATGGCCGGACTGCTTCCCACCATCTCCGGCAGCCACTCAACTCCAGCAGCCGGCTGAACCAGTCTCGAAACATACCTGTGCGTTGCCGCCGCTGGCTCGAGCGTCGACCCCGATGCCTGACTGACCGGCTGGGGCTGGTAGACGGAGCCGATCTCGCCACCCTCCTGCGCCTCCCGGATCGCGTGCAGCAACTCATTCCGCCTCGGACTTCGAATCCCGACTCCAGGACGCAGCAGGCTTCCATCTAACCCAAGAACATCCATCGTCGGATAAAGCTGAAACACCTGGTCCATGAATTCGCTGACTTCCAGATCAGGCAGCCAGTGATCCAGCAACATCGCTTCGGGACGAAGCGTCTCCACCTGCGCCATCGCATCCGCCCCGCCGCTCGCCTCGCGGACCATCCAACGAAGATTGGTCAAGCCAACGTTCAGCCGCCGCTTCAATCCGGCATCCGCGCTCGCCAGCAAGACCGACCGTACGTTCAACGACCGCTCCGGTATCCCCACTCCAGCTCCGCTCATCGCTGCCTCCCCCGGAACGCTCATACCCTCGCCTCGTCCGCCGCGGCCATCTTCGACTGTGCGGCGCGAATCAGGTGGATCATCCGCTTGCACTCATCAAGCCCCGCCTCAAACATCTCCCGCTGGACCTTCGCTTCCTGATGAGGCGAATCGTCCACCTCAAGCAGAGCGAGATAAAGTTGGCACTGCAGTGCTGTCAAAGGCTGGCAAAGATCGTGAAAGGCCTCTCGTACCCATTTTGGTAAATCCTGCGCGGAATTCACATCTCTCATCTCAGGCACTGGCTCGCCCCCCCAGCACAAAAAGAGAACCCGGCCGGCCAACATTGACCAACTTGGCTGAACTTACCTTCTCAACCGGCTTCCGCGCAGCGCCCAGATACAGCGAATAGCCCTCGCCGCGCACCGTCTCGATCACCGGACTCGCCGCCGACCCCTTCCCACACGAGAGCTTCTTTCTCAGGTAATTCACATAGACGTCCACAACATTGGTTCCCGCGTCGGGTGACATCTGCCAGACCTCCTTCAGCAGTTCTCCTCGGGTGCAGGTTCGCCCACGCGCCAGCAGCAGGTACTCCAGAAGGGCAAACTCCTTGACCGTCAACTCGACTGGCCGGCCTGCATACATGACCTTCCGCTCAATCCGGTGCAATTCCAGATCGCCGTGGCGGAGAACAGGATCAGCAAATCGTTCCCGCCGTCGCAGAAGAGCACGGCAGCGCGCGTTCAACTCCGAAAAGCTGAAAGGCTTCTGCATGTAGTCATCCGCGCCAAGATCCAGGCACTTCACCCGGTCCGTGACCGCCGCACGTCCCGTCAGCACAAGGATCGAGGCGTCCAGCCGAAGTTCGCGCAGTTCCTGAAGAACCTCCACCCCATCTTTGTGAGGCAGGCTCAGGTCCAGAACGACCAGGTCGAAGCTCTCCCCTGTGCCTCGCTGCACAGCACTCACTCCATCCCTGACCAACTGCACATCATGCCCCTGCAGCTTCAATCCCTTCTCCAGAAAGACCCCAAGGCTGGGATCATCTTCAACAATCAGAATTCGCATGTGTTCAGGTCCCTCTCCTAGCCGGTGTCCGGCAAGGCGTTTTTTTTTTACTGTGTGCCGCCCCTCTACCTTCACGCCGCGAGCGCAGGCTGCGCAATCCTTGGGACTGAAGAACTTGCTGTGCAAAAGCCCAAAATGGAAACCGGGAAAACTGTGTCAAAATGAGACTCCGAGACCCCCGAGTATCGAGACTTTTTTCTCAAGTTCTCCAATGACGTGCCTCTCTCGTCACACCGTTGAAAATATCTGTGGATCTTCGGTCCGGTTCGCTTTTTATTCGCTACAATCAGGCCATGGCTATCACGCGGCGGCAAAAAGAAGTGATCGACTTCCTCTCCAGCTTCACGCAGAAGAACGGTTATTCGCCCTCCTACGAAGAGATCGCCTCCGGCCTCGGCCTTAACTCGCTTGCAACCGTGCACAAACACGTCACAAACCTTCAAAATAAGGGTCTCCTCCAGCGCGCTCACAACCGAAGCCGTTCCATCGACGTACTCCCCGCCAGAACCTCAAAAAAAGGCTTCGAGCGGCTTCCGCTCCTCGGACGCATCGCCGCCGGCAGGCCCGTCGAAGCGATCGAAACAGCTGAATCCATCTCGCTCGGCGACATCATCGGGAATCGTGAAGTCTTCGCTCTCGAAGTGCGCGGCGACTCCATGCGCGATGAACATATCGTTTCCGGTGATTATGTGCTCGTCGAGCGCACCCGCACCGCGCGCGAGGGCGAGATCGTCGTCGCCCTGATCGACGGCGCAGACGCCACCCTCAAGCGCTTCTACCGCGAAGGCAACATGATCCGCCTCCAGCCCTCCAATTCCGAGATGGCGCCCATCTACGCCCCCGCAGTCAACGTCAGCATCCAGGGAAAGGTACTCGGCGTACTCCGCAAATACGCCTGACCCTCCTGATATTTCTGGCAACTGTGCGGAACCATCTCGTCTGGTCCTCCGTATAGCTCTACATGGCACCGAAAAAGAAATCTCGACGCATCCTCTTCATCGGCCTGGCAGTCCTTCTTCTCCTCCTCATCTCGGGCGGAGCGGCCGTTGTCCTCGGCGGGCCGAAGACCATCGATCCCGCAATGCTCGCCAAGGTCTCCCGCGGGGACGTCGCCAAATCGGTCGTCGCCACCGGTAAAGTCCAGCCCATCACCAAGGTCGAGGTCAAATCCAAGGCGTCGGGAATCGTGACCAACCTGGCCACCGATATCAACGATCGCGTTCACAAGGGCCAGCTCCTCGCCCAGCTCGATCAGCAGGAGATTCTCGATCAGGTCGCCGCCCAGAAGGCCACCCTCACCGCCGCAGAGTCGAACGCACGCGCCGCCCAGGCCGCCATTTCCCTCGATAAGGTCAATGCCGAGGCCCCCGACCTCCCCATGTACAAGCACACCTTCGAGCGCGCGAAGCAGATGCAGTCCGACGGCGTTGTCTCCGCCCAGGCCCTCGACGACGCGCAGCAGAAATACCTCGCCGCGGCCAACACGCGCGACCGTTCCGTATCGCAGATCGCTGTAGATACCGCCAAGCTTCACCAGGCGCAAGCTCAGGTCGAGCAAGCGCAGGCCTCTCTCAAGCAGCTCGAGGAGCAGCTCTCCTATACCAACATCACCGCGCCCATGGACGGCGTCGTCCTCTCCCGCGACGTCGAAAAAGGCGATGCGGTCTCGTCCATCCTCGTTCTCGGCTCAACCGCAACCCTCGTGATGACCGTCGGCGACACCCACCAGGTCTACGTGCAGGGCAAGGTCGACGAAGCCGACATCGGTAAAGTTTTCCTCGGCCAGCCCGCACGCATCAAGGTCGAATCCTTCCGCGACAAGACCTTTCTCGGCAAAGTCACCCGCATTGCCCCCCTCGGCGTGGAAAAAGATAACGTCACCACCTTCGAGGTCCGCGTCTCCATCGACAATCCCGGCGGCGAGCTCAAAGCCAACATGACAGCCAATGCCGAGATCCTCCTCGATGAACATAAGAACGTCCTCACCGTCCCCGAGCAGGCAGTCAAATACGACAAGGACCGCAAGGCCACCATCGAGATCCCTGACGCCAAACAAAAAGCAGGCCGCCGCACAGTAGCCGTCGAAACCGGTCTCTCCGACGGCACAAAGATTGAAGTCATCTCCGGTCTCAAGGACGGCGACCCAGTCATCCTGCAGCAGTAGTTATTTTCCGACCCCAAAGTTCAGGAGCCTTCCATGTTTTCACGTGCACTCGTCGCCGCTGTTCTCCTCACCGCATCCGCCTACGCGGCAGATTTCGAGCGGACTCTCACCGTCTCCCCCTCGGCAGATATGTACATCGCCACCAGTTCCGGCCAGATCCACATCACTCCCGGTTCCGACTCTCAGGTGCACATCAAGGCGCACGTCCACGCCGGCTGGAACTCCGGCGGCGACATCGATTCCCGCATAGCCCGCATCGTCGCAAATCCGCCCGTGCAGCAGTCCGGCAACCAGGTTCACATCGGCGACGTCAGCCCTGAGGACCGTCACCTCTACAACAACATCACCATTGATTACGAGATCTCCGCCCCCAAGGGTGTCGCTCTCAACCTTCGTTCCGGCTCCGGCGACATCGAAGTCGACAACATCGGCCGCTTCCTCAAAGCGGAAACAGGCTCCGGCTCCGTCCGCGCCCATGGCATCGGCGGACCAGCCGAACTCCACACCGGCTCGGGCGACGTCGACATGGAGCAAAGCTCTGCCGGCGAGGTCAAAGCCTCCACTGGTTCCGGCTCCATTCGCCTTCACTCGCTCAACGGAGCGCTCACCGCACGCACAGGCTCCGGCGACATCGACGCGGATGGCAAGATCGCCGGCGAATCCCGCCTCCAGTCCGGCTCCGGCTCCATCCGCCTCCACACCAACGGCTCATCGCACTTCAACGTCGATGCCAGCACCGGCTCCGGCTCCATCCGTATCGCCGGCGCCTCCGAGTCCGAGCACCATCACGTCTCGGTTCCCATCAACGGTGGCGGTCCCGCGCTCGAAGTGCACACCGGTTCCGGCGACATCCAGGTCGACTAAGCTCCCCTCCCGCCAGAAAGCCCTGCGACCCGCCCGGCCGCAGGGCTTCCTCGTTCACCAGGCTTCGAAGCAATACCATAGAGGAGATGACAGCTCCCCGACTCCTCGTCTTCGATCTTGACGGAACCCTCGTCGACTCACAGATCGACCTCGCCAACTCCATCAATGCGACGCTCACCCACTACGGCAAACCCGAGCTGCCGCCCGCAACCATCGCCAACTACATAGGAGACGGAGCCTCCGCCCTCGTCCGCCGCTCCCTCGCCCACGCGCACCTCATCGCCGAGGAGCCCGATCCCCACGACGATGCCTTCGTCGCTGAAGCGCTCGACTGGTTCATCGCCTACTACAAGATCCACAAGCTCGACTTCACCACCGTCTATCCGGGAGTACTTGAGGCCCTGGCCGAGATCCGTTCCCGTCACCCCAACCTCCCCATGGCCGTCCTTACCAACAAGCCGGTCCACCCCAGCCGCGCCATCTGCGCCCACCTGGGACTCGCCCCCTACTTCTTCCAGAACTACGGCGGCAACTCCTTCGCAACCAAGAAGCCTGACCCCGAAGGCTTGCTTAGACTCATCGCGGAAGCCTCCGCGCTCCAACCCCACGACTCGCCAATCCTGCCCTCCGAGACCGTCATGATCGGCGACTCACACGTCGACATCGAAACTGCCCGAGCCTGTGGAGCCCGTTCCCTCGGCTGCACCTACGGCCTCTCCCCAGCTACCCTCGCCGCCGCCCACCCCGACGCCACGGTAGATCACGCAAGCGACTGGCCCACAGCCATGGGCCTTTAGGCCAGCCACCGCCTACTCAAACATCCGATTCCACCGGCTGACCACCCGTGTCTCGCGCTCCCATCCCAGCACGCTCACGCTTCCGGTTCCCAGTCCGAACAGCTTCCCGCCCACAGCCTCCAGCCCGATCCAACGTGCCGCCGTGATCCGCAGAATATGTGCGTGCGCAAACAGCGCTACCTTGCCGCCAGCCTCCACACCGTCCAAAGCGTGCGCAATCACGGTGTCAGCGCGTTCTCCGACATGCTCCACCGTCTCCCCGCCCACAATCTCGCCCGTCCACACGCTCCAGTTCGGATTCCCGTACTTCTCGCGCATCTCCTTGGTCGTCTTGCCTTCGCTCTCGCCATAATCCCACTCCATCAGACCTTGCTCAACCACCGCCTGCGAACCCAACCCGGCAATCTCGCACGTCTCGCGCGCACGCTGCATCGGGGAAACCAGCACCTTCGCAAACTCCATTCCCTTCAAAAAGTCTCGTAACTCCTCCGCCCGTCTGCGCCCGTGTTCGGTCAGTGGGATATCCGTCCGGCTCGTGTGCGCCCCGCTCAAACTCCACTCCGTCTCCCCATGCCGAACCAGCCAAAGCTCTACTCCTGCACTCATCCTCTGTCCTCGCCTCCACCTCCATCCTAATCACATCTCCTTTGCGACTGGTTCCAACACTCTCCTATCTTCCCCGCATCAGGTCCACGTGCTGCATCGTCGGCAGGGTCCGGCGCAGCCGCCAGGCGCCTCGTCGATCCCCTGTTAACCGCCATGACTGTGGCGAATGCTGGAACGAGCATGCCGCCTTGTGACGCCGGCCTGATCCTGTCCATTCCAGGCGTCGGTCCAGCCATCGCCCCAGCTCTTCTGACTGAAGCTTCCAGACCGATCCGAGAACGGGATTACGAATCCCTGCGCTGTTACGCTGGCACGGCTCCGGGGACCGGGCAAAGCGGCAAGAGAAAGACCGTCGGCATGCGTTAGGCATGCAGCCCCCGCTTATGCAATGCGGTCTGCCACTGGGCGATAAGCAGCCTTTGCTGCGACAGCAGCGAGCCGAATGCAGTCAGACGCATCGACGCATCGCGGGCAGCGGGCCACCTTCACGCACGAGCACTACGCGGTTCGGCCGATAGACTCCTGGGCGTTCAGATCGCTTCGCTGAATACGCAAAAACCCTTTGATAGAGCGATACGAGACGGCTCCTTCGCTAAAAGCCCTCTGGTCGCCGCTTCAGCATAAGGGCGAGTCCATCGGCGATTGGCCATTCAGCGAGAAACCCTCCTGACAGGACCATACATTCTCGGGACCCAACTCGGGGCAGAGCGAGATTCGAGAGTTCGCTACGGTTCACTTCCCTGTAGCTTGAGGTGAGTGATGATCGGTCAGGGTACAGTCGAGGCAGAGCGGACAATGAGAAAGGCTACTTCTCGGGACAGCGGAATCATGCTCGCTGCGCTCGGAATGCTCGCTTACATCGCTTCCATAATGACGCATGAGGCGCTTGGTCACGGCGGTTATTGTCTCGCTGCAGGCGGGCACAACACCATGCTGACGGGATGGTGGGAGACCTGTCGTTTCCCAGGCACCCCTCCACTAGGAATCAAGGCAGCAGGTCCCGGTCTGCAATTCGGTGCCGGTTTGATAGCTTGGATGATGCTCCATCTGATATCGCCGAAGGCAACCCGCTTTCGTTTTCTCTTGTGGCTTTATATGGTCTTTAGTTTGCTCATCTCCTCGGGTTACGTCGCTTTCAGCGGTCTAACTGGTCTGGGAGATGCTGCCGAAATGATCGCCCAGCTCCATCCTGCTCTCAATTGGCGAGCCGGGCTGTTTCTGCTTGGCGGAGCACTGTACTTCGTGTCCATGCGGACAGCCGCGTTTGAGCTTAAACGATGGGCGGGGTTCGATGACCGGATCGGTCGCCTGTTTCGTCTCGTCTGGATCCCTTACGTCGCTGCCGGATTGCTTGCGTGCTTTACCGGCCTGCTGACCCAAACCATGGGCGCGACCGGTCTGGCTGTGGCGGCCCCGGCGATGAGCCAGGCGATGGGACGTGGGTCTGCGCTTGCGTTGGCGGCGTTATCTTCTTTCGGCGCTGCATCGGGCATGTTTGGCTTGCCGAACATGCAGGGCGAGTTGGTATCGCGGGGAGTCTCGCCAGCCGTCTACCTTGCCCGGAGCGCGGCATGGGGTTTCGTCGCTGCAACCGCAATCATGGCCTTCCTCATTTTCATTGGTCGGGGACTGCGTTGATTGCGTTTACCACTACCCTGATTGATTCAGAATGTGTCCTGGAATGTCGCATCCTCGAAGACAATCCGCCCGTCATTCTCAGACTGACAAGAACAGGCAGATGCACCTTTCTTCTTATCTCATCTCGTCGCCTTGGTCGTGGAAATGTGGGAGACGCGACCTTCATCAACGTCTTCCAACCGGCTGTGCGAAGGGTGGAAAACGGCTTGATCGTTTTCCATGCTTTGCCTACCTGCGTCATTTCCACGACCAAAATGCCTGGGTAAAGCGTGGGGAGTCCTGACAAAATCCCATTTATCCTGAAAAGATGGAGTTTCAGCTCACAACCCCGTACAAACCCCAGGGAGACCAGCCCCGCGCCATCTCAGAACTCGTCTCCGGCCTCGCCGCCGGCGAAAAAGATCAGGTCCTCCTCGGCGTCACGGGCTCCGGAAAGACCTTCACCATGGCCAAGGTCATCGAGGAAGTCCAGCGCCCCGCGCTCATCCTCGCCCACAACAAGACCCTTGCCGCCCAGCTCTACCACGAGTTCAAGCAGTTCTTCCCTAACAACGCCGTCGAGTACTTCGTCTCCTACTACGACTACTACCAGCCCGAGGCCTACATCCCCTCCGGCGACCTCTTCATCGAAAAAGAGGCCACTATTAACGAGGAGCTCGACAAGCTCCGCCTCTCCGCCACCCGTTCCCTCTTCGAGCGCCGCGACGCCATCATCGTCTCCTCCGTCTCCTGCATCTATGGTCTCGGCTCGCCGGAGGCCTACTACGGCATGCTCCTCCTACTCGAAAAAGGCCAGAAGATCCGCCGCGAAGACATCACCCGCCGCCTTGTCGAGATCCTCTACGAGCGCAACGACGTAGACTTCCGCCGCGGTACCTTTCGCGTCCGCGGCGACATCATCGAAGTCTTCCCCACCTACGACGAAAACGCATACCGCATCGAGCTCTTCGGCGACGAGATCGACTCCCTCACACAGATCGACCCCCTCTTCGGCACCGTCCGCCAGAAGTACTCCCGCCTGCCCATCTACCCCAAATCCCACTACGTCGTTCAACCCGAGCGCAAAAAGACCGCCTCCGACTCCATCCTCGCCGAGATGGAATGGTGGGAGAAAGAGCTCGAAAACACCGGCCGCCTCGTCGAATCCCAGCGCATCCACCAGCGCACCCGCTTCGATCTCGAGATGATTAAGTCCGTCGGATACTGCCACGGCATCGAAAACTACTCCCGCCACTTCTCCGGCCGGCTCCCCGGCGAACCACCGCCGACGCTGCTCGATTACTTCCCCCGCGACTACCTCCTCTTCATCGACGAGTCCCACGTCACTGTTCCGCAGCTCCACGGCATGTGGCACGGCGACCGCTCGCGCAAGCAGAATCTCGTCGACTACGGCTTCCGTCTGCCCAGCGCCATGGACAACCGTCCCCTCAAGTTCGACGAGTTCGAAGGCCGCACCGGACAGATCATCTACGTCTCCGCCACCCCCGGCCCCTACGAGCTCACCAAATCCGCCGGCGTAGTCGTCGAACAGGTCATCCGCCCCACCGGTCTCGTCGACCCACCCGTCGAAATCCGCCCTGTCAAGGGCCAGATCGACGACCTCCTCGCCGAGATCCGCGACCGCGTCAAGCTCGACCAGCGCGTCCTCGTCACCACCCTCACCAAGCGCATGTCCGAGGATCTAGCCAACTACTACACCGAGGTCGGTGTCCGTTGCCGCTACATGCACTCCGAAATCGAGACGCTCGAGCGCATCAAGCTCCTCCGCGACCTCCGCAAGGGCGAGTACGACGTCCTCATCGGCATCAACCTCCTCCGCGAAGGCCTCGACCTTCCCGAAGTCTCGCTCGTCGCCATCCTCGACGCCGACAAGGAAGGCTTCCTGCGCTCCCAGGGCTCGCTCATCCAGACCATCGGCCGCGCCGCCCGCCACCTCGAAGGCCGCGCCATCCTCTACGCCGACAAGATGACCGACTCCATGCAGCGCGCCATCAACGAGACCGACCGCCGCCGCGAAAAGCAGGTCGCCTACAACGAAGAGCACGGCATCACTCCGCAAACCATCATCCGCGCCATCGACATGGGCCTCGCCGGTATTCTCAAGGCCGATTATGCCGATCTGACAGATGAGGCCGAGGGCATCCCCGACTTCTCCACACAGGCCGAGCTAGACGTCTACATCTCCAAACTCGAATCCGACATGCGCGAAGCCGCGAAAAAGTTCGAATTCGAGAAAGCCGCCAAACTCCGCGACACCGTCAAAGAACTCCGCACCAAAGAGTTCCTTTTCAGTTAGCCATCCGCCCACTTTCTCGGCCTGTCCGGCCAGCTTCCTGAGTCCCCGCCACTTCAAAGCGCGTCTAGTCAGTTACGCCACAAAATCCGTACCCCCTTGGATATCCTCACCTCGTGAAATCGAACCTGCACTATCCCCTGTACGCGTCTGTCCTCTTGGCGCTCGCCTCCTCGGCCTCTCCTGGACAAACCCACTCGGCAAACGCAACAGGTCTTCTCAACTCCGCTGCAGCAGGCCCCGCCGAGTACAGTTCCTCTGTCGCCTCTCTCCCTGACGCCCCCAGCTACAACCAGCAGGTCACCTCGCCTCCCCAGATGCCCGGCCCACCGCCCAGGACGGAGACCCAGGCAGAACGCCAGGAGCGTGAACGCCGCGAAGAGGGCGAGCGTGAGGTCAAAAAAGCCGAAAAGCAGCGCGCAGGTGGCGTCCTCCCTCTCTTCAACGTCGTTATCAGCGGAAAAACGGTTCCGCTTACCCCCAAAGAAAAGTTCGACCTCTCCTACCACACCATCATCGATCCCTACACCATCGGCCTCGCAGTCGTCGCAGGCGGAGGCATCGGTGAGCTCGAAGACAGTCACACCGGCTACCATCACGGTCCCCTGGGCCTCGGCAAGCGCATCGGAGCCAGCTACGCAGACAACGCCATCGGCAATGTCGTCGGCAACGCCGCACTCCCCGTCATTCTCCACCAGGATCCCCGCTACTACCGTAAGGGCGAAGGCAAGGTGCTCTCCCGTATCTACTACTCGGCGATCACATCCTTCATCTGCTACGGAGACAACGGCAAAAAGCAGTTCAATACCTCGAACATCCTCGGTAATTTGATCTCCGGCGGCATCTCGAACGTCTACTACCCCTCAGACGAGCGCGGCTTCGAGCTCACCGTCCAGAACGCCTTTACCGTCACCCTTGAAGGTATGATCGGCGCCCAGCTCCTCGAGTTCTCCCCGGACTTCAACGCCTACATGCAGCGCCGCCGTCAGCGCAAGCTCGACCGCCAGGCAGCAGGTACACCAAGCTCAAATCAGCCGGCACTCTCTAAACCCTAGCTCCGATGCGCATCGTAAGCCTGCAGCCATCCGTCGCCATCACCCTCGCGCACCTCGGCGCAGCCTCTCAAATCTGCGCCGCGACCAAGTGGTGCGTCGATGCCTTACCCGATCTAGCCGCACGCCAGATCCCCGTCCTCCCCGACTCCTGGTGCTTCTCCGACTCCGACCAGCAGGCCCTCCTCCTCACAAAGCCCGACCTCGTCATCGCCTCGGTCCCCTACCGCATCGAGTCCCTCACCGCCATCCTCAAGGCCGGCGTCCCCACCCTGGCCCTCGCGCCGCACACCCTCGCCGACATCTTCGCCGACACCCGCCTTATCGCCCGCCAGGTCGACGCCCTCCCCGTCGCCGAAACCCTCATCCACACCCTCCAGGCACTCATCTCCCACACCCGCTCCACCTGCTCCACTCTCCCCGCGCAAGCCGTCTACTGCGAGGAGTGGGGCAAACCTCTCTTCGCCTCCCAGCCCTGGATCGCCGAGCTCATCGCCGCCGCAAACGGAACTTTCCTCGGCACACCCGGCGCCCACATCAACGCCGAGCAGGTCGCACTCGCCGACCCCGACATCCTCCTCTTCGCCTGGTGCGGAGCCGGAGACCGCGTCCCCCTCGACCGCGTCATCGCCCAGCGCAACTGGCAGAACCTCCGAGCCGTCCGCACCAACCGCGTCTTCTGCATCCCCGACGAGTTCCTCAACACACCCTCCTTCAACCTCACCGAAGGCCTCGCCTGCATCGCCCACGCCCTGCACCCGGCGCACTTCCCAGCACACCCGCGGCTCAGGCAGCTCGCAGTCGGACCTCATGTCGCAGCCTGACACACCGCCGAAACCCGCTCCGGCCTCACCCGATATTCCTCTCTGTATCACTCCGATTGAAGAAAGGCCCAACCAGAATGCAGACCACCAAGGACAAAGAGTCGAGCCTGCGTCGCGGTCAACAGTCCAGTCTCCGCCGGCGCAGGCACCAGCGCTATGGTCAGAATGGCCTCATCACCGTCCGCCTCGCACTCTCCGGTCCAACCCTCTCCGGTTCGATCTTCGACATCAGCGTCGCCGGCTGCCTCGCCTGGATGGACGCCGAAGTCCCCTTCCAGTCCACCGACATCGTCGAAGTGCGTCTCGAAGCTGCCTCCCTCAGCTTCCGTGTCCTCGCCTCCATCCGCCACACCAGCGACCACGCCCGCATCCTCGGCCTCGAGTTCCACCGTCTAAACCCAAAAGACACGGCCGAGCTCAATGCCTTCATCGAAAAACTCGAAGCCCTCGCAGAGAGCTAGAGCAGATTAGCTGTGGGTGTACAGGGAGGTTCAGATATCGACGCCGTTTTCTTCCAAGGAAAACGGCTCTGCACGATCCCTCCACTCCACAGCAACAGCTAATCTGCGCTAAACCCCACGCGCACCTCCCTGCTCAGCGAACCGCCGAAGCCGGGTGCTACCATTTCCGGACAATGATTATCATCAGCGATGAATACGTAGACCTCGATACCCCCACAGGTCCCATGCGCACCCATATCGTGCGTCCCGCCGCGCCCGGCAAGTACCCCGGCATCGTCTTCTTCTCGGAGATCTTCCAGGTCACCAGCCCCATCCGCCGCACCGCCGCGCAACTCGCCGGCCAGGGCTACGTCGTCGCCGTCCCCGAGGTCTATCACGAGTACGAAGCACCCGGCACAGCCCTCGCCTACGACCAGGCAGGCTCCGACCGCGGCAACTTCCTCAAGACGCACAAGCCCCTCAAGGCCTACGACGACGACGCCAAGGCCGTCATCAGGCACCTGCTCTCCCGCCCCGACGCCACCGGAAAAGTCGGTGCCATGGGCATCTGCATGGGCGGCCACCTCGCTTTCCGCGCCGCAATCAACCCCGAAGTCTCAGGCACCGTCTGCTTCTATGCCACCGACATCCACGCCGGCACCCTCGGTGAAGGCAAGCGCGACGACTCCCTCGCCCGCGCCGCCGACATCCACGGCGAGCTCTTCATGGCATGGGGACGCCAGGACCCTCACGTCCCCGCCGAAGGCCGCCTCAAACTCCTCACCCGCCTCACCGAGCTCAACACCCGTCTCAACTGGCACGAGGTCAATGGTGCCCACGCCTTCCTCCGCGACGAAGGCCCGCGTTACGATCCCGCCCACGCACACGCCCTCATGGGCCTCGTCTACGACTTCTTCCACCGCCGCCTCTCAGCCGGCGACCTCACCGCGAACGAAGCAGGCTTCACCGAAACCCGCCACTAACACCGGCGTAACTCGCCCCTCCAGCGATGAGCTCGCACGCTCATACGAAGCAGCGCATCAAGGCATCGGCCTATAGCCGAAGTCGGAAAGCACAGCGCATTGCTTTCGAGAAACAGGGTCGTCGGTACTAACCCAAGTCGGTGCATGCATTGGCAATTCGGCATCATTCCAGAAATAGGCTAAGCAGCCAAAGAGCGTTTCCAGAGCATGTCGCCCCAGAATACCGAACCCACGTAGAAGGCGAAGGCAACGGCTAAGACCCAGAGTCCCATTCTTGCTGCTCCGATTCCACCCACACCACCCAGCAGAATCTCTGCTGCACCGAAACGTGGGTCTCCTCCAACGAAACGCCATCTACGCTGGTTCGCCCGCTGTCTCAGCGACGGGTATCGTCCGACCGCGAGAGCGACCAAGCCAAAGGCAACACCTGTTCGCAGACTGAGGAGGGAGACCAAGATGGCGAGCGGGATCAGGAACGTCATGTCCTGCGTGACCAGCAGCTTCCAACCTGCGATCGGCAGAAGGCGATAGCGCAGCAACGCTCGCCCTTCATCGAGACGCAGCATGCGTTGCGCAACTGTGCTCATGGCAATCCCTACAAATAACGACAGCATAGGAAATGCTTCGGGCTCTGGTGCCCGCCCGAACAGTCGATAAAGAGTTCCGCTAACGGCGATAAGAAGCGCTGTCCAGAAGTCCAGGGTTCCCAGCAACTCCCGCCACGTCTCTTGCGCGATTCCGCCAAGCTTCAGTGGTGCCCTTGAAAGGCTGAGACCCGCAGGCATTCCTACTTTGGATGGGAGACGGCCAGCGGCGTATACCAACGCATGAACGATGAGTGCCAGGAGAACAATAAAGAGACTGGCGGCTAAGCCCATCCAGAACAGGTAGCCAAGAAACAAGACGATAAACAACGGATTCAACGTAAAACTTACTGAGCTGAGTAAGAGTTTTTGGGTACCTGTCAGTGGCCACGTAACAACTCGCGCGGGAGGCAATCGATGCTGAGTATCCACAGAAAAAGTAACAAGCAGAGGCACGAGGAGGACAAGTTGAAAGAAGAAGGTACTCTGGAATTGTGCTTTCGGCCCCCCGCCCCCCGCGGACAGAATAAAGAGGATACAGAACAGGAAGTTGTTGAATCGCACGGAGGAAGAGCTGCTCAGTTCCTTCACCATCAGTTCCTTGAGCAGGGATAGCAGGGCTAGGGTCTGAGCCAATCCAGCACCTCCGACTGTGGCTTGCCGGTGATGCTGAAGTACACCTCCTCAATGGCTGCTTCTGTTGCTGACGGGTCGAAATCCGATGCAATCCGACCTTTGTGAAGAATGACGACACGGGTGGCTATCTTTTGCACTACGGACAGAATGTGGGAGGTGAGCAAGATCGTGACCCCATCACGGGAAAGTTGGCCGAGCAGCATCTGGATGACCGCGGACGATGCAGGATCGATACCCTCAAACGGCTCATCCAGCAACAGAACCTTCGGCTTGTGCAGCAGGGCCATCGCCAGGGCGGTCTTCTTCCGCATGCCGAACGATCCATTGCGTGCCACGGTGTGGCGTCCGTGGGTTAGATCGAGCAATGCCAGGAGGTTCGCGGCTCGTGCGGCCGTCTCGCTCTTCGTGAGTCCGTAAATAGGCCCAACTGCCAGCAGATTCTCGAGGATGGTCAAGGAGTCAAACAGCCCGAGCCCCTCGGGAACTACACCTAAGTTCCGCAGAATTTCAACTCTATGATCGCGGAAAGCCAGTCCGCCGACGAACACGGAACCACCGTCTGGCTCCTCCAAACCTGAGAGTAAGCGGAGCAGCGTGGACTTGCCTGCACCGTTAGCCCCCAACAAAGCACAGATTCCAGGTTCTACAACCAGGTCTATGCCTCGCAGAACGGCTCTAGAGGCATAGTTCTTCGTGGCAGCCCTGCATTCGATCACTCTGTTTCCCCACTCATCAGAAAACTTACTCCAGCAAATGGCTTTCTCTGGGTCTCCCGCAACCGCTCAAATACCCGGTGTCCGGGAGGATGCCGTCAACCGAAACCAAACCTCGATCGACCTTGACAGGGCAATTCACTCAGCGACCTCGATATGCGTTCTCAACAGGAATGAAAACGAGAAATGCCGTTCTCGCCAGAATTGATCTGAACCAGTGCCATTGACCAACACCCCATCCCGGACTGATACGCCCACCAAGTCCTTTCGCGAGAGCGCTCAGCGAATCGCAACGATGACCGCTTAGATCTGCGCTCCAGGCAGTCCTTCACTTCCAGCTCACCGCCAGGTGCCACCGCAAGCCGCGCTCATCCGTCTTCCGCAGCACGCGCATGTAGTCTTCCAGCTCCTCCAGAACATGCGGGCCCTCGGACCCGAGCTTGTGCGGTTCCTCCCGAAGCGACTCCACCAGCGCCTCCACCGTAGCCAGACCCTCGCTCCCGAAGTACCACTGCGGCGGAGGCAGCCGCTTCATCAGCTCCGGATTCCCCGCTCCCTCTTCAATCAAAAGCGACATCGAGTTCTCATCCGCCGAAAAAAACTCGATCAGCGGCCTAACGCCAAGCGCCATCGCCAGCTTCTCCAGCGCATCTTCATGGCGAGCCAGCGCCCGGCCATTCACGAATATGTCGAAGCCCGGATCCTCACCCTCGACCACGATGTACATCGAAGCAGCCATCCTTCGAGTGTATCCGCCCCAACCGCCCATCTCAATCCACTTCCAGTACACAGGAAGGAACCCTCAAGCCTCGCGCGAACCCAGCAAAACATACCCCCCAGCACCGCCCGCCAGAACCAGCCCCGCAAGACTCGTCCACCCAACCGGCTCCCGCGTCACGATCAGTCCCCCAACAAGAGTCACCCATGGGACCATCAGAAAACGCACCGAAAACTCCACCGGGCTCATCTTCCTGACCAGCCAGAGCATCAGCAAAACCAGCGTCCCGTCCACTACAACCGCCCAGCCCACCTCGACCAGCCCCTGCCCCACGCGCATCTCCACCGGTCCAGCCTCAAAGACCCGCCACCCAAGCCCGGCCAGAACAGCCGCCACCGCACATCCCGCAGCAGCGACCGGCATCAACGCCCGTCCCTCCAGCAAACTCTTCAGCCTGATCCCGGCAACCGCAATCAACGCCGCACATCCCAGCAAACCCAAGAACCAGCCCCAGCCCACGCCCGTGTTGGGCCACTCAAACGGCAGCAGCAGCGCAAGCCCACCCATCCCGGCAAGGACAGGCACCAGCATCCGCATCCCTTCGCCGTCCGCCTCGCGCTGTCCCATGACAAACACCGTCATCACGGGCACAATCGCAAAGATCAGCACCTGGGTCAGACCGCTGACACTCCCGCCAGCCCCCGCTGACACCAGGGGCGCACCCGCGAAAAGAACCCCGCACCAGGCGCCCGCTTCGCCCAGCAACTGCCAGGGGAGCGTCTCTCTCCGCAAAAAACACGCCACCCCAAACAGCACGCACAGCAGGCCATCATGGAAACACAGCCGCAGCAAATCCGGCCACGTCGGAGCAAGATATGCCACGGCAAGCCACGTCGAGCCCGCCACCAGGCAATACACCCCAAACCCAAGCCAAACCTGCTTCCGCATCCACTCCACCCTCAAAACAGAAAAGAGCCGCGCCGTAGCGCGACCCTCTTCCTCA
This sequence comes from Lichenicola sp., assembly GCA_964658635.1. Classification (GTDB taxonomy): domain Bacteria; phylum Acidobacteriota; class Terriglobia; order Terriglobales; family Acidobacteriaceae; genus Edaphobacter. Next base: position 19,936 of record CAZZZP010000010.1, on the reverse strand, counting down.
CTTTGACCTGCTTACGCCTGCGGACGACCAGAACCGCCACCGGCATTGCCGCCACCGCCACCCTGACCCGGACGACGGCCGCCGCGACGGCGACGTCCACCCGGACGACGTCCACCCGCGCCACCAGGACCCGCCGGACGTCCACCCGGCTGTCCGCCAGGCTGACCCGCCGTTACCGGAGCATCGGCGCGATTGAAGTTCGGCTCATCGACCTCGTCCGTCTCCTCGCCCTCAACATCCTCGTCGTCGATATCCTCATCGTCGTCGTCAAACTCCTCGCCCTCGGCTGCAATCGCCTCCACCGGTGCGGGAGCCGCAGGAGCCTGCGGACCACGTCCACGCTGAGCCTCGCCAGCCTCCGGAACCTCCGGCAGCCCAAGCTTCGCACGCTGCTCGCGCAGCACAGCCTTGCGCGAAAGCTTGATCCGGTTGCCTTCGATCGCCAGCACCTTCACCAGAATCTGATCGCCCTCGCGCAGCTCATCCTTCACTTCCTTGACGCGATGCTCCGCAATCTCGGAGACGTGCAGTAGCCCATCCGTCCCCGGGAAGATCTCGACAAACGCACCAAACTCCGCCAGCCGAACCACCTTGCCGAGATAAGTCTTCCCAATCTCTGGCGTAGCCGTCAGGTCGGTAATCATCTGGATCGCGCGCGACAGACCATCCGCATCGCTCGAAGCCACGTTCACCCGGCCCGTGTCGTCCACGTCGATCTTCACACCGGTCGCATCGATGATCCCGCGGATCACCTTGCCGCCCGGTCCGATCAGGTCGCGGATCTTGTCCGTCGGAATCTGCATCGTGTGAATCCGCGGAGCGAACGCGCTCTTCTGCTCATTCGCACCCGAGATCGTCGCGTCCATCGTATCCAGCAGCTGCAGCCGGCCCCGACGAGCCTGCTCGAGCGCCTCCCGCATAATCTGCGGCGTAATTCCCATGATCTTGATGTCCATCTGCAGCGCCGTAATCCCCTTGCGAGTGCCGGCTACCTTGAAGTCCATATCGCCATAGTGATCTTCCGCACCCGCGATGTCGGTCAGGATGGCATATTTGTCGCCTTCCTTCACCAGGCCCATCGCCACACCCGCCACGGCACCCTTCAACGGAATACCCGCCTGCATCAGCGCCAGCGAAGCACCGCAAACCGACGCCATCGAAGAAGAACCGTTCGACTCCAGAATGTCCGACACCACGCGAAGCGTGTACGGCGACTCATCCTCACCCGGCAGCACGGCCTCAATCGCGCGCCAAGCCAGCGCACCATGCCCGATCTCGCGCCGGCCCACACCCGTCATACGCCCCACTTCGCCAACCGAGAACGGCGGGAAGTTATAGTGCAGCATGAAGCGGCGCTTCACCTCGCCCTCGTAGCTCTCCATACGCTGCGCATCATCGGTCGTACCCAGCGTCGCCGAAACCAGCGCCTGCGTCTCGCCCCGTGTGAACAGCGCCGAACCATGCACCCGGGGCAGCACCCCAACTTCAACCGTTACTTCACGAATCTGGTCGAAAGCACGGTGGTCAGGCCGGATACGGTCATTGAGAACCTGCTCGCGGAAGATGTTCTCGCGCAGCAACTCATAATACTTGCTCAGCTTCTTCGGAGCGGAAGCATCCTCGGCCGACAAATCCTTCTTCAGCTCATCCTTGATCTCCTTCACCAGCGCGTAGCTCTCAAACTTCGGGTGCTTATGCGTATCCAGCGCATCCCGCAGCCGGTCGCCGACCTTCGAGTTCAGATCGCCCAGGTAAGCCTGATCCGTCTCGACCGCATTCACCGTGCGCTTCGTCTTGCCGGCAAGCTTCACCAGCTCCTCGATGCCTGCGCAGATCTTCTTGATCTCCTCGTGCGCAAACTCGATCGCGCCAACCACATTCTCTTCCGAGATCTCCTTCGCACCCGACTCCACCATCACAATGCCGTCAGCCGTGCCGACCACCATGATGTTCAGCTCGCTCTTCTCGCGCTCGGCATATGTAGGATTCACCAAAAACTGGCCATCGACGTACCCCACACGCACCGCACCCACCGGCCCATGGAAAGGAATATCCGACAGCGCCAGAGCGCAGCTCGCACCGTTGATGCCCAGAACGTCCGGATCATTCTCCTTGTCAGCCGAGTAGACAAACGCCACAACCTGCGTCTCGTTGCGGAAAGCCTCGGGAAAAAGCGGCCGGATCGGCCGATCGATCTGGCGGCTTGTCAGCACTTCCTTCTCGCTCGGGCGCCCTTCGCGTTTGATAAACCCACCCGGGATCCGGCCGCCGGCATAGGTAAACTCCCTGTACTCAACCGTTAGCGGGAAAAAGTCAATCCCTTCCTTCGGATCCGGCGAAGCGACCGCAGTCGCAAGGACAGCGTTGTCGCCCGACGTCGTAAAGGCCGCACCGGAGGCCTGTTTCGCCATCCGTCCCGTTTCAAACTTGATCTGCTTGCCGCCGGCAAGCTCTACCGTCACATCATGCTTCATGGCTTATGCCCTCTTCTCTCGTCATCAATCTATATATAGGAACTTGTGTCGCGCGCCACCAGTACAGGCGAAACCGCGCAAACGCACGGAGACGCAGCTCAGACAAGAAGGTCTGGCTGCGTCCCATGCAAAGCAAACACTCTGGCAAACCTGCCGCAGCAGGATACTTCACAAACCAGGGAGAAAACACCCTGCATCGTCAAACTCTCCGCTCAAGGAGCATCTTCAACTCCTCGACTAACTGTGCGGTGTTCGCAGAACAGGCCGTGCCTGGATTCATGAAGCGGATTCCCGCCGGGGCTGCACTCTCTGAAAACGCGCCCCCGGCTTGTTGGAAAATGCCCTGTTGCGGATATTCGTTGCGGTGGCTTACTTGCGGATACCGAGCTTGCCGATCACATCGCGGTAGCGGTCCGCGTCGATCTTCTTCAGGTAATCCAGCAAGCTACGACGCTTGCTCACAAGCATCAGCAAACCACGCCGTGAACCATGATCTTTCTTGTGCGTCTTGAAATGCTCGGTGAGCTCCGTAATACGCTCACTCAAAATTGCAATCTGCACCTCAGGGCTCCCTGTATCAGAGTCGTGGGTGCGAAACTTCTCGATAATGTCCGTCTTCTTAGCGGTTGCCAGCACAGCGGTTCTTACTCCTGATTCTTCTAATCCACTCTCAAAGTGTCTACAGAAGTTTAGCACTGAAAGGTTATGCATTGGCGGAACGGCGACGAAAACATCCGTCGCCGCACCTCCTAAAACCCTCATTACGCAATGTGCGTCTTCAGAAAAGCCAGCGTACGCTCCTTGGCAAGCTTCGCCGACTCCGGGCTATAGCTCTTCGGGTCAGGCGAACGGTTGAACGCATGCCCCGCGCCCTCATACACAAACACCTCGACCTCCGGATGCGCCTCGCGAACAGCATTCACCTGGTCCTGTCCAATATGCGTGTCCGCCGCGCCAAAGTGCAGCATCACCGGGCAGCTCGGCTCTTCCTTGGCCACATTGCCCACACCGCCGGCATAATAGCCAACCGTGCACGAAGGCCGCATCTTCACCGTCTCGCCACGCGTCGCCGAAAGCCATGCCATCAGTCCGCCGTAGCAGAACCCGATCACTGCGATCCCCTTGTGATCCTCCGCCTCGACAAACTTGTACGCTGCAGCCACGTCCAGCAGAGCCGTGTCGACATTCAGCTTGCCATAAAGCTCGAACGCCTTCTTCATGCCGGCTTCGTCATAGTTCAGCTCGACATCCTTCTCCAGGCGGTCGAACAACGCCGGTGCGATGGCAACATAGCCTTCCTTCGCATACTCGTCCGCAACGCTGCGGATATGCGAGTTCACACCGAAGATCTCCTGCACCACCACCACCGCCCCGGTGGGCGTGCCCTCGGGCCGAGCCACATACGCCTTCAACTCGCTGCCATCGTTCGCCGTCAACTTCACAAACTCACCCATCTAAAACCTCACTCCAGAATTGATTTTCAACCTCACCTTCAGATGCGCACTCCACCATAACGAACCAGACCAAACCAGAAAACCCGTAGACTTGTCAGCCTCCGCAAAGCGGGGGATCTGCTTATTCCTTAAAGAAACCCTACCCCCGCGAAGCCGCACCATCAAACGCCTTGCGCATCGCATAAAACGCGTCCACCGGCTTCAGCTCCCGATCGAACGGCAAACACCGCTCCGGCTGGTGATCCTCCCGCGCATCCTCCGAGTTCAACCACGTATTCCGGTCCGTAATGCCCCACGTCAGCACCGCCTTCACCTTGCGCTCCTTCAGCACCAGCCCCAGATAATCGCCATAAGTCTTCGCCACCTCGCGGTCGATCACCGGCGGCTCCGCCATCAGCTTGCGGTCGTTCACATCCATCTCTGTAATCAGCATCTCCAGCCCCAGCCCACGCACCGCAGCCAGAAAATCCTTCAGTCCCGCTCCGTAGCTATCGGTCGCCCCGATATGAGACTGCACCCCGACACAATCGATCGGAACACCCCGTTCCTTCATCCCACCTACCAGCGCAAGCACCGCCCGCCGCTTTGCTGCAGACTCTTCATCCTCCCCTTCGATACCGTAGTCGTTGTAAGTCAGAAGAGCCTTCGGATCCGTCTCACGCGCCGTCCGGAACGCCACATCGATGTACTCCGGCCCCATCAACTCCAGCCACGGGCTCTTCCGCAGCCCGTCCGGACGCCCATCCTTCGGCAGCACAGCCTCGTTCACTACGTCCCACGAGTGGATCTTCCCCGCATACCGTCCAGCCACCTTCTGGATGTGTTCCGTCAGCAGCTTCCTTGCATTCCCCTTGTTCGCCCCGGCCGCAAACCACTTCGGAAGCTGCCGATGCCAGCAAAGATTGTGCCCGCGAATCTTCATCCCACCGGCCTCGGCAAACGCCACGAAGCGATCCGCCTCTTCGAAGTAAAATCCGTCGACCGAAGGACGCATCGGTCCCCACTTCATCGCGTTCTCAGCCACCACGATCGATGACTGCTCCCGCACCAGCTGCTCATACTCGGCATCCTTACCCAGCAACTGCGTCGCAACCGCGCACCCATACAGCAGATTCTTCGCCGCAGCATGGGCCTTCAGGGAGTCGGACCCCGTCGTTCCCCCGGGTGAAGCAGCAGGCGCAGGAGCCGGTGGTGTCCCCGCCAACGGCACATGCTTCCTACATCCCGCCATCCACGGCAGAACCGCCGCGCCCAATCCAGCCCGTCCAGCCACGCCCAGCATACGTCTCCGAGTCCAGCCCACTCAGCGTTTCCTCTCGCTCGCCAGCTCGCGCAACTCCCCAAGCCAGCTCAAATAATGCAGAATCTGTCCACGTTCGGCCATAAACAGCGCCACGAAATCGCCCAGCTTCAAACTTCCTGCAGGCTTGCCCGAGTATGTCTCGACCCGCCAACGAAGATAGGGGCTCCGCCATGGCCTCAGGCGAAACCCTCTGCATCCATCCCACCACAACCGCACCGCACTGACGAAAGCTCCGAGCACATTCCCAGTATAAGGAGATTCCAGCCCGGCTTCATTTCACTTGATGTAACTGAACAAATCATTCTGACTCAGACCCGAAACCACGCTGATCAGCGCCTGGTGCTGCACCTGTGCTGCTGAAAACGCAGTCGCCACCGACGCCAGGTCCGCAGACAACAGGGTGGACTGTTGCGCTAGAAGCCCAGCCGCTTCGGTCTGTGAATACGTTGACGTCGCATTCAACTGGCTCAACGACGATCCCAGCCCCGCACGTTGCGTCGATAAGGCTGCCAGCGCGCTCGTCAATGCGGTCGAATCCGTCGCCACCCCTGCCGAAGATCCACTCTGCAGATCAGCCACAAGCTGATTCAGCGATCCCAGCACACTCCCCGAGCCCGACGTAAAAACAGCCGACCCCGGCACGTTCAGGGCAAGGCTCTGGCCACTCGGTGTCTGGATATACCTCGTCACCGTGTCGCCTGCATAGGTGACACTTGCAGGTGTTGTCGTGGTGTCCAGCGTAAACGGTTTGGTCTGCCCCGCACTCCCGCTGAAAAGGTAACTTCCCTGGTAGCTTGTATTGGCAAGCGCGAGCACACTGTCACGAATCGCCGTCGCCTTCTGGGCAAGCGAAGCAAGATTCGCCGGCGTCAGCGTTCCGTTGGCCCCCTGCGTTGCAAGACTCACGGCAGACGTGATCTGCGTCACCACCTCGCCCAGCGTCGAGTCCGTTACCTGCAGCAGGCTCTGATCCCCGCTCGCCCCCTGGACAAACGAGTCCAGTTGCGAAAGCGTTCCCGCAAGCTGCACATTCGTACTCGCCGCAACCGGGTCCGCCGAGAGGGTAGAAACACGCAGGCCGCTCGACAACTCCCCTGTCAGCTGTTGTTCCCGAGCGGTAGAGGCTGAAATAGCCGCCGCAAGCGTCGCACTGTAGTTCGGATTGACCTGCATCTTCCTGCCTCCGGGTTGCTTCCGCCTCACACCGCAGCCGTCTGGACTCCGATGTTGATCGCCGAAGCCATCAGCTTGTCGATAATCGTCATCAGCTGCGCCGCCGCCTGATAAGACCTTTGATACTGCGTCAGGTTGGCAGCCTCGGTATCTAGATTTACGCCCGACTGCGTGCTCTGCAGCGTCGTAACTGCGTCAGCGAAGCCTGCTGCGCCGTACTGCTGCTTTGCAGCCCGGAGGACGTTGACCCGATACTCGCAAGCATCGCCGCCAGGTTCCCATTGATCGTCTGCCCCGCAGCATCGGTGACATTCGCAAGAGCCGCGAGCGCATTCGCATTCGTATTTCCAGTCGACCCTTCGCCGGTTCCGGCCGCTGCCAGCGCACTTGTGCTCGACGCCGCCACGCTCAGCGCTGCAGCTGCACCTGCACTCGAAGCCGGCACGTTGAAGATCAAACCGCCCGGTGTCGTCCCACTCGTCACGCCCGCGGCATTCTGCGTATTCACGGCCGTCCCGATCCGGTAAGCCAGCGCGTCCAAAGCATTCTGTGCGGCCGGCAGGTCCGTCCCCTGCGCCGTCTCAAGCCCGCCCACCGAGCCTCCCGACACCGTGATCGCCGTGGTGCCGGAAGCTCCTCCGTAAAGCTGTGTCGTATTCCCCACCTGCGAGGAACTCAAGGCATAGGCCTGCGTCCCCGACACCAGCACCGCCCCGCTGGTGGTCGAAAGATCGATCCCGTTCGTCTGCGTCGTCACCTGGTCCAGCCCAACCAGCGCCGAGAGCTGCGTGATCGCCTGCTGGCGTTGATCTTCAAGTGCACCCGCATCCCCGCCCGGTGAACTGGCCGCGATCTGCGCATTCAGCGCAGCAACCGTCTTCGTCAGCTTGTTCACCTGCGCCACCGAGCTCGAAAGCGTCCCGTTGATATTCGTCTGGATGCTCGCCAGCCCGTTCGCCGCCGCGTTGAACGCCGCCGCCACCGACGATGCCGCACTCAGAACACCCTGCCGCGTCGCCGCGTCCGAAGGGTTATTCGCAAGTGTCCCCAGCGAGCTGAAAAAGCCGTTGATCGCAGTCCCAATCTGCGTTGAGCCCGCCGTCGAAGAGCTGCCCGTGATGCTGAAAACACTCTCGATCTGGCTCAGAATCCCGGCTTCGCTCGCCGTGCCGCTCTGCCCCTGTGTCTGCTGCTGAATCCGCTGGCTCAGCACCCGGTCGCGCTGCGATAAAGCCGTTACATCCGGGCCGACCGTCGTCTGCGCGCCCCCCAAACTTAGCGTCACCGTCACGCCCGAGGTCCACTGCGCCACCTGGTCCGTATAGCCCGGCGTGTTCTGGTTCGAGACATTATTGGCCGTGATCGTCAACGCTACCTGGTCTGCATGCAGCGCGGTTAACGAAAGATCCATCAGTGACGATATGGTGCTCATCGGCTTTTCGCCCTCTCTTCAAGCGCCAGCCCAGGTCACGCTTGCGCGCAGCCAGGAGACCCGGCAAAGCTGCTGCTTCACGGCCCCTTGTACCCTGCTTGCTTCCTGGCCCGAATCAACGCTTCCACTCGGCCCCGTATTCCTCTGACATTGCTGCCCGCGAGAGCGCATGCATATTCTCGCCCGTCGCCATCACCACTTGCGTAAAGACCTTGAACCTGGCCTGCAACGCCTCGACCGCTCTGGCTGTGGGTCGTTGAAAGAGGCCGCGCTGTCCAGTCATTGCCGCCGCTCGTGCACTCAGGCGTTCCAGCGTGCCCGCATCCAGCTCCGAGAGCGCTGCGGTCGCCTCGGCAAGCATCTCCGAAAGCTCCAGGACCAGCTTGTCTGGAGAAGGCACCACAGCAGAAACAACAGGAGAGACCAACACGAGACCCAAAACCGGTGGAAAAAAAGCCCGTGGCCCTACCGCCCCGCCCAGCACCAGACTCTCCGCCGAACCCATCGCCGGTCCCAGAACCGGCTCTGCAATACCTAGCCCAGCAGATGCTCCACCAGTTTGTTCGCCACATCCGCCGCCGGCACGTGGTAGCTGCCGCTCGCAATCGCCGCCTGCAGCTGCGCCACCTTCTCCGTCCGCACATCGGATGTCGCCGAAACCTGCGCCACCAGCCCGCCAGCCGCGCTCAAGCTCGCCTGGTCTACACCCGTCCTGCTCGCCGCCGATTTCGTCAACCCTGTCGACGAAGACCCCGCCGTCGAATCCACACTCTCCACCGGGGACACGTTCCCCGCCGGATTGAGATTCCCAAGCACCTTCGCCAGCGTGCTGATTCCGTCCAGTCCTGCCATTGATCCTACCTCCCGCTTGATTACTGTATCGGCTCTCGCTCACTGGACTTTAGCCCCCGTTCTCTTTTGCGCCACCAATTCATGCCCCGCATCCTGCCCCCCATGTGGCCGCGCGCTCTCCTCCGCCAGCACCTGCTTCAGCACGCTCCGCGCGATCCCCACCCCGCCATGCTGCGCCAGTGCCTTGCCCAGCGCCTCGGTCGCAATCCCGCGCACCGTATCCGCCGCGCCCCCCGTGCTCTGCTCACCCGCCGCATCCGGAGCAGCCCCAAACTCCAGCGGCTTCAGCATCTGGCTCATCATCATCGCCTCAAACTGCTGCGATGCATCCACCAGCTTCGCCCGCCGCGCAGCCTCGGGCGTCTTCGCCACGCCCCCCGCCCCCGCCACCATATCCAAAGTAGTCATAGCACCTCGATCTCCGCCTCGAGCGCACCCGCGCTCTTCATCGCCTGCAAAATCGAAATCACATCCCGCGCGCTTGCCCCGATCGTCTGCAGACTCCTTACCAGGTCGTCCACCGTCGCGCCCTGCTTCAGCTCGATCCGGCTTACCGGCTTGTCGTTCGCCTCGACCCGGGTCTCCTGCACCGCCTGCGTCGTTCCCGCAAACCCGTTCGGCTGCGATACGTTCGTCTCGCTCGTCACCCGCACCGCCAGCCCACCATGCAGAATCGACACCGGCTGCAGCACCACCTTGCCCCCGATCACCACCGTCCCCGTCCGCTCGTTCACCACCACCTTCGCACGTGGATAAAGCAGAACCTCCACCCCCTCCACCCGGGACAGCAGCTCCGGAGCATCCTCCCCCGGCCCCACCGTCAGATCGATTCGCCGGCTGTCATGCGCATGCGCAGCCTTACGCCCCAGCTCCACGTTGATCGCGTTCGCCATCGCCTCCGCCGAACGAAAGTCCGCATCGTTCAGCAGCAGCGAAAAGCTTCCGTGGTTCTCGATATCGCTCGGCAGCGCACGCTCCACCATCGCCCCGTAAGGCACCCTAGCCGTCGTCGGATGATTGAACTGCTTCGTATTCCCATTCGCGCTCACCGAGTACCCACCCACCACCACAGGTCCCTGCGCCTGCGCATAGATCTTGCCGTCGGTCCCATAAAGCGCCGTCATCAGCAGCAGCCCGCCTTCCAGCGAGTTCGCATCCCCCGCAGACGCCACCGTGATATCCAGCTTCGTCCCAGGCCGCGAGAACGGAGGCAGCGTCGCAGACACAAACACCGCCGCAAGATTCTGCACCCGGATCGCAGTCGCCGGAACACTCACACCCATTCGCAGCAGCATCGAAGCCAGGGTCTGCGTCGGAAACGTCGTCTGCTGCGAATCCCCCGTCCCATGCAGACCCACAATCAGCCCATACCCCACCAGCTGGTTATCCCGGATCCCTTCGATCGACGAAATATCCTTCACCCTCGCCCGCCGCTCCGGCACATCCAAAGGCCGTAGCGGCTGAATCGACTTATCCGGCTCAGTCACCGCCGGCAACGCCCTCATCGGCGCCACCGCCGCGACGTTCTGCGCCCGGCTCGCCCCGCCCCAGGCCACCAACCCGATCGCCACCCCCGTCCACGCCCGCCGTCTCACTAAAACACCAGGATTCTGGAGATCAGCCGCACCAGCGGATTCTGCCTGTAAGTCGCGTCGTTCACGATTCCCTTGCCCTTCACCTCAAGCTCCAGGCTCGAGATCGCCGTCGAAAGCACCTGGTTCTGCTGAGAGATATCCTCCGGCCGCACCAGTCCACGCAGCACAATCGTCTGCGTCTGCTGCGAGAACTCCACCTGCCGCGCCGCCTCGATCACCAGCATCCCGTTCGCCAGCACCTCGATCACCTGCCCGCCCAGCGTCGTCGTCAAGCTCGAGTTCGTCGCGCTCGCACCCGTCGCACTCAACGCCGCCGCGGAGCTCTGGTTGATCAGGTTCTGCAGCGCATTGCCTGCCTTCAACGCCCCAATCAAACCCGTAATCTGCGAGCTCGCACTCGACGCCCGCTTGTTCGCAACCGATCCATCCGTGGTCGCCGCAAGATTCTCCTGCACCACCACCGAGATCAGATCGTGCGGCCGCATCGCCCGGTCATCGGTCGACAGCCGCGCCAGTCTTCCGTTGTCGCTCCAGATCGAACCCGGCGTCGTCCTCGTCTCCTGCGTATCCGCCTTCACCCGCATCAGGTAGGCCGCCAGGCTGCTCTGCGCCAGGTTCCCCCGCGGCACCAGGACTTTCGCCCCGCCCTTCGTTGTCGCCGCACTCTGCTGCTGCAAGGCCGCCTGCGAAGCCCATGGCGACGGAGCAAGCGTCTGCGCCTCCATCGCCACTGCCAGCAGCATCAGGACCACGCCCACAACCACGCTCAGCACACGTCCCCAGACTCGGTCCTCCCACCTGCTCCGTCCGTTCATCGCGCCACCACCTCCACCACCCCGCTGCCGCGCACCACGCCCATCGCAAACTGCTCCGTCGTCTGCTCACGGTTCACCGGAGTCAATCGGATCCGGACCTGGTCCCCCGCAGCCCCGCCCGCCAGCGCCACTCCGCCCATCTCCACATGCGCCAGTCCGTCGTCCATCACCACCTGCACCTTGGCGCCCGCCTGCAGCAGAAACGGCCGCAACACCCGCGCCTCGGTCTGCGGCACGCCCGGCGACACGGCGGAAGTCCCCGCAAAGACCACCATCCCCGGCCGCTCAGGATGCTCGCAGCTCTTCACCACCGCCCACACCGTTCCCGCATACACGTCCCGGTTAACAGACTCCAGCCGATAACCCGAAACCCCACGCACCCCGGTCTGCCCCGCGGCATCCGCCGGCGTACGAAAGCACACCGGCTCCGACGCGCTCAACCAGCCCACCCAAACCGCCCCTGCAAACGCCATCCCGATCCAAAGCTTTCCCCGCATCGCAATCTCCTCTACCGAACCAGCCCGTTCACCTGCGAATACATGTCATCCGCCACGTGGATCACCTTCGAATTGCTCTCATACGCACGCTGCGCCAGGATCATCTGCACAAACTCCGACACCACGTCCACATTCGAGTTCTCCAGATAGCCCTGCTGCAGCGTGCCCACCCCCGACGTCCCACCCGGCGTATCCGTCACCGCATTGCCCGACGCGCCCGTCTGCTGAAACAGGCTCCCGCCAAGCGCCGTCAATCCGCCCGGATTGGCAAAGTTCGCAAGCTGGATCGTTCCCAGCTGCGAAGCCGTCGTCTGTCCCGGTATCGTCGCCGACACCACCCCATAGTTCGAGATCGTCACGCTCGTCGCATTCGGCGGAATCGTGATCGCAGGCAGCAGCGAATCGCCATTCGCCGTCACCATCGTTCCCTGGTTGTTCATGTGGAAGCTGCCGGCCCGCGTATACGCAATCGTGCCGTTCGGCAGAGACACCTGGAAGAACCCGCCGCCCTGGATCGCCAGGTCAAGCGTGTTTCCCGTCTGGTTGAAGTCCCCCTGCGTCTGGATCACCTCGGTCGCCGAAGTCCGCGTCCCCAGTCCGATCTGCAACCCCGCAGAGACCGTCGATGTACTCGCCGGAGAACCCGGTGTAATCAGGTTCTGATACACCATGTCCTGAAACTGCAGTCGAATCTGCCGAAAGCCCGCCGTAGCCGAGTTCGCCAGATTGTTCGCCACCGTATCCAGGTTCATCTGCTGTGCGCTCATCCCGCTCGCTGCCGTATACAAAGCTCGAATCACATCGCCTCCAGACTGGCCATACAAATACCTTCCCGCTCAGGCCCTGAACTTCCGCAAAACCTACACCCGCGCCAACTGCTCCACAGCCGTCTTGTCGAACTGCTGGTCGAACACCGTCAGCGCCTTCTGCATCATCTCCGCCTGCCTTTGGATCAGCACCAGCTGCATCGTCCCGTGGACCGTGTCCTGGTTCGAGCTCTCCAGCGCCCCCTGCTGTACATGTGCCGTCCCAGCCACCGGCTTCGCATCCTCCGGCGCAACAAACCGGTTCGTCCCATCGGCCTGCAGCCCTGCCGTGGATGCGAATTGAAATACCCCCAACTGCCCCACCACGCCACCACCCGCATCCGTCTGCACGGAGACCGTTCCATCCGGCGCAACCACCACCGTGCCCGCAGGCAGCGTGATTGGCTGCCCCTTCTGATCCAGCACAGGCTCGCCCAACTGCGTCGTCAGCACACCCGTCGGAGACTTCAGAAACGAACCGTCCCGCGTATACCGCGTCCCGTGCACCGTCTGGATCGCAAAAAATCCCTGCCCATCAAGGGCTAAATCCAACGGATTCGAAGTTGGTACCAGTGGGCCCTGGCCAAAGTCCGGCTGCACCCCACCCAGCACGCCAAAACCATTCACGGACTCACCAATCTGGGAGTCGCCATCCGCCACCGCGCCCAGCCCGCTCGGCGACAACCCACTCGCCAGCACGCCCGAAAAGCTCTCGCGGCCAGCACGAAATCCATTTGTGCTCGCATTCGCAAGATTGTTTGCCGCCGTGTCCAGCGCCTGCGTCCGCGCCAGCAATCCCGTGTAAGCCGCATAGAGCCCGCTGTCCATGCCACCTACCCATGCAATCCCGAAACCAAAAATACCCGGTCGGTCCTTAGAAGGCTCACACCGAAAACCAGGGCGTCACGCGGATCAGGAAGGATAAAAACAGATCATTCGGGCGTCTTCTGGTTCTCGTGATGGCTGCTCTAGGCCATGCTGACCGGGCTCTGGATGCTCCAGTATCGCGGGCGGTACTAGATGTTTCACGATCTAGGAGAACGATGCACCCCGGAACTCGCTCGGCTCTCGAAGATCCCGATCGCAAACCGCATCCTGCTCGAAGGTCTAGCGGAGTCGGTCACCAAGACACTCGGAACGGAAGTTGCTGCCAAGATGGTGGCAGGGGTTCACAAAAACATCCAAGACGCGCAAATAGCCGTCGTCAAACTGGTTGCTTTGAACTGACGGCTGTCTGTGCTGCTTAGTGGATCGCGATGATGACGATGGCGGCTGCGATGAGCAGGATCATCCCGGCTGACATCCAAAGAGGGGCTTCATTGGGGAGCCCCTTCTTTTGCCGTCTCATGGACCGAAGACCTGCCGCAAACGCGGCAAGTCCCATCAACATTCCCATATAACTGAGAAGCCGTTCTGAATGAATCCAGTTCATCGGCTGTAGGAAACGACGTCGGCGAGAGTGCGTGGGTTGGAGTGCTGGCCTCCCATGCTGATTTCGCCCGCTGCGAAAGCAACTGCAATGCCAAGAATCGACATCACCCCCAGCGGCCAGGTGTCCGCCCGTTTCCGTAGCGTAGCCAATGAAAAGCCCTCCATGACCAACAGGAGCGCAAGCATCGGCAAGGTGCGAATCAGCCAGTGAGCGTGGGACGTGAGGTACTCCATCCCGCCCAAGGTGACAACAGAAAAGGTGCAGCAAAAGACAAAGGCTTTCGATTGCAAAACAGACCCTCCGGTTAGCACATCACAGCCACGTACGCAGCAAGCGCAACTAGAATTGCCAGAAGCGCGATGATAGCAGGCGGATCGAGCAGAACTCCCCCGATGACGACGGAGACGTTTGAGCCAACAGAGGCGAGATAGGCAATGCCCGCACCCCAAGCCCCTGCCCCAGACCCGATGATGGACCAGTAAACGGTACACATCTGAATCGTCGCGCCGCTCGGCGTCGTAAAGCCTCCATCTTCAGCCATGATGGAAGCGTCTAGGCTGGCGTCGTAGGCATCACCCGACCCGCCTGACCCGTCAGATGCTCCACAGAGGCAAATCTCGTCGCCGGGATTATCCGTGTCTACATCGACCCAACCATCATCGCTGCCGTCTCCTCCATCGTCGCCGGGGATATAGAAGGCCGCTTGAATAAGGTGAGGCCCACGCTTGGGCTCCCCCTTCACTCGCACAGCCTTCGCGCCGTCCGGCCCAGCTTTCTGCGCGATTTCCAGCGCCCGATGTACCGACCGCTGCACCTTGAGAATCGTCTGCGTCTCAAGCATAGTGGTAAGGCTTTTCGCGTGTGCCGCCGATGCCGTGGTGATGGTATCGGTGATGTGCTGCTTCCCCTGCGCCGGAATCGAGATGCCAAGAGCTTCGAGCGTATCGAAGTGCTTCGCCACGTCGTTGTGCTTCAGTGTTGGGATGGAACCGGCTGCCCGATGTGTCTTGGTGATGGCTCAATTGATTCCATGCTCCTGAAGGGCCGAGCAATGCCTCCGGTAGGCCGTCATCAGCTCACCCGACGCGAAAGGGTTGTGCCTGGGGTCTCGCAGCAGCTTCTTGAAGTGCTTCTGGCTCACCTTGACGGTTTCAACGTGTGGAGCCGCTGAAGGAGTTGACGTAGGGGTGGGCTGTGCTCGAGAAGCGCGGGGAAAACTGCCAACCGCGACGGCGGCAGCGGCACTTCCTCCAGACAGTAGGAAAGCTCTGCGATTGACTGCCATAGGCGTAAGGCGCTCCAAAGGGATCTCTATGGTGTCGCACAAGATGAACTCAGCCCATTCTCCCTGTCGTCTTTGTCCAGATCGGTTATGTGGACGACATACAGCGTCGGATTGGCCGTTTCGGTCTAATCCAGCCTCCGAGCCCGCCAGATCGTCGGTCGCAGCCCCTTGCCGAACCCTCTGACTGAGGGATGGGACACCGCGCAACCTTCCGACCTGCCTTGTCTATGCGTCTGATCCGCACTTATCCGCGTTACGGCACCTTTCTACTTCACCACGGACTGAAACAATGGAGAGCTCAACAGACTCGCAAACTGACTGTCCGACGAAGCGTAATCCACCGTCAGCGTCCCCGAGTTCGAATCGATAATCGTCTCATCGAGCGCCGACTTCTCCATCGGCGAACCCGAATTCTTTCGCATCACCGAAACACCCTTCATCAGCGTCGCAGCCGTCGCCGCCGTGATCGTGTCCGACATCACGACCGCCATGTTGAACTTCACGCCGTTCGCAAAATCGAGCGTATACCGCGCACTCTTCATCCGGTTCTTCACCGTGTCATAGTCCGTCAGCTGCGAAGCCTCGCCCAGCACGCTCTTCATCATCGTCTGCGTGCCCTTCTGGTCCAGCAGACTCCACACCGCCTTCGTGTCGACCGCCTGCATCTCGTTCACCATGTCGCTGTTCTGCAAAAGATTCTGGGCCACGCCATCCCGCGCATCGAGCGCCTCCTTCACCGCCGTCTTGTCCCCAAACACCATCGTCGTCTGGTTCAGAAAGCACACGCTCATCCCCGCCGACCCAAGCGGATACACCTTGTTATCGCGGACAAGATCAAACTTCGTCTTGTTCTTCGCAAAGTTCGTCATAATGGTGCCGGTATGGAACTGACCCTGCGCAATCCCCACGATCCGCGTTCCATCCTTGGCGCGAAACGCTGCAAATGCAAGCGTGTCCGCATCCTGATCCACCTTCAGACCCGACGTCTTCAACGCCGTCTCCAGCCGCTTCAACTCCGGCGGCAGAACCTTGTCCTTCAGCGCCATCGCAGCCGGAGAGTTCTGCATCGCGCGGTAATCCACCACGATCACCTGCTGCACCGCCATCGGGATCGAAGCCTTCGCATCATTGCTCAACTCGGCCGCCTGCGCCAGTGGACCCGCGAAAACCGTACATGCAGCCAGTGCCGCTATCGCCGCACTCTTCATAACCAGATTCACCATGACTCCCTCGTAACACCTGTCCAAAGCTCTCTATAGCAAACGCCGGTTCCCCGTCAGCGGATTCCCGTGCACTCTTTTCATTCTTCCGTTATCCCGTCCCGGAAGCAAGCCCCGATATCGTTTGGACGCCAGCCAGCCCCGAACGTTGGTTGTATTCGCACTTTCCGCCAAGCCAACCTCCCGCTCCAAACCATTTATCCTCTTAGTCAATGTCCACAGAGATCATCCGCCCCGCCCGCACCCTCCAGGGCTCCCTCACCCTGCCCGGGGACAAGTCCATCTCGCACCGCTACGCCATGCTGGCCGGCCTCGCCGCCGGCACCTCCCGCCTCTCCAACTTCTCCACCGGCGCCGACCCCCAAAGCTCCCTCGCCTGCATGGCCGCCCTCGGCGCCACCATCGAAGATAAGAGCACTCACATCGAAGTCACCGGAACCGCCGGCAACTTCCAGCAACCCGCCGCCCCGCTCGACTGCGGCAACTCCGGCTCGACCATGCGCATGCTCGCCGGCCTCATCGCCCCCCACCCCCACACCTTCACCCTCATCGGCGACCATTCCCTCACCCTGCGCCCGATGGAGCGCATCCGCAAACCCCTCGCCGCCATGGGCGCCAACCTCTCGCTCACAGATGGCCACGCCCCCATCACCATCCACGGAGGCCCCCTCAACGCCATCGACTTCGACACCCCCATCCCCTCCGCCCAGGTCAAAACCGCCGTCCTCTTCGCCGGCCTCCAGGCCCAGGGCACCACCAGCCTCTCCGAAGCCATCCTCACCCGCGACCACTCCGAACACGCCCTCCGCGCCTTCGGTGCCACGCTCGAGCGCCGCGACAACCGCCTCTCCATCCCCGGCGGCCAATCCCTCCACGCCATCGACGCCACCGTCCCCGGAGACCTCAGCTCCGCCGCCTTCTTCCTCTGCGCCGCCCTGCTCTTCCCGGACTCCAACCTCATCCTCGACTCCGTCGGCCTCAACCCCACACGCTCCGCCCTGCTCGACGTCGTCACCGCCCTCGGCGCACGCATCCGCCTGCTCAACGTGCAGGAGCAGCACGGAGAGCTCGTCGGCACCATCCAGGTCAACGCCAACCCCTCCGCCGCACCCACCCAGCCGTTCGACATCACCGGAGCACTCACCGCACAGCTCATCGACGAACTCCCCGTCCTAGCCGCCATCGCACCCTACACCCGCTCCGGCCTCCGCATCCGCGACGCCCAGGAGCTCCGCGTCAAAGAATCGGACCGCATCGCCCTCGTCGCCCGCAACCTCAAAGCAATGGGCGCCAACCTTACCGAACACCCCGACGGCCTCGATATCCCCGGCAGCCAGACCCTCCACGGAGCTACCATCGACTCCGGCACCGACCACCGCATCGCCATGGCCTTCTCCGTCGCCGGCCTCCGCGCCACCTCGGAAAACCAGATCGAAGGCGCCGAAGCCGCCGCAATCTCCTTCCCCGAGTTCTTCCACTACCTCCGCACCCTCTGCCCAAGCTAGAAAACGCACTCCGAAAACGCAGAAAACGGGTCAAAACGCGCTCGAAAAACACGCATTTTGACCCGCTTTTTCTCACCCTTTCCGCGCTCAAAAACTACATCGTGTACCCGCCGGCCTCATCCACGTTCAGATTCTCCAGCCACTTCCGCACTTCGTCCGAATCTTGAGCCGCCCCGGAAGTCGTTTGTTTGCCATTACCTAGCAGCCGCTCCGAAACAAAGATAGGGCAGTCCCAACGCAGCGCCAGCGCAATCGCATCGCTCGGCCGCGCGTCCAGCGTAATCTCAGCCTCCCCCTGCCGCATCCAGATCGTCGCAAAAAAAGTATCTTCCCTCAAGTCCGACACCACCACCTTCGTCACCGTTCCATTGAGCCCACGTGCGATATTCCTCAGCAAATCATGGGTCATTGGCCGTGGAAGCGCCGCTTTTTCAAGTTCCAGCGCAATCGCATTCGCCTCAAACACCCCCACCCAGATCGGAAGCACCAACTCGCTCCCCACATCTTTAAGCACCACAATCGGCATATTCGTCACGGGGTCCAGCATCAACCCGCGAATCTGCACCTCAATCTCCACGCCCGTCGACTCAACGTCGCTCATACCGCCTCCGCAACCAGGCTGTTAGGAAAGGTCTGCGTCACACGCACCGTCTGATAGCTTCCCAGCGCCGGCAAAATCGGTGATGTGGTCGTAAAATTGACCGTCTTGTTCTGCGAACTGCGCCCCGTCACCTGCCCACGAGCCCGGTTGTACCCTTCAACCATCACATCCATCACTTCGCCCAGGTGCCTGCTGTAATTGATCCTTTGGATCTCCCGCTGCCGCGAAAGCAGAACCTCCAGCCGGCTAGCCTTCAACTCATCCGAGATCGAGTCCGCCATCGAAACCGCCGGCGTGTTCGGACGCGGCGAGTACTTGAACGCGAAGATCGCGTCATAACCCACCAGGTCCAGCAACGAAGCCGTCTCCATCAGGTCTTCCTCGGTCTCGCCTGGAAACCCCACAATAATGTCCGAAGTGATCGAAATATCGCGCTTCGCCGCCTTCATCCACGCAATCCGCTCCAGGTACCATTCCCGCGTGTACTCCCGAGCCATCGCCTTCAGAATTCGTGTCGAACCCGACTGCACCGGCAGGTGCACATGATCGCAAAGCGCAGGCGTTGCGTCGATCGCCTCAACGATATCCTTCGTAAAATCCCTCGGATGCGAGGTCGTAAACCGGACCCGCCGCATCCTGGGTATCTCCCCTACCGACACCAGTAGCTCCGCAAAAGTCTTCAGCTTCAGAGGATCACGGTACGAGTTCACGTTCTGCCCCAGGAACTGGATCTCCGTGTACCCCGCATCAGCCATCCGCCGTGCCTCTTCCATCACCGAGATCGAAGTCCGGCTCCGCTCATTGCCGCGCGTATACGGGACCACGCAATAAGCGCAGAACTTGTCACACCCTTCAATAATCGTGATGTACCCGCGATGCTCGTTCGTCCGCGCAACAAAAGGAGTCTCAAAGGTCTCCGTAGTCTTCTTGTCATCGAGCCCGGTGATCCGGGTGTCGCCAGCCTCAAGCCGCGCCAGCATACCCGGCAGATTCCGGTAGCTCGCCGACCCAGCCACGATCGAGACATACGGCGCGCGCTCGAAGATCTTCTCGCCCTCCTGCTGCGCCACGCACCCGATCACCGCGAACCGCTTACCCTCGCCCTGCAGCTTCTTGTACTCGTTCAGCCGGTGGAAGACCTTCTGCTCGGCCTTATCGCGAATCGAGCAGGTGTTATACAAGATCAGCCCGGCCTCCGCCTCGTCCCGCACCCGGGTATAGCCCTCCTGCTCCAGCGTTCCCACCACTTTTTCGCTGTCATGCGCGTTCATCTGGCAGCCAAACGTCTCGATATAGAAAGTCTTCGTCACACCTACCAGTATATTCCCCAGCCCGCACTGAACCTCCATCCCGACGTGCGTAGGATCACGCAAAGCTCCAATGAGGCGTGTCAATGTCTGCCGCCAGCGCGGGCCGATTTTTCATTAGCCCGCTAAAAGCGCTCCTGCCTTCAGGACGCCATCCTCGACACTCTAAAACCCATGACCTTTGT
>CAZZZP010000009.1:0-81703 GCA_964658635.1 Lichenicola sp. | reverse complement strand
CACCCCCGGGATGCCCCCTGTCCGTGACTACTTCTTGCAACTGAGCCGGGCGTTGGACGCTTCGCGTGACTTACGTTGTTCGTAGGAGCGCAGGTTGGCGTTTACCAGTTCCAGGATGGGTGTTTTCAGGCTGTGTTTGCCGGCTCGTTCGAGCAGTGCTCCGATAATCTGGTGGGCCTCAATGGGGCTGCCCGCTTCGATATCGCGCAGCATGGATGCGGTAAAGAGAGAGCCGTGCTCGGTGAATTTCGAGACGACCAGGGCGCGATACTCGGGCGAGATGGGGTATCTCTCGGCCGCGGCTACGCTCATGCACTCGTCGAGGAGCTGGAGATAGAGGGGGGTGGCTCCGGCGGCGACGAAGTCTCCGACCGCCGCGCGCATGAGGCAGGTGAAGCCGGCGATGGAGGAGATGCCGACCCACTTGTTCCACATCTCCTGGAGGATGTTGGGCGTGAGATTGGCGGTGAAGCCGGCGTCTGAGAGCGTCTGGGCTACGCGGGTGATGCGTGGGCCAGAGGGGTCGTCGCGGTCGCCGAACTGGACGGAATCGAGCCGGTTGAGGTGCAGGATGCGACCGGCCGAATCACGCACGGAGGAGACGTTGGTCGCGCCGCCGAGGATGCGCTCGCGGCCGAAGCGCTGGTCGAGCGTGTCCATGTGCACCATGCCGTTGAGCATGGGAAGGATGGAGGTTTCGGGTCCTACGGCCGGAGCGATGGCGTCGATGGAAGTGGCAAGGTCGTAGGCTTTGCAGCTAAGCAGGATAAGGTCCCATGTGGACTGGATGTGGCCGGGGAGGACCGTGGGAGGGGGCGGCAACTCGAGGTCGCCGAGCGGGCTGAGTAGTTTGAGGCCACGTTCGGCGAGCTGTGCGGCGCGATTTGGACGCACGAGGAAGGTGACATCGCGTCCGGATGCGAGCAGGTGTGCGCCATAGAAGCCACCGACTCCGCCGACGCCGAGGATCAGAATTCGCATGACGACAGTTTACCGGCGATCGTTGTTCGTTGATCTCTGTTCGGAAGTGCGTGCGGGGACCTGTTAGGTTTTATCTCAGGAGCTGCGGGTGAACGGCTGGAAGCGGGTCGCAGTGACGGGAGTGTTGATGATGAGCGGATTGGCTGGCGGGCAGGCGCTGAAGTACCCGGGGGCAAGGATCTCGGACCAGACGGATGTTTATTTTGGGACGAGTGTGGCGGATCCTTACCGGTGGATGGAGGATGTTGACTCGGCTGAGGTGAAGCATTGGGTGGACGCCGAGAATACGCTCACGCAGGGTTTTCTGAAGGACGTGTCGCAGCGGGAGAAGATCCACGCCCGGCTGATGGAGTTGGTGAACTTCGAGCGGTTCAGCTCTCCCGAACTGGCACACGGCCGCTATTTCTACAGCCGGAACTCCGGGCTGCAGAACCAGGCGGTTCTGTATTGGCAGCAGGGGAAGGATGGCGAGGCGGAGGTGCTGCTGGACCCGAACACGCTGCGTGCGGACGGGACTGTGTCGCTGCAATCAACCGCACCGACCGAGGATGGACGGCTGCTGGCCTATACGCTGAGCGAGGCGGGGAGCGACCTGCAGAAGATTCACGTCAAGGATGTGGCGACCGGGAAGGACCTGCCGGATGTGATCGAGTGGGTGAAGTTCAGCGGGATGAGCTGGCTGAAGGATGGTTCGGGGTTCTTCTATGCGAGCTTCGGAGTGCCGAAGACGGAAGCCGAAAAGGCTGAGGCGCTGAAGCGCGCGGCCTTCTTTCACAAGGTTTATTTTCACAGGCTTGGAACGCCGCAGACGGACGACGTGCTGGTGTTCGAGCGCGCGGACGAGAAGGAGATGCTGGTGGGCGGCGGGGTAAGTGAGGATGGCCACTGGCTGGCGCTCTCGCAGAGCCGCGGCAGCAAGAATGCGCTGGCGGTAAAGGATCTGACCAAAGCGGGGTGGGAGACCACATCGGCTCCGTTGATCAGAATTGCCCCCGTCGATGACGCGATCTATCACTGGATCGGAAGCGAAGGCCACGAGGTCTGGATCCAGACGAACAAGGACGCGCCCAAATCGAAGATCGTGAAAGTGGATCTCGAGCATCCCGAGTCGGCCAACTGGAAGACGGTGGTGGCGGAGACGATGAACTCGATCGAGGGCGCGGTGGTGGTGCACGGGACGCTGATCGTGACCTACCTGGTGGATGCGAAGAGCGAGGTGGAGCTGCATCGCCTGGACGGGAGCCTGATTGCGAAGCTTGCGCTGCCGGGCATCGGGAGTGTGCATGTAAACGGCGGCCACAAGACAGACGAGGAGACGTTCTTCACCTTTACCAACTACACGACGCCGGCAACGATCTACCGGCTCGACATGAAGACGTATGCGACGAGCGTGTGGAAGCAGCCGAAGCTGACCTTCGATCCGGCACAGTATGAGACGAAGCAGGTCTTTGCGCCGAGCAAAGACGGCACACGTGTTCCTCTGTTTATCACTTACAAGAAGGGCACGAAGCTGGATGGTTCGGCGCCGGCGCTGCTGTACGGGTATGGCGGCTTCAATGTGTCGCTTGGCCCGGCATATAGTTCGTCGCGGCTGGCGTGGCTCGAAATGGGCGGCTTCTATGCCGAAGCGATTCTGCGTGGTGGCGGAGAGTACGGTGAGAGCTGGCACCAGGCGGGAACGAAGCTGCAGAAGCAAAACGTCTTCGATGATTTTATTGGGTGCGCCGAGTATCTGATCACAAGTAGTTACACATCGCCGAAGAAACTCGCGATCAACGGCGGATCAAATGGCGGTTTGCTTGTGGGAGCCGTCGCACTGCAGCGGCCGGAGCTGTTCGGCGCAGTGCTGGCGCAGGTTGGCGTGATGGACATGCTGCGCTTCGACAAGTTCACTATTGGTTACGCATGGAAGACGGACTACGGCAGCCCAAGCGAAAACGAGGCGGATTTTCGCTCGAACCTGCAGTTTTCTCCTCTGCATAACGTCAAGGCGGGTGTGAAGTATCCGGCGACGATGATCACGACGGCGGACCATGACGACCGGGTCTTCCCGGCACACAGCTTCAAATTTGCGGCGACGATGCAGGCCGCGGCGGAGAAGACGCCGGACGCGAACCCGGTGCTGATTCGCGTGGAGACACGTGCCGGCCATGGCGGCGGCATGCCGCTTTCAAAGCAGATGGATGTAACGGCGGATATGTATGCGTTCCTGGTGAAGGAGCTTGGCATCCGTTAGCGTTGGAGTTCGGCAGGTCCATAAAGTATGTATGGGGCAGATGCAAATGCTGAGGAGAAGTTGATGCAGGCGAAGACGGGGCGAGCTGCGGCCGCAACTGCATCAATGCAGCAGGACGAGCCGCGCGAGGTTCTGAAACACGTTGCCGCGTTGGATGGGGTTCGCGGCGTCGCGATCCTGGTTGTTCTGTTGCATCATCTGCTTTGGTCGAGCCCGAATACGGGCAGCCGGCTGATGGACGTTGTGGTGGCGATCCGCGCCTCCGGGTGGGTGGGTGTAGACCTGTTCTTCGCGCTCTCCGGCTTTCTGATTACGGGCATTCTCTACGATTCGCTGCAGGATCAGCACTTCTTCAAGAACTTCTATGCACGGCGCGTTCTGCGCATCTTCCCGCTTTATTACGGCGTGATCCTGGTTCTGTTTGTGCTCTTTCATGCCAGCTCCCAGGTGGATAAGGAGCCGCTCTATCTACTGCTGGCTTATCTGCAGAACACTCCGTTGTGGTGGCATGAGAGCGGCGGTAAGGAGCTGATCAATCTGACGGGCCACCTTTGGTCGCTGGCGGTTGAAGAGCAGTTCTACATGGTCTGGCCGCTCGTCGTCTTCTGGGTGAAGGACCGGCGCCGGCTTCTCTGGTGTGCTGCCCTGCTCTCGGCTGCGGCCTTGCTCAGCCGGATTTTGCTGATTGAAAACGGCGGTCTGCTAGTCACGACCTACAAGGTCACGTTCTGCCGTGCGGATTCACTGCTTGGCGGCGCCTGGCTTGCCTTGATGCTGCGTGGACCAGCGAAGGATCGTGTGCTGCGGCTGGCGCTTCCAGTATTCTGCGCCGCCTGCCTGGTTTGCGGCGTGATCGCCTGGCGAAACGGCGGCCTGGACTGGGAGCATGACCGCGCCATCGGTCTCTATGGATACAGCGTGCTGGCGATTGCTTCGACTGCCCTGGTCGCCATGGCCCTGCGTCCACTCTCCATCACTGCCAGGGTGATGCGGATGAGCTTTCTTCGCTTCCTCGGCAAGTACAGCTATGGCATCTACATCTATCACCAGTTGATGGCGGGCCTTTTTACCCTGTTGGCCGGAACCATTCTCAAGGATCATATTCATTCAAAGGCCGCGTATCACGTCTCGCTGATGCTGATCGTGGCGGGGCTGACCATTCTTTTGGCGATGGCAAGCTATAACTTCTTCGAGAGACCATTCTTGAAGCTCAAGCGTTTTTTCAACTACGGCTCAGCGTAGGTGCTTTAGTGACACGCAGATTCGTCGATGAGTGCGGTTGGCAAAAGTGCTCTCGGCTCAGGCGTGGTTGCGGACGCGCAGGGCAAATAGATGAAGAGCGGCTGGGGAGTCAACGCGCGGAGGTCTCCTCCTTTTGCAACGACGCGAACGGGATACTCGTGAAGAAAATCAGCTGGCAGCCAGGCCTGTGACCAGCCGTCCTCCGCATCCATATCGAGCACCACAGCGGAGAAGCTCTTGCCGTGAATCCGGTCTATAAATTGCGCCCGTAAGTCTGCACCATCCTGCTTGTTCCTGGAATTGAGGATCGTTTCTACAATCTCTCCGGCTGCGTAGGGTGTCTTGCCGGCTAGGACGCTGTACTGCGGATGATCGAAGATGAGGACATCGCCGGGTATGGCGCGGACCTGATCGAGGAATTGGCTCCGCAATTTTGCTTCAGTCGCTGGAGGCACAAAGGTTCCCGGGTTGTACAGATGGGAAACGAGCTGGATGATGGCTGCGCCGAGCAACAGAACCAGACCCGTCCCACTCTTTAGTAGTTCCAGATGATGGTAGAGCCGGCCGAAGCCGATGGCCGCCACCACCGAGATCCAGACCCAGGCCGGGAGCATGGCATTGTTTGAAGCGCCTCCATGGGCTCGCAGGTAGCAGCTGAAGAGCACCATGCCCACTGCCGAACAGCCATAGAAGCTGATCGCGGGGCTGCGCCAACGGGGAGGTGTAAGCAGAACCGCCGCAAGCAGGATGAGGATGGCGAGCCCGAGCGGTTCAAAGAGATCCTGCGGGAGCAGACCTGCGACCTGCCGGGGTACGATGGGGAAATTTCCAGCTGTCTCAAAGACCAGCTTCCAGTACCAGACTGGTTGGTCATGCGCGAGCCATGCGACCGATGAAAATGCACCCGCGATGAAGGTGAGGACGCCCAGCAATACCCGGCGCGGCTGCCGCCATTGATAAGCGAGCGAGAGCAGGGCTACCGGAAGCATTCCCTGCTTGGTCTGGAAAGCGAGAACCCAGAGCAGGGCGGCAAGGACCGGACGATCTCTGCGTCCAGCGAGCAAGGCCAGGATCGTCAGGAACATGCAGAGCATATCGACGCGGCCAAGATCGAAGAAGGCAGCGCTGACGCCGTAGAGCGAAAGGAAGAGACCGGCGGCGAAGATAGCCGAGAGTGCACGTAGGGAAGACCTGGCGGGCAGTTCCTGCCAGACCAGCGCAGCCATTCCGCACAATAGACCCAACGTACTCAGAATGGAGACCAGCCGCATGGCAGCGAAGGAGACGCCCATCCAGTGTGTAAACCAGGAGGTCACCCAGAAATAGAAGGGCGCATAGATATTGGGCGCGTAGTGAATGCCGGGTACGACATAGAGCGGCAGGTGATGTGCGTAGCGGGCTACTTCCTGGAGGTTTCCTTCTTCAATCCACTCGAGGACATAAGGGTAGAAGAGGCGATGCCAGGAGCTGGCGAGGAAGAGCAGAAGCAGGATACCGGAGCACAAGCTCACAGCGAGGCGAAGTCCCGGGATAAGAAGAGGCGGAACCTTAGTCGTCGGCCGCGTAGGTGGCGTGCTGGCGTGCAGGATCATAGGCTTACATCAGTCTAGCCTCCTCCGGTCACGAAGAAGCTGGCTAGATCTTCTGCACGCGCTGGACGTCGCGGACACCGGGAACCTTGCGCAGGTTCTGGGTGAGCTTGGTGAGGTGCCGGACATCCACCGTTTCTATGACGAAGTCGACCACGACCGAGCCGTCGGGGGTTGGCGTGGTGCCGACGGAGCGGATGTTGGTGCCGTCGTCCGAGATGATGGCGGTGAACTCCTTCAGCAGGCCGGCGCGATCGTCGCAGAGAACGGTGAGCTTGACCGGATAGGTGGTGGGCTTCTGCTGCTTGCTGTCGCCGGTTCCCTTTTCCGAGCCCCACTCTACCTGGATGCGGCGGTCGGACTCGTAGAGCAGATTCTGCACGTTGGGACAGGAGCGGGCGTGAACGGCGACGCCTTTGCCACGCGTCACGTAGCCGATGATCTCTTCGCCGCGGATGGGGTTGCAACATCGTGCGCGGTAGACGAGCAGGTCGTCCTGGCCCTCGACCTGGAGCGAATCCGAGCCCTTGCCGAAGAAGACACGTTTGACCGCGTCCGACATATGCGAGATCGCGTCCGAGACCGGGTGCGCATCGGGCTCGGGATTGTCGGTATTGGGGATGATGGAGCCGGGCTGCAGCTTGTTGAGCACGACCCGTGCGGAGTACTTGCCGAAGCCGATGCCGGCCAGCAGCTCGGGCTCAGACCCGAGGCCGTATTCGTTCGCGGCACGGGTGTAGTCGGTCTCGTGGAGCGATTTGAGCGAGATCTTCCACTTGCGGGCCTCGCGCTCCAGCAGCTTGCGGCCGATCTCGATGGCGCGCTCGCGCTGGTGTTCATTGAGCCAGTGCTTGATCTTGTTGCGGGCGCGGCTGGACTTGGTAAACGAAAGCCAGTCCCGCGAAGGCGCGTGGCCGGATTGGGTGGAGATCTCGACGATATCGCCGTTGCGCAGGCGTGTGCGGAGCGGGACGATGCGGCCGTTGACCTTGGCACCGATGGTGGTGTTGCCGACCTCGGTGTGGATGGCGTAGGCGAAGTCGATGGGGCTCGCGTCCTTGGGCAGGACAACGACCTTGCCCTTGGGGGTGAAGGTGTAGACCTCCTCGGGATACAGGTCGATCTTGAGCGTCGACATGAACTCGTTGGGATCGGACATCTCGCGCTGCCACTCCATAAGCTGGCGGACCCAGGCAAGACGGGCTTCATCCTTGGCCGAGACTGCCTCGCCGGCCTTGTACTTCCAGTGGGCGGCAATGCCTTCTTCCGCGATGCGGTGCATCTCCTCGGTGCGGATCTGGACCTCGAACTGGTGGCCGCCGGGAGCGATGAGCGTGGTGTGCAGGGATTGATACAGGTTCGGCCGGGGCATCGCGATGAAGTCCTTGATACGCCCGGGGACGGGCCTCCACTGCGAGTGCAGCAGGCCGAGCACGGCGTAGCACTCCGATACGGTCTGGCAGATGACGCGGATGGCAAGCAGATCGTAGACCTGTTCGACCGGAATCTTCTGCGCGATGAGCTTCTGCTGGATGGAGTAGAGGCGCTTGATGCGGGATTCGACGCGGCCCTGAACGCCGGCTTCGGTGAGCTTGGCCTGGAGGGTGGTGACGATATCGGCGAGGAAATCTTCGTTGGCGCCGCGCAGGGATTCGACCTCCTGCGCCACCTGCAGGTAGGCGTAGGGGTCGGTGTAGCGGAAGGCGAGGTCTTCGAGCTCACCGCGTAGCTTGCCCATGCCGAGCCGGTGCGCGAGCGGGGCGTAGATGTCGAGGGTCTCGCGGGCGATCTTCTGCTGCTTCTCCGGCTTCAGGTGCTCGAGCGTTCGCATGTTGTGCAGGCGGTCGGCAAGCTTGATGATGACGACGCGCACGTCGGTGACCATGGCGAGCAGCATCTTGCGGATGTTCTCGGCCTGGTGGTCTTCGCGGTTCGCGAACTTGATCTTGTCGAGCTTGGTAACGCCCTCGACGATGTGGGCGACCTGCTCGTTGAATCGCCTGGCGATCTCGGGCGAGGTGACGTCAGTATCTTCCACCGCGTCGTGCAGCAGGCCGGCGGCGATGGCGGTCGAATCCATCTTGAGATCGGCCAGGATCTGGCAGACCTCAAGCGGATGGATAATATAGGGCTCGCCCGAGGCGCGGTTCTGGCCCTCGTGCTGCTGGACGCAGAAGGCCCAGGCGCGGCGGATAAGATCGAGGTCGTCCTGCGGGCGGTTGCGGTGGACGGTTTCGAGCAGGTGGTTGAAGTTGGCCTCGATCTCGGACGAGACCGTCTTCTGGGCAACCGCGGGCATGGGCCGAACGGCCAGTTCCTCCACGGTGACGGGGACAAAGGTTCCGGATGGTTCTGCCAGGCGGGATTTCAAGAGCGCAGAGGATTTGGGTGGAGTGAGCAGCGCGGCTTCAAGATCGAGACCGGAAGAGACATGCTCCGCGCCAGCAGGATTGCTCGGAGTGCCGGGAATGGGGGCCTCGACGAGCGGTTTGCCTTGCGGGTTAGCCTGCTCTGAACCAGCCTGTGGAGAGGCCGGCGTAACGCTTGCCATAGTGCATTATAGGCCGGGCGGTTGAGCTGCATGAAATGGGCGGGAGAGCGGCTGGATTCCGCTGCTCCCGCATCCGGCCAACCCGCCTGATCGGCTGGCAGTCTGACAAGGCTGCGGCATTTTCCGCCAGCTAAGAGGAAGACGAGTGACATCATGAGCTTGAGAGACGTTTTGATCGACGAATTACGGGACCTTTACAGCGCAGAGAATCAGCTGGTCAAGCATATGCCCAAGGTCGCGAGGGCCTGCGAAAGCGTGGAGCTGAAGCAGATTCTGACGCAGCATATTGAAGAGACAAAAGGCCATGTGGATCGGCTGCGCCAGGTCTTCGAGCTGGTCGGCAAGAAGCCGACGGGCAAGCACTGCAAGGGTATGGAAGGGGCCATCGAAGAGGTGAAGGAGGCGCTTGAAGAGGATGAAGAGGGCGCGCTGTACGACGCAGGCATCGTCGGCGCCGTGGCCCGTGTAGAGCACTATGAGATTGCCGGGTACTCGGCCGCCATCCTGATTGCGACCGCGCTGGGCGAGACCGAGATCACCGGCCTGCTGAAGCAGACCCTGACCGAAGAGCAGAACGCCGGCAAGCAGGTGATGACGGCGGCCAAGGGAATTCTGAAGCAGGCTGCAGCCAAGGGCGGCGAGGATGAATCCGGGAAGAAGCCGAAGACGGCCGAGGAGAAGAAGTCCGCAAAGCGGTCGGAGCAGGACGAGAACGCGGCCGCGGCGGCGCTGGGCACCGGGAAGAAGGCAGCCGGACGCAGGAAATAACTGCAGTTGGGCAACGAGGAAAGGCTCTCGCATATCGCGAGAGCCTTTCCTTTTGTAGCGCAGGTTGAGGATTAGAAGTTGTACTTTGCCGAGACTTCTACGACACGACGACCGGTGGAGTAATGCGCGGTTCCGAAGCCGAGCGACGGGTCGAGCGCACCCTGGGTGAAGCCAGTTCCAGCGGTATTGGTGAGGTTTAGGGTGTACTCGTTCGGGAAGCTGCCCGAGAACGAGGTCAGATCGTGGTTGATGAAGTTGAACGCGGAGAAGCGAACCTGAACGTTCTGCTCGTTGTGGATCTTGAAGCTCTTCTGAGCAGAAAGGTCCGTATCGAAGTAGGCGGGTCCGTGAACGTAGGGGTACTGGTAGGGTCCGTTCTGCAGGAAGTTCGGCGTACCGAAGCAGCTGCCGTTGATGAACGTCCTTCCACTGGTGCCCGACTTGGGGTTGCAGAGCAGCGTGGGCTGAAGGCTCACGTCCGGCGTACCCAGGTAGACCTGGTTGTTGATGGTAATGTAGTTCGGGTTCGGGTTGCCGTTGGCGAGATTCTGGTTGCCAATGCTTCCGTTGATCCCGAAGCCAGGATTGGAGAGGATAGCAGCGATGTTCGGTCCGCTCTGCAGGGTCGAGATGCCAGAGACTTCCCAGCCGTTTGCCAGTTCGCCGAGGTACTTGTTCTGAACCGGGTTGCCGACCTCGAACGTGTAGGTCGCGTTGAAGATATGGGTGCGGTCGAACGTCTCCGGCCCATAGTTGTCCAGCAGGTTGAAGGGGTTCGCCGGTTCGCCGTTCTGATAACCGCCGAGCACGCCTAGCGCCTTCGAGAAGGTGTAGTTGGCATTGAAGAGAATCCGTCCAGTCTGCTTGGAGATTGAAGCCTGGATGCCGTTGTAATTGGCGAAGAGATTGTGCTTGGGCACAAAGATCGCACCGTATTGTACGGTAGCCGTGTTTAGCGGACGATACTGGTCGATCTGTTCGCTGCTTGCTCCAGCTGACGTGAACGAGCAGGGGTTTCCGGCCGGGTTGATACCCGTCGGGGTAAGCACCTGGCCGTAGCAGGGGCTGGCCGTGTTGGGGTTAGCACGGTAGAGCCCGCCGATGGGAATTGCATTGACATTGTCGAGCGCCACGGTCTGGTTACTGCCATCATCGAGCAGGAACCGGCTGTTGTTGCCGACGTAGCCGATGAGGGCGTTGATGTGGTGCGGAAGCGCCTGGTTGATGGTAAAGCTATAGGTGTCAGTCAGCGGCTGCTGATTGTCACCCGGCGTAAGAGCGCTGAAGCTGCCCGATCCGCCACTGACGCTATTCGAGGCGCCTGCATTATAGGTGCTAGAGTTTGGCACGGTTCCGTTCGCAGGATCGATGTTGAGCGTCGAGACCGCGCGCAGGGAAAGTCCGCCGCCGCCGTAGTTCACGCTGCGGGTGTGCTGCGTGACATTGACCGCGGAAGAGGCGTCGTTCCAGGAGTCGTGCGAGCGGTATTCGCCGTAGCCGCCGCGGACCACCGTCTTGCCGGTGCCAAAGACGTCGAAGGCGAAGCCGACGCGAGGCTCGAAGTAGAGCGGCTTCGAAGCAATGCCAGAGAGCGGCAGGTTGGGGTTGGTGGCATGCCATTCGAAGCCTGGATAGGGTGATGCACCCGAACCGCTGGCAATCAACGACGGATCGAAGATCGCGACACCCTGGCCATACGCATCGTTCCACAGGCCGAGGTGCTCGAAACGCATGCCGTAGTTGAGGGTAAGACGCTGGCTGACCTTCCACGAATCCTGCGCGAAGAAGTCGTTGTTCCAGAAGTACATGTTGGTGTCGGGCAGGATGTTCTGCTGCGAGTAGCTGCTGGTGTAGCCCTCGAAGTTATTCGCAACCCAGTTACCCGACATGGTGGCGCTGGTTCCGTCGACATCGGTGATCTTCTGGTTCGCACCCGGCAGGTAGTACTGGTTGATGGTTCCGTTTGTGGTCTGGAATGGCTGCTTCTGATTGTTGACGATGCGCTGGACGTAGGCACCGAAGACCGCGGTGTGGGTGCCCCATACCTTGGTCACCGTGTCTCCGCCGGTCGGATCGAACTTGTGCGCAAAGATAGGTGAAAGCGCATAGTCCGGCGAAAGCTGGCGAGGCAGTCCAGAACCGTCATAGTAGTTACCCAGCTGCGGAATGACTTTGCGACCGTTGGCAAATGCGCCCTGATAAGGGTAGCTGGTGAGCGCGCCCGGATTGCCGCTGACAAAGGCCTGGTTTAGATAGGCGAGCGATCCATAGAACTGGTTGGTGAGTGTCGCGTTGATGATGGTGGTCAGGTTGGCCGCCGCGCTCTCGGAGTTGATGGTGCTGAGGCCACCGCCAGGGGTGTTGAGCTCACCTTGGTTGTAGTAGATCGTTCCCGGGACGCCCGAGTTACCCCGCTCGACCGAGTAGCGGCCGAAGAAGTGGTTTCTTTGCGAGATCGCAAGATCCACGCGTCCAAGAGCCTGCCACAGATCATCGTTGATGAAGTTCTGCGCCTGATAGTTATACGGGTTGGCGTTGGTCGCGACCTGGTTGGGCAGCGGCATGCCGTTGAAGATGGCCTGGAAGCCCGGATCAGCAAAGCTGGAGTTCAGCGTGCCACCGACGATCGGGGTACCGTCTTTGTAGAACGTGGGAACCTGGTTGATGTTCTGGTAGGTGCTGCCCGGCGTCAGCCCATTGGTCGCGGTCGCGCCCTGGAGAGGTGTGCCGGCTACGTAAAGCTGCGGTCCGAGGTAGTTCTGCAGTTCGGTCGCGGTGAAGATGCCTTTACGCATGTTTGCCGTTGGAACAAGTGCGTGCACCAGTGCTCCAGAGGCGCCGTTGTAGGCGTAGATGTTGCGCTGAGCGTAGTCTTCCGCTCCGGCGAAAAAGGTCAGCTTGCGGTTCTTGTTGAAGCCGGTGCCCGGGATCAGGACCGGGCCACCGACGGTGAAGCCGGGATAGACTTCCTGGTCAGGCGCCTTACCAGAGCCGGTCGCCTTCGCGAATGCGTCGGTCGAATCGAGCTTGCTGGTACGGGCATAGGCGTAGATGCTCCCGTGAAAGTGGTCTCCGCCGGCCTTGGTGACTGTGCTGACGACTACCGGGCCGTTCGCCACGTCGGCGCCGAAGTTGGAGACCTGCACCTTCACTTCGCCAACCTGGTCGTAGTTAACGTTCTGCATGGCCGAGCCGTAGTTGCCCGGATCGGTGATGTCGGCACCATCCAGCTTGAGCGAGATGCCGCTGACCGGGTTGCCGTTCGCCGAGTAGTTGCCGAGCGCTCCCGAGACGTTCACCTGCGACGGATCGTAGGACGAGTTGCTCACATTGCCGGGACCGCCGTTAGTGATGGCGAAGCCGGGCAGCGTCTTGAAGAGTTCAGTAACGTCGCGGCCTTCAACCGAGAGGTGTTTGATCTCTTCCGCGGTGATCAGGTCAGCGCGCTCGCCGGTGTCGAGCGGCACGTCGGTGCTAGCCTCGACGTTGACCGTGTCGTTGACGTTTCCAGTCTGGAGCGCGAGCGAGGGCAGGTTGCGGCTGTCGCCCGGATCCAGGTGGATGCCGGCTTCGGACAGCTTCTGGAAACCCGGTGCGACGATGGTGACCGTGTAATCGCCCGACGGCACGCCGGCGAAGGTGAAGAAGCCGGAGCCGTTCGAGTTGATGGTGCGCGTGTCGCCGCTATTGCTGTTCTTCAACGTAACCGGCACGTTAGGCACAATGGCGCCGGTCGAGTCTGTGACGGTTCCTGATACGGATGCATTGATCGTCTGCGCATAGGCAGCCGAACCTGCGAGGCCTAGTCCTGCGGGGATCAGCATGCAGGCGGAAAGCGTGCCGGTAAGGATCCTCTTTTTAGAATTTTTCGATTTATGACGCCTGGGGCTCATCTTGGTCTCCTGAAGTGGTACATGGCCGTAATCTGCATTCCCGTGGGGGTGTCCGGGCCTGGTTGGCGGTTGAGCGGGGAATCCCGG
This sequence comes from Lichenicola sp., assembly GCA_964658635.1. Classification (GTDB taxonomy): domain Bacteria; phylum Acidobacteriota; class Terriglobia; order Terriglobales; family Acidobacteriaceae; genus Edaphobacter. Next base: position 68,356 of record CAZZZP010000009.1, on the reverse strand, counting down.
ACGGGAACCGGCGCTAACCGTAAAAATAGTCTGGCGCGCACGCAGACATGCTGCGGCAACATGCCCCCCTGGCAATCCAAGGGGAATCGAATCGAATTGTTTTCGTGCGGTCTGAGCGATGTCGTCAGCGAAGCTGGGGGAAGACATCCAAAGCAGAATCAACGTGCAATGTCACTGGCATGGTGTCCGCATGCGGAGCACAGGGGAGCCGGCGACAAGTTTGATCTGGTTTCAGAACAGGGGTAATTTCGGAGTCTGCGCTGCAAGCCTTAGAGGCTCCAGCGACAGGGTCCAGGACGGGTGCGGGGTCGTACGAATGCAGCGAAAGGACTTCATGCCGAGCAGCAACAAAAGAGATTGGCGCGCCTTTGAGCCTGTCTGCAATCCGGGGCCAAGACGCGAAGCAGGGTGCGAAGATCGGTTCTTCAACCCGGGCGTCGTCAGCCATAGAGGAGCTGAAGACTCTGGAGCAAAGATCGAGCAGCGCAGCCGACGTTGCGTATGCGTTGGAGCGGATTGAAACAGGGGTCCCGAGCAAGCAAAAATCTCCAAAAGCCTGGCCTCCCTGCCGAGTCCGGAGTCTGAGTCTAAACTGTCTCAGATCGACGGCCCACGCAGTGGCTTGGCGTCATTCTGTTTACTAAATCGCTTTATCCATTGTCAAGCGGGTAGGTTCAACCTGGATCCGAAAATTTCAAATGACACCAGAATGCCCCTGTTTCCCCAGCGTGTGGGGACGAACAGGCGCACGGCGCGGGAAGCTCCCGCCTCGTCAACCAGCAGTTTGTTTCTGCAGGAAAGCAGAACCTTGGGCAGCTGGTCTGCGCGGTTGCCGTACCCCCACTCGACAACGCACAGGGGAGGAGCCTGGTGCAGGGCGCGCCGCAGCGGCTGTGCGATTCCTGGTCGAAGAAGTACGCGGTGACGGGATGATCTGCACCACCCGTTTCAGCTCGTATCGATCCATTTTGGCAGGCGACTCGGCCCGCCTCGACACGCCAGCGTGCAGTGCACTGGATGGGCTGCGGGCAAGGCACAGTTGTGGCGCAAAGTCACCACGCCAAAGGGCGGCTTAGGCGTAGGTCCGTGCCGGCAGGATGTACTGTACATCGATGCGCTGGGTCGGGTAGTCGCCCGTGTAACAGGCGGTGCAGAAGCTGCCCGGCGACAGCCCGTCGGCCGGCTCACCCGTCGTGCAGGAGTGCGTCAGCCCGATCAGTGAGAGATACGCCAGCGAATCGGCTTCGATGTAGTCGCGGATCTCCTCCAGGCTCTTCTGGGCGGCGATCAGGTGCTCCTTGTCCGGCGTATCCACACCGTAGAAGCACGGCGAGATGGTCGGCGGACAGGAGATGCGCATGTGCACCTCGGTCGCGCCTGCAGCCCGCACCATGCGCACGATCTTGCGCGAGGTTGTGCCGCGAATGATGGAGTCGTCGATCAGAATGACGCGCTTGCCCTCAAGCAGGGCGCGGGATGGGTTGAGCTTCATACGCACGCCGAAGTCGCGCACACGCTGGGTGGGCTCGATGAAGGTGCGGCCGACGTAGTGGTTGCGGATGAGCCCGAAGTTGAACGGGATGCCCGATTCGGCCGCGTAGCCGAGCGCCGCCGTGACACCGGAATCCGGCACCGGTACCACGAGGTCGGCGGAAACGCCGGACTCGCGTGCAAGCTGGCGGCCCATCTCCTCGCGCGACTTCTGCACCCAGCGGCCATAGACGCGGGAGTCGGGACGGGCAAAGTAGACATGCTCGAAGATGCAGGAGGCCTGCGGTGTGCCGCGGGCGAACATGCAGCTGGTGACGCCGTCTTCAGAGACCATGACCAGCTCGCCGGGTTCGACGTCCCGCTCATATTTGGCATGCAGCAGGTCGAGCGCACAGGTCTCGGAGGCAAAGACGAAGGTATCCGGCGCGCCCTCCGTGCCGCGCACGCGCCCCATGCAGAGCGGCCGGAAGCCGTGCGGATCGCGCGCCGCGAAGATGCGGTTGCGCGTCATCATGACGATCGAGAAGGCGCCTTCCACCTGCGCCAGCGCCTCCGCCATGCAGTCGATCAGCGTGGTCTGCTTGCAGTGCGCGATCAGCTGGATGATGATCTCGGAGTCGGACGTCGTCTGGAAGATGGCGCCGTCGCGCTCCAGTCGCTCCTTCGCTGTACCCAGGTTGATCAAGTTGCCGTTATGCGCAATCGCGATCAGGCCCTTGGTCGAATCGACCGAGATAGGCTGCGCGTTCAGCAGCGCCGAGTCACCTGTGGTCGAGTAGCGCGTGTGTCCGATGGCGATGTGCCCGGGAAGCTTCTGCAGCACGTCATCGGTGAAGATCTCGGAGACGAGGCCCATGCCCTTGATATCGAAGACATTTTCACCGTCGGCCGATGCGATACCGCCGGATTCCTGCCCGCGATGCTGCAGGGCGTACAGGCCCCAGTAGGTCAGGCGTGACGCGTCGGGATGGTTGTAGACCGCCATGACGCCGCATTCTTCGCGGAGTTTGTCGAATACGTCATCAGCTGGGGTGAGATCGTCGTCGTGCGAGGTAAGAGGATTCACGCTGATAAAAGTTCCTTCCCGGTTTCGTGAGTCGCTTCCAGCGGAAGCGGCAACAGGTCCCGCTCGATACGGGAGCGAAAGCCTTCGGTCGCGGTCGCAAGTTCGACCACGTCGACGGTGATAGGCAGATCCGATTGGTCGAAGCCCACATTCAGCTGGGCTTGTAAAGAGAGCGACATCGGACCGCCCCCGATAACGAGGTCCAAGTCTGATCGTCTGCGCGCTCTGCCGTTGGTGCGGGATCCAAAGGCAAAGACGGGCCGATCCGGTACGTGCGAGCGAAGGATTTCGAGCACGATGCGAAGATCCTGCGGCGAAAGGTCGAAGGTACGCGGTTCAGCCAAGGCGAGCCATCCTTTCGGTAAGCTTGCTGAACGAATTATCCGCTTCTGGCAGGAATTCGCGCGCGCTTTCGATCACCGCATCTGTTTTTTGCTGGGTGTAGGCGTGAGCGGGCGAGCTCATGCAATCACCTCTTCGGCGAGAGCCCGGTCGAGCGCGTTGGCCCAGGGCTTGCGAAGTTCGTCGAGCGGCTGGTCGATCAGGTTGATGCCGCCCGCGTTGATCTCGAAGCGGTCGGCGATCGTCTCGCCCAGGTCAAGGGTCGAGATGGCTGTGTTCTCGTCGAGCAGCGTGCAGATGGTGCCGTAGTTCTCAAAGTCGCAGGTGATGATGACCTCGGAGGCGTTCTCGGCGAACAGCGCCGGGATGTAGTCCTCCTGCTTCAGGCCGCCAAGGGTGACGTGGACGCCGACGTGGTGCGGGAAGCCGGCCTCTGCCAGCGCCACGGCCAGGCCGCCGTCCGAGATGTCCTTCGCGGAGTGGATGAGCCCATTGCTGGCCAGCATCGCGAGCGCCTTGTGCAGCTCGCTCTCGGCGTGCAGGTCGATGGTTGGCGGCGTGCCCCAGAGCTCGCCCAAAATGGTCTGCGCGTAGGCCGAGCTGCCGAGTTCTGCGTTAGTCGCCGCGTCCACAGGCTCGCTCGACTGCAGCAGCAGGACCTTGTCGCCGACCGCCTGGAAGCTGCTCGGAATCGATTTGGTGACATCATCCAGGATGCCGACGATGCCGAGGACGGGCGTCGGATAAATGCCCTCACCCAGGGTCTCGTTATAGAGTGAAACGTTCCCACCTGTAACCGGTGTGCCCAGCGCAGTGCAGGCCAGGGCGATGCCGTCGATAGCATTTGAAAGCTGCGCCATGATCTCCGGCTTCTGCGGGTTGCCGAAGTTCAGGCAGTTGGTCGCCGAGACAGGAGTTGCCCCGGTGCATGCGACCTTGCGCGCGGCCTCGGCCACGGCATGCTGTGCGCCAAGCTTCGGGTCGAGATAGCACCAGCGCCCGTTGCCGGCTAGCGCCATCGCTATGCCGCGCTCTACGACGTTCTCCGTTGACCGCTGACCCTTGTCCGTTGGGGAATCTGAGGCTTGCTTCTTGATGCGCATGACTCCGGCTTCGCCGCCCGGGCCCTGCACGGTGTTGGTCTGCACCATTGAGTCGTACTGCTCGAAGATGTGGTGCTTCGAGCAGATGTTCAGGCTCGCCAGCAGCGCCTTCAGGTCGGCGGCATAATCACGCGTCTGGTTCATCGCGGCCTGCGCGGCGGCGGAGGCTTCAGCCGGTACCGGCGCGGTCCATGTGCCGACCGGGCGGCGATAGATGGGAGCCTCGTCGGTCAGTGCCTTGTTGGGGATCTCGGCTACCAACTCGCCGTGGTGCAGGACGCGCATCACGTCGTCGGCGGTCACGATGCCGACCTCGGCGCAGTCCAGGCCCCACTTCGAGAAGACGTCCAGCACCTCCTGCTCGCGGCCCTTGTCTGCGACCAGAAGCATGCGCTCCTGTGACTCCGACAGCATGATCTCGTAGCTGGTCATGCCGGTCTCGCGCTGCGGCACACGGTCAAGCTCGATGGTGACGCCAAGTTCGCCGCGCGCGCCCATCTCACAGGTGGAGCAGGTGAGGCCGGCCGCGCCCATATCCTGTATGCCAAGCACCGCGCCCGTCTTCATGACTTCCAGGCAGGCTTCAAGCAGCAGTTTTTCAAGGAACGGGTCGCCCATCTGGACATTGGGGCGCTTCTGTTCGGAACCCTCGGTGAACTCTTCGGACGCCATCGTGGCACCGTGAATGCCGTCGCGGCCGGTCTTCGCGCCCACGTAGAAGACCGGATTGCCGACACCTTCCGCCTTCGCATAGAAGATCTCGTCGGTGCGCACCAGGCCCAGGGCAAACGCGTTGAGCAGCGGATTGCCCGAGTAGCAGGCCTCAAAACGCGTCTCGCCGCCCAGGTTCGGGACGCCGAAGCAGTTACCATAGCCACCCACGCCGTGGACGACGCCGGTCATGGTGTGCCGGTTGCGCGCGTAGTCGACGTTGTCCCTTGTACGTCCTTCGTTCTCCGTTTCAGACGGGGCACGGTCCACGGTCAACGGAGAACGCGGCTCCGTGAGCGGCCCGAAGCGCAGCGAATCCATCACCGCCAGCGGCCTTGCCCCCATGGTGAAGATATCGCGCAGGATGCCGCCCACACCGGTCGCCGCGCCCTGGTACGGCTCGATGTAGCTTGGATGATTGTGCGACTCGATCTTGAACGCGCAGGCCCAGCCGTCGCCCACGTCGATGATGCCCGCGTTTTCGCCCGGACCCTGCACCACGGCGCCCGGGCCGGAGGTGCGCGTGCCCTTGGTGGGCAGGCGCTTCAGGTGCACGCGCGAACTCTTATAACTGCAATGCTCGGACCACATGACGGAGAAGATTCCCAGCTCCGTCAGCGAAGGCGTACGGCCCAGCTTCTGCCGGATCAGCGCGTACTCTTCATCGGTGATGCTGTGCGTCTTGAGCAGCGCCGGCGTGATGTCCGTGGGGGCGGGGATGTTACGGGAGGGGGAGGGTGATCCGGATTGCTGAACTTGCTGATTTGGCATGGCTCGCTCCCTCCATTGTCGCATGTCAGACGTGCCAAGTCGGATGCCCGGGCGGAGCCGTCGCCCCGCAAACGCTCAGTCCAAAGCCTGCGACCATGGTCGATCGAGTGCCTCGCGACCCCAGTCTGCGGCCTCGGCTGCGGCTGCATAGGAACTTTCAAACTCAATCTCAAGCTTCTGATCGAGTGCGTCAGGCCCCGGCAGGGCCAAGGTGGTGAAAACCACGCGCCGAGATGCCGAGATGCCGAGCGCGTTATTCCACCAATGGTTCTGGAGGGGTGTGAGTGCGAGCCGCGTCTTGCCGAAAATCTGGGTCCAGAGTTGAGGTGCACCATCCGTCTGCTACCAGGCCGGCCAATCCAATCCCGGCCATGCCGTGTTCTTGAAAGCATCTGCCATCGGACGAGCCTCGTGTGCGGGGAAAAGCATACCCCCGGGTAGCGTAGCCCGAATTACGCGCCCGTCGAGCCGAATCCCCCCGCCGCACGCACTGTTTCGTCGAGCGAAGTCACCTCTTCGAAGGTGGCCTCGATGCGGCGCACCAGGCGGAGTTGTGCGATTCGGTCACCAGCGGCCACCGTATGCGGCTTTGCCGCCAGGTTGGTCAGCACGACCTTGATCTCGCCGCGGTACCCGGGGTCGATCACACCGGCAAGCGTTGTAAGCCCGCGCAGCGCCATGCCAGAGCGGTCTTCGACCAGCGCACCGTACTCCGGCGGAAAACCCATCGCCAGACCAGTCGAGATGGCAGCCGTCTCGCCGGCCGCCAGGGTTACCTCTGAGGTGGCGTAAAGATCGGCTGCGAGATCGCCCCATGGGCCGGAATGGGCATACTTCGGAACTTTAGCGGCAGGATCGAGCTTTTTCACTCGGACGTAAGGAATGTCGTGCATGATCCGAGTGTATCTTCGGCATCAGGAACGCAAACGAACGGGGTTTTTGGTGCGGTGGAAGCGGCCGCGCTTTTCCGGGTCGGGGCGGCATGTCGTGCATCCAACACGGGACTGGGTGACCAGAAGCCAACGAAAAACAGGAGCAGACCATGATGCAACTCGTGAAGAGCCTTGCCAGCCGAACGACCGGACTCTCCCGGCCAGGTAAGCCCGTCGTGGTCCTCATGCACTTTCTCGGTGGAAGCCAGCGCGAGTGGGACGAGGTCATCGCGCTGCTCGACGGTCGCCTGCGCTGCATCACGGTCGATCTGCCGGGTTTTGGCGATTCAAACGATGTCGGCGGCTTCAGCGTCTCCGAGATGGCCGACGCGGTAGAAGACGTCATTCGCGAAGAGGTCTCCGGCCGGTACATCCTGGTCGGCCACAGCATGAGCGGCAAGGTATCGATGGTGCTCGCACGCCGTGCGCAGATGCGTGGCAATGACTGCCTGGCGGGTCTTCTGCTGGTCGCACCTTCGCCCCCGAGCCCCGAACCAATGGGCGACGACAAGCGCAACATGATGCTCGAACTGCTTGGGGACAACCATGACAACGACCGCGCGCGTGCACGCCAGTACATCACCAAAAACGAGCTGCGCGACATCCCGGCTGACGTGGAAGAGCGCGCGAGCAGCGAAGTGCTGCGTATGAGCCGAGCCGCCTGGAGCGCTTGGCTGACGGATGGCAGCAAGGAAGACTGGTCGGACTTTGTCGGGACATTGGATATCCCAACGCTTGTGCTGGCGGGCGAGAAGGACCTTTCGCTTGGGCCCAAGCAGCAGGCGGAGTTCACCATGCCGCACCTTCGCCTTGCTGTCATGCGCACGGTACCGAACTGCTCTCACCTCATCCCGATGGAATGCCCGTCTGTGATGGCAGCGATCCTTGAGGAGTTTCATGGCACAGTCTGACCCGGGCGCGCTGGTGCCCGCCGAGTATCTGAGGTTCATAGCAGGCGAACGTGTCTCTCCGAAGACTCGGGAGGTGCTTGAGGCACGCATGAAGGCGCCTGAACCAGTCGAAGATGTGCTCAACGCGCAGCAGATATCGATCCTGCGGGCGATGCTGACGCGTGTGATCCCGCAGCAGGAGCCCTCACTCGATCTCACCGCATACGTACTCGAGCGCCTGGGCAAAGGCAAAGGGGATGGCTGGCGATATGACATTCTTCCTGACGATTGCCAGGCCTACCGCGAAGGTCTGGACCGGCTCGCTGCGCGCGGATTCCTGGCTGCAGACGCAGACCGCCAGGATGAGCTTCTTCGTGCGCTTGTAAACGGCGAAAAGGTTGACGCACGCTGGTTTGAAGAGGTTCGTGGCGACGCGACCTCCGCTTATATGGCGCATCCCGCGACGCTTGCTCGGTTGGGCTACAGCGGTCTTGGCGTAGGCGGGGCAGACACGAAATACAAGGGCTTTGTCATGCTGGGCCCGAACGAACGCGAAGACTGGGAGCCGCTGGCGGCGGCCGATAAGACAAAATGAAGACCTTCAGTACGCAGGATGTCGTAGATGTAGTGGTGATCGGCACCGGAGCCGGCGGCGCACCCGTGTTGGCGGAGTTTGCCGAAGCCGGGCTATCAGTCGTCGCGCTTGAGGCAGGGCGCTGGTGGGATCCGGCGAAGGACTACGCCGCCGACGAGTCGCAGATGTCCGAGCTCTACTGGCTGGGCGAACGGCTGAGCGCAGGGAGCACGCCGACAGCGTTCGGAGGCAATAACTCCGGCACCGGCGTCGGCGGATCGATGCTGCACTGGGGCGCCTTTGTACCGCGCGCAGACCCCCGCGACCTCAAGCTCCATACTGACTCAGGCCTCGGCGTCGACTTCCCCCTCACCTACGAGGATCTGCTGCCCTTCTACATCGAGGTGGAGAAGTTCATCGGCGTCTCCGGCCCCGCAAAGTACCCCTGGGACCCGGCTCGCAGCTATCCACTCGGTCCGGTACCGCTCAACGCGCCGGCGATCAAGATGCGTGAGGGTTATGCGGCCCTAGGCGTAGAGACCAGCGAGGCCCCGATTGCCGCAGTCTCGCAGCGTTACGCGCAGCCGGGTTACAGCGAGCGCCAGCCCTGCGTCGGCTGCGGCTTCTGCCACCAGGGCTGCGTCTTCGGCGCGAAGGCCAGCATGGATGTGACCTACCTGCCGCGCGCGCTGGCCGCAGGGGTAGAGATCCGCGCCAACAGCTTCGTCCACTCGTTCGAGACCGATCCGCAGGGCAGCGTCACCGCCGTTGTCTATCGCCACGAAGGCAAGGACGTCCGCCAACGCTGCAAGGCCGTCTTCCTGTGCGCGGGTGCGGTCGAAACGCCGCGCCTGCTGCTGCATACCGGGCTTGCCAACTCCTCCGGACAGGTGGGCCGCAACTTCATGGCGCACGTCGCGACCCAGGTCTGGGGCACCTTCGACGACGAGATGCGCATGAACAAGGGCTTCCCCGCATCGCTGATCTCGGAAGCGACGATGCGGCCGAAGGATGCCGACTTTGCCGGCGGCTACCTGACCCAGAGCCTGGGCGTGGTGCCCGTTACCTTCGCCCGCCAGGTGGCACGCGGGCGCGGCCTGTGGGGGCAGGCTTTAGTCAAGTACCTGGACCAGTACAACCACTTCGGCGGGATCGGCGCAAATGGCGACTGCCTGCCCTATGACGCAAACTTCCTCGAGCTTGCGGACGAAAAGGACCAGTTCGGCGTGCCCATCCCTCGCATTCACTTCAGTTATGGTGAGAACGAGATCCGCATGAGCGAGCACTCTGCAAAGCTGATGACAGCGGCGTGGGAGGCGGTGGGCGCGAAAGACATTTGGACCTTTCAGCGCTCGGCCCACACCATCGGCACCTGCCGGATGGGCGACGATGCCGGGTCTAACGTGGTCGACGCGTACGGCCGGAGCCACGACATCCCGAACCTTTGGATCAGCGATAACTCCACGTTCCCGGCGGCGCTTGCGGCGAATCCGGCGCTTACCATCATGGCACTCGCGGTGCGCTCGGCACGTCGCTTCCTCGAGACTGGCCGAAAGAGCTAAAGACGAGGACTAGAACGCGAAGTTCGCGCAAACGACGCAGAGAGATACCTTCGCGTACTTCGCGCCGACTTCGCGCACTCTTCCTTGCCTTCTGTACTGAGTCTCTCGGCTCGACCCGCAGGGCCCCCGTAGAATGGTGACGTGCCCACCCAATCCAGACGAGAGCGCCTGAGCCGCTGGATGCGCGCCGAAGATTCCCCGGGACGCCTGCCATGGCGCTTGTTCTGGGTTGGACTCATCGTCCGTGTCGTCTACATGACACTGGCGCACACCTACAAGATCCGGCCCATCCTCGATCACTTCCAGTTCGGCTGGGAGATCGGCCGTATCGCCCGCGCGCTCGCCACCGGCTACGGCTTTGCCGATCCCTTCGAGGGCCACAGCGGCCCGACCGCCTGGAATCCGCCGCTCTACCCGCTCATCCTCGGCGGAGTTTTCAAACTCTTCGGCGTCTACACGAAGACCTCGGCCTGGGTAATCCTCACCATCAACAGCATCTTCTCCGCAGCCACCGCGCCTGCCGTCTACGAGTTGGCGCGCCGCTGCTTCGCTCGCGGAACCGGTACACGGGCAAAGGGCTCGTCGATCGCGCTCTGGTCGGCGTGGCTGTGGGCGCTCTACCCGGCGGCCATCCAGTACGCCGTGCACTGGGTGTGGGATATGGCGATGACCGCCTGCCTGTTTACCTGGCTGATCGTCATTGCGCTGCGGGTGCGCGGCGTAGGCGAGGAGGATCAAGACGCTCCCCGCCACCAGACACTGGCTCGCTGGACAGCTTTCGGATTGCTTTGGGGCCTGGTCGGACTGACCAACAGCTCCCTCCTCAGCGTGCTCCCGGCGTTTGGGCTCTGGATGATCTGGCCGCTTCTGGTCAGGCGCCAGGCGCTCGCCCTGGTGCTCCGCAATGTCGCACTCGCCGCCGTGGTCTGCCTGCTGACGCTGGCGCCTTGGGTGATCCGCAACGCGAGGGTCTTCCACGCCTTCATCCCCATGCGTGCAAACTTTGGTGCAGAGTTATACGAGAGCGTGCTGCCGATCAACGAGGGCTTTCCCTGGGGCGGCACCATTCCGCTCGGCGTCACCAGCCCGGAGTATGTGCGCTACAAGCAGGTCGGCGAGGTCGCCTTCTCGAAGGAGCAGTCCGCGCGCGCGAAAGAGATCATCCGCGCGAATCCGCAGCGCTTCTTCGGCTACATCGGCAAGCGCGTGTACATGTTCTGGTTCGGCGTGCCGCACCCGGCTGAAGCCGGCATCGGGAGCGTGCTCAATGAGTTCATGCGCCAGCTCAACTTCTCCTTCCTGAGCGTTGGCGGTCTGCTTGGCCTTGCGCTCGCGCTCTCAAAGCGCATCCCCGGAGCGTGGCTGTTCTTCTGGGCCTTCACACTGTTTCCGGTGCTGCTCTACCTGGTCACCGTGCAGGCCCGCTTCCGCCACCCGCTGGAGCCTATGATTACGGTGCTGATTGTGTATCTCTTCCAGTCAGCCGAAACCCGAAAGACGAAAGAAGCGAGGGCGGTTTGAAGCGCGTTCTGGTGACAGGTGGTTCAGGTTTCTTCGGCGGCGTACTGAAGCGCCGGCTGCTGGCGGAGGGCTTCGCCGTCGTCAACATCGATCTGGTGGCCGACGCGGATCGCGACCCGCACCTCACCAGCATCCAGGGCGACATTCGCAACATGGCCACCCTGCGCGAGGTCTTCGCCGGCGGGTCCTTCGCCGCAGTCATGCACTGCGCAGCGATGCTCGCACATGACAGCATCACCGACGACACGCTTTGGACGTCGAACGTCGACGGCACGCGCAATATCGCGGTCGCATGCCGCGAGGCCGGCGTGAGGAAGATGGTCTTCATCTCGTCGAACTGCCTGTGGGCGCACAACATCGGCCACGAGGTGACCGAGGACGAGCCGCCCGCGCCGGTCGAGCTCTACGGCCGCTCCAAACTCGAGGGCGAACGCGCCCTGGCCGACTTCCCCGATCTTGACATCGTCACCATTCGCTGCCCGACCATCATCGACCAGGGCCGCCTTGGCCTGCTCGCCATCCTGTTCGAGTTCATCGAAGACGGCAAGCGCGTCTGGGTGGTCGGCGACGGATCCAACCGCTACCAGTTCATCTACGCGCAGGATCTCGCCACGGCCTGCATCCAGTCGATGACCTACGCGGGTTCGGATCTCTTCCACATCGGCTCCGACCACGTGACGTCGCTGCGCCAGGTCTACGAAGCGGTGATAAGCGCCGCCGGAACAAAAGCCAGGGTCGCCCAGCTTCCGAAGGCTCCGACGCTGGCTGCGATGAAGCTTGCGCACAAGCTTGGTGTGTCGCCGCTGGGGCCGTATCACTACCGCATGATTGCGGAGGATTTTATCTTCGATACGACCCGCATCCGCACGCGCCTGGGCTGGCAGCCTACGGTGACGAATGACCAGATGATGGTGCTTGCGTTTCGCTACTACTCGGAGCAGCGCAAAGCGATCCATGCAAGGAAAGATGTGTCGGCACATTCGAAGCCGACGCCGATGGGGATCATCCGCGTACTAAAGTGGTTCTCCTAGGAAACCAAAGACGCACTTCGCGGGCGGCGGTCACATCGCGACTTATACAAGCTTCGCGTGGTCCTCCTTTTGGTCGGCACCGAATGAGTTCCTGACCAGCGGGAAGGCTACGCGAAGCAGTTGTGACCGCTGTCCGCGCAGGACGTCTTTACTCTTTTACCTTCTTCTTAGGCTTCAGCACACCGACTCCGCAAGCCGCTGGCACGTTCGCCATCTGCTTCGAGAACACGCGATAACTGAGCGTCCCCGGCTGCAGCGTCGCCCAGTAACTCGTACGCGCCACCAGCGGCTTGTGCTGGGTGATGATCTGGTTCTCCATGATCTTGACACCACACTGGAGATTGTCCGCGGGCTGCAGAATCGAACGCGCAGGATCCTTCTCGCGCAGCGTGCGATCGTGCTCCCAATCGAAGTTACAGCCATACCGTTCGTTGTCCTGGTAGGTGAGCTGCAGCAGGCCTTCCTGGTGGATCGGCCGCTTGGTCACTGTGTCCGTCTTCAGCAGGACAGCCTGGGTGTGGTGGACATCGACAGATGGGTCAAGACCGGCTTCCGCTCCGGCGAGCGCCTGGAAGGTGTAAGCCCAGAACGCACGTTTGTCCGCCTCGCTTTCGGTCGCAAAGTGCGGGCAGTAGCCATGCACAGCCCGAGCCGCATCGGCCGAAAGCATGTCTGGCGGCAGGGCCTGCTCGACAACTGCGTCCCACTGCGGGTCCCAGGTCTTGCCTCCCAGTTCTTCCTTCTTCTCGGCAATGGGCGTCGCCGGAGCAGGTTTCATAGCGGGTACAGGCGCGGGAGCCGCTTGGGCGACAGGCTCGGGGCGCGTCTTGCATCCAGTACATACGACCAGCGCAAGAGCACACAGCAAGGGAAGGGTTTTGCCAGGCATCTTTCTCATCCTTTGTTACAGCACGTGCAATGAGAACGTTCGATGCGACCAGGCGGGAACATGAGAAAGAATCTTTGGTACTCAACGGTATGCGAATCAGGCGGAGTGCTTCAGCAGGGTCCCGAGCAAAACCGAGAGCCCGTTCCATGCAATCTGCACCCCGATACAGAGCAGGATGAACGCCACCACCCGCAGGATTCCATGGGCGGTCGAAGGTGAGATCGCCGTCGTGATGCGCGGCGCATTGGCGTAGCAGAGATACACCAGGGCGCTCAGCACAACAACTGCAAGGAACAGCCCCACGTGCCCGATGACATTCTGTGCGAGTACTCCTCCCGAGAAGCGTGCACTCAGGGTCAGCAAGACGACCAGCGTTCCGGGCCCTGAAGTAACCGGGAAGGTGAACGGGTAGAAGGCCTTCTGTTCAAGATTCCGCAGGCTCTCATCGGCGGCGATAGACGCCTCTTCCCGCTTTTCGTTGGCGCTGGCCGACGAGTCCTTTTCGTTCAGCACCGACCAGCCGATCGCCGCGATCACGATGCCGCCCGAGACCTGCACGATCGGCAGCGAGATGCCGAAGAACGCAAGGATAGCTGAGCCCAGCAGCTCAAAAACGCCCAGAAAGATGACGTTGTTGATCGCAATGCGCCGCGCGAGCGAACGATACACGGGCGCCGGCGCAGGTCCCGCCATGCCCAGGAACACGAGCGCGGAACCAAGCGGATTGATGAGCGGCAGCAGCGCACTGAAGCCGATCAGGAAAGAGTTCCAGAGCAGGTAAGTCATGGATGGATAGGACGCACGCGGAGGGCCGGAATGAACATTCTTTTTCAGCAGCCCGTCCCGGACCAGACTGCACCGGTTGACCGCAACGCCCGCCCGGGATAAACTCATTAGGTTCGGCCGATTGCGCGAAGAGTTGCTTCCCAAGGCCGACGACATCTAGAAACGAAGAACGCGCTGGGACACGGAGAAGTTACGGGCCGCTACCGCGTATGAGGGTAGTCGAATGTATGCAGTGATCCGCACTGGCGGAAAGCAGTACCGCGTGGCCCCGGGCGACGTGTTGAAGGTGGAGAAGCTTGCGCATGTTGAAGGCGCAGTCGAGTTCTCCGATGTGCTTGCCGTGAGCGGCGATGCGGGCAGCTTCGAGCAGAGCCTCGAAGGCGCGAAGGTGACCGGAACCGTCGTCGGCGAGGGCCGCGGCGAGAAGATCCTGGTCTTCAAGTTCAAGCGCAAGAAGCAGTACAAGCGCATGCAGGGACACCGGCAGGCCTTCACCGAGATCAAGATCGGCGAGATCTCGGTCAACGGCAAGAGCTTCAAGGCCTAGGCACTCACACATCGACGAACGCGTGAACGAGCCTGCGGGGCCGGCGCGCATGAGGAATAGAAATGGCACATAAAAAAGGTTTGGGATCGTCCAAAAACGGACGCGATTCAAATGCACAACGTCTGGGCGTCAAGCGCTTCGGCGGCGAGACCGTCACCGGCGGCTCCATCCTGGTTCGCCAGCGTGGCACACCGCTCAAGCCCGGCCTGAACGTCGGCCGCGGCAAGGACGACACCCTCTTCGCGAAGGTGTCGGGCGTGGTCAAGTTCCAGGATCGCGGCCAGCAGGGACGCTTCGTTTCGATCATCGCAAGCGAAGCTGTCTCCGCCTAGTTCGTCTTTGCTACAACGCTGAAAAGGAGTCCCTCGCGGGACTCCTTTTTCCGTCCGCAGATCACTTAGAGCAGATTAGCTGTGGGTGTACAGGGAGGTTCAGATATCGACGCCGTTTTCTTCCAAGGAAAACGGCTCTGCACGATCCCTCCACTCCACAGCAACAGCTAATCTGCTCTAGAAGGTGACCTTACCCACCAGCTGTAGCTGGCGGCTGGAGCCGGAGTCGGCCACCGGAAAGCGTGTCGACGTGCTCTGCCCAAAGGACGATGAAGCATCGCTCCCGTTTGGATTGGCGAAGCTTGGATGGTTTCCTACGTCGAAGGTGTCGACGCGCAACTGCAGGTTCACCCGCTCGGTGATCTTGGTGTTCTTCTCAAGCGAGATGTCGAGGTTCGAAAAGCCCGGCCCGGTGATCGAGTTACGCCGCACATTGCCGAAGCCCGACTGAACGAACGTCCCCTTCGAGTTGATGGTGCCGGGATTCTGGAACACACATCCGACGGTCGAGGATCCCTGGTTGCAGACCGGAGCCTGGAAGAAAGTCACCGCGCTGGTGCCTTCGATCTTGGTCTTCACCACCGGGGCAAGCTGGTTGGGATGCAGCAGCCCGGAGACGCCGGTAAAAGTCGACGTGGTCGTAATGTTGACGGGGTTGCCGGTCTGCCACTGCTCGATGCCCGACAGCCGGAAGCCCCCGAAGAAGCGCTTGTTATCCAGGTGGCTGAATTGCCCGAACGTGGGAATATCGTAGATCGCATTCGCCGCGATGCGGTGCCGCACGTCGAAGTCCGACAGCCCGTAGCTGGTCCGCGGGTTCGTGCTGTCCTGCAGCGCATAGCCGCCCTGCGAGCCCAGCGAGTTCAGGTCCATCGACTTCGCCCAGTTGTACGTCACCAGGAACTGTAGCCCGTTCGACAGGCTCTTGGTCGCCGTTGCCCACAGCGCGTTGTAGTCGGACTTCGAAATGGACGCGGTCTGCGCGATGTTGGCCGAAGTCAGTGACACGCCGGGTTTGTACGCGCTCGCCCCGGAGATCGCCTTGAAGGGACGCGTCCCGTCGGCGAACGGCTGGTTATCGTTCAGGCGGACGCGAAGGTGTTTGCCTTCGGAACCGTAGTAGCCCACGGTAAATAGCACACCCCCCGGCATCTGCTGCTGCAGGTTGAAGTTGTAGGTCTCTGTGTAGGCGTTCGATAAATTCGGCTGAACCGCCGAGATCGCAATCGAACTTCCCGAGGCCGCCGTGAAGATGTTGGCGACAGGAAGCGGAGTCGAGGACGAGCTATAAGAGACGCCGGTCGCGAACGGCGGATTGCCGGCCAGCCCCGTCACGGCGTTCGACGTCGGCTGATCGGCCATGATGCCATAGCCTCCACGGAAGACCGTCTTGCCCTGCTTGTACGGATCGTAGGTAAAGCCCACGCGCGGCTCATAGTTGTAATTCTGCGAGTAGGGACGGTGCACCCGGATAAGCTGAGCGGTCGAGTTATCGAAGTTGACGAAGCGGTCCGCGCCCTCGGTCGGCGTGCCGTTCCACTCGAAGCGCAGCCCGAGTTCAAGCGTCAGGTTGCTCTCGAGCTTGTAGGTGTCCTCGATAAAGCCGGCGGCGGAGTTCGAAAAGACACGGCTGTTGACCGCCGTTGGCGTGATCGAGAACGAGTTGGCAACCGCGTTCGCGAAGTTGGCCACCGTGTTGAAGGTGAGCGTGCCGGTGTCATCGCCGAAGCTGTTGTTCACCGAGCGCCGATACTCGCCGCCCGTGCGGAACGTGTGCTTGCCGTGCAGGTAGATCAACGTGTCGTTGAACAGGCCGAGATTGTCCGTGCGTCCCTGGGCGAAGCCCGCCGGGCCACCGAAGTTCAGGTTGCCGGCCTGCACGATGCTGATCTGCGGAATGCCGACCGCCGCGTTGATGCCGTCGCCGATGCCGAACGTCGTCGGATTGACGGTGTAGTTCGGGATGAAGGCGATACTGATACGATTCGCGCCGATACGCGCCTCATTCGACAGGTTCGGAGAGAACGTGTGATAGAAGCTGAACGTCGCAACCTGCCGGTGGGCGGCGCGATGATCGCCGAAGCCCGGGATGGTATTGCCCTGCAGATTCGGCTCGGTGCGGACATCCTTCTGGAAGGCGTAGAAGGCGTGCGCCTGGCTCTTCGCGTTGAACTGCGTAAAGACATCGCCGGTATACTGGTCCACATTCACCGGACCCGCCGCATTGCCCACAAAACGCGCGCCGGTTGAATCGTTCGCGACCGGGATCAACGCCAGCAGCGCGACCGCCGTAGGATTGTTGATCGCCGTCACCTGCGCCCGCTGCGCCGCCGTCAGTACACCGCTGTTCAGCACCAGCGTCTGGTGCTGGCGAAGACCTTCGTAGCTGCCGAAAAAGAAAGCCTTGTCCCGCAGGATGGGGCCGCCCAGTGCGCCACCAAAGTTGTTACGTTTAAGCGAGTTCTGCGCCGTGCCCTTCGGATTGAAATAGTTGCGCGCGTCGAACGAGTTGTTGCGGTTGTAGTCGAACGCCTCCCCGTGAAAGGCGTTGGTGCCCGAGCGTGTACTCACGTTGACGATCGAACCGGAGCTGCGCCCGAACTCCGCCGAATAGGTCGAGTTATCGATCTTGAACTCTGAGGTCGTATTGATCGAAGGCTGAAACGTGATCTGGTTCTGGCTGTTGTCGTTCAGGTTGACGCCATTGATCTGAAAGTTGACCGAGTCCTCGCGGTTGCCGGCGGTGATGAAAGAGTTCGCACCCAGGCCGCGGCTCGGTGCGGTGAGCGACCCGGCCGAAGGCGCCGTAACTCCGCCGGGCGTAAGCACCGTCAGATCGAGAAAGTGGCGGCCGTTCAACGGCAGTTCCTGCACTGTGCGCTGATCAAGCACCGTGCCGACCGTGGGCGTATCGGTCACAAGCTGCACCGAGCTTGAATTCACCTCGACCGTCTGGCCTTCGGAGGCGACCGAAAGCTGTGCGTTCAGCGTCACGCGCTGATCGACGTCCAGCTTGACGACAGGCACCGTGTAGAGCCCGAAGCCGCCTGCCTGCACTGTCACCTTGTAGTCGCCGGGCTGCAGCGAAGGCACCAGGTAGATACCGGCCGAGTCGGAGACCGCGTTGCGTTCCACGCCAGTGGAGATGCCAGTCATCGTCACCTGGGCATTGGGCACGACAGCGCCGGATGCATCGGTGACCACGCCGGTCACAGTAGCAGTAGTCTGCGCAAAGGCTGATGCCGAGACAAGAATGGCGGGAACGGCGAGGAGCGAGAAGCGGGCGCTGCGGAGCGTCATGTGGGTTCCTCTAATGTGAAGCGGCACAGCTCTGCCGAATGCGGGGAGTGCGCTTTTTGAGCGTAGCGGATACGGTTCGAGATACTTTCTTCTACGGGGAAAAGAGAGATCGAGGAAGCGTCTGCGCCAGAATATTTACAGTCGAGTTACATCCAAAGTCGCACGTTCACCGGAGCCCGTCAACCAGATGCATCGTTGGCAAAGGCCTGCTGCGCGGCAAAAGAGAAAGACCTGCGCCATTTTTCTGTTTGAACCGAACGCGAACCCATTTAGATTTTCAGTGTTCCCGCTACTGTTTCACGTTCTCCCCGTGTTCGGACTTCTTGATTGATCGGGCCCATGCACCTGCTTACGCTTGTTGACAATCGAACCCTCATAGCCTGCGAGTGCCTGCTGACCGCGGTGTTCGCCGCCGTACTCTTCGGTCTTCACTGGCTCTATCCGCACATACGCGGCGTGACCTTTGTCGCGGCCGGATTTCTGCTTGGTATTCCGACTACCGCAATGCTGGCTGCACGCGGGTTCATCCCCGATCTGTTCTCGGTCGTGGTTGCCAACGGCTTCGGCTTTTACTCTTACGTCCTGCCTTGCCACGGACTGCTGCAATTCTGCATGCAGCAGCGCAAGTTCGACCGGACAACCAACGGTTCAACGCCCAAGCGGCGCACGTGGAGACTGCTCTGGTGCCTTCATCTGCTTGTGGCGGTCAGCATCGGCATCCTCTTCTACTTTTCTGAGGTTCAACACGCGATCGTTCCGCGGATCATTGCCATCGCGTTCACCCTTGCGATTGCCAATGCGCTGTTGGCGGCGATGCTCTTTGGCTACTCAGGCGGCAGACGACAGATGATCCTCTTCGGCGGCGTGATGACCTTGGCCTCCCTGTTGAGCGCGAACCGAGCCTTCACCACAATGCATCACGGTGCCCCGGCCGACTTTATGCAGCACGATCCCGTGCAGACACTTTCGCTGGTCATGAGCGTCCTCTTCCTCGCGGTCCAGGGCGTGCTCTGGCTGGTCATGTTCACCAGCGGCGTCGCAGAAACTCTCGAGGCAAAAGCGCAGATCGACTACCTGACCGGCAGCCTCAACCGCCACGGCATCGAAGAGGCTCTCGCCGCCGAGATCGCACGCACCCGGCGCACCAGCCGGCCCTTCTCACTGCTGCTGATGGATGTCGATCACTTCAAAGAGATCAACGACTCCGGCGGACACGCGGCCGGCGATCTCGCGCTTTGTTCCGTGGCAGAGACCATCGGCCGCATAATCCGCGTCTACGACCACTTCGGTCGCTTCGGCGGCGACGAGTTCATGCTTCTGCTGCCGGAGACCACAGGCGAACGCGCCCTGCACACAGCGGCACGAATCCGCGATGAACTCGCCAGGCATTCCGCAGACGTTCACCAGCCGGTCACCTTGAGCATCGGGGTCACGGCTTGTCACCAGGACGAGCCCATAAGCCGCCTCCTCGAACGGGCCGACAGGGCACTCTACCAGGCCAAGCGCGCAGGCCGCGACTGCGCCCGTATGGAGGTGCCGGCACGTGAGATCGCAAAGCCATACACCCCGGATACTCGCCGCAAAGCGCGCTGGCGACGCAACCTCGGAACTCCCGAACGCTAGGCAGCCACAAACCGACATAGCTTTCCTTTGCGATGCACACACGGAACAGCTACCATCGCCAGTGTGGAACCAGCGAATAGAAAGCGGAAGTCTCTCGATGCAGCGTCGGATGCCGAACGGCTCGTCTCAGCCACCACGCTCGACGACGAAGCGGCGTTTGAGCTCAAGCTGCGCCCGCAAAAGCTGTCGGAGTTCATCGGCCAGACCAAGGCAAAGCAGCAGCTCGAAATCGCGCTTGAAGCCGCCAGGGCGCGTGGCGAGGCGCTCGACCACGTGCTCCTGTTCGGGCCGCCCGGGCTCGGCAAGACCACCCTCGCCACCATCATCGCCAACGAGATGGGTACCCCCTTCCAGCAAACCAGCGGGCCCGCGCTCCAGATCCAGGGCGACCTCACCGCCATCCTCTCGAACATCAAGGACAAGCAGGTGCTCTTCCTCGACGAAGTCCATCGCCTGCAGCCCGTACTCCAGGAGAAGCTCTACACCGCGCTCGAAGATAACCGACTCGACATCATGATCGGCTCCGGACCGGCCGCACGCACCTTCGAGCTCGAGATCAAGCCCTTCACCTTCGTCGCCGCGACCACCCGACCCGGGCTACTCTCCGCCCCCATGCGCGCACGCTTCCAGATTCTGCTGCGGCTCGAGTTCTACACCGACGACGAGCTCCGCTTCATCGTAGAGCGCTCCGCCGAGGTGCTTGGCGTTCCCATCGACCGCGACGGCGCCGCCGAGATTGCCATGCGCTCCCGTGGCACACCGCGCATCGCCAACCGCCTGCTGCGCCGTGTGCGCGACTACGCCGAAGTCCGTGCCAACGGCCGAATCGATCGCGCCACGGCAAATGCCGCGCTTGAAATGCTCGAAGTCGACTCCCACGGTTTCGATGAGCTCGACCGTCGCCTGCTTCGCACCATCATTGAAAAGTACGACGGCGGCCCGGTAGGCCTGAACACCCTCGCCGCCGCACTCGCCGAAGAGCAGGACGCGCTTGAAGAGGTCTACGAGCCCTTCCTCATGCAGATCGGCTTCCTCGACCGAACCCCGCGCGGCCGGGTCGCCACGCGCCTCGCCTACGAGCATCTCGGCATCGAGATGCCGCGCAAGCTGAGCCTCTTCTAACCCGCACTCACGCCCGCTTGTAAAGATCGGATGCAAAGCATAGGCAAAAGCCGAGCCTCGCGTAACCTGACAGCTCTGTCACGCGTCCTAGCGCTTGGAACGGCAAACAACATCGCCGTAAGGGAGCAGCAATGCCTTATCTCGAGCTGAAAGATGGCAACGAACTTTACTTCAACGACTGGGGCAATGGTGCGCCCATCGTCCTCATTCACGGCTGGCCGCTCAGCTCCGCCATGTGGGAGCACCAGGCCACGTTTCTCGCCAACAATGGCTACCGAGTCATCACCTATGACCGCCGCGGCTTCGGACATTCGTCACAGTCCTGGGACGGCCATAACTTCAACCGCCTCGCAGACGATCTCGCCGAACTGATCGACGCGCTCGATCTGCGGAACGTAACCCTCGCCGGCTTCTCCATGGGTGGAGGCGAGGTGGTCCGCTATCTGAGCCGTCACGGCAGCACCCGCGTCTCGAAAGCCGTGCTCATCTCCTCCGTCGCGCCCTTCATGCTGAAGACTGACGACAACCCCAACGGCACCGATCCCGCGGTCTTCGACGGCTTCCGCGAAAACCTGCGTAAAGACCGCTTCGCCTTCCTCAACGAGTTCGGTCCCAAGTTCTACGGTCGTTCCATGGTCCACCACACCGTGTCCGAGGCTGTCCTCAACTGGACCTTCGCCCTCGCCATCCAGGCCTCGCCCAAGGCCACCATCGACGACGTGACGGCTTTCTCCTCGACCGACTTCCGCCAGGAGATGAAGTCGCTCCAGACGCCCTTCCTCGTCATTCACGGCACCGGCGACTCCACTGTGCCGATCGATGCGGCAGGACGCGCGGCAGCGAAGATCCTGCCCAACGCCACGCTGATTGAATACGACGGCGAGCCGCACGGACTCTTCCTCACCTCCGCAGACCGGCTCAACCAGGACCTGCTCAACTTCCTAGGCGGCGACCGCAACACCGTCCCGAAGCTCGAACAGCTCTAGAGCAGATTAGCTGTGGGTGTACAGGGAGGTTCAGATATCGACGCCGTTTTCTTCCAAGGAAAACGGCTCTGCACGATCCTTCCACTCCACAGCAACAGCTAATCTGCTCTAGCCCTTGCCCAACCGCAGGGCCTCGGCCAGGCGCCCATGTCGAGCCGCCATCCGCGACTCGGCGGCGCCCCGGTCGAGGCCTAGTGCTTGCATCAGGATCGCAAGCTTCACACTGCCCGCCTCACGCAGCAACTCGGTAGCCTGCTCGCGTGTGCACCCCGTCGCCTCGACGATAATGCGCTCCGCGCGGTCCACAAGCTTCGCGTTCGAAGCCTGCATGTTCACCATCAGGTTCCCGTACACAGCACCCGTGCGCACCATCACCCCAGTCGAGATCATGTTCAGCACCAGCTTGGTCGCGGTGCCGGCCTTCATACGTGTCGAGCCCATCAACACCTCCGGCCCGGTCGCAAGCTCAATCGCCAACTCGGCGAGAGTAGCCATGCGCGACAAGTTCTCCGCTCCACCCGCGCAGGTCAGCGCGACCGTCAGAGCATCG
Organism: Lichenicola sp.; assembly: GCA_964658635.1. GTDB lineage: Bacteria > Acidobacteriota > Terriglobia > Terriglobales > Acidobacteriaceae > Edaphobacter. The sequence goes on along the minus strand of CAZZZP010000009.1, from coordinate 46,227 downwards.
CACTCAATCGCATGCGCCAGCGCGCCCAGAACATACGGCGTCCGGCCCGAAGCCGCGATCCCCACCACCGTATCCTGCCCTGTCAGGTTGAAACCGGCAAGATCGCCAGCGCCCGCCTCGGGTGAATCCTCACTCGATTCCGAAGACTTGCGCAACGCCGAATCTCCACCTGCAATCAACCCGACAAACAAGCCCGGCGGGACCGAAAACGTCGGCGGGCACTCACTCGCATCCAGCACCCCAAGCCTTCCGCTGGTTCCCGCACCCACATAAAACAGCCGTCCACCGCGGTCGAAGCGCTCAGCGATTCGGTCGACAACCTCGGCGATCTGCGGCAGACACGCACGGACCACGCCCGCGATGATCGCATCCTCGTCATTGATCACGCCCAACATCTCGACCGTCGACAGCTCATCAAGATGAGCCGAACGAGGATTGCGCGCTTCGGTCGGCAGCGCGCCCAGCCGCTCGCTTTCAATACTGGCCATAACGCCCCCTCACCGACTCAAGCAGCTTTGCCGAGTCGAATCCCATGCCATCCTTGAAGACCATCTCCACGTTCTCAATATCTTCAATCCGCTTCGACGGATCGCCCTTCACCACCACCAGGTCCGCATTCTTGCCCACAGCAATCGAGCCGATGTGCGCCTGCTGGCCCATGTACGTCGCGCCGTTCAGCGTTGCAATCCTGATCGCCTCCACCGGGCTGAAGCCGGACTGCACCAGCAACTCGATCTCGCGCTGATCGCCGAAACCCGGCAGCACGTGGCCATCGCCCGTCGGATCGGGGCCCGCGAGCAGAAGCCCGCCGGCTGCGACAAAGCGCCGCTCCAGCTGCTGCCCATGCTCGAACGCAAGCTTCTGATGCGCTGCTGCCGCCGGATCCTTTATCGTCCGCGCAGCCTGCGCACTGCGCGTGTACAGGTACTGCTCCCGTGTTGGAGCGCTCATCGCATCGAAGACCCGCTGACCCAGCGGCGGAGGCCCGGCATCGGCTTCGAACACCGGCAGCGTGCTCGTCACCGCAACATGGTGCGCCACCAGCGTCGCGATCAGCGCCTTCGCCTCCGGTCCATCGGGATCCATGCCGGCAAGCGTCGGATCACCCACCGTCCCCGGGCACACATCCGGCTGCTTGCCCGGATCGAGCTGCGTGTTCACGAAGAAGCCATGCTCCAGGTCGTCGATGCCAAGCTCGGCCGCCTCCGGATAAGTCACCGAGCACAGGTGCCCCGTCACCTTGATCCCTTTCGCATGCGCCTCGTCGATCGCCGCCTTCAACTCCGCGCGCGTAATGTACATGTACGCCTTGAAGCTCGTCACACCCTGCGCCGCCCAGAAGTCCACCATTGCCTTCGCATCCGCCGCGCCGGTCAGCTGGTGCATCTGGATAAACGGGCTTCCCTGCCCTTCAAGATACGGCCCCGTCACATCCAGGTGAGGCCCCGGGAGCTGGTTGAGGTCGATCTGCTTCTTCAGATTCAGATCCGTGTAGGTCTCGACCGAACCCGTCGTCCGCAGCGTTGTCACGCCGCTCGCCAGGTACATGCGCGGAGCTGAAAACGTCATCTGCGGTACCAGCAGAGGCGGCTGCGCATCACGCCGGTCGGAGTCCGCGTCCGGCCGCGCAATGTAGTACAGGTGATCGTGCATCCCGACGATCCCCGGAAAGACCGTACTTCCCGTCAAATCGAGCTCCTTGCAGCCCTCGCCACACGCCGCGCTTCCACCCGCCACGATCTGCGCAACCTTGCCCTCGGCAAGCACCACGTCCAGGTTCTCGCTTGCCACCGCACCCGTGCCGTCGATCACCCGCACATGCCGCAGCACCACCCTGCCCGGACCTGCCTTCACATAGCTCAGCACCGTTGCGGAAGGCTGCTGCGCCTGCATCGCCGCGGTCGCCAGGAGCAGCGGTATCCATTGCATGAGAGTTCTCATCGTCATGCAGACGATAATACAAGCGGATGCCGGCCCGGCCACATCGACACCGCTTTACCCTCTGTGTCATCTTTCCCTCGCTCCCGGTACACATCGCTTGCCTGCAGCCAGATCTGCAACGGTCTTCTGTAGGAGATCGGTCGAGCCATGCGCCTCGCGCTCACCAGATCAGGAGTCGATTCGATGGCCTCGGCCGCATTCCGCACCACGCCCGGCAACAGCATACCCAGCGTCATCTTCGCATCGTCGGTCGGCACCATGATCGAGTGATACGACTTCAATATCTTCGGCAGCCTCGCCTCCATCCTTGCGCTCAACTTCTAACCGCCCGGGAATGACACCTTCGCCTACATCGCATACCTTGCGACCTTCGCCGTCGGCTTCATCGTCCGTCCGTTCGGCGCCCATCCTGATGGGCTTCTCCACCTTCGTACCGACGCATTCGGCAAGTGGGCCAACCTCAAGATCGTCCTCATCTCGCTCTTCGGAGCGACAGCCGGACAGGGCGTCATCTTCTACACCTCGCAGTTATACGCGCTCTTCGACATGCAGACGATCCTCAAGATCGAGGACTAGGAAGCCAACATCATCATCGCTGTCGGCCTCCTGCTCGGCATGCCCTTCTACACGCTCGCCGGCGCCATCGCTTTGACGCCCATGAGCACCGATGCGACTGGCTCCCTCGTCCCGGCCAAGGTCGCGCCCGCACCGAATGCACCGATGCTGATCGGTCCTCACTGCCACCGACTGCGGTGAGCCGGATTGCTCAGCTATTTGCAACACGCAGGCGGAACCTGAGGAGGCAGGTGCAGATCCATCCGCGCCTCCGCAGCCGGCAGGCCTGCAACCCCTTGCCAACTGGAACCTGATGAGCAGGGAGGAATATGCAAGAAGACAAGCCCAGCGAGATTCGCCGTTTAGCTCTGGTTGATTGCTTCGCGAAAGCAACCTGGATCGCCCTGGCCTTCGCCTCGCTTTGCCTCACCGTCGACATCTACGCGATGTTCTGGTTTCCCCATCATCCCGTCGCCGAGGTCGGTTCTCACGGTCCGACTGTCTTCGCCGTCTCGCTGTGGACGCTCGAAATCGTTCTCGCGCTTCTCGCCCTCTGGCTTGTGCGATTTGCTTTCTCCCGGCCACCAAAGTTTCTTCAACCCTAGAAGAATCCCGCCCACCCGCGACGCCGGAGCGGCCCAGGCCTGAAGAATCCCTTGCAATTCAAGTCATGACCTTTCCGCTTTCACCGCAGGACGTTCACCCGGTCAGCGCCGCGAGCAGTTTCCGCACCGGCTTGCCCAGCACCGGATGCCGCCACTCCGGTACCAGCTCAGCCAGCGGCGCCAGCACAAATTCACGCTCGTGCATTGCCGGGTGCGGCAGCGTCAGTTCCGCCGTCTCCAGCACGACGTCGTCATAGAAGATCAGGTCGAGATCAACCGTGCGTGGCCCCTTCGCCGGCACCCCAGCGCGTACCCGCCCCATCGCAAGCTCGATGCCAAGCAGCGCAGCGAGCAGATCCCGCGGCGTCAGCCCGGTACCAAGCAGCAGAACCGCATTCAGAAACCTGGGCTGATCAAGATACCCCACCGGCTCCGTATCGGTGAACGAAGAGACCCCAAGAACGTCTCCCAGCTCTCCGACCCGTGTGATCGCCTCTTCGAGGTACGCCTGGCGGTCGCCGAGATTCGACCCCAGCGCTATCGCCGCCCTAGGCATGCGCGGGTGACAATACGTGCCTGTGTCCCTCGACCCGCGACACAGCTTCCGGCACCGCGTCGTATCCGTGCGCAAGCTCCCATGCCGAACGGTCGCGCATCAGCTTCTGAACCACCGCCGTATGCATCGCGTGGCCGGCACGCTCGGCCACCACCCGCCCCTGGATGCGCCGTCCCGCAAGCGCCAGGTCGCCAATCAGATCCAGCACCTTGTGCCGCACAAACTCGTCCACAAACCGCAGCGGCCCATTTTGCACGCCCTGCCGTGTCAGGATAATCGCGCACGCGTCCGAAGCACCGCGGATCAGCCCCATATTGCGAAGCATCGCCTCATCTTCCTTGAAGCCGAACGTCCGTGCCGGCGCAATCAGCTTCGTATAATCACCCGTCGCAAGATCGCCCTGAAAGTTTGCGCAGCCGATCGGCGCGGGAAAATCGATGCTGTAGTCAATCGTGTAGCCGTCACCCGGATACACCCCAATAAACTTCGATCCATCGCGCACTTCCACATCGCGCAGAATCTTCATGTACTCGCGGCGGCGACGCTGCACACGAACCCCGACCCGCTCAAACTCCTGCACATAGGGCAGCGCCGACCCGTCCAGAATCGGCACCTCAAGGTTATCCACCTCGACAATGATGTTGTCGACCCCGAAGCCTATGAGCGCCGAAAGCAGATGCTCCGTCGTCTGGATCAGCACCGACTGCCGCATCAGCGACGTCGCGTAGCTCACCTTGGCAACATTGCGTCCCGTTGCGGGAATCTCGAAATTATCCAGATCCGTCCGCCGGAAGACGATCCCGGAACCGGCCGGCGCGGGAACCAATCGCATCTGCACCATGGCGCCGCTGTGCAGGCCAACGCCACTGAAGCTGATCTCGGACTGCAGGGTCCGCTCAAGATGGGCCGAACCGCCAATTCCATTCACGAAAGATTAATCTCCGCGCGCACTCATTGAGAGACTACACGCGCACGAAAAAGTCTCACTGTTGCAAATCAGACACACTTACCTGCGCCGTCACTCCCTCGCACCCTGGCCGGAAGTCGGCGCGGCAAGCTCCGCCAGCAGCGCGAAGGTGCGCGCCAGCGGCAGACCCACCACATTAAAATAATCCCCTTCAATCCGCGGAATCCAGCGCGCCGCCATCCCCTGGATCCCGTACGCGCCCGCCTTTCCCATCGGCTGACCGGTCGCGACATACTCCTCGATCTCCGACTGCTTCATCAGGTTGAAGGTCACCTGCGTGATCTCAACATCGGACACCAGCCGGCCCGTTCCCGTATCGACGGCCGCCAGCCCCGTCATCACCGCATGCACCCGGCCTGAGAGCAGCCCCAGCATACGTTCCGCATCCTCAACACTCTCCGGCTTGCCCAGGATCGTCCCATCTCCCAGCACGACAGTCGTATCCGCCGCCAGGATCGTAACCCCGGGCTCGCCGTAGTGCCCCCCTGCCACGGCCTGGGCCTTTTCAACCGCAACCCGCTCCACGTACACGCCAGCCGCTTCATCCGGCAGCGGCGTCTCGTCGATGTTTGCCGCTTCGACGGTAAAAATAAGACCGGCCTGGGTCATCAACTCACGGCGGCGAGGCGAGGCGGAAGCAAGAATCAGCATGTTTTAAACCTTCTCGACTGAAATGTGCAGGCTCATCGTGTGCGTCGCTCCCGGCGCAATCGTCACCGCATCGGTCGCCGTGTTCGCCGCCTCGACACACAAGAACTGCGGCCACGCCTTAGGCTCGACATCGGCCAGCGTACCCGCGCCATCGTCCCACGGATTCCACACCACGGTCGTTGCCGAGTTCCCCTTGTCGATCCGGATCCGCCGCCCATTCCCACTGTCGTGGATCACCGTCTCCGCCTCATTCGCAAAGTAGACCCGGTCCGTCCACTCGGTCAGCTGCAGCGGCTCGGCCGGGTTGCGCTTCTCCTTCGCATGGTCCCGCTTGTCCAGATACGCCGCCGACTCCAGTCCCGTTATGGGAGCCTGCCGCACATCCGCCACATGGAAGTAGCTGTGCAGCGCCTCCTCGATAGACATCGGCTGCTCGCCCATGTTCGCCACCGTCAGCTTCACCGCAAGCGTGCGCCCCAGCGTCATCTCGCAGACCGCGCGAAAGTTGTCGAAGCCCAGCGCCTTCGTCCGCTCATTCGGAGCCAGCATGAAGGTCAGGCTCAGGCTGTCGCCCTCCGCCCCCGGCATCAGCGCCGCAAACGAAAGCTGCCACTCCTCAATCCGCGCAAAGCCGTGCGACGGTCCGGTGCCGCCATCACTTCGCGGCCCAAACCACGGGAAGCAGAGCGGAATCCCGCCGCGGATCGCCTTGCCCGGCTTGAAGTGGGAGCGCTCGCTCAGCCACAGGACAGGCTGCTCGCCGGCCGGCTTCCACTGCGCCAGGTGCGCCCCACGCAGGTAAATCTCGGCCTCGCAGCTCGTCAGCGTCACCCGCGCGCGGGTCAGCGAGCCATGCTCGTCGAAGGTCAATGCGCCCGGTAATCCAAATTGTTCGTTCAGCTCGGAAGGTGTCATCGCACTGCCTAGTGTAGCGCTCACGGCGCTCCTGTCTCGAACCCAAAACCCTGCATCCAAGCCCGCATGATCAAGGCCCTGCTCTGCGACATCGACGGCACACTCGTACAAAGCAACTGGCTGCACGCGGAGGCCTGGCGCGACGCCTTCGCCGAGATGGGCCTCGACCTCGAAGTAGAGGCCCTGCGCCGCCAGATCGGCAAGGGCGGCGACCAGCTCATCCCCGTCTTCGTGCCCTGGTGGAAGCAGAAACAGGTCGAGGAGCCCCTCAAGGCGGTCCGCAAACACATCTTCCAGACCGAGTACCTTTCCAAAGTCGAGCCCATCCCGCGCGTCCGCGACTTCCTGCTCCACCTCCGCGACGCCGGCATCCGCTTGGCCCTCGCCTCCTCTGCAAGCAAGCAGGACCTCACCACCTACAAAAAGATCGCCAATATGGAAGACCTCATCGAGGAGGAGAGCTCAGCCGACGACGCCAACCGGTCCAAGCCCCACCCCGACATCTTTCAGGCGACCCTCAAGCGCCTCAACCTCAAACCCGCCGAGGTCCTCGCCCTCGGCGACACCCCCTACGACGCCGAAGCCGCAGGCAAAGCCGGCATCTGGACCATCGGCGTCACCACCGGAGGCTGGAGCCACGAAGATCTCCTCGCCGCAGGCTGCATCGAGGTCTACAAAGACGTAGGCGATCTGCTCGACCGCTTCGACCAAAGCGCCCTCTGCGGCTGAAGACGAGGACTGCGAGCGAATTTGTACCGCCCTAAAAGCTCAACCGAGCCCCGAACTGAAACTGCCGTGGATCGCTCGCCGCCGTCTCCTGCCCCGGATTCGTATACAGCAGGTTCACATCCAGCGTGTTGTTCTTGTTCACCAGGTTGAACGCATCCACCGTCACCTGCAGCGCCATATCCTGGTGGAAGCTGAACGCCTTCGCAAAACGGAAATCCGTAAACGCAACCATCGGCCGTACCCCGCTGTTCCTGCCCAGCGACCCGTTGAAGAAGCTGCTGTTGGTCCCCGCATTCGCCGGCGCATCGATATAGCACGGCAGGTTCACTGCGCCCGTAGGCGAGTATTTCGTCCTGACCGGCGCGTTCCCGCAGCTCGTCGCCGCCGAGTCCGGCGTCACCGCGTTCGGCCGGTCCGTCAACGGGTCGAAGTCGAAGTTCGTATCCGTGCCCGTAAGAATATTGAACGGCCGCCCCGACGCCACCTCGATAATCGGCGCAACCGTCAGCCCCGAAAACGCCCCCGGCAGAAAGCCCGAGCCCAGCATCTTCCCGCCCAGATGCCCCGAGTTGTAGACCCCCGAGAGCACCAGCCTATGCCGCTGGTCGAAGGTCGACGTGGCGCGCTCGGCGTTCGGGTTGAAGTTATTCTGCGGCGCGTCCGACGAGCTCACCACGTCGGTCGAATCATCGATCGCATGCGACCACGTGTACGACGCCAGAAACTCATAGTTCGACGAAAAGCGCTTCCTCAGGTTCAACGAAAGCCCGTTATAGCTCGACGTCCCCGTCGTCAGGTTCGGCGTCATATCGCCAAACGGCACCGCGATCCCGACCCCCAGCCCATCGGCCAGAGCCACCTGCGACGCCAGCGCCACACACTGCCCGCCTCCCTGCGCATTCACAAACTGCGCCAGCGATGTGTTCAGCCCCGACCGCCGGAAGAAGTTCAGCAGCGGCGGAGCCACATACGGCCCCTGCGGCCCAACCCCGCACGGAGCCACGCCCGCCGCCGTCGCCACCGTCAGCGGGTTCGACGTGCCGTTCGCCGTTCCCGGAGCAGCCGTCCCCGCCTTCACCGCAGCTACCGCCGCGCGCCAGTTCGCCACCAGCAGCGCCGGGTTCACCGGGTTCACATTCACCGGGCGATTCAGATGCCGCCCACCCGTCGAGTTGAACGCCACGTTCAGCGAAAGATTACGCCCCAGGTCGCGCTCCGCACCCACCGAGATCTGCTGCGCATACGGCGTGTGATAGTTCAGATCGGTCGGAAGCCCCGACGGCAGAATCGCCAGCGGAAAACCCTGCGCCAGGAAGTTCTGGTCCACAAACAGCGAAGCCGAGTTGTTCGGATCGAATCGCTGCTCGGCCGGCAGATAATTCAGCCCCTGCACCGGCAGGCAGTTCGCATTCGCAAGCGTCCCCTGGAAGGTATTCGTCGCATTCAGATTCAGCGGGCTGATCGTGCTCGCAGCCGTGCACGGCGCACCGCCTGCAAGAATCACCAGCGGCACCTTGTACGAGTTGAACGAAGTCGACTGCGACTCCAGGTTTCCCGGTGCGCGATCGTAGAAAATTCCGTAGTTCGCCCGCAGCACCGTCTTCCCGCTGCCCGTCACATCCCAGGCCGCACCCACTCGCGGCGCAAGGTTCGACGCCCGCAGCTTGATGCCTTCACGCACCCCGAACAGCCGCTCCGCCTGGTACGTGTTCTGGTTCAGCGCCCCCTGCGTCGGAAACGCCTCGACGTCGTACCGCACACCATAGTTGAACGTCAGCGTGCCAACACGCCAGGAGTCCTGCGCAAACCCGCCCAGCACCTTCAGGTCGTACTTGTAGTGAGTCTGCCCGATCCCCTGCGCAAACGACTGCGGCAGCCCAAGCCCGTAAGCCTGCACCGGCGAGAAACCCGGCAGCCCGGCCAGCGCCGGCGACACATCCGTCGCATTCAGCGCCGCAAAGTCATAGTCCCCGCCACCATACAGCTGCCCCTGCAGCAGGTTGATCGGGATGTACCGCAGATCGATCCCCACCTTCGCCGTGTGCCCGCCGCTCACATGCGTGTAGTTGTCCTGGAACTGCGTCTCATCTTCAACCCGGTCGACCACCGAAAACGGCGTCTTGCCAAAATAAGCAAACCCCGGGATATTGACCGCAGTCCCATTGCCGCCATCCGCCGGATTATTCGCAAACCTTATCGGGTGCCGCGAGAACTGCACCCGCGCCTCGTTCACCGAGTTCGCATTCAGCAGCCACGTATGCTGCACCAGCACCGACCAGTCGTGAAAGCGCTGATTCGCCGTGCGCGAGAAGCTGTTCTCACCCAGGTTCTGGTTCGCCGCACTCTCCTGGATGCCCGTCACATAGCTCGGTGAAGCCGTCCCGCGCGCAAGCAGCTGCTGCTTGTCCGTCAGCTTGTGATCCAGCCGCAGCGAGTACACCTCCGTCTTCTCCGAAATCGGAAAATTTCCGATCAGCGAATTCAGTGGCACGTACGAAGTCGGAGCCACGGCCCCCGAAGTCGTAAAGTTCGAAGCCCCGATCGTCGACTGCAGGAAACCCGGATTCTTCCCCGTCAGCGCCAGCGAAGAACTCCCACCCACCAGCGCAATATACTGCCGAATCCCCGGCGTAGCAGCCGGAAGGGCAGCCAGCACAGCCTGCTGCTGCGGCGTCCCCTGGATCGTCAGCGCACCCGTCGGCGCACCGAAGTACCGGCTCACGTCAATGCTGGTCAGCCCGAAGTTGCTCGCGCCAATATCCGAAAAGCCCGTCTCCTGCCGCCGCGTAATCTCCGTGCCGAAGAAGTAGAACGTCCTGTCCGGCCTGATCGCACCGCCAACCGTCAACCCGGCCTGCACCCGCGTGTACGCCGGCTGATTCACATTCGAAAACGGGTTCGTCGCCTGGATGTACCGGCTGCGCAAAAATCCATACGCCGACGCATGCGTCGCATTTGTGCCACTTTTGGTCACAATATTGACGATGCCGCCCGAAGCCCGCCCATACTCGGCCGCAAACCCGTTCGTAATGATCTGGAACTCCTGCACCGCGTCCTGCGAGACCGTCGCCCGCGTGCCGCCCGAGATGTAATCCCCCGCATCCGCCCCGTCCACGTTGATCGAGTTCGAACGCGCGCGTGCCCCGCCAAAGTTCAATCCCGATGTGGGAATCGCACCCACGCTCGGCGCCGCATCCCGCGCAATCTGCGAGTTCGTCAGCGTGAAATTGATATAGTTCCGCCCGTTCGTCGGCAGGTTCGTGATCCGAAGCTGGTCCACCGTCGTCGACTGCGACGAACGCTCCGTCTCAATCAGCTCCGCGTCCGAGTTCACCACCACCTGCTGCTGCACCCCGCCCAGCGTCAGCGCAAAGGGCAGGTTCGCCTGCTCGCCCACCGTCAGAATCACGTTCTTCTGCACCTGCTCATCAAAGCCCGGCACCTTCACTGAAACCGTGTAAGTCCCCGGAGGCAGTTGCAGCAGCTGGTACGCTCCCTGCGCGTCGCTTGTGTCTGTGCGGCTGAAACCCTTGCTGCTGTCGGTCGCCGTCACCTGCGCGCCCGGGATCACCGCCCCCGTCGGATCCTTCACCACGCCGTTCAACTGTGCCGTCGAGATACTCTGCGCACACGCAACAGAGGAAGCAATCCCTGCGCACGCCACCTGCATGGACACCAGCAACAGCATGGGCATAAAGCTCTTCGGCGGACGAGTAAACATGGCGGCAGACTCCGGTTTGCGAACACCCGCAGACCCGGCCAGCTCGACGCACTTGGCGACTGCTCGGAACACGTTGTCTGCGACGCAGCTTTCTACATGAATGGGTATTCAGTAAGCAAGCACAAACCGCGTCCCGGAGCCTTCCATCCCGGACGCCAACTTAGGAAGCCGGCGCTAAAATCCGCTCGATCCGGTCCAGCGCCGTGATCGAAAGCGCAAGCCGGTACGAGGACTGCATAAAGATCGAATCTGCCTGGATGCCCATAAAGGCAGCGTCGAAATCTTCAACTTCGATCAGGTTTGCAATCCGCGCCATCTGGCGGTGAAAATCTACATGATTCCGCACAACCGCTGTGTACTCCGGACACGCACGCAGGCCGGGCGGCGCTGCCGACTCCAGCCACTGCCCGATCGGGCAGCGCTCCGCATGCAGAATCTGGTCAAGCTGCATCTCGGTCAGCCGGTCACGCGACGCAATCACAAACTGCAGCGTCAGCTTCCAGCGCACATGGCGAGCGATCAGGTCCTTGGCCGTCAGCATCTCGGCCATGCCCAGGCGCTTGTCCCATGCTTCTTCTCACACAAATCCAGTCCCATTCCGCTTCCTCACTGTCGCTATCGGCAGGAAGCTGCGGATCACCTAGCCCTGAGCTTGCATCGCACGGGTACCAAAGGGGCACATCTTCAGCAAAGGACATACGCCGCAGCTCGGCTCCTGGAACGTACACAGCGTCTGCGCATGCAGCTTCACCAGCGAGTGATGCTCATCCAGCTTCGCCGCATCCCAACTCTCCGGGATCATCCGCATCAGCCTCTGCTCCGTTACCCCGGCGTCCGCACGCGGTGTCAGCGCAAGCCGCTGCGTCACCCGCAGGTGATTCGCATCCACGCACAGCGCGCGGCGCCGCAGCGTCGAAAAGTTCACCACGGCCGCCGAAATCTGCGGCCCCACCCCCTCGAAACCCTCCAGCCACTCGCGAATCTTCTCCGTCCTGTACTTCGCCAGAAAGTCCAGCGTCAGCGATCCATAACGCGCCGTGATCTGCATCAGTGCCATCTTCAGCCGCGGAGCCTTCACCTCGGGAAACGTCACCACCGCAATCGCCCGTTCAATCTCATCCACCGTCGCATCGCGCAGATCTTCCCAGCTCGCAAACCGCGCCCTAAGATCCTTCATCACCTGCATCGACTCCGCCGTCTTCGTCCTCGAAGAAAGCAGCGAATAAATAAACTGCGTCAGCGGATCCCACGGCTCACGCGCCGGCGGCACCCCGTAGTGCTCCAGCAATAGCCTCTGAACCTCTTCGATTCGTGGGTCCGCAGCGGGCTTGGCACCGTCAACAAACAGGGGAACAGGCTGCATCCCATTTATTCTAGTCGGGAACCACGCGGACCTGCCCAGCACCGCAAGTCAACTCCAACCCCATGCCCGGAATCAAAGCCGGCACACACCACAGGAGAATCAGATGGCAGACGAGAAAGAAGTGCGCGCCCCAGAACCAGTCGAGACCCCGGACCGCGACACTCTCTCGCGCCGCAGCTTTGTTGGCGCCGCCGCCATTGCCAGTGCAGGCCTGGTTGCCTCGGGTGCGCTCAACCCTGCTCTCGGCCAGACCCGCAAGGAAACCGAAGCCGGCCGCCAGGGCGACAACGCAAGCGACCCCGGACCCATCAATCGCGATCTCCGCGCCATCAACCCCAACTCCAACAACCCGCCCATCACCGACAGGGGCAATCCCGACCCAATCTGGCACTCCTTCGACATCACCCACAAACGCGTCACCGGCGGCGGCTGGACCCACCAGGTCACCGAGCGCGAACTCCCGCCCTCAAAGGAACTCGCCGGCGTCAACATGCGACTCACCGCCGGCAGCTTCCGCGAACTCCACTGGCACACCTCGAACGAGTGGGCCATCATGCTCGCCGGCAAAGCCCGCGTCAGCCTCCTCCAGCCCGACGGCAAGATGTTCATCGATGACGTCGCCGCCGGAGATCTCTGGTACTTCCCCGCCGGACTCCCCCACTCCATCCAGGGCCTCGAAGGCGACGGCTGCGAGTTCCTGCTCATCTTCGACGACGGCAAATTCTCCGAAGACGAGACCTTCCTCCTCTCCGAGCTGCTCGCCCACGTCCCGCCCGACATCATCCAGAAAAACATGGGCTGGACCCGCCAGGAGTGGGACAAGATGCCCGAGACCCAGCTCTACATCTTCGCCGCACAGCTCCCCGACTCGCTCGAAGCCGACAAACGCTTCCTCGGGGAGCATCTCGAGACCAACACCAAGTACACCTTCCACGGCATGGCGACCATGACCCCGCACCAGCAGACCGCCGGGGGCTCCACCCGCATCGTCGACTCCAGCATCTTCCCCGTCTCGAAAAACGTCGCGGCCGCCATGGTTACGCTCAAGCCCGGAGCCATCCGCGAACTGCACTGGCACCCCTCAGGCAGCGAGTGGCAGTACTGGATCAAGGGCAAAGGCCGCATGACCGTCGTTCTCACCGGCGCCAAGGCCCGCACCATGGACTTCAACGCAGGCGACGTGGGCTACGTGCCCTCAATGGCTATGCACTACATCGAAAACACCGGCACTGAAGACCTCGTCTTCCTCGAAGTCTTCAAGAACGAGCACTACTCCAGCGTCTCCATGAACGAGTGGATCGCACGCATGCCCGACAAGATGGCTGAAGCCCACCTCAAGCTCCCCATCTCCACCATCCGCCGCGCCCCGCAAGGCGCCAACGACGTCCTCCCAAAATAGAAAGAAACAATGACTGACACAGATAAAAGCGATCAGTCACACGAAGAACCGCCGCGGCTAGCCGAACGTCACAATCGACTCTGATCGTCCTTCATCGCCTTATCCGTGTCGGTCTTTTGTCCTACTTACTCCCGACCATGAAGCGATACGTGAACTGCAGATACGCCAGCGTCAGCGGCGCGCCATGTCTGCCGCTCGTCATCACAGCGCCCGGGAACAGGTGGCCAACGCCAACATTCGTTACATAGGATCTCCGCCAGATGTGCTTCGCCGAAGCGTCGAACTCTGTGCCGATTCCATCGTGTGAAAACCCGCCCGCAGGAGCGGCAAACAGGCTCGTCCCGGAGCTCGCATACACCGCGTCGTGCGTCGATGCGACATGCAGGGAGCCCACCTGGAACAGCACAAGAAAATTGCTCGCCGGATCGAAAGAAACGTTCAACCGGTCCTGCTTGATGTTCTGAAACCCGAACAGGTCCACCAATCCAAACGCATCGTGATTGCTCGGATACTGCTGGTCATAAGTACCGATGCGCCCCGCATTTCTCTGCGGGTTGCCCGTCGCGTAGTCGTACTCGCCCTGCACATGCAGCTTCCACGGCACGCCGTACACCTCCCAGCCCATGCGAAAGATTCCCGCACCCGCGTGGATCGAATCACTGCTGTAACTGCCGCGTTGCAGATCCCCCATACCCGACGAATCGAACCCCAGCGGCAGCTTCGTTTCGTAATAAGTGCCGAAAGTAGTTTCAATCTCGTTGCCCGTGACGCCTTGCTGGCTCTTCACGCCGCGCACCGCACGCACCAGCACAAACGGCTCCACCGAAGTCCCCGGAATCAACGTCGCAATCTTGCCTTCGGCCCCATGAAACGTCAGCCCCGCGCCATGCTTGTCCAGGCTCGTCGGCGCAACCGTAACAACCGATGTCGTAAAAAGATCGAGCATATCTTTTCCGCCTAGGCGCAGGTCCGCCCCGTCCCACGTCCGGCTGGTGTTGGTCCAGTCGCTGATACCAACCACCCGCTCATCGCCAAACTTCAGCTCCTGCCGGCCCACAATCAACTTCGCCCGCTTCGCATGCAGATCCAAATAGCCCTGGCGGAAATCGAACGTATCCCGCATGTTCGAAGCAGTGTCACGCACTGGAAGCCCAGGCGCGTGCAGGTCCATAAACTGCACGTATCCCGTGGCCCACTTCGCAGGGCGAACCGTCATCCCGCCCCACACCCGCGTCAGCTCATACAGCCGGCCTTTGCCGGAGACGAAGCCAAGCGACGTCTGCTCCTCGGTCCGCCCGCGCAGTTCCATATCGAGCGTCATCCACCCAGGCATCTCATTCCACACCAGCGGCTGCGGCACACCTTCCCTCTTGGGATACATGTCCTGCTGCGCCTGCAAGGCGCAAGTCAAAACCAGGGCCAGGGCTATACACGGTACGAAGAAAGCAAAACGCATTAACAGGGAAACCTCAACGGAGCTTCTAAACAGGCTGGATATCGATCTGGTGAGCTTCTGACCACCTCCATGTTATCGCCGGTAAGACGCGCCGCTTCGCTCCACATGTTGTGCTCTCAACGCTCGAAAGCCGTCCCGCCAGCGTCCTCGCAGCGCTTTTGTCGCTCGTCACCCGCTTCATCTCCGCAAAAACGTGGCTATACTAAGTCCACCCAACTCACTTCCGCACCTTGCTCCGGGAGGATGTATGTACCTGATCTCGCGTTATCTACTCGCGCTGACCGTAGGCATTGGCATCTTCACCCTCGCCGCAGCACGCCTGGCCCATCTCGATCCGCTCACCATCCACCTTCCGCATCCCGCGCGGTCCGTCATCGCGACCCTGGCCCTGCACGAGAAACGCGGGCCCTACGCCATCGATCGCGCCCTCACCCTCGATCCCGACAACGCCGCCGCATGGGAGCAGCGCTGCGTCAGCACCGATGGCCCCACCCCCATTGACCGCCTCGACGACTGCCGCAAAGCCGTCTCCCTCCGCGCCTCCTCTGCAGACCAGCACAGCGAGGGCGAGGCCTTCGAAGAAAATAACGACCCCTGCAACGCCGCCCAGGCCTTCCGCAACTCGGCCGCCAAGCTCGACGCTCCCGGCCAAAAACCCTACTATCTCCGTGACGCCGCACGTGCCGCGCTCGCCTGTGGAGATGACCAAAGCAGCCTCGCCGCTCTCCACGAAGCCGAGGCACTCGACACCCAGGTCCTCGACGAAGCCGGCCCAGCCAACAACGCCGGCCGCGAAGGCCTCAGCCTCGATCGCGGCTACATGTCAGTCGTCTACGACCACATGAACCAGCACGCGAAGGCCAACATGCTCTGCACCGCCGCCAACCCCGGCTACGCAAGCTGCACCTGCCAGCTCTCCGGCAGCTGGCTTCGCTGCAACCAGGCCGCACCCCCGGCCGAAGTAGCCTCCCGCTAGGCCTCCCCGCGCCTCACGCTACTCTCATCTCGTACTCGGAACACCCTGCTGCACCCCAAGGCTCTTTCCCGCACGCGTCGCCAGGCCCCACGCCATCCGCGGCGTGTTGTGCGCCATTCCCACCTCGCCATCCGGCCCCAGCAGGATCACTCCCCCGTGCCCGCCCAGCCGATCGAACAGGTAGGCAATCGCAGCCGACGCCGCCTGCTGCGGACTCGCACCCGCCGCCACCCGGTCAACCGCCCACTTCCCCAGCACAAGCTTCATAATCGGCTCACCCCACCCCGTCAGCGAAACCGCAGCCGAGAGATTGTCCGCATAGCACCCGCACCCGATCAGCGACGAATCCCCCACCCGCCCCGGAGCCTTGTTCAGCGTGCCCCCGGTACTCGTCCCCGCGGCTACGTTCCCGTGCACGTCAAGCGCCACCGCGCCCACCGTATCGTGCGAAAGCATCGGATCCGGCAGCAAAATCTCGCCCGAAAACGTCGTATCCTTCAGCCCGGCAAGCTCTGCCTCCTGCGCCGCGTACAGCCGCTTCTGCTCGCGCGGAATCACCAGGTCCATGTTGTCGCAAAGCTTCATCCCGTTTGCCACCGCGAAACGCTCCGCGCCCGTCCCGACAAAATAAACATGCGGACTCTTCTCAAGCACCAGCCTGGCCGCCATGATCGGGTTCCGCAAGTGCTCCACGCACGCAACCCCGCCCGTCCGCAGGTCCGCCCCGTTCATCAACAACGCATCGAGCTGCACCCGGCCATCGTTGGTCAGGAAAGAACCCCGTCCAGCGTCGAAGATCTCGTCATTCTCCATCACCACGACAGCTGCTTCCACCGCCTCGACCGCCCGCCCGCCAGCCTCCAGCACCGCGTAGCCGGCATCCAGCGCATTGCCGATCCCGCGCTCGTGCGCCTCAACCTCGTCATCCGGCATCGCCCACGCGCCACCGTGGATCAACAGTGTGGGCCCATTGTTCATTTTCATCCCTCCGATTGTACGAAACCACTCGCACCATCTGGCGGACTCTGTCTTCCACCCGACATAAACGAATCCTCTTCAGCCCCTCCACAGTTTTTCGCACCCCGCTGTAGCCTCTTGCACTCTTTCCCCGTCCAACACTCTGCGGGCACTGCCGGATGTCAGAGGAGCGGGACCGGGGCCAACTTTCATAGAGGGCGAAGCTACTTGGAATCCAGCGCTTCCGCGGACGTCTCCGCAAACAACTCGACCAACCAGGCGCCTCCCAACGCGCTCAACCGGACCGTCGAACTCGCCGTAGTCATACCCACCTTCAACGAGCGCGAAAACATCCCCCTGCTCATCGCACGTCTTGACGACGCACTCCAGGGACTCGCCTGGGAGGCGATCTTCGTTGACGATGACTCCCCCGACGGTACCGCGGACCTCATCCGCCAGCACGCCCGGCACGACCTCCGCGTCCGCCTTATCCACCGCATCGGTCGCCGCGGCCTTGCCTCCGCATGCATCGAGGGCATGTTGGCCACCGCCGCAGCCTTCGTCGCCGTCATGGACGCAGACCTCCAGCACGACGAAACCGTCATCCCCGAGATGCTCCGCCGCCTGCAGCAGGAATCGCTCGACATCGTCGTCGGCACACGCAACTCCTGCGGCGGCAGCATGGGCCAGTTCGAGCGTTCCCGCGTCCTGCTCAGCCGCATCGGCCGCCGCATCAGCAGCGCCGTCTGCTCCTGCCGGCTCTCCGATCCCATGAGCGGCTTCTTCCTCACCCGCCGGTCCTTCCTCTCGGAGATCGTCCACGACCTCCAGGGCGGAGGCTTCAAGATCCTCGTCGACATGCTCGCCTCCAGCCGACGTCCCGTACGCGTCGGCGAGGTCGGTTACACCTTCCGCAACCGCCTGCATGGCGAAAGCAAGCTCGACGTCCGCGTCGGCATCGAGTACCTCTTCCTCATCGTCAACAAGCGTCTCGGCGGCATGATCCCCGTTCAGCTCGCCCTTTACCTCCTCGTTGGTGCGCTCGGCCTCGTCACCCACCTGCTCACCCTCTTCCTCCTCATGCACGTCTTCCACAAGGCGTTCGTCCTCTCGCAGGTGGCCGCCACCTTCACCGCCATGATGGAGAACTTCTACCTCAACAACCTCATCACCTTCCGCGACCGGCGCTTCCGCGGAGCCCATATCTTCAACGGCATCGCCCGCTTCACCGCCGCATGCTCCTTCGGAGCCTGGGGAAACGTCATCTTTGCCCGCGCCCTCTGGCAAGCCGGCGTCGTCTGGTACCTCGCCGGCCTCGCCGGCATCGTCCTCGGCTCCGTCTGGAACCTCTCCATCAGCAGCATCTTCACCTGGCGGACACAGAAACGCGTCTCCGCGCAGCGCGTACCCGGCGAAGCGCTCGCCCACAAGGTCAACCCCGTCTCACCGCGTTGACCTCTCCGCCTTTGCCTCGCCCGGCTTCTACCCGCTTCTGCTGAACTGCGTCTAATCCCACGAGTCTGGCTCTCCCCCACGCCGATCTCGACCAGACCGCACGACCTCAGCTCTCAGGATTCATCATGCAACGACCGCCGTCCCGCGGGCGCCTCTCGATCGTCCTCTTTCTCTGGGCCTGCGCCGCAATAACCCTCCCCATCTGGTTCCACTTCGAGCCGCCCGCCTGGGACACCGCCGTCTACGCCAACCCTGCTCCGCCAGGCCCCCACCAGTCCACTCACCCTTCCCGAATCCTCCTCCGACCGCTGGTCCGCCCTGCGCGGCTCCCCGCAATCCTGACCCATTTCAACCGCAGGAGACTTACCCGGACAACCCGCATCTAAACCCACACAAGGGGAAACAGACCAGGATGGCGTTGATGGAAGTCCTCGCGCAGCACGGTTACGCGGTCGTCGCCATCACGCTCTTTCTGGCGGCGGCTGGCCTGCCCCTCCCCACCTCCATCGTCCTCCTCGCAGCCGGTTCGCTCGCCCGCCAGGGCCTCCACATCGGCATCCTCCTGCCGCTCGCCGTCACCGGCGCTCTCCTCGGCGACATCCTGCTCTTCTTCGGCGGAC
Source organism: Lichenicola sp. (assembly GCA_964658635.1). Lineage (GTDB taxonomy): Bacteria > Acidobacteriota > Terriglobia > Terriglobales > Acidobacteriaceae > Edaphobacter. Next base: position 27,361 of record CAZZZP010000009.1, on the reverse strand, counting down.
GCTACACCGGATGGTGGCTCCTCGCCGGCATGTGCCGGCTCTCCATCAATCCCGAAGGCTGCATCTTCTCCTCCTCTGCCTACCTCTATCGCCGCGGAGCCAAAACCCTGCTCTTCGCCAAGTGGATCCCCGGCCTCGCCTCCATGGCCGCCCCGCTCGCCGGCTCCCTCAACATGCGTTTCTGGCGCTTCGTCCGCCTGGACACCCTCGGCGTCGTCTGCTACTGCACCGCCTGGATGTCCATCGGCTACGTCTTGTCAAACTTCCTCGTCCAGATTGAAGCCTGGCTCCACACCCTCGGCCACGCCGTCATCATCGGCATCGGCCTGCTTGTCGCCGCCTACGCCGTCTCCGTCATCATCTTCTGGATCAAGGCCCGCAAATACAACAAGATCGAAAAGATCGGCGCCGGCACCCTGCTCGAGCGACTCCTCACCCGCGACCCCTCCCGGCTCGTCGTCATCGCCGACGTCCGCAGCCACAACTACTACGACCCCGGCATGCAGCGCATCAAAAACTCCATCCGCGTCGAGCCCACACGCCTCAAGGAAGAGCTCGAGGCCCTCCGCGAGTTCATGGCCCCCGAGTGCGAGATCTACCTCTACTGCTCCTGCCTCCGCGACACCACCTCCAAGCGCGTAGCCCACGCCCTGCAGGAAGAAAACTGCCGCACCGTCGTCATCGAAGGCGGCCTCAAGGCCTGGATCAGCGCCGGCGGAGAGCTGGAACTCGTCCCCGCCGCAGACATCCAGCGCCTCCCCCGCTTCGAATAACGTCGCCCAGCTAATCCGGCAGCAGCGAATAGCTCGTAAAAGCCACCATCGTGCTGTCCGGCGACCACGAAGGCACGTTCATCGTCCCCCGCCCGCCCAGTAGCTTCGCCAGCGTCTTTACCTTCCGGTCGGCCAGCGAAAGCACCCGAATCTCCACATCCTCGTTCGCCGGATGCCCCTCGGTCCCCGGCTTGTACGAAAGAAACGCAATCATCTTCCCGTCCGGCGAGATATGCGGAAACCAGTCGACGCTCCCCTCAGTCAGAATCTGCTCCTGCCCACTCCCATCCGGACGCATGCGCCACAACTGCATGTGCCCCGTGCGCTCCGACTGAAAATAAATCCACTGCCCGTCCGGCGAGTACTCCGCCACATCGCTCCCGGGCGCAAGCAGCTTGCCCGCTCCTCCCGTCACCGGAACGGTGTAAGCCTCGAACTTGTCGCCCTGCTGAGCCGTATACGAAATCGTCTTCCCATCCGGCGACCAGCCATGAAAATACGCCGGCCCACTCTCCGTCACTCGCCGCGGCGTTCCACCCTCTGCCGGAACCACGTAGATCCGCCCCTGCCCGTCCGCATCCTGATTGCCGATCGCGATCAGCCTGCCATCGGGCGAGATGCCGTGATCCCCATTCAACTTCGTCAGCGGCCCAGTCTTGATCACCGCCGGCACCTCCGAACGCGCAATCGTGCTGTCGATCGGATGCACCCCGTTGTCGAGCGTAAGCCGCTCCAGCCTGCCGTCCTGATCGAACACCAGCGCCTTCCCATCCGGTGTCCAGTTCGGATCCTCAAAGTGCCCCGCCGCCGTGTATCGAACCCGGCGATCGGTCGATGCGACAATCACCGACTCGAGCGTGCTGTGCAGCACAGGCGCACCCGCCGCCTTCGCCAGCGGCTCAATCTTCACATTCGAAAAGATAGCCGTTTCGGTTACATTCTCGTCGTGCGAGCAAACCCCAAGCCCCACGTAGAAGTCGCCCTTGATCCCCACCCGCATCGCCGCGCCCGAAGGCACCAGCTTCCCGCTCCCATCCGGAATAAACACGTAAGCGGAGTCGCCCCGCTTCTCGATCCGCACGCGATGCGGACCCTTGCCGTAGGTCTCGACCTCATGCGTATCCGCGCCCGGCTCATCCCGATACTGCAGCGAAGTAAGCCCATCCCCATGCCGCGCCACATCCGCATAAATCGAATGCGGATCGAGCGACTGCCGTACCATCAGCACCGCCTTGCGATGCGCGTTCCCCTTCTCGCCCACAAAATCGATATCCGCGCTGAACGCCACATCGCCCGAAACCTTCTTCCACACAAAATGAAAATCATCAACGCCGAACCATAGGTTGGCCCCACTTCCCGAGACCGTATAATTCCCCTTGCCCTCATCGAAATGCCCCCCGCCCGGACGAAGAATCGTCCCCAGGTCCTGCTGCCCCTCAAACTGCCCCAGCTCTCCCCCGCCCGCCTGCCCATAAACCAAGGCCGCGCACAACAGCGGCAGTGCAAGCGAACAGACCCGGCGAAACCCGCGAACCAAGCTCATTCAATCCTCCCCAACAGCAGAACGATCCTCTAGGAACCAGCACAGGAATGGCAAGCGCATCCTCCTGCGACCCCATCCCCACCGCCCGGCTACACTGGACTCCACGATGTTCACCCCGGCAAACCTCTTCGCCGCGCTCCTCACCCTCACCCCCTTCCTGCTCGCCGCTCTCTCGCCCGAAACCCTCCCCCGCCTCGCCGCCCGTCTCACCCCGCCGCTCCGGCTCCTCCTTCCCGCTCTCCTCGCACTTCCCTACCTGCTTGTCACCCTCGCAGCCGGCATCTTCCGCTGGCCGTGGTTCGCCGTCTACCTCCTCCTCCCCGTCGCCATCGCCGCCGCCCTCACCCGCGCCCGCCGCATCGATCCCGCCCAGCGCGGCACCCTCTACGACCTGGCCGTCCTCCTCCTCGTCGGTCTTGCCGTCGATCTCCGCTGGCTCGAACCCGCCTGGCCGCCCCACCTCGCCATCTTCAGCAAGATCCTGCTCCTAGACGCCGGAATCTACGGCTTCCTCGCCATCCGCCAGCTCACCGGCACCGGCTTCGACCTCCGCCTCACCCTGCGTGACCTCCGCACCGGCCTCCGCGAGTTCGTCTTCTACGCCCCCGCGGCCATCCTCCTCGGCCTGCTGCTCGGCTTCCTCCACTTCCACCCGCACGCACCCTGGCTGCGTCAGCTTCCCCTTGCCTGGATCTTCACCTTCTTCTTCATCGCCGTCCCCGAAGAGCTCTTCTTCCGCGGCTGGTGCCAGAACCTTCTCGAACGCCGCATCGGACGCACCCCCGCCCTCATCGCCGTCTCACTCCTCTTCGGCCTCGCCCACTTCAACAAGCGCGCCGCCCATTTCAACTGGAGATACGTTCTACTCGCCGCGCTCGCCGGCCTCTTCTACGGCCGCGCCTGGCGTCAGGACCGCCGTGTCGGCGCCTCGGCCATCATCCACGCATGTGTCGACAGCGTCTGGTCCGTCTGGTTGCGTTGATGCATACCGTGCGGGTGATACCGCACATACCCCAGCCCCACCCGCATGTTATGCGTCACATACCCCGGAAACGTACACGCAATCGAGATCCCCAGAATCGCATGCGCAATCCCCAGCACATACAGGTTCCGGTAGTGCAGAAAGATCAGGCACGTCATCACCCCGAAGATCAGCGTCAACGGCGTCAAAACCGGGTTCGGCAGATGCGCCAGCGCGAACACCGCCGCCGTCCCCACCACCGCATGCGCTTTGCTCTTCACAATCTGGATCAGCCGCCCCAGAAAGAAGTCCAGCAACAGGAGTTGCTGCACAAAAGACCAGATCGCATACCCGATATACGTGTTCACAAACAGTAAAACCGTACCCGGCACATGCAGCGTCCCCAGGTGCATCGCCACCAGCACGGCCAACGCCGCAATCAGAAGCGCCACTCCAACCACCCACGACGCGCGCACAAAGTTCTTCAGCCGCATCCCCATCGAAGGCCAGCCCTGGAAGTTGCGCCACATCACGCCCACGATGAACAGCACCGGCAGCCAGTACAGCAGTCTCTGCCAGGGCCGCGGCGTCCAGATCACAAGCAGGATCAGCCCGTACCCTACGGCAAGCTCGACGATCGCTCGACGCCGGTTCGGCGCCGCCGCAATCACCTTCAAACCCTCGCCATCCACCGCCTGCCGCGTATGCATCTTTGCCCTAACGGCTATTCTGATGCACCGCCCGCACCCTTGGCGACACTAATCTTCACGCGCCATTAACAATTCTCCACCAGCGCGATCTCACGAAAGACATCGAACTCCCCGCCCTACGTCGTCGAACGCACCAGCGCCCGGTGCCGACGCAGCAGCATCACCAGCCCACGCCGCAGGTACATCGCAAGCAGGGGCATGGAGATCCCGGCAACCACCGCCCATACCAGCAGCGCATGCCACTCCCACTGCCAGATCTCATGAAACAGCCGTATCGGATGATGGCTCAGATGCTCCAGCTGCCTCCGGTCCATCGGCAGCTTGCGCGTGTGAAACAGGTGAACCCCCAGCTCGATGAACGGGATAAAAAGCACAAGGTGCAGCGGAGCAACCACGTGCGTCCCAATCAAGGAAGCCAGCTTGCTCAACCCGAAGATCCACGCCAGCGCCACCACGATCAGGCTCGTCACCCCAACCGAAGGATTGATCCCAACCACCATCCCCAGCGCCAGGCTCCACGCCAGCCGCCGCGGCGTCACCCCACAACGCATCACGCGCAACAAAGGACGCAGCACACGGCATCGCAGCCACTCACGAATCGACTCGGACATCAGCACATGCGTTTCGATGCAGTCTGGCCTTCTCATGTCACGGAGCGGCCAGACAACGGCTCCTTTCCCTCCCGCCTGCACCCTCCATCCCACCATCGAACCTCGGCCAAATACCCCACGCCTGCTCGATTTCAGAACCTTTCCCACTTTACAAACCATCAAAGCGCAAGGAGAAACCCTGTCGTATGGCTGATGTACAGGCCCAGGCCAACTGGAAACCTAAAGTAAATCCCTGGCTCATCGCAGCCACCGTCGCCCTTGCCGCTTTTATGGAAGTGCTCGACACCTCCATTGCAAACGTAGCTCTGCCGCACATCGCAGGCGATCTCGGCGCCTCCACCGATCAGGGAACCTGGGTCCTCACCAGCTATCTCGTCTCGAACGCCATCGTCCTCCCCGCCGGTGCATGGGCCTCGTCCGTCATCGGCCGCAGGAACTTCTTCCTCTCCTGCATCGTCATCTTCACCGTCTCGAGCTTCCTCTGCGGCATCGCGCCCTCCCTCCCCATCCTCCTGCTCGCACGCGTCGTCCAGGGTGTAGGCGGTGGCGGTCTCCAGCCCATGGCCCAGGCCATCATGGCAGACTCCTTCGACGAAAAGCGCCGCGGCCAGGCCTTCGCCCTCTACGGCCTCGTTGCCGTCCTCGCGCCCTCCATCGGACCCACCCTCGGCGGCTGGATCACCGACAACTACTCCTGGCGCTGGATCTTCTACATCAACATCCCCGTCGGCATCCTCGCCTTCACCCTCGTCACCCGCTTCGTCGAAGACCCGCCATGGATCAAGGCCACCCTCGACAATCTCAAAAAACTCGACTACATCGGCCTCAGCCTCCTCACCCTAGCCATGGGAGGCCTCCAGATCGCCCTCGACAAGGGAGAAGAAAACGACTGGTTCGCCTCCCACTTCATCTCCTTCTTCGCCGGCCTCTTCGTCGTCAGCTTCATCGCACTCATCTGGTGGGAGTGGCATAACAAGGCCCCCATCATGAACCTCAAGCTCTTCAAGTTCAAAAACTTCGCCATCTGCTGCATGCTCATGGCGCTGGTCGGCGGCGTACTCAACGCAAGCACCGTCCTCCAGCCCCAGTTCATGCAATCGCTCCTCGGATACACCGCCACCATCGCCGGCGAAGCCCTCACCGGAGGAGGCATCGCCCTCGTCATCGTCATGCCGCTCGCCGGCATCGCCACCGGCAAGTTCGCCGCGCGAAACCTGGTCGCCATGGGCTTCGCCTTCTTCGCCGCGGCCTTCTACTTCATCTCGCTACGGCTCAACCTCGGCCTTTCCTTCGGAGAAAACACCCTCCTCCGCATCATCCTCATGATCCCGATTCCCTTCGCCTTCATCTCCATCACCAACGCCGCCTACGTCGGTCTCCCCAGAGAAGCCTCCAACCAGGTCTCCGGCATCATCAACTTCGTCCGCAACGTCGGCGGCAGCATCTTTATCTCGCTTACCGGAGCCCTCGTCACCAACCGCTCCCTCTACCACCAGTCCCGCCTCGCCGAGTCCATGCAGGTCGGCAGCCAGGCCTTCAACCAGCGCGTCGCCGAGTACGCCGGCTACTTCAACGGCTCCATCGGCGGAGGCACCGGCCCCGGCTCAAACGCCACCAACATGGCCCAGGCCGCCATCTACAACCAGCTCAATCAACAGGCAGAAGCCCTTGCCTATCAGGATGTCTTCCGCGTCCTCTGCTGGATGGCCGTCATCATGGTCGGATTCGCCTTCCTGCTCAACAAGAACCGCCCTGGAGAAGGCATGCCCAAGGGCGAAGCCGTCCACTAGAATCTTCTCGCCGTCGCGTCCAGCTCACCGCCATCCCCCAGCATACCCAGGGCAGACCGTAGCGTCCCTAGCGCGCCTCTCCTTAGCGTCCCTTGCGTTCCATTCCTTGCCTCTGCCTTGCGTCCTTCGCGCGCTTCTCCTTAGCGTCCCTTGCGTTCCATTCCTTGCCTTTGCTCTCGATCTTCCGCAGACCACCCGGGCATGAGACGTTTGCAACCTCAACCGCCACAATCGACTCAGATCACCGTGAAGGGGAGATTCATGCCGGACACCCAAGCCATCATCCAGCAGGCCTACACCGCTTTCAACCAGCGCAACATCGACAGCGCACTCGCCCTCATGACCGAAGACGTCAGTTGGCCCCGCGCCTCCGTAGGCGGCAAGGTCATCGGAAAAGATCAGATCCGCGACTACTGGACCACCCAGTGGGCCGAGTTCGATCCCCACGTCGAACCCATCGAGATCACGGAAAAGGACGGCAACCAGGCACGCGTCCGCGTCCACCAGGTCGTCAAAAACATTGCAGGAAAGCTCCTCGCAGACGGCGAAGTCCTGCACATCTTCACCCTCGACAACGGCCTCATCAAAGCCATGGAACTTGGCGACCAGGCAGGCGCAGCCCCCGGCCCAACCGCCGCCTTCGCCCACCGCCCCTGAACCCCGGCCGCCAGCGCAACCCCTGAAATCGTCCGGCGCGCATGCTCCATAAACCGTGCATTCGCCGCCGAAAGTCCAGACTTATCCCCCATGTTTTGAATACTTTAGGACTTAAGTACGGGGAGGGGCAGAAAGTCCTCACCTTTCGCAACGGATAAACTATCTCAGTGCCCCAGCAGGAACAGTTCGACGTAGTCGTCGTAGGCGCAGGACACGCCGGCTGCGAAGCCGCCCTCGCCTCGGCGAAGCTCGGCCTCTCGACCGCTCTCTTCACCCTCAACCTCGACCTCATCGCCCAGATGTCCTGCAACCCGGCCATCGGAGGCATCGCCAAGGGCCACCTCGTCCGCGAGATCGACGCCCTCGGCGGAGCCATGGGCCTCATCGCCGATCAGGTCGGCATCCAGTTCCGCCTGCTCAACACCTCCCGCGGTCCCGCCGTCTGGAGTCCCCGAGCCCAGTGCGACAAGGCCCTCTACCGCGTCCGCATGCGCGAGCTCCTCGAGGCCCAGCCCAACCTCCACCTCCGCCAGGCCGAGGTCGTCGACGTCCGGAGAGAAGGCCCTCGCGTCACCGGCCTCATCCTCCGCGACGGCTCCGAAGTCCCCGCACACGCCACCATCATCACCACCGGAACCTTCCTCAACGGCCTCATCCACTGCGGCGAGCAGCAGTGGTCCGCCGGACGCACCGGCGAACCCGCCTCTATCTACCTCGGCGAGAGCCTCAAGCGCCTGGGCCTCCGCGGCACCCGCCTCAAGACCGGTACCCCGCCCCGTCTAGACGGCCGCACCATCGACTGGACCCGCTTCACCCCGCAGCCCGGCGACGAGACCCCGACCCCCTTCTCCTTCCGCACCCGCACTCTCCCCATGCGCCAGATCGAGTGCCACATCGCTCGCACCACCGACGAGACCATGCGTCTCATCCGCGACAACGCCCACCGATCCGCCATGTACTCCGGCCAGATCCACGCAGTCGGCCCCCGCTACTGTCCCTCCATCGAGGACAAGATCGTCCGCTTCCCGGACAAGGCCAGCCATCAGTTCTTCCTTGAACCCGAAGGCCTCTCGACCGACGAGGTCTACATCAACGGCATGTCCACCTCGCTGCCAAAGGACATCCAGGCCCAGATCGTCGCCAGCATCCCCGGACTCGAACACACCGTCATGCTGCGCCCCGGCTACGCCATCGAGTACGACGCCATCGACGCCACAGAACTCGACCGCTCGCTCGAGGTCAAGTCCTTCCCCGGCCTCTTCCTCGCCGGCCAGATCAACGGCACCTCCGGCTACGAAGAGGCCGCAGCCCAGGGACTCATGGCCGGCATCAACGCCGCCCTCAACGTCCTCGGCAAAGCCCCCTTCCACCTCGATCGCACCGAGGCCTACATCGGCATCCTCGTCGACGACCTCATCTCCAAAGGCACCGACGAGCCCTATCGCATGTTCACCTCGCGCGCCGAGTTCCGCCTCCACCTGCGCATCGACAACGCCGACCGTCGCCTCACCCCGCATGGCCGCCGCCTCGGCCTGGTCGACGACGCGACCTGGGCCGACTACGAAGCCCGCCAGCAGCGCGCCACCGCCCTCAAGCACCTGCTCGAAACCACCCGCGTCGACGCCCGCCAGCTCAGGCCCGGCCTGCTCGCCCGCCTCGACACCTCCAACCAGCACGGCCAGCTCAACAACCAGACCCTCGCCGAGTTCCTCCGCCGCCCCGAGCTCTCCGCCGACGACGTCCTCCCCCTTATCGCCGACCGCCTCACCGGAGACACCTTCGCCGCATGGCAAGACCCCGCCACCCTGCCCGCCACCATCCACAACGAGCAGCGAGCCGTCGCCACCGAGATCAAATACGCCGGCTACCTCGACCAGCAACAACGCTCCATCAGCAAAATGAAGCGCGCTGAGACCATGCGCATCCCCACCTGGTTCGACTACACCGAGGTCTCCGGCCTCTCCCGCGAGATGCAGCAAACCTTCCAGCGCGTCCGCCCCCTCACCCTCGGCCAGGCCAGCCGCCTCCCCGGAGTAACCCCGGCCGCCGTCTCCCTCGTCCACATCTACCTCGAAATCCAGTCCCGCAAAAGATCAACGGCGTAACCCGGATAAGATCGAATAGGGAAGGATGACATCGCAAGCAGGCGCTCACGGTTCGACCAACCACCTCTCCGAGCCGCTGATCGAGGTCTTCTGAATCTATCTACCGCAAAGCCATGGCAATCTCCTTGCGCGAAGCCGGCCTCGAAATCGACGAAGAGGTCGCGATTCCCGTCTGGTACCACGGAGAGAACATTGGAACTTTCCGGGCGGACATCATAGTCGCTGGTGCCATCATCCTTGGGCTGAAGGCGGGCGAAGAAATCAACAAAGCCTTCGAAGCTCAACTTCTCATCTACTTGCGGTCCTCTCGTATCCAACTTGGATCCGTGAGCGTCTTCGTCGAACGTGCTAAATTCCGCCGTATCGTCATGAAAACGAGCGCAAACGCTGGCTAAGCGGCTCGCATCCTGTTTGATACGTTTTTATTCATCTTTATCCGCGTTACGCCTTTTTGTTTCCCTGCCTACGATCGAAGCGTCCAATACACATGACACGTCCGCTCATCCTGATCGCGACACTCACTCTCTCTGCCATTCTCTTCATGGGGTACAAACGCATGGCCATCGCAGGCGCAGTCAACACCACGCCCATCCCGGCACCGAAGCTGGACGAACCCCTGGCAACCCACCCGGGCACCGAGAAAGCCGTCTTCGCCGGCGGCTGCTTCTGGGGTACACAATCCGTCTTCCAGCGCGTCAAGGGAGTCACCCACACCGAAGCCGGCTACTCCGGCGGAGCCGCCGGCACCGCCACTTACGACCAGGTCACCACCGAAACCACAGGCCACGCCGAATCCGTCGAAATCACCTTCGATCCCTCGAAGATCACCTACGGCACGCTCCTGCGCGTCTTCTTCTCGGTCGCGCACGATCCCACCCAGCTCAACCGCCAGGGACCCGACGTAGGCACCAGCTATCGTTCGGCCATCTTCTATGAAAATGAAAAGCAGCACCAGCTAGCCACCGCTTACATCCAGCAACTGGACGCCGAACACGCCTTCAACGGCAAGATCGTGACCGAAGTGACGCCGCTCAAAGCCTTCTACAAAGGCGAGGACTACCACCAGGACTACGCCACCAAGAACCCCAACAACCCCTACATCCAGATCTGCGACGTTCCTAAAACCAGGGCGCTCGAAGCGCAATTCCCAGACCTGTTCGTAGAGTACAAGCGCCAGTAGGCGAAGTGCCGGCGACGAGACGCAGTTAGCGGCGTCTCGTCGGCTTCGACTGCGCCCCAAGCGCAATCAGCGGGTAGAGAAACGAAGCGCCTACGAGCGCGAAGATCGGGCCGATCGCAATCCCCGACAGGGGCTCCACCATGGAGCTCAAAATCCGCAACTGACCAAGAATATCGAGAACCACCAATGCAATCCCGACGAGAATCAGCGGGACTCCGAAGGACAGTGCCGAGATTTTCATAATGACGGGGAAGCCGTTCATTTTAGCGCGCATCTCAAAGCCGCTCCCCGGCGGCTTGCAGAGAATAACACTGTGTTCATACAGTTGTAGAGCGAGAAAGAAGCTCTCTTGTCGGCTCTGGACCGAATGAACCGAATGTGGGATTGCGCGGGCAACTCTTCCATGGGCCTAGCTCGCCTCTCCCGCGTCCTCGCCTTCGCCAAACTCGTTCAGCACCGACTCGATCTCCGTATCGAAGCCCTCCAGCAGCGCCGCAAGAAACGCCTCACTGTCCAGGTCTTCGTCGTTTTCGACATGAATCGTCACGATGTTCCGCGCCAGATCAGCCAGCATCACACCCCACGCAGAAGGATCCTGCCAGATCCCCGGCCGCAACGTAATCTGTTGTGCCTGGTTCGCAACCCACACCCGCAGCAACTCAAACGAAGCCGCATCCTGCGCCGCAGCCTTCGGAATAGCCAGCTGTTTTTCCTGTCCCATCGTTTCATTCTCCTCCTCAAGAAGCCTACCGCGCATGCACGGACTAACGCCCGGTTATCCAGCGCTTTCACAAGTTTTCCCACTCCCAGCACGCCGTATCCTAGGAACATCGCAACACCGCAACAGGAAGAAGGCATCCCCGCATGGCATCGCTCCCTAGGCTCGTAAATCCCGAAGACGACAACCGCCCCGCATCCCTGCACGCCGAGCAGACCATCCTCGGCGCCATGCTGGTCGAGCCGCTCGCGATCACCGACGCGACCATGCTCCTCAAAACGGACGACTTCTCGCTCGACTCCCACCGCAAGATCTACGACGTCATGCTCCACCTGTCCGAGATGGGCTACGCCGTCGACATCGTCACCGTCGCCGAAGAGCTCCGCAAACGCAAAGAGCTCGACTCCATCGGCGGCATGGCCTACCTCGCCTCCCTCTCCGAAGGCCTCCCCCGCAAGCTCTCCATCGAAAGCTACGTCCGCATCGTCCGCGACAAATCCCTCATGCGCCAGCTCATGGCCGTCTGCGACCTCGGCATGATGGAAGCCTCCGACCAGTCCCTCGAGGCGATCGAAGTCCTCAACTCCGTCGAAGCACGCATGATGGAGATCTCCGAACACGCCGTCACCGGCGGCTTCTCCGGCATCTCCGACATCGTTCGCGACTCCTTCGGCTCCATCGATAAGCTCCTCGAACAAGGCAAGGAAGTCACCGGCCTCCGCACCCACTTCACCGAGCTCGACAAGCGCACCAGCGGCCTCCAGCCCTCCGAGCTCATCATCGTCGCCGCCCGCCCCTCTATGGGCAAAACCGCCTTCGCCATCAACATCGCGCAGAACTCCTCGGTCCGCGACGGCAAGGTCGTCGCCGTCTTCTCGCTCGAAATGTCGAAGGAAAGCCTCCTGCGCAGAATGCTCGCCGGCGAAGCCCTGGTCAACGCCCGCAGCCTCCAGCAGGGATTCACCACCCGCGATGACCGCGCCAAGCTCTACGCCGGCCTCGAACGCCTCATGGAATCGAAGATGTTCGTCGACGACACCCCCGGCATCACCCTCGCCGAGATGCGCGCCAAGGCCCGCCGCCTCAAGCAGCAGGAGGGCTCGCTCGACCTCATCGTCATCGACTACCTCCAGCTCATGACCGGCTCGGCCGGCGGCAGCCAGAAAAAGTTCGAAAACCGCACCCAGGAAGTCAGCTCCGTCAGCCGCGGACTCAAGGCGCTCGCCAAGGAGCTCAAAGTCCCCGTCGTTGCCCTCTCGCAGCTCTCCCGCGGATCAGAACAGCGCACCGGCGACAAGAAGCCCCTGCTCTCTGACCTCCGCGAATCCGGCTCGATCGAACAGGACGCCGACGTCGTCTGCTTCATCCACCGCGAGGAGTACTACGACCGCGAGAACGAAGACCTCAAAGGCAAAGCCGAGATCATCATCGCCAAGCAGCGCAACGGTCCCACCGGCACCGTCCAGCTCGCGTACCTCGCCGACTACACCCGCTTCGAGAACCTCGACACCACCCACTCTGAATCGGGTGGCGACGACTACTAGATCACGCTACTGCCGGGGCGCTGCCAGCACATCCGCCAAACTCTCAGCCGCGCCCGCAGGAAGCGCCGGCATCCCCTCGCCCTGTCCCGCAACGCTCCTATGCCCCGGATACGGAGGATAAAGCGGATCCGCCGCAGCAATCGGCGCCAGGTCCACATCCTTGTACGTCTTGCCCAGCGAAGAGTTGATCGTGTCGATAAACTTGTTCGCAATCACCGCGTACCCCGTATTCGTCGGGTGAATCCCGTCCAGCGAGAACACCCCGCCCAGAAACGCCGTCGTCCCCGGAATCCCATTCACCAGAATCCCGTTCTGGGACGTCTGCGCAAACAGCGCATGGATGTCCACCAGCGTCGCCCCGGCCCCGGCCGCAGCCTGCGCGATCGCTTGGTTATAAGACACCACCTGGGCCTGTACCGCCGCCACCTCCGCCGCCGAAAGAAAACCCGCATCCGTGATCGGCCCCTTCTGCTGCCCCGTCAGGATCAGCGGCACCTGCGCCGTCCCCGCCGGATTCACCAGGTCGCCCGGCTTGATCCCCAGCACCATGCTCAACGTCGCCACCGGGTAGCCCGTCTGCTGCGCCGCCAGCCCAAGCACATACGCTGCAGGCGTCAGGTACGGCACAGCCGTAACATCCGGAATATTTGCAATCACCAGGTGCGCATTCGTATTCAGCTGCAAATAACTGATCAGCTGCTGATACTGGGTCGTAAACGTAGCCAGCGGCGTCATGCTCGTCGTCACGCCCGCCAGATCCGCCACCAGCGCATCGTTATTGCCAATCCACAAAAAGATCGTCGTCGGATTGGCAGCCGCGGCCTGCTGCGCCTGGCTGAACGCCACCCCGTACCCAAACCCCGGGTAGCCCAGCACCAGCTGGTTCAACTGCTGCTGACCCGCGGTCGGCTGCAGCAACGGCAGCGTGTTCAGCACATCATTGACAAGCGCCCCCGGAACCGCAACGTTCGTCGGCTGGACTGAAAAGTCATCTCGCCCGGTCGTTGTACCCGGCAGCATCCCCAGCGTCAACGGGCTCAGCGACGCAAGCGTGATCTGGTTCGGAGCCCCCGGAGGCGCGATCAACGGAAGCGCAATCGGAAACCCCGCCTGCGCCGCCAGCAGCGGTGCCCACCCATGCGGCTGCGACGTGTCGATCAACGAACCCGACTGGTACCCCGCAGTCAGCGAATCACCAAGAAAATACACAGATGTGAAGTTCCCCGCATTCGCCGCCTGCGCATTCGTCCGAATCGTCTGCGGATTCGATGACGGGCTATTCGAGCATCCGGACAAAGCAGCAACCGCAAAGCTGAGAACTGCAGGCAGAATTGAATGACGATTCATTTTCATGACGGAGAAAGCCTCGTTTGGATGCAGCACGCGCAGCCCTTCAGGGAACGCGGCTTTTTATCACATCCGCACCACCACTTGGAAACGCAAGCCGCTCGCCCACCTCCACGAACCGGCCCAAACCTTGCTTTAGGATTGAACCAGGAGAGCAGCAGGCACTTGAACAATTGGATCGAAGTCTCGGAACTCCGCCTCGCCGCAAACTTCCAAACCATCCAAACCGTCGCCGGCGCGGCCACCACCGTGCTCGCCGTCATCAAGGCCAACGCCTACGGCCACGGTGCCGAAATCTGCGCCCCCATCCTCGCCCGCGCCGGAGCCCCCTGGCTTGGCGTCACCTGCGCCTCCGAAGGCGTCCGCGTCCGCCACGCCCTCACCGCCGCCGGCATCGACCTCGAAGCCCAGCCCGAGATCCTCATCATGTGCGGCTTTCTCCCCGGCGACGCCGACGCAATCCGCGCCCATCGCCTCACCCCCGTCCTCTGGAACTCCGAGCAAATCGCTTGGCTCACCCCCGGCGAAGCCCTCAAAGTTCACATCGAAGTCGACACCGGCATGGGCCGCCAGGGAGTCACCCCCGGCCCTCCATTCGCCGCCCTGCTCGACGAAATCCACGCCGCAGGCCTCGTCGCCGACGGCGTCTTCACCCACTTCTCAAGCTCCGAAGTCGCCCACTCGCCCCTCACCGCCACCCAGCAGCGCCGCTTCGAAACCATCGTCGACCAGTGCCTCGCCTCCGGCCTCAGGCCCACCTGGCTCCACGCCGGCAACACCTCCGCGGTCGACCATCCAACCCCCTCCCAGGACTGGATCGTCACCCTTGCCGCCCGCATCGGCGCCCGTCCCATGGTGCGCACCGGCCTCGCCCTCTATGGCCACTCCCTCCCCATCGAAGGTGGTACCCCCAACCAGCTCCAGCCCCAACTCCAGCCCGTCCTCACCTGGCGAGCCCACGTCCTCGCAGTTCGCGACCTCGCCCCCGGCGAAACCGTCGGCTACAACGCCACCTTCACCGCCTCCCACCCCATGCGCGTCGCGCTCATCCCGGTAGGCTATGCCGACGGCCTCCGCCGCGAACTCTCCTCTCCCGGCGACCGTCCCGGCGGATGGTTCATCCTCCTCAACCAACGCGCTCCCATTCTGGGAAGAATCTCGATGAATCTCACCGTCATCGACGTCACCCAAATCCCCGGCGTTCGCGCCAGCGACCACGCCATCATCCTCGGCCCCGGCATCACTGCGGAAGATCACGCCCACCTCGCCTCTACAATCGCGTACGAAATCCTCTGCGGCATCCATCCCTGCGGCTGAACCTCCGCCGCCCATTTGCCTCAGCCTCCGCTCCCCGGTAGCATCCTCTTATGGAAGCTCCTCAGAACTCGACCTCCGCAGCTCGCCGTACCGAAGACATCGCCCTCGACCTCCTCAAGTTTGTCGCAGCCGCAGCCAACGTCGGTGGCAAGTCCTCCGGCGCCACCGGCTTTGCCATGCCCTCCGCCGCCAAGGCTGACGACCAGGTCAACACCCTGCTCGACCTCTACACGCGCTGCCGCGAGGCCGTCGAAGCGCCCCTCACCAAGTAAGTGGCCCCTGCAACAAACCAGGTCCTCCAGGTCGCGGTCGTCGGGGCAGGCGCCTTCGGGCGCAATCACCTGCGCGTCTACCGCGAGCTCGAAACCTCCGGCCAGCCGGTAGCCCTCGTCGCCGTAGTCGACCAGGATCCCGAGATCCGCGCCAAAGCCGCCGAAACCTATAACACCCCCGCCTTCGCCTCGGTGGAAGATCTGCTCGCCGCTAACCTCCCCGTCGACGCGGCCAGCGTCTGCGTCCCGACCATCCACCACGCCGCGGCAGCCCAGCCTCTGCTCGCCGCAGGCATCGATCTCCTCATCGAAAAGCCCTTCGCCGCCACCCTCGAAGAGGCCGACGCCCTCATCCAGCTCGCCGCCCGGCACGGCCGCCTCATCCAGGTCGGCCACCTCGAGCGCTTCAACCCCGCCGTCGCCGCCGCCCGCGCCCACCTCAACCACCCCATGTTCTTCGAGGCTCATCGCCTCAGCATCTTCACCGCGCGCTCGCTCGACGTCGACGTCGTCCTCGACCTCCTCATCCACGATCTCGACATCGTCCTTTCGCTCGTCGACTCCGAAGTCGAGGAGGTCCGCGCCGTCGGCCTCCCCGTCCTCTCCCGAACCGTCGACATCGCCAACGTTCGCGTCGCCTTCGCCAACGGCTGTATCGCCAACTTCACCGCCTCGCGCGTCTCGACCGAGCGCGTGCGCAAACTGCGCTTCTTCCAGCCCCACCAGTATCTCTCGCTCGACTTCGCCCGTCAGGATCTCCTGCTCATCGACGTCACCGCGGCCGCCGGCCTCACCGACCAGCAACTCGCCGCGCTCATCGAGAAGCATTCCAAACCTGAGCCCGAAGGCGCACCCCGGCACCCCACTCCCGGCCTCAGCATGAGCAAGATCCCCGTCCCACCCGGCGAGCCCCTGCGTCTTGAGCTCGAAGCCTTCCTCAACGCCGTCCGCACCCGCTCCACCCCGGTAGTCGACGCCCACGCCGGCCGCCGAGCCCTGGCCCTCGCACTGGAAATCAACGCGGCCATAGCCGAACACGCAAAACGGGCCGGCCTCTCTACTTCCTGACCAACGGGAAGGCCAAGCGAAGCTCTAAAAAGGCGTGCAAACGCACACCCGCCGTCCGCGTAGGACGTACGGCTTCGCTGCTACATCTCCTGCACAGGAACACCGTCCGGGATCGTCAGCTTGAACTCTTCATCATCCAGCTTCTGATTCAGCGTCAGCTTCGAAATATCGATCTGCAGCGTGTACTCATCGAGCGGCCGCTTCAGCAGGATGCTCATCGGGTAGTCCACTTCGCCAAACTTCTGGAACTTGCTGTAGCTGATCGTCGTCTGGATCCGCCCCTCGCCGTCGTACAGATCCTGCTCGTACGGCAGCAGCGTCACCCGGCTCACATGGATCACCCGCGTCCGCTCCAGCGTAT
Organism: Lichenicola sp.; assembly: GCA_964658635.1. Lineage (GTDB taxonomy): Bacteria > Acidobacteriota > Terriglobia > Terriglobales > Acidobacteriaceae > Edaphobacter. The sequence goes on along the minus strand of CAZZZP010000009.1, from coordinate 10,404 downwards.
GCAGATTCTCCGCGCCCGGCTTGACGCGAAGGATCGTCAGATCGTAATCAGGCTCCTCGACCGCCTCTTTCTTCCCGTGAGCAGGCGCGATCAGCCGCGAATTCTCGCTCAGCGCTACATACTCGTCAGGCCCCACCGGCGGAATCTGCAATGCATCGCGGATAATCGACGGCCTCAGGTTCTCCAGCCCGTTCTTCGAAGTCTTCGTCACCGTCTCCGGCCCAACCACCGCACGCGACTTCGGTAGCGAGATCAGCAGCTTGAACGTCTTTCCATCCGAAACCATGTCCATCGCACGCGAACGAAAGATCGGTGCCAGCATCAGCACACGCAGATCCGCGGGCTTGCGCATGAAGATGTACCCGGCAAAAGTCGGAAGCTCTTTCACCTGCCCCTGCCGCGCCCCACCCTGGGTTGCCGTAATGCCAACGGTCAAATTGAGCGTCTGGACAGCGTTATACTCGTTCGCCATCTTCGCCATCAGCGTCGCAAGATCGGCCGTCAGCACATTCGGCGCAAGCACCGTCTTGTCCACCGTCCGCGTCCGGACAGAAATGCAGCCCGTCGCCGGCAGCAACAGACCCGGTAAAAGCGCCGCTTTCAGCAGGAAATGCATCCCTCGGCGCAGCGGTTCCGGACACACTGCACCGGCCGGATTGATTTGTTTCGGAGCCTTCATCGTTGGGTTGACGTCACTTAAGCAAAAGATCGGCACACGTGGCCCTCTTGTGAGAGGGGTCCAGCGAGAAAAAGGTGCTTCTCCAATCGTATCTTGTTGGATGTTGCCTTCGCGCGGCACGCTTCGAAAACTCGCAAGCCTCATCATGGCAGTACCGCACTCGCTACGTTCAGTCCAACCCCTAAGGCCTGCCCCTACCCGGAATAGCCGGTCTTTCGGCACGCCGATAGCTCTGCACCTGCTCGCTATGCTCCTTCAAATCGCGCGAGAACCGGCTATGACCCTGCGCATCTGCAACAAAGTAAAGATAATCGGTGTCCGCCGGGTGAATCGCAGCCTTCAGCGCCGCAATCCCCGGATTCGCAATCGGCCCCGGAGGCAGCCCCGTGTGCCGGTACGTATTGTACGGAGAGTCAAACTGCAGATCGCTCTGATAAATCGTCCCCCGCCAGCGTCCACTCAGCAAAGCCGCGTAAATGACAGTCGGATCCGTCGCCAGCGGCATCCCCGCGGCCATCCGGTTGCGAAACACGCCCCCTACCAGCGCCCGCTCGGAATCCACGCTCACCTCTTTCTCGATCAGCGACGCCAACGTCACCGTCCGGGCAAGGTTCGGCGAGTCCGCCACCCCAAGTTGCGTCGCCGCTACGCGAAACCGCCGCACCATCGCCGTCAACATCTGGTCCGGCGTCGCATGCCGATTGAACTTGTACGTGTCCGGAAAAAGAAAGCCCTCAAGCGACGCAGCGCGCGGACTCAGATCCGCGATCAGGTTTACATCCGTGCGCTCCGCCGCCAGAAACTGCTCCGCACTGCCCAGCCCCGCCTCCTCGACCGCCTTCGCAATGTCGAAGATGTTGTATCCCTCAGGCACGGAGACCGTCTTCGTATACACCTCGCCGCGCGCAATCTTCGCGTAGACCTGCGTCAGCGGCAGCGCGTGGTCAAACCTGTACTCGCCGGCGCGCAGCGTGCCCCCGGCAAACTTCCTGTAGATCTCGAATACCAGCCGGCTCCGGATCACTCCCGCGTCCGTCAGCCGCTGCGCAATGCCAATCGCCCCGATCCCCGAAGGAATGTCGACAAAAGTCTCACGATCCGGACCGTACGGCACCGTCAGGAAGAACAGACCAAGGCCGGCAAGCAGCAGCGCGAGTAACACAAGACCGCCAAAAAACTTCATCCGTAATCCTCTTCACTTCCCTGATTCTAAACGGGCAAGCCTTACGATCCGCAATCTCCGATGCTCTCGCACGCTACACTCGAACCATGGCAGAGTCCCCCACCCAAGCCCGCATCCTCGGCCTCGACGTGGGTGACCGGCGCATCGGTGTAGCTCTCTCCGACGAGCTCGGCTACACCGCCCAGCCCCTCTTCACCCTCCACCGCGCCGGCCTCAACAAATCCGGCCTACGCATGGACCTCAAAGCCATAGCCCGCGTCCTCCGAAAATACGGCCCCATCTCCGAGGCCGTCGTCGGCAACCCGCTCTACATGTCCGGCGACCAGAGCCCCCAGGCCGCACGTGCTCAGGCCTTCGCCGACGCCCTCCGCGCCGAGTTCCCCCTCACCGTCCACCTCTGGGACGAACGCCTCACCACCACCGAGGCCCACCGCCACCTTGACGCCCTCGGCCACTCCCGCGCACCCAATTCCGACGGCGTCGGACGCAAAAACATCATCGACCAGGTCGCCGCCGTGCTCATCCTCCAGGCCTTCCTCGAAGCCCGTGTCAACGCTCGCCATCGCGGGGAATCTGTTCATCCCATGCAGAATGAATAAGTTGTAACCTTCACGTAACGACTGTTGGAATCTCATGGGTATAGACCTGTATCCAGGCCACTAACGCAATCAACACAATGAGCCCCCATTTGACTCGACTCCACACACTCTGCCTTCTCGCCGTCCCCTTCGCAGCCACCGTCCTCGCCTCGGCGCAGCAGCCCACCCTCGCCCTCGCCGAGTTCCCCGATGCGCCCTCCATCGTTCAGGCCAACCAGCAGACCATGGGAACCCTCAGCGGCACCGTCAAGGACGTCAACGGCGGCCTGGTTCAGGGAGCAACCATCACGGCCGCTTCCGCCTCCAGCCAAGGTGAATTCACCGCCACCTCAGACGTCAGTGGCCACTTCTCGCTCACAAGCCTCCCCCCGGGACCCTACAAGGTGACCGTCCGCGCAAACGGGCTCAAGACCCTCCTCGTCCCGGAGGTCGATATCGTCGCAGGCCAGCAGCAATCCCTCCCTGACCTCGCCCTCGCCGCCGGCGCAACCTCAGCCGACGTCTCCGTCATCGCCACCCCCGACCAGATCGCCATCGCTCAGGTCCACGCCGAAGAGAAACAGCGCGCCCTCGGCTTCGTCCCCAACTTCTACAGCAGCTACATCTGGAACGCGGCGCCCATGCCCACCGGCCAGAAGTTCAGCCTCGCCTCGCACTCCGTCTTCGACCCCGTCGGCCTCGTCTCCATCACCGGAATCGCAGGCGCGGAACAGTGGCAAGGCACCTACGCCGGTTACGGAGACGACGCCGCGGCCTTCGGCAAGCGCTACGCTGCCGCTTTCGGTGACGAGATGATCGGACGCTACTTCGGCAGCGCCATCTACCCCACCCTCTTCCATCAGGACCCGCGCTACTTCTACAAGGGCGCAGGCTCCATCAAAACCCGCGCCATCTACGCCATCACCCGAACCGTCATCACCCGCGGCGACAACGGCCGCGACCAGCCCAACTACTCCCTCGTCCTCGGCCGCTTCACCGCCGGCGCTATCGCCAACGCATACCACCCCCACGCCGACCGCGGCATCGGCCTCACCGTGACCAACGCCATGCTCAACATCGGAGGACACGCCTTCGACAATCTCATCCGCGAGTTCATCCTCCGCCGCATTACGCCAAACATCCCCGCCTACGCCGACGGCCAGAACAGCCCCAACCCGTGAGGCTCTTCTGCCGTCACGGGTGCTCGGAGAGCGACAACACATTCCCGTCCGGATCCTTCAACCACGCCACCTTGCTCCCGTCCGGAGCCGTCCAGATCCCCATCGGATCCAGGTTCAGGTAGTTGAATCGCTCCGGGCTGATCCCGGCATCCATCAGCCGCCGCACCTCGTCCTTGATCGATCCCACCTCCCAGCCCAGCACCGTAAACGGCTGTGGAGCAAACATCTTCGTCCGCACAATCCGAATAGCCCCCTGGCCCGCCTTCACCACCACCGCGAAGCCATCGTCCGACACAAACTTCAACCCCAGCTGGCTGCAATAAAACTCACGTGCACGCCCCGCGTTCGTCGTCGCCACAAAACCAATCAACCTGCAATCCGATAACACCGCTTCACCTCAACAACAGCTTAAGAGCGACCGCGCCCACCAAGGAAGTATAATTTTGGTTCCAGACCACCGCGACCTCAGCGCACCGAGCTCGGTGGCTCCGCAGTTCCCGCGCCATTCCGCCACCGGAGACGCGCAGCAGAGCACAGAAAAGAGTTACAGCCCCCATGCTTGACCACATCAATGCCAAGCTCGCCGAAGAGATCAAGGCGCTTGAATACGAACTCACTACCGAACTCCCCGCCGAGATCAAAAAGGCCGTCGCCCTCGGGGACCTGTCGGAAAACGCCGAATACCACATGGCCAAGCAGCGACAGGTCTTCGTCAACGCGCGCCTCGGCCAGCTCAAAAAGCGCATGGGCGAGCTCGCCATGGTCAACCTCGCCAACATCCCCCACGACAAGGTAGGCTTCGGCTCGCGACTCACCGTCTTCGACTCCACCAAGGATGAGGAGATCGTCTACAAGCTCGTCACCAGCGAGGAGTCCGACGTCGCCCAGGGCCTCATCTCGACAACCTCCCCGATCGGCCGCGCCCTCCTCGGCAAACGCGTCGGAGACATAGCCATCGTCGTCACCCCCAACGGCAAGCGCGAACTCGAAGTCCTCAAGCTCGCTACCATCCACGACATCGCCGACGAGATCACCGCCGCACCCACAGCCGCCGCCGCAACGCCGGCCAAGGAGTAGCCACGCCCGATGAGCTGGACCGGACAGTTTGGGCGAGGCAGCGGCTGGCTTCTGCAGAAGATAGTCAACGGCCTCGCCATCAGCAAAATTTCGCCGAATGCATTGACCTTCATCGGCCTCTGCATCAACATCGTCGCCGCCCTCTTCTTCGGCTTCGCACGCGGCGACCACGCCGTCCGCTACTTCGTCTACGCCGGCCTCACCATCATTGGAGCCGGCGTATTCGACATGGTCGACGGTCGCGTCGCCCGCCAGACCGGCCAGGTCTCCGTCTTCGGAGCCTTCTTCGACTCCGTCATGGATCGCTACTCCGACGTCGCCATCTTCTTCGGCCTGCTCATCTACTATGCCCGCGGAAACCGCCTCTTCTACGTCGGCCTCGTCGCCTTCGTCATGACGGCATCGGTCATGGTCAGCTACACCCGCGCACGCGCCGAAGCCCTCATCGGCCAATGTAAAGTCGGCTTCATGGAGCGCCCAGAACGCATCGTCTGCGTCATCCTCGGCGCACTCGCCAACAAGTGGGGAGTCATGGCCCCCGCCCTCTGGGTCCTCGCCTTCTTCTCCACCACCACCGTCATCCACCGCATCCGCTACACCTACCTCGAAACCGAACGCCGCAAGCTCCAGCCCGCAGCCTAGTTCAAGCGAGCATCCTTACTACTCCGCAGCAATCCCACCCACCGTCACCCGGGAGTGCGAATAAACTCGCCTACCTTTCAGTAACTCCTCATAAGTCAAGGTCAGACTATCGTTCAAAAGCTGCCCCTTATAGTTCCGCAATAAGTTAAGTTCACCAGAAAATACCAACCATAACCAGCAACCCGGCAAACGTAAGACCCAGCCCCACTGCAATCCTGCGGCCCACCCTCATCAGAATTCTCCCCACCCCGCCTACAGCTGCGAAAAAAAGGATGGCCGGCGACTAAACCGGCAACCCTTCGCCTACCGCGACTCACTTACTCGATGTCATACTCAAAGCCCGGAAGCACCTGCGTGCCCTCAAGCTTCACCGCATCCAGCGCATTCGGATCAAGCCCCAGCACCTTCAGAATCGTAGGTGCCACCTGCGCCGTCGTTGTCGGGACCGAGTAAGTCTTCGCCTTCAGGTTAGGATTCGCAAGCAGCAAAACCACGTTCGTATCGTCGTGCGAGAACCCGCCATGCTCCTCGTGCTTCTTCGCGCTGCCGGTATACGTCACACCCACATTCGGCGTCACGATAATGTCCGGCGTCCGTGGATCCAGCCCAGGCCCAAGCCCAGGCTTGTTGTAGTTCAGCGCCACCGTCGGACCATAGAAGATCTGCCCCAGCCCGATCGCCCCAGCGTTCTTCTCAAGCGTAGCCACATCGGTCGTTACATCCACGCCCGGCTTCAGCCACAGCAGCGAGATGTCATCTTCCGTCGCCCCAATCCCCGTCGGGTTGTTCGGCGACTCCGAGTACGGCAGATCGTTCGCCAGCAGCGTCGCCGGCGTCGTCCCATTGCTATTCTTTCCCGGATGCGCCGAGTACAGGTTCGGGTCGATCGGCGACTGGCCGTGCTTCGCCGTCACGATGACCAGCGTGTCCTCAAGATGGCCCGTATTGCGTAGCTCCGCCACCATCTGCCCGATCGCCTCATCGACAAACTCAAACTCCTGCACCAACTCCGGCGCCGGCACGCCCTCTGCGTTCATATAGCCCCCCGTGCCCGCCGTCGGCTCAATCAGCTTCTGCCCCACGCTTACTGCCTGGAAGTTCATCCCGAAGATCGTCGGAACCTTCGCCTTCGCACCGTCGTGCGTCTTCCCTTGTATCTCGTTCAGAATCGCATTCACCTTCAGCGTGTCGTAGCACTGAATGTTTGCGAAGCTGTTCACCCACGCCGTCAGGTCCGCGCCCCCGTCCCGGATCGCCGCACAGGAAGCCCCACCCGGCGTCTTCACACCCGGCAGCGGAATCACGTTCGAGTTGATCTCCGGCGAGTAATAGTCGTTGATCGTCCCGCCGCCCGGTCCACCAATCGACGAGTACGCCGGATGCTTGTCAGACCAGGCCGTGTACCCGCCCGCCGCGTGAATCACGTTGTACACCGTGTTCACCCGGATAAAGTTCCACGGATAAACCGGCGCGCAGCCCGTCGCAGGGTTCCGCGGAAGCTTCTTCGCATCAATCGACGCAATCCCGCCATCCGTCAGCCCCGCACCCGGCGCGCCGCCATTCAGCTTGCTCTGATCAAGATCGATTCCCTCTTCGTATTCGGTCGTCGTGCCCGTAGGCGCGGCATAAGGCGTGCACGGACCACCCGCGACGCCATTGCCGGTCCTAATCGTCGGCGCATCCAGCGAACGGTCGTAAGCCACGTCGTAGTAAACACCCATCGTCTTCGGCGTCGCGCCCGTCACCAGCGTCATCAGCCCGGGAAACGAGTCCGATGGCTTCGTGGTCGACGCCCCCACAAAATTCGCCGCATGGCTGCTCAGCGAGGCCATGTTCGGGCAGTAAGGCTCGCCGCCATTCACCCCGGCCACCCCATGCGTGCAGTTGTAAAGGTCGACAGCGTGCATGCCGTCTACGCTGAGGAGCAGGACGTGTTTGATTCCGTCGCGGTCGTGCTGCGCAAGCGCAAGGGTAGAGCAGCAGGCCAGGGCAAGCGACGCACTGGCTAGCGTCTTTAAGCGTGTGTTCATCGGGGTTAAAACCTCCACTAGCTTCATACCAGCGGAACCCCGCACCTCAGGTTACCCCTCGATGAATGCACCGTCGCTCTCAGCCGATACCCATAGAACCCTGATTGGCAAAGCTCGTGCCCCCTACACTTCAGGCAGATCTCCAATCGCAACTCGCAACTCTGAACTCGCGAATCTCAGCCTTCCGCCTTTTCTGACTAGAGCAGATTAGCTGTGGGTGTACAGGGAGGTTCAGATATCGACGCCGTTTTCTTCCAAGGAAAACGGCTCTGCACGATCCCTCCACTCCACAGCAACAGCTAATCTGCTCTAAGTTCCCGAATCCCCATGCTCCAATCCAGCGTGAACTCCGTTCAAAAACTGATCTGCAGACGAACCACGACCTGCCGCTCCCGGCTCTGCCCGCTCCCCGTACCCGTCGGCGTCCCAAACGCAGTCGTATTCAGTCCCTCCGCAGCGATCTCCGAAGCACTCTGAAACACCAGCGGCCTCACCCCTCCCACCGGCTTCCCCACCAGGTAAGCACGCTGATTCAGCGAACTGATCACCTGGTGATTCAACACATTCGTCACCTGCGCCACGGCCCGTCCACGAACCTGCTCCCGCAGCCTGAACTCACGGCTCACACTCACATCCGTCTTCAACACCGGCGGCAGACGCAGCGTATTCCGCCCCACCGTCGGCAGATAGCGCGCACCGCCCGCACCGTTCAGGCTGGTATGTCCACCCGGCAGAAACGTCCCACCCGAAAGATCGTAACTGTAGGGCCGCCCGCTCCGCGCAGTAGTCAACACCGTCAGGGCCCACCCCGGCACCCCGCGCCGCCGGCTCTCACTGAACGGAGTCCACACCACCTCCGCATGCAGCGCTTGCGGATAGTTCAGCGAAGACTGCCCCTTGTCATACCCGATGCTGAACGGATCCAGCTGGCTGTTCGTCCGCGGAGTCGCCGACGCACTCTGACCAAAATCCAGTGCCCGCGACCACGCATACTCCCCAGCCACCAGCAGCCCAGTCGAGAGATGCGCACGGCCCTTCACCTCGAGCCCGTTGTAAGTCGCATTTGAGTGCGAAACCACATCCGTCACAGGCCCAAACTGTGGAGACAGACGAGCCGTGTAAAGCGGCAGCGTAAACGTCGCGCCAGCCTGCCCATCCGCCACGCCCGGACCGCCCTCCAACTGGTACATTGCCTGCCCGGTCGACGGCGCAATGTTCAGATCGGTCGACCCCGGCAGCTGACGATCGAGACTCAGCACATATCCAACCGAAAAGTTACTCAGACGCCCCAACTCCCGCTCATACACCACGCTCGCCTGCTGCACCAGCGGCAACCGAAAACCCCGGTCGAACACCAGCGCGGAGGTCGTCGCAGCCGCCACCCCCAACGGCTCCGACAGAAAGCTGCACGGATATCCAAACCCGACCGCAGGAGCCTGCGGACAGGCCGTCTCCGTCGCCGGCCGAATCCTCACCCGCGTCGTCGCACTCGCCTGCGCCGTATCCGTCAGCGCAGCCCGGATCGTCGCCCCCGGCAGCCGTCCGTAATACGCCCCGTACCCAAGCTTGACCGCACCGCCGGCCCGTCCAAACGGTTCGAAAGCAGCCGAAAACCTCGGCCCGAAGTTGTTCCGATCCTCGGGAAACACGCTCGTCGCGCCACGCGATCCAAACAACGCATCCAGAGCCGCATTCGCATGTTGCGGCAACGGCAGCAGCGTGTAGTCATAACGCATCCCGGCATGCAGCGTCAGCCGCCGTCCCGGTCGCCACGTGTCCTCAACAAACCCCGACCAGTCCTCGGTCGAAAAGTTCGTCACCTCCGCCCCAAAGCTCTGTGAATACGACCGGAAGCAGAAATCATGCACCGCCGCATTGATTCGCGGACACCCTCCGTCCGGCAGCGAATGCACATTGAACGTGTGATCCGTCAGAAAATCGACCAGCCCACCCGCATATCCCTTCGTCTCGCCCGAGTCATAGTTGAACGTTCCGGTGGCGTTCGCCAAAGTCGAAGCTCGCTCCTCCACCTTCGCAAACGTCCCGCCCAGCTGCAGCAGATGCCTCCCGCGAACCAGCGACACCGTCACGCCTGCCTCCAGCCGCTGCTCATCCGGATACGCAATCTGCGAAAGCGAAGCCGGCGTCCCGAACAGGATCCCGTTCGGCCCGATGTTCACCTCTGGCGCCAGCCCGCCCGGCCCGATCGCCGCCTCTTGTGCCAGCGGAGTCTGCGGTGTCTCAAACTGCAGATCCCGCGTGTAGCCCAGCCGCAGCTCCCCGCTCGTGCTCCCCGGCCTCCCCATGCCAAACCGCACCAGCGCCTGGTCGACACTCCCCTGCCCATTGCCCAGGCTCGCCCGCCCCCGCGCCACCGTAGGCGAACTCATCAAACCCGCAGGCGCACTCCACCGCACCCGGTTGTACTCCGTACCCAGACGGATCAGACCCCGTCCCGCCCAGTCCAGCCGCCCAAACTCAATATCCTGGTCCGCCCGCCGCGCCGTCTCGCCCGTCAGCGAGGATACAAAATTCAGCCCCGCCTTCGTCTCCGCCTCACTCACCCCACGAGTCTTCAGCAGCGCGCTCTGAATCGCCGTCAGATTGTAGAAATTCGGATCCGCCGGAGACGAGACCGCCGGAAACCCCCGCCGCTCCACATCCACCGCGCCAAAGTAACGCAGCGTCTTCAGCCCCGCGATCGCTCCCCCCGCCGTGGCTCCAAAGCTCGCAAGCAGATCGTGCGGCTTTACCGTCGCGCTCGTCACCACGCCATCCTGGTAGCTCGTCGCGATCGAAAGCGGATTCTTCGCCGCCAGCACACTCGACCTCACATTCAAAAACACGCTCCCATGCGCCTTCTCCCCACCCTCCCGCGTCACTCGCGTGATCACCCCGCCCGCACTCCCTGCCTGCGCCGAGTAGCTCCCCGCCCCCGTCCGAAACTCCCGCACCGAGCCCTGCGCGAACGTGTACGCCACCCCCGCATGCCGCCCCCGCCCGATCCCCTCACCACTCGCCCCACCCGACGAAG
>CAZZZP010000008.1:72641-85069 GCA_964658635.1 Lichenicola sp. | reverse complement strand
ACCGCATCCTGTGTCAGAAAAATGAGGGTCTCAGCCCAATCCATGTGTTCCGCGGCCATCTGCCGGGTGGCGCCATGGCGAAACTCAGCACTCGGAATCGTTATCAGTTGATATCCTGCCCGGTTCACCAACTCCTGCGTGTTATCGGTTGACATGGAGTCAACCACAAGGACCTGACGGCCCTCTACTCCTTCCGCCTCCAGCGCGCGTTGAAGTCCCGGCCAGTATTTCGCCGCATTGTAGGTCGGAATAATGAAAGCGCACGTTGTCAGCCAAGACTTGGGTGACGGGTGACTAATTTCAGATCCTGACGCCATATCGTATTGAAGCAACTAGTAACCTCTGTGTACAAACTAGCTCTGATCCCAATTCTGACTGGGAACAGATTATAACGTTCGCCGAAAACGCAGACTGAACCGGAAATGTGCCGCCAAATCGCGGGTAGAAGATCCCATCCACCCTCATTCCATTCTCTCAACTCCCAAACCGCAAATGTGTGGCGCCTTGCTCTCTACTGCGAGTTTGTGATCTTGGGGTCCCGCATTCCATCGCGCTTGGCATATAAGGCGCTTCAACCTAAAGTAACAGTGTTTTATGTTCTCGAGTGCAGGCTGTCAAGATGAACAAAGCGACATATGTCCAGTAAGCAGCGCCCTGATCGAACCAACCTTCCGTCTCCGCAACGTCAACAAAGCTCGTCCCACAGGCGAATTCTCGTCTGCCTGCCGATTTGGAACAGCGCAATACACTCTCATCTTTTCCTCTAATTGGCACTTTCACCAGCACCCTCAGCCCAATAGCTGGTCCGAGCCGCTGTCTTCAGATCAGGCCTATCCTTCAGAAATAGTTGAACCGAATGCAAGCCCGCATGTGGATTTGCCGGATGAAAGCTCAGCACGTATCGGTTCGGAACATGGTTTGTCAGGGTCGCAAGCCCGCGCTCCAGCGTCTTCTCATTCGAAAATGCGAAATATTCTCCTCCCGTAAGGTGAGCGAGTGTCTCCGGCACATTCTTGCGCAGTGCTCCTATAGCAGCCATAACGGCGATTCGAGCAAGTCTCAGCGGCGGCGCCAGTTCCGCAAGGCAATCATAATCCTGCGAAGCGCGGCTTGGTTGCGAGTTCGGAGAAGCGTCCGGATTTCGCGAGAAGCATCCATGTTCCGGGCCGGGCTCCGCACTTGAAAAACCGGCAGCCTCTTTTTTGGCCTCAGCCTTCGTGGACGAAAAAGCGAAACTATAGATAGAGGTGTTTGTGTCGCTTACTGCCCGCAAAGCATCGATCAGTTTCGTGTGGCTATCGCTATCCCGCGTCTCGGAAAACATCACGATTGCACGCCGGTAGTTGGGCGGCTGCTTCCGTAGCAAGTCTACGGCGAAATTGACGGCGTCCAGAATTGCTGCCTTACCGTCACCCGGGCCAATTCCCCGAATGGCACCATCCACTCGGTCCAGACCTGTTGTAAACGGCTGCACTAGCGCGGGTTCACTGTCGAAACCGACCACTGCCACGGTATGCTCCACACTTCCAAACATCGCTTCAAGGAGTGTTCCCAACCTTTGATAGTTGTCGAGTTGAGTCGCCCCGGCCCCACCGGCCTGGATGATCACTACCAGCGCAAGCGGCTGCCGGTCTGTGTCCTCTTCCAGCCGCAGCGTCTGCGCAACTCCATCATCCAGCACCGTGAAATCGCTCGCCTGCAAGGTAAACACCGGTTCGCCGGACTTTGTCGTCACCAGCGCAGGCACAAGCACCAGTGATGTGCTTGTCCGGATGGTCGGTGTTGAGTCTTCCTGGGCCTGTTTCGTCGTTCCTGCTGCAGGTGCCGTTGAGGTGCTTTGCCCAAAGGTGATACACGCCAGACTTAAGCACAAAACAAGCCCAGTAACCATCTGCCCCTCCAACTTACGCCGCACGCAAAACTGTGCCGCACGGCCAGTATAATGAAGCATGGGCGCCTGCTTTTGTTCCACTGCAGACGCACTCCCACCGAAGTCGTTCTGGAGCAACCCTAAAGTGTCCAAGCCGAAGCGTCAGTCCGCCGTCATTCTCGGAGCCCAGTGGGGCGACGAGGGTAAGGGCAAGATCGTCGACGTCCTCTCCGAAAAGTTCTCCGTCGTTGCCCGCTACGCCGGTGGCCACAATGCTGGTCACACCGTCATCATTCAGGGGCGCAAGTACGTCCTGCAGCTCATCCCGTGCGGCGTTCTCCGCCCCGGCTGCAAGGGCGTCATCGGCAATGGAGTCGTCCTCGACCCCGCCGCCTTCCTCGCGGAAGTCGCGAAACTTCGCCAAGCTGGTCTGCCGATCGACGGACAGCTCTTCATCTCGAACCGCGCCCAGGTCATCCTGCCCTACCATCGCATGATCGAACTCGCAGCCGAGACTGCTCCCGGCCGCACCAAGATCGGAACTACCCGCCGCGGCATCGGACCAGCCTATGAGGACAAGATCCACCGCAACGGCCTCCGTGTCGTCGATCTCCTCAACTCGTCGCTGCTGCGCACCCACATCCAAAACGCCTGCCACGAGAAAAACACCATCGCAGACGCTCTCTTCGGTACGGAGCCGCTCGATCCCAAGTCCATGTACGAGGAGTACAGCCGGCTCGCCGAGCAGGTGGCGCCTTTCGTCACCGATACCGCGGTCCTGCTCAACGAAGCCATGGACAACGGCGAAAAAGTCATGTTCGAGGGCGCACAGGGTGCTCTGCTCGACATCGACCACGGAACCTACCCGTTCGTGACCAGTTCGTCAGCCACCGCCGGCGGAGCCGTGACCGGTACCGGCGTCGGTCCGACCCGGATCGGCACCGTGATCGGCGTAACCAAGGCATATGTGACACGCGTCGGTGAGGGTCCGTTCCCAACCGAGATCGACGGCCACTCAGCGGAACTTCTCCGCGCTCGGGGGCAGGAGTACGGCGCCGTGACCGGGCGCCCGCGTCGCTGCGGCTGGCTCGATCTCCCGCTGCTTCGCTACTCCAACATGATCAACGGCACGGAGTGGCTGGTCGTCACCAAGATGGATGTGATGGATCAATGCGCAGAGATTCCCGTCTGCACCGGGTACAAGATCGACGGCAGAATCACCGATGTGATCCCGGCTGACGTGCGCGGCTTCAAGTCGATAGAGCCGATTTACACGACGCTCAAGGGCTGGAGCGAGTCCACCGAGGGAATCACGGAATTCGATAAGCTGCCCAGGCTCGCACAGGACTACATCCAGTTCATCGCCCGTGAGTCCTGCGCAAAAATCGGTATGATCTCGACTGGCCCCGACCGAGCCCAGACGATGACCATGCCAGAGTTCGACGCGGCCCTGCTCGCCTAAATCAGCTTCGGAGTCACAGGATGCTCAGCTTCACAGTTCGAATGCGCTTCGAAGAGTCGGACCACGACGCGATCAAAGTCAACCTCATTGCCCTCACAGAGGGCTCCCGCAAGGAGCCCGGCTGTGTCAGCTACATCGCTCACTTCATCTCGGATGCCCCCTGCACGGTATTGATCTATGAGCAGTACCGCGACGAGGCTGCTCTCGAGGCACACCGTAACACCGTCCATTTCAAGGAGCACGCCATTGGCGGCCTCTACCAGCGCATGCGCGAACGTGCCATGGAAAACCTGAACGCCGTCTGTTGACTCTTCCGTCCGATCACCAACATGACGAACGTTTGTTTTGACTCTATCGTCTCCTCGGCTTAGTATCCGGGCTGAGTCCATGAAGCGACTTTCCCCTTTAAAGCGCCTGATTCTCCTATTCACCTGCTCTCTCACGGTGTCCACGGTGCTCGCCCTTGGGGGGCGCCCTGCGCGCGCTTTGGGCCCACACCATCCGCAGCGACAGATCAAGCAGCAGATCGAGGCCCTCGAGGAGCAATGGCGAGCGGCGGCTGTCGCTGGCGATCTCAACAGCATCGAGAGCCTGCTCTCTGACGATTACGTCGGCATCTCCTGGAATGGCGAGGTTAATACAAAAGCCATGCAGATCGACCGCATGCGGACGCGCAGGTTCGTCATCCGCAAGCTGGACTCAGTCGACTCGAAGATCAAGGTGCTTGGAAACGTAGCGATCGTCACTGGCAGAGCCGACGTCCAGGGGACATCGGACGGCACCGATATGGTCGGCGTTTTTCGCTATACCCGCGTCTACCAGCGTCTGCCGTCCGGTATCTGGAAGATTACAAACTTTGAAGCCACGCGAGTTCCCGACCAGGCTGACCGGCACCTACACGTCCCAGCGACAAACTAAACAAATCCAGACGCCGAAGCCTGCCACGAGGGGCAGGCTTCTTTTACCGTGTTGTAGACGCCCGAGATCAGGCGATCTTCGCGGTTCTCAGTTCATCCCGTATCAGCGATCCATTGACATTGAGGGCAAGAAGCCGGCGGTTCAGTGATCGTGTGACTCCCGTCAGCTTCGCATCTTCCGGCTCGTGAGGCAGTCTTGCGAAGCGGCTCTTAGACAGGGCCAAGGCACGTGAGGCAACATTGTTGATCAGGGTTGGGCGAGAAGATCGGTTGACTAACTCCTGTGCAAATCTCGAGGTAGCAACTGGTCTTCGCAGGGAAGACGGGATAGTGTCCTGAAATGTAGACATAGCGACCTCCGGATACAAGTCAGGCAAGAAGTTTGGCCCGAACGTAACCATTCCTTGGTGACTAAGATGCCGCGGCTTTTATCCATGTTGCATTCTGTTCCCTTGCTGACATATCGCTTTCAGCCTGCACGACCTGAAGCTGCATCGAATGCCTTCATCAGACGGGCCCAGCTCACGTCCAGCGCCTCAGGCAGAACCCTCGTCTCGGCCGTTACCGTCATAAAGTTGGTATCGCCAAACCAGCGGGGAAGCATATGAACGTGCAGGTGAGCCGCAACGCCTGCACCGGCAGCCTCCCCCAGGTTGACCCCGATGTTGATCCCGTCCGGCTTGTAAACCTCGCGAAGCACCCCTTCCATCCGCTGCGTCGCGCTCATCAACTCCCGCGCTTCAGACTCATCGAGCTTCGCCAGAGAATCCACGTGCCGATACGGCAGCAGAAGGACGTGGCCGCTCGAATAAGGAAACGCGTTCAGGCAAAGGAAGCAGTGTTCAAGCCGCGCCACAACATGACCCGCTTTCAGCGCCACCTCCCGGCCTTCTTCCAAACCCCACCCTACCGCCGCATTGAGGTTACAAAAGACACAGTGAAGATCTTCGCCTGGCCAATCCGCAAGCTCAGACGGTACCCCTTTTCTCTCCCCAGAGCTTAAACCGGAGATATAGTCGTAGCGCCACGGTGTCCACAAACGGTCCATGATGCAGAGTATAGGGTTTCCTTCAAACCGGCTTGAATCGATTTCTTGGGACCCAGCATCATAGAATTAGAGAGTCAGATCGGATATTGGATAATAGTTTGACGGGCTCCGCTGCTGTTGCTATCCTTTTCTCTGAGTTACTGCGTGTGGGATCCCGAAGCAGCCGCTCCTGTTCGACTCTGCTAATCCGCTCATCTTCTGCGCTCAGCCTCTTTGGGGAGACTTAGTTCGGCCATGTTGTCTCCTTACCTATCGGAGGCCCCTCACCGAAGTCTCTCCCCCTTCTAGGCCCGCCCGGAAGCCTCGAGAGACTTTGGATGGCAGAAGATTTTGGATCCCGGAGTCCGCATCACCATGGTAGACGACCATAATCCTGAGTACAACGAGAGCAAACCCCTGAACACCGAAATCGAAACCTTTGCGCCCGAAGCGACCGAGGACCAATCCCCTCGGTCATCCGATTCCACCTCAACCACGCACGCTCACGAAGCGCATGTTGACTCCATCGAGGCAGCAGTGACTGGTTCCCCCGCTTCCAGCGAGCCCCAGACGCCTTCAGAGAACCCGGCGTCCGGCCACACCGCCCCTTCGCTTTCGGCAGACACAGAAGAGCCTGAGCAGGACTACGACGACTCAGATTTCGCCGCCGCCCTCGCAAGCTTCGACCGCGAGCAGGCTGTCGAGTCCGCAGCCGCACAGAGCCTCACTGCGGAGGAGGTCATCGTCACCGGAACAGTCGTCAAGATCACTGAAAAGCACGTTGTGGTCGACATCGGGCTCAAGTCCGAGGGCTTGCTCCCGCTTGATCAGGTTATGGACATCACTGGTGTGTCCAAATTCCAGCCCGGCGATGCAGTTGAGGTTGTGGTCGAACGCGAGGAAGCACACGGCGGCGGATACATCGTCTCTCACGAGAAGGCGCTCCGCCACAAGGTCTGGGACAAACTTGAAGAGGCTGCCAATACCAAAACGCCTGTCAAGGGTCTCGTCGTATCCCGCGTCAAGGGCGGTCTCACGGTCGACATCGGCATCAAGGCATTCCTGCCCGGTTCGCAGATCGAAGTTCGCCCAGTTCGCAATCTCGACGGCTATGTCGGCACCGAGATCGAAGTCCGCGTCATCAAGCTGAATAAGAAGCGCGGCAACGTCGTCATCTCCCGCAAGGAACTGCTCGAGGAGGACCAGAACGCGAAGAAGGCTGTGACTCTGGCGACCCTGGAAGAGGGAACGGTCTTGACCGGTACGGTGAAGAACCTAACCGACTATGGTGCGTTCGTTGACCTCGGCGGCCTGGATGGCCTCCTGCACATCACCGACATGTCCTGGGGCCGCCTCACCCATCCCCGCGATCTTGTGAATGTTGGAGATGAGATCCAGGTCAAGGTCCTCAAGTTCGACAAGGATAAGCAGCGCGTTTCGCTTGGCTTCAAGCAGCTCACGCCAGACCCTTGGCTTGACGCCACCGAGCGTTACCCAATCGGCGCCCAGGTTCGCGGCCGTGTCCTCTCGGTCACTGACTACGGCGCATTCGTCGAGCTCGAACAGGGCATCGAAGGTCTCGTCCACGTCTCCGAAATGACCTGGTCCAAGCGGATGAAGCATCCATCGAAGATGGTCAAGCCTGGCGATGAGGTCGACACCATCATTCTCTCCGTCAACCCGAATGATCGCCGAATCTCACTCGGCATGAAGCAGCTTCAGGACAATCCTTGGGAGCAGCTGGAAGACAAGTATCCCACCGGCGCCATCATTGAGGGTCGTGTTCGCAATCTGACTGACTTCGGCGCCTTCATCGAAATTGAAGACGGCATCGATGGTCTTGTCCACGTTTCGAACCTGAGCTGGACAAAGCGCATCAAGCACCCGTCTGAGGTCCTTAAAAAGGGCGAAAAGGTTCGGGCTATCGTGCTTGGCGTCGAACCAGAGAATCGCCGCCTGTCCCTTGGCGTCAAGCAGCTTCAGCCCGATGTGTGGGATACCTTCTTCGCCCAGCACCGCATTGGCGACGTCATCAAGGGTAAGGTACTGCGCACCGCGCAGTTCGGTGCCTTTGTTGAGATCGCTGAGGGTGTCGAGGGTCTCTGTCACGTCTCCGAGGCAGTGGACGACCACGGAAAACAGGTTGAACTCAATGTCGGTGACGAGCACGAGTTCAAGATTGTGAAGATGAACCAAGAAGAGAAGAAGGTCGGCCTCTCGATTCGTGCAGTCGGCGAAGAAGCTAGCCGGGCCGAGGTTGAGCTCTACAAGGAGCGCGAGAGTGGGAAGGGCAATGGTGGCGGCAAAAAGGGGGGCAACAGCGGGTCTTCCTCCTCCTCAAGCTCCTCCTCCTCGACCACGCTGGGCGACCTGCTCAACTGGAAGCGTGCAGAGCGCGAAGGCGAAGAGCCAAACGACTAGGGCTATTGCGATCTGCAACAGGACGGGCCGCCTCCGGGCGGCCCTTCTTGGTGTCTGGTCTGTCCTGATGCAGAGACAGTAAATTTATCATGCAAAAGCGCACCGAATCAGAAACGGGAAACGGGGCCCGCAAGGGCCCCGTTTAATCCAGGCTGCTAAGAACTAAGCTGGTTTATGCGCGGCTGCTCCGTTATACGCCAGGCGTTGCGCAAATGCGGGAAGGCCGAAAAGCGCCCCCGCGACGAGTCCGGTCGAGATTAGATCATTGCGGTAAAACGGCACAGCTGCAGCGTAGCAGTAGAAGAGGCCGGACGGTGAGTGCGAGTACATCGATCCCAACCAAACCACGAAGTTGCTCAACAGGAAAAATGAAGACGCAGAGGCCAGAACAGCTCCCGTCACTCGTAAAGCCGAAGCGCGCTGGAGCACTCGGTATCCCATCAAACAGACACCCGTATACCATGCCCAAGTCACCAGGTAGCCGCTTACGTGGAATGCATAGTGATAAGCATGAACCGTAAGCATATAGTCGCTCACCATTAGGGCCGCCACTGCAATGGCGCTCTGCCAGCGCGGCCGGCGAGCACCGAAGAACAACAGGCTGCCTCCCACTGCCGTAAAGTTCCATGCGGAAAGATGCAGCACGGGGGGAAGAAGACGGCTGAGCAGAGCAACCAGCAGTACTAAGTAGGAGAGCATGTCAGGAAAACCTCAAACGATGCGGCAACGTCACGCACCTTCTATTGTCAGAGTTCGCAGGGCGAAGGTCAACCTAACGTTTGGTCTGACTCAATGAAAACGGCCTGGCAGCAGCCAGGCCGTCTCGAACACAGGAGGACTAGTCGCCCTGTTCAACCTTGGGTGTGATGATACCGATATTATCGACGCCAGCCTGTTTGCCAAAGTCGATCACTTCAGCAATCAAGCCGTAGTTGAGTGTAGGATCGCCTTTCACAAACATAATCTTGTCGCTTCGCACAGCATAAATTGCTGCCAGCTTTGCTTCGAGATCAGATTTGTTGAAGCTGTCCGTGTTGATCTGATAGGTCACCGGGACGCCCGCTCCGCCCTTTACCGACACCACAACTGTGTGTGGATCAGGATCGGCGTTCTTGTCCTTGGGCGGCTGGGGAACCAGCGCGTCCAGACCCTTCGGAGTCACCGGCACGATCACCATGAAGATGATCAGGAGCACCAGGAGCACGTCGATCAACGGTGTGACGTTGATCTCCGACACCGCTGTATTAGTACCGCCTCCACCACCCATTCCCATAAGAAAATCTCCTTGAACTGCAAACTTCGTTACAACTATCTTGCCTGGATTACTGGTCTTTCTTCTCGGTCAGCAAGCCAAGCTGGCTCACACCGGCATCGCGGATACCGTCAACAGCGTCCATCACACGCCCGTACATGGCGCGATTGTCGGCACGCAGGAAGCATTCCTTATCCGTCTTGTTCTCGAGCTTCGCCGATACCTTTGCGCCGAGGTCTTCCTTCTGGACCTGGTCCGCACCGAGGAAGATCTTGCCGTCACGCGTTACGGCAACCGTCACAGCGTCTTCTTTGTTGGCATTGTCCATCACGACCGCGGCAGTCGCAGTCGGAAGATCAACGTTTACCTTGTTGTTGAGCATAGGCGTGATGACCATGAAGATGATCAACAGCACGAGCATCACGTCCACCATCGGCGTAACGTTGATGTTCGAGTTTACTTTTTTGCCTTCGTCCCGCTTTGCAATCGACATATAAAGCACTCCGTGGATTCATCTAAGCTGCAAGCCCTGCAATTCAACCCGGAACCCGGATCGTCCACGGGGGCGGGGTCTTGCCGCGCCACCGTGGACCATCTCCTGCCGATCCGTTTAGCGGTGGCTTTGCTTGATGAAGTAATCCACCAGCTCCGACGAGCTGTTATCCATCTCTACGTCGAAAGCCTCAACCTTGTTCGTGAAATAGTTGAAGGTCATAACGGCCGGGATCGCCACGACGAGACCGAATGCAGTTGTTACCAGGGCTTCCGAGATACCGCCGGCAACCGCGCCGATGCCCGAGGTCTTCTGGGTTGCGATCTGCTGGAAGGCATTCAGAATTCCGATAACGGTGCCGAGCAGACCGATGAACGGTGCGGTGGAGCCGATCGTGGCCAGACCGCCAAGACCACGCTTCAGCTTGGAGTGAACGATCGCCTCGGAGCGCTCGAGAGCACGCTTGGACGACTCAATCTGCTCCTCGGTGATCGCGCCACCCGAACCAAAGGAGCGGAACTCCTGCAGGCCCGAGGTAACAACCTCGGCGAGGTGCGACTTCTTGGTGCGATCTGCGACCTTGATGGCCTCATCGAGGTTACCGTTCTTCAAAGCACCGGCAACCTTGGGTGCGAACTCACGCGACTGCGAACGGGCTGCCGAGAAGTAGAGCGCACGGTCGATCATCACGGCCAGCGACCAGATCGACATGACGAAGAGCAACATAACGATGCCCTTCGGGATCCAGCTCATGTGTCCCCACATGTCGGTGAGCGAGAAGGAGTTGCTGGCTTCCTGGAACATGGCGAGCGAGGTGAGGGAGTGACTGGATGCAACGTTGGCAATGTGGGCGAGAATCACTGGAATCTTTCCTCCGGATTTGTAAAACGTTGTTTGAACTTGGTGAGAGTAGCGGAACCACAGAACAGAGTTCTTGCGAGTACAAAGCGGCTCTGCTACCCAAGATCTTCAAAGTCAAAGTTGAGGTACCAACCCGGTCCTAACCGCCACCGAAGCTGAAGTTCACCGTCACGGTCGTATCGACCTCCGTGGGTTCGCCGTTCAGAAGATATGGCTTGTACCGCCAGTTTTTTACAGCGTCCAGAGCTGCGCTGCGCAACATCTCCGGCCCGCTGATTACGGTGAGACCTTGAATCGTGCCGTTCTTGTTGATGATGGCATGGAGAACCACGGCACCAGAGACGTGTGCGGCCTTCGCAATCGGGGGATATACCGGCTGGGTCTTCTCGAGGATATTACCCGCGATCACACCCCCGGAGATGCGTGCCGGACCCACCTTCTTCGGTGGAGCGGCTGCGACTACCGGGGGAGCCGCGCCGGCGCCTCCGATTACACCGCCAAGCACACCACCCGCCGAGCCACCGGACATACCGGTCATACCGGCCACAGTCTGAACCTGTGGTGGAGGCGTCGGATCCTGCTTGGTCATGTCAATCTTTTTCGGGATCTTGGGAACAGTCATCGCGTTTTCAACCGAGATCACCTTGACCGCCTTGACCACAGCAGCCGGCGGCGGCGGAGGAGGGGGCGGAGGAGGAGGGGGCGGTGCCGTCAGCATCGCCGTCATTGCCGTCTTCGGCAACGCCTCTGGATACATCAGCGGCAGGATGATCATCACCGCGATGATGCACAGGTTGAACGCGGCGGTTCCCCAGACCCAATACTTGGAATTGGTTTTTAGCCGACCGCCGGAATCAACGAGGGAATCTTCAAACATGGGGGCAGCCTCAGATATGAATTTCTATTGCAAGGGGCCACGCTGGATCAAGATTGCCACAATAAGAGAACTGAATTCTCAGCCCGCACCGTGGCAGATTTTGAGGATCTCGCGTTTGTTGCCGAGGTCTTCGTCCAGCTAGAACTCTTAGACACCGGGGAGTTCAATTTTGTTCCCGGTCAGATGAATTCTTTGAAGCAATCGTCTTCTGCTGTGCATCGGACTGCGGTTGTCCCTTCAGACAAACGCGTTGCCGAATACTACGCCCTCACACGTCCCGCAGGCAACGTCGCCGCGGCTTTGCCTTTTTTCGCACGCGAATCCTGCCACGCCACCAGCATCGGGGCGGCCACAGCAATGGACGAGTATGTTCCGATCAGGATGCCCACCACCAGCGCGAAAGAGAAGCCATGCAGCACTTCTCCTCCGAAAAGAAAGAGCGATAGTACGGTCAGGAACGTGAGTCCCGACGACAACACGGTCCGGCTCAGCGTCTGGTTGATACTGCGGTTCACGACCTCGCTCAGCGACTCCCGGCGGTTCATTGCCAGGTTTTCGCGAATCCGGTCAAAGACGACAACAGTGTCGTTCATCGAGTATCCGATCAGCGTCAGGATCGCCGCTATCACCGTCAGCGTAATCTCCTGGTTGGTCAGCGAGAAGGCGCCAATCGTGATCAGCGTGTCGTGAAACACAGCAACCACCGCTGCCACGCCGTAGATCAGTTCAAATCGAAACCACAGGTAAGCCAGCATTCCGACGAGCGAGTAGAGCGTCGCATACACCGCCTGTCGCTGAAGCTGCTTGCCCGCCGTGGGCCCGACGATGTCGACCTGCAGCACCTCGAACGCGGAGTCATGGTAGTTCGCCTTCAGAGAACTCTCGACCGCGGAACGGCCTGCGTCGTGATTCGCGTCCGACGCCGTGGACTCGGGCAGCGCGATCACTTCCTGGTTCGAGACCTGCCCGGGATTGCCGCTGATACGCTGAATCCTAAAATTCCTGATGCCGGCCTGGTCGAACGCCTGGCGGATGTGATCCTCGTTGGGCGCCGATGCGAACGCGACCGTGACGTGGGTTCCACCCTTGAAGTCGACGCCCAGCGGAAGATGATGCCAGAAGAGAAGACTGAAGATACCCGCGACCGAAAAGATCAGCGAAAAGCCGAGAAAATACCACTTCTTACCGAGCCAGTCGACGTTTGGTTGACGAAACAATTCCATGCTTATCCCTAATCCTTCACTTGAA
>CAZZZP010000008.1:35694-72631 GCA_964658635.1 Lichenicola sp. | reverse complement strand
GTCGCCAGGTACCCGGCCGGTTCTTCCTAGATCGAGAGCGCCGCGGTCCGCGGACGATCCTGCAGGTGCCAGTCGAAGATCATGCGCGACACGAAGACTGCCGTCACCAGGTTGGCAAACAGGCCCACCATCAGCGTCACGGCGAAGCCCTTTACCGGTCCCGTGCCGAACATCAGCAGGATGATCGCCGACACAATCGTCGTGACGTGCGTGTCGACGATGGTGATCCACGCATGCGCAAAGCCTTCCTTCACCGCGGCGGCAGCCGTCTTCCCTGCCCGCAGTTCTTCGCGGATGCGCTCAAAGATCAGCACGTTCGAGTCGACGCCCATACCGATCGTCAGGATCACGCCGGCGATTCCCGGCAGCGTGAGCACCGCGTGGCTGTAACCCATGAAGCCCAGCAGGATGATCAGGTTCAGGATCAGCGCCAGGTCGGCATTCACTCCCGAACCCTTGTAGTAGACGAGCATGAAGAGCATCACTGCAGCCATGCCCAGGATCGCCGCGGTCACGCCCTGCTTGATGCTTGCCGCACCGAGCGACGGTCCGACGGTGCGGGTCTCGATGTAAGAGATCGAGGCCGGCAGCGCACCCGTGCGCAGCATGAGGGAGAGGTTATCGACCTCTTCCTTGGTGAACGCACCCGCGATCTCGCCCGAATCCGAGATCGCGCTCTGGATGCCGGCGACCTCGCGAACCTTGTTGCCGAGGACGATCGCCATCTGGCCAGGGGTCGCGCTCGAGGCCTGGTGGGCTTCGGTGTACTTGAGGAAGCGCTGGCCGGCTTCCGTGGTCAGCGTGAAGTGGATCGCCGGGCGGCCGTTCACGTCCTGGCTTCCGGTTGCGCCGATGAAGTCGGTTCCCTCGACCTCACTGGCACGCTTGAGCAGCCAGACCTGGTCGGGCGTGTTTGGCGTCGCGTTGCCGTGGACCAGCTGGGCATCGGTCGGGATGACATTATTCAGCTGCTGCATCGCAGCCTGGTCGCTGTCATATGGGCCGCTCACCACGGCAAACACCGCGAGCTTCGCCGTCGACTGGATCGCGTCTTCCACCTGCTGCGGATCGCTGACGCCCGGCAACTCCACCAGGATCTGGTTATCGCCCAGACCATACTTCTGGATCGTCGGTTCGGACACTCCGAGCTTGTCCACGCGGTCACGGATGACTTCGATCGAAGTATCCAGTGTCCTAGCTTCCAAGTCGGTGATCGCCGACGGCTTCATCGTCAGCGTCTGCGAGCCGTCGGGTCCGGACGTCACGTCATACGTCGAGTAGTCATTTCCGGTCAGGATCGAGCGGAGCTGGGAGCTCTGGGCCGGAGTGGTGCCCGAGACGGTGATGGTTTCGGGGTGGGCTGCGTCGGTCTTGGCGACCTGTGCGCCGGTGATGCCGGCTGTGGTCAGGGCGGTCTCGAGGCGCTGCACATCGCGGTCGGTGGTTGAGGCGATGGCCTCATTGACATGCACGGCCAGGACCAGGTGAACTCCGCCCTTGAGGTCGAGGCCCAGGTTGATCCGGTGTGCGAGGGCCGATTCGAGGGTGTCGCCCAGGCCTTTGCCTGTGCTGTGCGGAATACCAATGATGCCGTAGACAAAAAACAGCACGATGGCGACGATGACGGCCAGCTTTGTGGCGAGATTCTTACCCATTTGTCTTCTTCGGAGGGCGGCGTCACGAACCCGAACGGCGGCCGGCGACGCACAAAACCCTGTTCTCTTCCTTGAAACGAATAAAAGGACTGGAAAAACAGTCGTATTCCGTGTCGCTACAGTCTACCGCTTCCGCGTGAAAATACCAGCCGATGGGCGCAATACGACCCATTTCCGATATCAGCTAGCTCTTGACGTCTTCCGTGGTGACGGCGGAGATCGCGCTCTTTACGAATTCAAGTTTCACCCCGTCCGGTTGGACGCGCAGGATGACGACGTCATCCTTTACCTGGAGGACCGTTCCATGCAGGCCGCCCGAGGTGGTGACGCGGTCTCCGGACTTGAGGCTCGAAAGCATCTGCTGCCACGCCTTTTGCTTCTTCTGGTTGGGCGCGATCATCAGGAAGTACATCGCGCCAATGAACAGAACGGGCAGCGCAAGCTGGCTCACCGACCCCAGGTTGAAGCCTCCAACGCTCTGCAGATACATACCAAGCAAGTTCACTTCACTCTTACCAGTCAGGCGGCCATTTACGGCGGCGCCGAGAATCAGGATGCTTGCGGCCCAATCAGGATGAAGCGCACACAAGAGCCTGCCGAAGCAGGGCGTTCAACCTCTAAGCATCAGGGAGGCCCGCGCGGCTGTCAAGAAAACGCCCGAGACCCGGAAGTCAATTCTGCCTTTACAGGGGAGAGTCAGGGACCCACCCCCACCCCCCGGGTAAAAGTACCTAAAGTATTCAAAACAGATACTTTAAGTCTGGACTTCCCGGGCTACTGAGAAGACCGAAGGCTGCCCTGAAGTGGTGCCGGCAGCCTTCGTGTCTCTGGCTTAATTATAGATGCCGCGTCAAGCGGGCTACTCGAGCTGCATGCGCGCACTCAGCAGGTTGAGCGCCCGTTCGTACTGGTTTCCCGGCACGAGTATGGCGTGGGTGGCGCCTTCGCTGTCTATCTTTGGCTGGAAGTCCGCCTGAAAGAGCACCGAGGCGACCGATTCTGCCTCGGACCGGCTCTCGAACTGCGCGACGACGAGCTCATCCTGGTCTTCTGTGGCGTCTTCCTCGATCAGGCTCCCACGGCGATCTGTTTCGGCCATGGGAAAGAGGCCCATTTTCGCCTGCAGGACCTGGCGGCTGCGTTCGACGTCGGCCGAGCTCACCCAGACCTCGTAACGTGGTGCGGTTCCGATCGTCTCGTCCCCAGCAATCTCTTCGATAGCGGGTTCGATGTCTGCCGAGGTGAGGACATCGCATGCGCGCGAAAGCTCGAGGCCGTCACTGAACGAGGTGAGCGCTGTCATGCCCAGGCGGGTGGTTCCCCCGGCGTCGAGTGCGTGCTCCATGGCGGGCTCACCACCTGGAACCACTCCGGGGATGCCGACACCAAAGCCGTATGAGTGCTCGTGCGACGGTTCGACCTCTACGGTTCCCACGTCTGTGGGGCTGGGCGAGAGTCCGCGTTTGCGCATCTCTTCGACCAGCGCGAGCTGCGCCTCATCGGTCAACTCACCCATCTCCTGGCTGAGGTCTGTGAGATGTTCATCACCCAGTTCTGCGTAGAGTCGCTGCAGCCGTTCCAATTCACTTTCCATCTCACCTGTCCGTTCCTGCAGCTTCATGCCCCGGTTGGGGAAGACTGCTACGCTCTATCTGACGGCTTATGAATGCAAAAAGATCTCTCACCGCGGCACTTCTCCTGCTCCTCGCGCCGATCGGCTGCAAACGATCTGAAAAACCAGCCTCCGACGCATCCGGTCCCCAGCCGCAGCCGCCGGTCGTGGCGGCCGATTCCCTGTCGGACGATCAGTTGTTGTTGAGCACCGAGGACGTCGGGCTCGGCCTTGGTCTGCGGGTACCGGAGACGACGATCAAGGCCGGCGCTCCCCTGGGGCTGCGGGTTCTGATTGAGAATCTGGCGGCGACGACCCCTGTGGGCGCCGGCTTCTGCTCCGGGCTGTTCTTCTCGTACCAGAATACGGAGACTCCGGATGCGGGGACGGTCGACATCTCAAACCGTGCCTGCCGGGAGGGTCATCCCTATCCGGATTCGATCCCGCTGGAAAAGGGCAAGGTGAAGGTGCTGGACTTCACGGGGGCGAAGGCCATCCACAATGGGCTGGGGCCGGGCACCTACATGATCGCGGTCCGCTGGGATGCGGCGCCGGTGAACAACGGCGGACTGATGGACCAGACGGGCTATGCTACGTTGCGGTCGAATGAGGTAAAGGTGACGGTTGTCAGGTAGGGCGAGGTCTTACGGACTGAAGGCGCCCTGCTCGGGCGGCTGTCACTTCGCGACTTGTCATTGCTTCGCCTGGGCCTCCCGTTGGTCGGAGGGAATTCCCGACAGGTCGGCTCGTACGCGTGCCATGGTGTCCAGGTAGAAGTTGAGGTTGTGGACGCTGAGCAGGGTCGCGGCCAGGGGCTCACCGGATGAAAACAGGTGGCGCAGGTAGGCTCGTGTGTACCGCTTGCAGACCGAGCAGGCGCAGTTCGGGTCGATGGGCCCCTGGTCTTCGGCGAACTCGAGCTTCTTGATGTTGAGGCGGGTGAGCACGCCGTCGAGCCGGGCAAAGACCAGGCCGTGGCGGCCGGCGCGGGTGGGCAGCACGCAGTCCATCATGTCGACGCCCATGCGGGCGTACTCCTCGATCTCGTCGGGGTAGCCGACGCCCATGACGTATCGCGGCTTGTCTTTGGGGAGGTGCTCGAGGGTGCGGGCGATCATCTCGCGGGTGACCTCGCGGGGCTCTCCGACAGCGAGGCCGCCGATGGCATAGCCGGGGAGGTCCATTTCGACCAGCCGCTCGGCCGATTCCCGGCGCAGATCGGCGTACATGCCGCCCTGGACGATGCCGAAGAGGCGCTGCGCCTGGCCGTCGCGCTCGGCGAACCAGGGGACTTCGTGGCGGTGCTCGCGCCAGTAGGCGACGGAGCGCTCGGCCCAGGCGTGGGTGAGGCCGAGGGAGTCTTTGGTGCGCTGCCAGGTGGCGGGGGTCTCGACGCACTCGTCGAAGGCCATGAGGACGTCGGCACCGAGCGCGATCTGGACGGCCATGGAGTGCTCGGGCGAGAAGAAGTGCTTGCTGCCGTCGAGGTGCGAGCGGAACTCGACGCCGTCGGGGGTGATTTTGCGGAGCTTGCTGAGGGAGAAGACCTGGAAGCCGCCGGAGTCGGTGAGCATGGGGCGGTCCCAGCTCATGAACTTGTGGACTCCGCCGAGGCGCCGGATGAGCTCGTGGCCGGGGCGGAGGTAGAGGTGATAGGTGTTGGCGAGGATGATCTGCGCGCCGGTGGCGAAGGCGCCCATGGTTTCGAGCGTCTCCTGGGGGACTGCCTTGACGGTGGCGGCGGTGCCGACGGGCATGAAGACGGGGGTTTCGACGGGGCCGTGGGGCAGGGTGAGGCGTCCCCGCCGTCCGCCTGGGCTGGGGGTGTGGAAGACCTCGAAGCCTGAGTTCATGGGTTGATTGTATGCATTCGGGGGTGGTTTGGGGGGGAGGGCGGCGATGGAGGTGATACTGCCGGAGAGAATGACTTTCGAGGGCAAGGTTAGGAACTTCGTGGTGCCTATATCACTTGACGAGATCCGGGCCGGCGGACTGGCGGAAGATTGGACCGGAGTCCAATTTGTCATAATTGAAGAATCCAACCTCCCATTGAGCCCCGGGATCAGCGATGCATCCGGAGGTACGATCATCCGGTTCGACAACCCACATGGTCGGCTCTGGCGCATTTGCCACCTGTTCTACGACGTCCTCGAAGGTCATGACCTGGAACGAAAAAGCTGGGATGGCCAGATCGAGTGGCGCCCCGCCCCAAAAGTATCCTTGTGGATGACATCCGGTAGCCTCCCTGATGTAGAAGGCGACGAGTGGATCGAGATCGGAGATAGATTTTCCTTCGAAAATGATGGGGCCGAATCGGACTTTCAGCAGCCGATTCTTAGGTTTGGCTGGTTTGCTGGGAGCAATCACGACGAGGTTGCCACGCTTTCTGAGCGTATAGCGTTCCGGCCCGGCGAGTATGGATTGCACTTCCTGAGTGAAGTCTGGGTTCGATGGGGTGACTGGAATCTGCTGCTGAAGGAATGCCAGATCGCCCGCTTCAACGAGAAGCGAGTTTCTGGTTCTCGCCGCGAGCGTTGCTAAAGCGGATAGCCTGGACCTCGACGCGGGTGGGTGTCGTGCTGAATCTGCTGCGCGCGTGTCAAAGGTGCCAAGAGACTGCAGGGCGATCGCGGCTACCAAGACAAACGCGAAAGCAGGTGTCATTCTAAATTAGACACCGCCGAGTCAAGAAATGGCTCGGACGTGGAAGCTGTTGGATGGGAGGTTGCGGTGCGTCAGGGCTTTGGGGCCTGGGATTCTGGGGGTGGGTGGAAGGGGTCTACGGGGATGCGTTCGTAGCGGACTTCGAGGACGGTGAGGGTTTCGGTGCCGCCGGGGGCGTGGAGGATCACTTCGTCGTCCTCGGCGGCTCGCATGAGGGCGCGGCCGAGGGGGGAGGCCCAGCTGATGTGGTTGCGGTCCAGGTCGACCTCGTCGGTGCCGACGATGCTGACCTCTCGTTCAAGGCCCGCGGCGGTGGCGTAGCGCACGGTGGCTCCGAAGAAGGCACGGGTGGCGCGCTGGCCGGTGCGGGGGGCTTCGGGATCGATGACCTCGGCGGCTTCGATGCGCTTGGTGAGGAAGCGGACGCGTCCGTCGATCTGGCGGAGGCGGCGCTTGCTGTACTGGTAGTCGGCGTTCTCGCTGCGATCGCCGTTGCTTGCGGCCCAGGCGACGACCTCGACGACGGCGGGGCGATCCTTGGTGAGGAGGAAATGCCGTTCGGCGATGAGGCGCTCGATTCCGCCTGGGGTGATGTAGTTCTTTTCGTGGCTGGGCGCGGGGGGCTCTTCGAATTTCGGTCTTCGGGTGAACCCTTTTTGCATGCTGCGGCTCTCTCTTCGCGCGGTTTGATGTCAGGCATTCTCGATACTAATCCGGGTATGGCTTTTGGATGAGTAACGCTTGTGTTCGACTACAGGCCGGGATCTGCGGCGGGAGTTCGAGAACTAAACTCGACCCGAGCGCATCAGCTAAGCATCAGCGAAGCACCGCCGAAAGGAGCGAGCCTTGAGTTTCCCTGCCAACGACCTGCAGCGCTGCGCGTGGGCGCAGAACGATCCGCTGATGCGGGAGTATCACGATCACGAGTGGGGCGTGCCGGAGTATGACAGCCGTGCGCTCTGGGAGCTGCTGATGCTGGAGGGGTTCCAGGCCGGGTTGGCGTGGATCACGGTGCTGCGGAAGCGGGATGCGTTTCGGCGGGCGTTTGCGGGGTTCGATCCGGAGGTTGTGGCGAGGTTCGGGGAGGCGGATGTGGAACGGCTGATGGGGGATCCGGGTATTATTCGCGCGCGGGCGAAGATCCTGGCGACGATTCTCGGGGCGCAGATATTTCTCGAGATGCGGGCCGAGGGTAGGGAGTTTGGAGCGTGGGCGTGGGAGCTGGCGGGGGGTGGGCCGGTGCGCGGTACGGGCAGGGTGCCGGCGCAGACTGCGCTGTCCGAGAGGATTTCGAGGGAGTTGAAGGCGAAGGGATTCAAGTTTGT
Source organism: Lichenicola sp. (assembly GCA_964658635.1). Lineage (GTDB taxonomy): Bacteria > Acidobacteriota > Terriglobia > Terriglobales > Acidobacteriaceae > Edaphobacter. The sequence goes on along the minus strand of CAZZZP010000008.1, from coordinate 65,375 downwards.
GGGGCCGGTGATCGTCTACGCGTGGATGCAGGCGGCGGGGATGGTGAATGATCATGCGGAAGGCTGCTTCCGCCGCTAGAGGGGGCTGCGGGCCGGCAGCCTTTTCGAGCACACGCGATTCGCAATCTTAGGTAACATCTGTCGCCGTCAGGCTACGACGTTGAGATTGGGTGGAATTGAATGCGCATCACATAGCGCGGTGTGTTCCCGGTCCGCAAAGGGGCGGGGACGACACGACTCCACCACTTCAACACTTTCTGCTTTGGGGCCCACGATGCGCTTTGTCAATGGAATCACCTTGGCCCTTCTTGCGTCCGCTACGGCTGTCAGTGCCAGCGCGCAGAAATCGTTCACCACCAACCCGTTCGTTCTTGTGCCACAGGGCGACAGCAGCCCGGTGCAGTTCCGGCTGCTTCCGGGCGACTTCAACCACGATGGCAAGCCGGACGTCTACGCGTACGGGGATCTACCCAATACCGTGCCTAACTCGATGGTGGCGCTGCAGGTGAATAATGGCTCCGGTTTGCTGAGCAAGGCGGGTGGCTTGTTACCTAACACCGGCTTACAGGCGTACGCACAGGCGGCGGACCTGAATGGCGACGGGGCGCTCGACCTCGCGGTGTGCTCGATCTCCTCGGTCGGGAACCAGCCGACGCAGTGGACGGTTTACACGCTGATCAACGACGGCACCGGCAAGTTCAACATCGATTCGAGCGTCAACCTGCCGGGCACGTGCAGCAGCGTGAGCATCGGAGACGCGAATCGGGACGGCAAGCTGGATGTGGTCGTGACCGGGTTTACGGCTTCCGGCAGCAGCACGAACAACAGCATCATGACGTACTACGGTGATGGTACGGGCAAGGTGGGCTCGCCGATCACGCAGCAGAACATCAGCCTGGATTCGACGAACTCGTCCGCGAATACGAACTGCCAGGTGACGGACGCGACGTGGGGGGACTTCTATGGAGATGGCAATGTGAGCCTCATTCTGAACAGCACATGCCATCCGGCGCAGGGCAGTGTGTCGCCTGAAGGAACGACGTTCTTCGCGCATGGGCTGGGAAATGGGCAGTTTGCCATTTCGGAGGTGATGGCGGGCAATGAAGTGCTGAGCGACGGCAAGACCTTCGACGTGAACAAGGACGGGAAGCCGGATGCGGTCTTCGTCAGCGCGTCGAACCTTTACTACGCGAAGAACAACGGGAGCGGGAACTTCACGTTCGAGAAGCTGACGGGCGACCTGGCACTTGGCGGCACGGTGAGCCAGTTTGATGGCGTTACGGTGGGAGACTTCAACGGCGACGGGTTCAACGACATCGCCGCTACGTACAAGACGGGCAGCGGTACGACGGGAAGTGCGTATGTGTCGATCCTGAACGGCAGCTCGGCGGGTACGTTTGGAGAGTCGCAATACTGGCTGGTTGGGGATTCGACTTCGACGAACCTGGCCGATATCGCAAGCGCGGACTTCAACGGTGACGGAAAGGCGGACCTGGCGCTGACTTACCAGAGCCCGGCCAACGGGGACTTATCGCTGCTTGAATACACCAGCACACCGGGCACGGACAGCTGCGCCATTCCGAGCGCGCAGCATACCAGCGTGATCTGCTATCCCGCGTCGGGATCGACGATCTCGTCGCCATTCACGATCGTGGCCGCTTCGAATGAGCCCGGGTTCACGCAGAGCACTTTGTACCTCGATGGCAACCAGATCGACTTCTCTCTGACCCAGAGTGTGAACTACTACACGGCTGCGAGTCCGGGCACGCACCAGCTGACGATGGTCAGCTACAGCAACCAGGGTGGGTCGATTACGACGAATTCGACCTTCAACGTTACGGCGGGTTCGAGCGGTGCCGGCTCGCCTTGCGTTCCGACTGCAGCGGGGGTGAGGATCTGCGCACCGCTCGAGGGCGCACAGGATACGTCGGCGGTGACGATCACGGCGGGTGCGATCGCAGCCAGCGGGAACATCACTGCAATGCGGGTGTACCTGGACAATCAGTCGCTGGGGACGATCAACAACTCGGCTCCCACGAATTCGTTCTCGATCAACCAGCCTTTCCTGATCGAGCCGGGCGGGCACACGCTGACGGTAGTTGCCTACGAGAGCACGGGAGGAAGCGAGACTTCGAGTGTCTTCTTCAACAGCAGTGGTGCCACCGGCTGTGCAGCGGCGAAGATTCCGATCAGGATCTGCTCCCCGGCGGCCAATGCGACGGTTCCCAACACATTTGTGATCGGCGTCGGAGCGACGGCACAGGTTGCTGGCATCACCGGCATCCGGGCTTACATCGACAACGTCGAGGCATTCCTGGTTCCGGTGAATGGCAATGATCTCGCGATGGAGACGCAGCGCGAGGTCACGACGACTGCAGGCAAGCATCACCTTGTTGTAGTCGCCTACCAGGGTTCAGGTCCTGCCCTGACGACGGACGAGTATTTCACCGCGGGCACGAGCACGACGCCCCAGGCCTGCTATCCGTCGAGCCAGGGTGCGATGATCTGCTCCCCTTCGGCGAACGCAACAGTCTCGTCCCCGGTGCAGTTCTCGGCGGGTGCAACGACCACCAACGGGTACCTTGCCGCAGTGCGGGTGTATGTCGATAACGTCGCCCAGGCTACCGTCAACAACCCGCAGCAGACGAAGTCGTTCGCGATCAACCAGGCGCTGACCCTGGCCAAGGGGACGCACTCGGTTGTTGTTGTGGGCTACCCGAGCACGGGTGGGTCGGTGACGGCAAATGAAAACATCACGGTCCAATAAATCGTATCAAGCGGTAAAGAAGAAGGTCCCGGAAGATCGGGACCTTTTTTCATTTAAGGGATGAGTCGCAGGTGAAGGCGTTCCTCGCGGTCAAAGCGCGCACTGCGAACTGAGCACGAGTAAGCTGCGCTATTTGAAGAGGCTCGTATGACATGAGCGCTGAACAAGGATCCTGTTCTATCCCGCTTCTATCTCTCTGATCCGCGTTACGCCTTGCCTTGCCTTCTGCCAGCTCATCACCTTCTGCAGCGTGCCGCCCTGGACGAGGACCGAGAAGACGACGACGAGGTACGTGGTGGCCAGGATCCAACGCTGGCCTGCCGCCGGCGGCACGCTGAGGGCGAGGGCGATGGAGAGTCCGCCTCTCAAACCGCCCCAGCTCAGGGCAAGGCGGTTGGTCTGAAGCTGGGGCTGGATGGCTTTCACCAGGGCGATGACGGCGACTACGCTGATCAGCCGTACCAGGGTCACGATGAGAATGGCCGTGCCGCCTGCGGCAAAGCTGCGGCGCGAGAAGTCGATAGCCAGCACCTCGAGGCCAAGCAGCACGAAGAGCAGGGCGTTTTGTACCTCGTCGAAGAGCGTCCAGAAGCGCTTCAGATCTTCGTGCGCGATCTCGCGGTGAGCATGTCTGGAGTTGAACTGGCGCAGCGCGAGCCCGGCGGCCACGGCTTCAAGCGGCGCCGAGACGTCGAGGCGCCCGGCTACCGCATAGCCGCCGAGGGCGAGTGCGAGGGTCAACAGGATTTCGACCTGGTAGCGGTCCACGCGGCGCATCATCTCGCTTGCCAGCCAGGCGAGCGCGACGCCCAGCAGCAAGCCGCCTCCGGACTGGGCCAAGAGCAGCCAGGCCGTGTGTCCGACGGTGGGAGCCTTGCCCTCGGCGAGTCCGAGCACGGCCAGGAAGAGCACAGCGCCCACGCCGTCGTTGAAGAGCGACTCACCCGCGAGCTGGGCCTCGACATGCTTGCTGACGCCTACGCGCTGCAGCATTTCAAGCACGGCGATGGGGTCGGTCGGCGAGATGAGCGCACCAAAGAGCATGCACTCGATCCAGCTGACGCGGAGATGCAGCAGGGGCAGCGCGTAGAACATGAGGGCCGCGACGCCGGCGGTCGAGAGGAGAGTGGCGAAGATGGAGAGCATGGCCACGGCGAGCTTCTGCGCTCGAAGGGCGGCAAGATCGAGCAGGAAGGAGCCGGCGAAGAGCAGGAGGCCAAGGCCGCCATGCAGGATAACGACGCGAAGGTCGGCCTGGCCGGCGACGCCCGCGGCCCAGGCATGCAGGCCCGGAAAGACACCGCTCAAAAAGATGAGCAGGACGGAGATGCAGACCGTCAGGCCCATGGAGCCGATGGTCTGGGGCACCTTGAGGACGCGGTCGCTGAGCCACCCGAAGAGGGCGGCCGCGGTTACAAGCACGCTGAGAAGATCCAGGACCGTCATGGCCTGAGTCTACTGTTCCCAACTCTCAGGAACAAAGGCAAGGGCGTCCAGACGCCGGACGGGCGCCAATCCGTGGAGTCGGGAGCGCCTCGGGCCTGGTTATACGGCATCCAGTTTTTTGACGACCAGGTCGTTGAGCATGGCGGGGTTGGCCTGGCCTTTGCTTGCTTTCATGACCTGTCCTACGAAGTATGCGGCTACGGTTCGCTTGCCGCCTTTGAACTGCTCAACCTGTTTGGGGTTGGCGGCAATGACTTCGTCTACCAGCTTTTCGATGACGCTGGTGTCGGAGATCTGCTGCGGCTTCTCCCTGTCATAGACGGCCGCGAAGTCTTCCTTGTTGGCGAAGGCAGTGTCGAGCATACCTTTGAGCATCTTGGACGAGATTTCGCCGGATTCGGCGAGGTCCGCGGCGAGGACGAGGCCGTCGAGGGTGACGGGCGAGTCATTCATCTCCATGCCCGCGGCGCGGAGGCGCATGGTGATCTCGCTGGTGAGCAGGCTGGCGACACGGCGGGGCGACTTGGCTTTCTTTGCAGCTGCTTCGAACTGGTCGGCGAAGGCGCGGGTGGCGGTGAAGGTGGCGGCATCCTGTGCGGAGATGCCGTAGTCGGCGATCATGCGGGCGCGGCGGGCTTCGGGCAGCTCGGGGAGCTCGCGCAGAATTTCGTCCTGCCAGGCCTGGCCGACGACGAGGGTGGGGAGGTCGGGCTCGGGGAAGTAGCGATAGTCGTGGGCCTGCTCCTTCGAGCGCATGGAGTAGGTGCGGCCCTCGCTACTGTTCCAGAGGCGGCTCTCCTGGACGACGCGGCCGCCGTCTTCGAGGACGCCGATCTGGCGCTCGATCTCGTACTCGACGGCGGAGCGGATGTAGCGGAAGGAGTTGACGTTTTTGACTTCGGCCTTGGTGCCAAACTGCGAGGCACCCTTGAGCATGACGCTGACGTTGGCGTCGCAGCGGAGGGAGCCCTCTTCCATGTTGCAGTCGCTGACGCCGGTGTAGAGGAGGATTTCCTTGAGGCGGGTGAGGTATTCGAAGACCTCGTCGGCGGAGCGCAGGTCGGGCTCGGAGACGATCTCGAGCAGGGGCGTGCCGCAACGGTTGAGGTCGATGTAGGTCTTCGAAACGGAGTCGGCGAAGCCGTCGTGGAGGCTCTTGCCGGCGTCCTCTTCCATGTGGAGGCGGGTGATGCCGATGCGCTTGATCTCGCCGGTTGAACCGTCGCCGGCGGGTACGTCGAGCCAGCCGTGCTCTGCGATGGGCTTGTCGAACTGCGAGATCTGGTAGCCCTTGGGGTTGTCGGGGTAGAAGTAGTTTTTGCGGGCGAAGACGCTGCGTTCGCGGATTTCGCAGTGGATGGCCTTGGCGGCGAGCACGGCGTATTCGACGGCCTGGCGGTTGAGCACGGGGAGGGCGCCTGGAAGGCCGAGGCAGACGGGGCAGACGTGGGTGTTGGGCTCGCCGCCGTACTTGTTCACGCAGCCGCAGAAGGCTTTGGACTGGGTCATGAGCTGGACGTGCACTTCGAGCCCGATGACGGGCTGATATTTGGCGAGGGTCTCGGGCGAAAGCGCGGTCAGCGTAGACATATATTTCTTTATCTTAAGCCTTCCCGAGCGCCACGCGAAGCGGTATACCGCACGAAGTGCCGCCCGTTCGGCGCAAGGAGGCTTTTGCTCTTACCAAACCGGGCTTGAGCGCATCCGCGATAATAGACCATGTGACTATCGCGACCGTTTCCAGTATCGAAGCTATCGAAGCCCGCATCGCTCCCCTCCGCGCGACCCTCTCCTCCCATCCGCTTTACGCAAGCATTCGAAGCGCCGAGCATTTACGGATCTTTATGCAGTCGCACGTCTTTGCGGTGTGGGACTTTATGTCGCTGCTGAAGTCGCTGCAATCCCGGCTGACGTGCGTGACTTCGCCCTGGGTGCCGACTGCGCTGCCCGCCTCGAGGAGATTTATCAACGAGATCGTGCTGGGCGAGGAGTCGGACGAGTTTGAGGGCGAGCCGATCAGCCACTTTGAGCTTTACCTGCGGGCGATGGAGCAGGCGGGGGGGGATGCGAGCGCCATTCACTCCCTGCTGGGGGAGATTGGGGAGGCGCCGGTGCTGGAGGCGATCAACCAGGCCAGGGTGCCCGAAGGTGCGCGTTCTTTCCTGCGGACGACCTTTGAACTGATCGAGTCGGGACGGCTGCACGCGCTGGCTGCGGCGTTTACTTTTGGGCGCGAGGATGTGATTCCGGATATGTTCCGGGCGCTGGTGGACGATCTGAACCGTCAGCATGCCGGCGCGCTTTCGACGTTTATCTGGTACCTGGAGCGGCACATCGAGGTGGATGGGGAAGATCACGGGCCGCTTTCGCTGCGCATGGTGGCCGACATCTGCGGGACAGACGAGCGGCGCTGGGCCGAGGCTGCGGAGGCGGCCGAGCAGGCTTTGCGGGCACGGGTGCAGCTTTGGGATGCGATCCACCAGCAGATTCAGGCGAGCTGACGGGTCGCGGCCGGTCTTTCAGGCCAGCAGTTCCAGCAGGCCAGGCTCGTCGAGGACTGCGACGCCAAGCTGTTGGGCTTTTTCGAGCTTTGAACCGGCTTCTTCACCGGCGACGACGTAGCTGGTTTTTTTCGAGACGCTTCCGGAGACCTTGCCTCCGGCGGCTTCGATACGGTCTTTTGCCTGCTCGCGGGTAAGGGTTGGCAGGGTGCCGGTGAGCACGAAGGTGAGGCCTTCGAGCCTTGTGGTGGTGACGCGTTTTTCGGCCGTCATGACGACTCCGGCGGACCGTAGACGTTCGACGAGGTCGCGGTTGCGGGGCTCGGCGAAGAATTCGGCGATAGCCTCCGCTACTTTGGGACCGACCTCGTTGACTGCGGTCAGGTCTTCCTGAGTTGCGGCCATGAGGGCGTCGACGTTGCCGAAGTGCGCTGCGAGCAGGCCTGCGGTGCGTTCCCCTACAAAACGGATGCCGAGGCCGAGCAGAACACGGGCGAGGCCGGCGTGCCTGGATTTGGCGATCTCGTCGAGGAGGGCCTGGGCGGTCTTCGCGCCCACGCGGTCGAGTGCCATGAGCTGGTCTTTGGTGAGCAGGTAGAGGTCGGCCAGCGAACAAACGAGGGGCGCGTCAGCTTTTGGTGGGAGATTGAGACGGGCCTCATCGGCTTGTGTGGGGTCGAGCACCTCTGGCTCTTCATCCACGACCTGGCCAAGGAGCTGCGCGACCATGGATTCGCCGAGGCCTTCGATGTTCATCACGCCGCGCGCGCCGAAGTGGATCAGCTCTTCGCGGAGACGGGCGGGGCAGCTTGCGTTGACGCAGCGCCAGTCCACTTCGCCGGGCTCACGGACCAGGGCTGTGCCGCAGACAGGGCAGTTTGCCGGGAAGACGATCTCGGTTGATCCAGGCGAGGTTGCGACGACGCCGGTGATTTTTGGGATGACGTCTCCGCCGCGCTCGACGGAGACCGAGTCGCCGATTTTGACGCCCAGGCGCACGATTTCGTCGGGATTGTGGAGGGTGGCGCGCTTGACCGTGGTGCCGCCGATGAAGACGGGTGCGAGATCAGCTACCGGGGTCACTTTGCCTGTGCGGCCCACCTGGAAGAGCACGCCGTTGAGGCGGGTTACGCCGGCGCGCGCCGCGAATTTGTATGCGATGGCCCAGCGCGGGGCCTTGCCGGTGTAGCCGAGGCGGCGCTGCTGGGTGGCGGAATCGACCTTGATGACGATGCCGTCGATCTCGTAGCCGAGGGTGTCACGGAGGGGTTCGCAGCGTTCGATGAAGTTCCAGACTTCGGCGATGGTAGCGGCCGTGGTCACCTGGGGGTTGACTCTCATTCCGAGTTTGCCTAACGCTTCCAGGGCTTGTGACTGATTCGGCAGAAGCATGGCGCCGCCTTCGGCTTCAAGGAGGAAGTAGGCGTAGAAATCGAGGCGGCGTTGCGCGACGATGTTTGGTTCGAGCGTGCGGATGGTGCCTGCTGCGGCGTTGCGCGGGTTGGCTGCGGGCTGGAGGCCGGCGGCTTCACGCTCGACATTCAACTTGAGGAAGGCGGCCTGGGGCATGACGCATTCGCCGCGCACTTCGAAGTTCTGCGGCATGCCTGCTGCCTTGAGCTTGTCTGCGGAGATGGTCAGCGGGATGGAACGGATGGTGCGCACGTTCGAGCTCACATCTTCGCCGATCGAACCGTCGCCGCGCGTAAGGCCACGCACCAGGCGCGCGCCGTGGCCGGAGGCGGTGTAGTGGAGGGCGAGCGAGAGCCCATCGAGCTTGAGCTCGCAGGTGTAACGGACTTCATCTGAAGTGGTCAGTCCGGTGCGTACGCGCGCATCCCAGGCTCGCAGGTCCTCCTCGTTGTAGGCATTATCGAGCGAGAGCATGGGCCGTGAATGCGGCACCTTCTGGAAGCCGTCGGCGGGTTTACCTCCGACGCGCTGCGTCGGGGAGTCTGGGGTCAGGAGGGCGGGATGGTCGATTTCGATGGCCTTGAGGCGGTTCATCAGGCCGTCATATTGCGCGTCGGTGAGGACCGGCGCGTCGAGAACGTAGTACAGGTACTCGTGGTGCCGCAGTTCCTCTCGCAACTGCTCTGCTTCCTGCTCGACATTTTCCCGCTCAGCCATTTTTCAAGTATAAGGAGCGGCCTGCACGCGAGCCATCAAGTCTGCATCTCATGGCTAGCAAGTGAGCAAAGCGACGTAGCTCGAAGGCAGACACGCCCGTACTCTCCAGCTTGCAGCACGAGGGCCTCCCCGCACGACGCAAGAAGACTTTGAAAAAGGACAGGTGAAATTTGAACAAGCTTAATGGAACAATCTGTGGTCTGGCACTCGCCGCCTCGACCGTCGCCGCGGCCCACGCACAGGATATGTCGAAGATCGACGATCGTCTCAACTCTGCCGCCGCCATTGTTGAGCAGGTCATGGCTGCCCCGGATCACGCGATTCCCGAGACCGTTCTCGGAGGTGCGAAGTGCGTGCTGGTCATTCCGTCTGAGAAGAAGGGCGCGTTTGTTGTGGGCGCACAGTACGGCCAGGGTGTTGCCACCTGCCGGACGGGTCACGGCTGGAGCGCACCGGTGTTCGTGCGTCTTGGCGGCGTGAGCTTCGGATTCCAGGCGGGCGGCCAGGCTACGGACCTGGTCCTGCTGGGCATGAACGACAAGAGCGTGCAGGACATGCTGCACAGCAAGGTCAAGTTGGGCGCAAACGCGTCGGCCGCTGCCGGCCCGGTTGGCCGCGATGCTCAGGCGGCGACGGACGTGCTGCTGAACGCCGAGTTCCTGACCTACTCGCGCGCGAAGGGTCTGTTCGCGGGCCTCGACCTGAGCGGCGATGTGCTTGAGGCGAACGAAGAGGATCTTCGCGCCGAATACGGTTCGAGCGTCAAGAGCGATGCGGTGCTGCATGGTTCGGTGGCACCCCGTCCGAATGCGGTTCACTTTGTCCACACGGTAGGCAAGTACTTCCATATCGCGAAGAACTGGAAGACGATGACTCCTCCCAAGCACCCGACCACCTAATGGCAGCAGTGGTCACAACAGAAAAGGCGACTCTCAAGAGTCGCCTTTTCTGTTGCGGGGCCGCTCTCCTCTACTCCCTGAAGCCTGATCCCTATACCCTCTTGTTATGGAACCAGTGACTCATATGCTTACCGGCGCGGTGCTTGCGCGGACCGGCTTCAACCGTCGTGCGGCTTACGCGACCCTTGCGATGGCTGTCGCTGCCGAGTTCCCCGATATCGATATGGCGCGCGCATGGATGGGGCCGGACGCGGGGCCGCTCACCAGTTTCCAGCATCATCGCGGCATCACCCACACCTTTCTGGCGGTTCCGTTTGAAGCGGCGCTGCTGACCGCAGTCTTTTATCTCTTCTTCCGGCTGAGAAAGCGCCCGGCTACCGCGGCACCGGCGGACTGGCTGGTCCTGTTTGCCGGCACGGTGTTGGCGCTGCTGAGCCATCTGCTGCTGGACTGGACGAATAGCTACGGGGTCAGGCCCTTCTTCCCTTTCGACCCGCATTGGTATGCCGGCTCCTTCGTGTTCATCTTCGAGCCGATCCTGTTCCTGATACTGGTTGCGCCGCTGGTCTTGCCGTCTCTTTTCGGCTTGATCAACTCGGAGGTGGGCACGCGAAAACGTGCGTTTCCGAGTGCGACCTGGGCCTGGATTGCTCTATTTCTCGTTGGAGCGCTTTACGTTTACCGCTTCAACGAGCACACGAAGGCGATCACGCTCGTGTCGCAGACGGCTCCAGCGGAGGCGACGCGATTTTTTGCGAGTCCTTACCCGGTGACGCCGTGGAAGTGGGCGGTGATCACGGATACGCCGGCGGCTTATCACCTCTCGACCGTGGATACCCGCAGCGAAGAGACGGAGGCGCCGCTACCTTCGGACACACTCTACAAGCTGCCTACGGATCTTGCCCTGCTTGCTGCCAAACGTGCGCCTCTGGGCCGGGCGTATCTTGACTGGTCGAGCTGGCCTGTCCTGACCGAGCAGATGGATAACAGCGACCCGCACCATCCGCTGACGGCCGTGACGTTTGCGGATGCGCGATATTTTTACAATGCTCTGCCGACTTCGAGGTCGAACGGGAAGAGCTCACTGGCAGGGACTGTGCTGCTCGACATGGATGCGCCTGAGGGCAGCCGCATCGTGGCGACGACGTTTGGGGGCAAGCCGCAGAACTAGAGGATCAACACGGATAAAAGCGATGAACGAGGCTAAGAGTGGATGGAAAGGATCGGCTCTTGACGTCGTTCATCGTTCTTATCTGTGTTGATCTTTTGCTTTGTTCCTTGACTATAAAGCGTCGCCTGGACCGATAACGATCTCGTCCTCTACTGGCAGCCTGACCCCGCGGCGCCGGTCGAAGACCTTACGGACGACGTAGAGGACAAGCAGCCCGACCAGCACACCGACGACGGTGAGCGAGACGTTCGCATGACGATGGAAGACGCGCAGGACCGACGAGAGGATGGCGGGGCCGTAGACGATGACGAGGATGGATTCGATGAGGAAGCGAAAGAACTTACCTGCCGTGATTGCGAGGAAGTAGGAGAGGACTCGCATCTCGAAGACGCCTGCGGCGAGTTCGAAGAGCTTGACCGGCATGGGCGGAGGACACATGGCGGGCAGCATGATGGCGAGGAACTCCTGCTTTTCGAAACGATCGCGGAGGGATTCGTATCGCTCGCGGTTGATGCGCTTGAGCAGGAAGAGCTCGCCACCGGCCCGACCGAGATAGTAAGGCAGCAGGCTGCCAATGGCGGACCCGAGAGCTCCGGCGAGGCAGTAGAAGATGCACATGGCGTGGTTCGCCACCCCGTAGCTGACGACCAGGGGGTCGAGGAACGGCAGAGGAATGGCTGCAGAATCGACCAGCGAAAGCCCGAGGAGCCCCCAGAGGCCGAACGGTTTGAGCGCCAGCACGACCCAGATCTTGGCCTTCCCTAGCCAGGTGAAGATCTTCTTCCAGGGAATGCCGAGGAACAACGCGATCACTTCTGAGCCTCCGCGTGTTCTGCGTTGCCGGCGAGCAGCCGAAGAGCGTGCGGCAGAAGCTCCAGGATGGCCTTCAGCGAAGTCGCCGCACCTGCCGGACTGCCCGGCAGGTTGACGATCAGCGTTCGGCCGAGACAACCGCAGACGCTTCGGCTCAAGGGGGACATGGGGGTTTCGAGCAGACCGACGGCGCGCATGCGTTCGCTCAAGCCCTCGACCAGCCGGTCGCATACCATGCGGGTGGCCTCGGGCGTTACGTCGCGCGGCGCCAGTCCGGTTCCGCCGGTTGTGACGATGAGATCGGCTTCGGCAGCGTGATGGCGGAGCGCGTGGGCAATTTCCACCAGTTCATCCGGCAGGATTGCAGTGTGTGCCACCTGCAGGCCTGCGCTTTCGAGGAGCCGGGTCACCGTCGGGCCCGAGAGATCTACCTGCGTTCCGCGCGAACAGCGGTCGCTAACCGTCAGCACAACGGCTGTCATTTCAGTTTCAAATGAATCCATACCTCAACCATCCTAATTGGAGGGCTCGTTGGACCGGGGAAAGCGTCCTGGCCTCGCGTGACTTTCGGGACCGAAGGGTCTGCAATCCTCTACACTGCTAGTGACAACAAACTTAACCATAGCGCCAAGCGTCTGAACCCTTAGAACTTCCGTCACCCCGAATGCCAACTCTCGAGACACCGCCCAACCCGGTCCCATCCAGCCCTACGCCTCAGCAGCCGGTAAAGATCGCTACGCGCCGCTTCGGGGAACTCGAGCAGCATGAGTTGATCCACCTTCTCGACTCGATCGATGACGAGATTTCGAAGGCGCGTTTTCGCGAATCCATCTACATCTCGGTCATTATCTGCCTGGCTCTGGCCTGGTTCGCCATTTACGGCCCCCGGGTCCTATTCCACCAGGGACGTATTGTGACGCGGCCGGACGAGATTGCGAAGATGAATGAGAAGGAACTGAAGTATCTCGATCTGCCGCCGTCGCTGGTGCACAAGGCTCCGCCGAAGTCGAAAATCGTCTCGGACCAGGATCGCCGCGCGCAGACTCGCCAGCCGAAGCCTACGCCGGAGCCGCCGAAAGCGCGGCCAAATGCGCCGGGGCAGCAGCTTCCGCCGACACCTCAGCCTCAGCCACAGCAACAGCCCCGCGCGCAACAGCAGCCTCAGCAGCAGCAGGCGCAGCAGCCTCCGGCACCCCAGCAGCAGCCGAAGCCTCCAGCGAATCAGAATGCGTCGATTCCGGATGCGCCGCGGCCTTCGAATGCGACGAAGCCGAACTTCAACGTGGGCGGCAGCGCGGGACAGAGCAATGCTGCGGCGGCTAACAATGCGCTGCAGGGTGGCGGCGGCAACTATGGGGCGGGTGTATCCCATAATGGGCCGCAGGGTGACGTCGAAGTTCTGTCCGATACGCTGGGCGTGGACTTTGGTCCATACATCAAGCGTCTGCTACGGATTCTGTATGACTCGTGGGTTCCACTGATTCCCGAGGAGACGCGGCCGCCGCTGAACAAGGAAGGCGATACGCTGATCCGGTTTCGGATCAACCAGGACGGGACGTTGAGCTACATGCACCTGGATGGGTCGAGCCACGATGATGCGATCAACAGGGCGGCATGGGGCTCGGTGACTGGCGTGGGGCAGTTTCCGCCCCTGCCCAAGGATTTCACGGGGCCGAATCTGGATCTACGGGTGCATTTTGTAATCAGCCATAACGCAGCGAAGAACGACTTCTAGATTCTGGTTGCGCCGGGATTGGTCGAAGGCTGCTAGGCTGGCTGCGTGATTCCAACGTCAAGCAGAAGGAAGCCGGACCATTCCGCAGCGCATGGCCGGGAGCGTCGCAGTCAGCTTCGCGGGCTGCTGCTGCTGGGTGCGGGGGTTCTGCTTTGGGTGCTGTACCGGGCGGATCGGCAGGCTATCTTTCATGCGGGTTGGTGGCGTTTTTAGGTAGGCGGAGCATCAGGCAAAGGCAAAGGCAAAGAGAAGAACGCAAAGGGCGCGAAGGAGAAGCGCGCAAAGGACGCCAAAGATTTTTCGTGGCGTCTTTTGCGCGCTTGGTTAGAGCAGCGGCTGAGCTAGCGGCCGACGACTTCGATCGACTCGGATGCAGTGGCGAATCCAACGGGAGCGCCGGTGTGGGTGAGTTTGCCAGCGGTGTCGGACCAGTGCAGCTTCGTTGTCGATGACTTGCCCTGCTCGTAGGCGTAGGTCTTGCCGTCGTCGGTGTAGAGGTCGAACTCTCCATCGGCTCCGGGGTAGACCTTGAGCCTGGCGATCTTCTGGTTGTCGTTGGTGCTTTCGACTGCGGTTCCCAAGGGCAGGATCGAACCTGCTTTGACGAAGAGCGGGATGGTGTCGATGGGTGCGTTGACTGTAACTGACTGGCCTCCGTGCAGCTTTTCGTTCGTCCAGAAGTTGTACCAGTCGGTGCCGGCGGGCAGGTAGACCTGGCGCGTGGTCATGCCCTGGTCGGTGACCGGGGCGACGAGGAGGGCGGGTCCGAACATGTACTCGTCCCCGATGTTGGCGACCTTTGGATCGTTGCCGAAGTCCATGAAGAGCCCGCGCATGAAGGGCGCGCCGGTCTGGTTGGAGAAGTGGCCGAGCGAGTAGATGTAGGGCATGAGCTCGTAACGCAGGCGGAGATACTTTTCGAGGATGGGTTCGGCCTGCTTGCCGTAGGACCAGACTTCGTTTTCGGGCCGCGAGCCATGGGTACGAAAGTTGGGCTGGAAGGCACCGTACTCGAACCAGCGCACGTAGAGCTCGGGATAGTCGTCGTAGTGGTTGACCTCGGCGCGGGCGTCGGAGGGGTCGATGAGGACCGGGCGCTCGGGCTTGTGGAAGCCGGGGAGGAACTGCCAGCCGCCGATGTCGGTCGACCAGTAGGGCATGCCGGAGGCGACGAAGTTGAGGCCGGTGGGGACCTGGCGTTTGAGGGTGTCCCAGTTGCCGCTGATGTCGGAGGACCAGAAGATGGTTCCGTTGCGCTGTGCACCGAGATAGGAGTCGCGGGAGAGGATGAGGGCGCGCTCCTTCATGTCCTTGCGCATGCCGTCGTAGAAGGCCTGGGTGTGGAAGAGGGGGTAGACGTTGAAGTACTCGGTGCCCGGCCCGATGTGGAAGTAGCTCCCGTTCGGGGGGAGATCGGGCTCGGTCTCATCGGCCCAGAAGGAGTCGAAGCCCTTGGCGACGTAGTTCTCGTTGATGCGATCCCAGTACCATTTGCGGGCGTCGGGGTTGGTGGAGTCGATGTCTGAGCCGGCGCGATCGTAGGGCAGGCCGTTGGTGGGTGTGCCGTCTGCAAGCTGCTCGAACCAGCCGTTCTTGAGGACGGTGTCGTAGTAGCGGCCTTCGGGGACGAAGCGCGGCCAGACCGAGATCATGGTGTGGAAGTTCATCGCGTGGAGCTCTTTGTTCATCGCGGTGGGGTCGGGCCACTTGGCGGGGTCCATGTCCATCTGGCCCATCCTGGTGTAGGTGAACCAGTCGACGACGAGGTCATCGATGGGGAGGTGGCGATCGCGATAGCCCTTGGCGACGGCCAGGAGCTCGGCCTGCGAGGAGTAGCGCTGCTTGCACTGGATGTATCCGTAGGCTGATTTGGGGAGCATCTGGACGGTTCCGGTCAGCAGACGGTAGCCCTGGTAGATCTCGTCATAGGTCTGGCCGGCGATGACGAAGAAGGAGACGCGCTGCCCGACTTGCGAGTCCCAGTGAACATTGTCGTTGAAGCCGAAGGAGACGGTGGTCTTCGAGGGGTTATCCCAGACGAGGCCGTATCCTTTGTTCGTTACGACAAAGGGTACACATACGCTCTGGCCGCTGGGAGCGTTGTAGTCGTGGGCGCAGGTAACGACGTGGCCGCGGCGATCGAGGTAGCCTTCCTGGTTTTGCCCGAGGCCGTAGTAGTGCTCATCCTTGGGTGAGGCGAAGCTTGCGCCTACCTCGTAGAAGGGGTGGTCGGTGGGCCGGCGGTCGAGGAGTACGTCGTGGTTGCCGTCCTTGTAGTTCGGGACAGACATCTGCCAGCCGTGCATCTGGAGCAGGTTGTCGCCTTGCGGGGTTTTAATCGCGATGCCCACGCCGGGGGTCGAGCCGCCGAAGAACTTCGAGATGTCGGCGGCGGTTCCGGTCGGGGTCCACTTGCCGCCCTGCGGGGAGACGGTGACTACCATCCGGGAGGAGGCGAGGTGATCGCCTTCTTTATCGTTGGATGCGGTCCAGCCTTCACCGCTGGTCTTCGCGATGAAGCCGGGTCCGGGAGCTGCGGTGGCTGCGGCCTTGTCGAGGCTGATGGTGACGCGCACGATGTTGGGCGCGTAGGGTTCGACCATGACGGTCGCCTGCCCTTCGCGCTGATCGGGCAGGCCGCGTGTAAGCGTCAGGCTCTGCGCCGCTGCTGAAACTCCCAAGCCTACGAAGGCTGTATAGCCTAGAAAACGAACGTTCATCTTATTCCTCATTTCGCAACCTGCAAGGTAGCTGTCAGGGGCAGCTTGTCCGAAGACCCGC
The DNA here is from genome assembly GCA_964658635.1 of Lichenicola sp. GTDB lineage: Bacteria > Acidobacteriota > Terriglobia > Terriglobales > Acidobacteriaceae > Edaphobacter. The sequence goes on along the minus strand of CAZZZP010000008.1, from coordinate 49,132 downwards.
CCACCATCACTTCGATTTGACCCGGTTCAAGGGCCCAGGCTTGTGTCTTTTCATCCCAGTAGGCTAGCTCCTGCGCTGGGAGTTCCAGGGCGACGGGCAAGGTCTGGCCGGGCTTGAGATGGACGCGCGCGAAGGCTTTCAGGGCCTCGTTGGGGAAGCCCACCTGCGAGGCTTTGTGGGCCACATACATTTCGACGATCTCGTCGCCGTCGAGCTTGCCGGTGTTTGTCACATCCGCTGTGACGTGCACCACTGCGCCCACGCGCACGCTGGTCTGGCTGAGCTTCAGGTGGGAATAGGCGAAGGTCGTGTAGCTGAGTCCGAAGCCGAAAGGGTACAACGGCTTCTGCTTCGCATACATGTAGGTTCGCCCGTCGCGGATGTTGTAGTCCATCATGGGTGGCAGGTCGGCGATATCTTTCACCCAGGTCTGCGTGAGCTTGCCGCCGGGGTTGTAGGCGCCGAAGAGTACGTCGGCGAGGCCGTTTCCCTGTTCCTCGCTGTTGTGCGTCATGGTGAGTACGGCGGGGATGTTCTCCTGGGTCCAGTTGGTGGTGTAAGGGAAGCTTGCCTGGAGGACGACGATGGTCTTCGGGTTGGCGGCGTAGACGGCCTTGGCGATCTCCTCCTGCTCAAGCGTGAGGCTCTTGCGATCGACTGCTTCCTTGCCGTCACTTGGGGTGGGGCATTTCTCCCAGCCGGCGTCGCACCAGGGATGATTGCCGATGACGACGATGGCGACGTCAGATGCTTTTGCAAGCGTGGCTGCGGCGGCGAGGTCCTTGCCGTCCGAGTAAGTGACGTTGGCGCCGGCGCCGGCCATTGCCTTGATGCCTGCATAGGGGGTGACGGTGTAGGGCGGAGTGCCACTGTACCAGTCGTAGATGACCTTGTCGGCGAGCGGTCCGATGACAGCAATCGACTTCACCTGTCCCTGTTTGAGGGGCAGGATGCCGTCGTTCTTCAGGAGCACGATGGACTCGTCCGTAGCCTTGCGAACGAGTGCCTTGGGAGCGGCGTTCCACCATGGGTCGGGGGTCTGCTCGTCGAAGCCGATCTTCGCGAAGGGGTCGACCTGGTTGCCGTCGAGCAGGCCGAGTTTGATCATGACGCGGAAGACGCCGCGCAGGTTACGGTCCATCTCCGCTTCGGTGACCAGATGCTTTTCGACTGCGTCGGTGAGACCGGGCTTGTAGGTGTCCAGAAACTGGTTGATGCCTGCGTGAATGGCAGCGGCGGAGGCCTCGGTCATGTTGGGGAAGCGGTGATACTCCTTGACGAGGTTGGTGAGGGCGCCACCATCGGTGCACATGATGCCGTCCTCGCCCCACTGCTTCTGGACGACGTCGCGCAGGATCGGGTTCAGCATCATGGGCGTGCCGTTCCAGGCGTTGTAGGAGGCCATGAAAGCGTTGGCGTGCCCCTGCTGGATGGCCATGCGGAAGGGTACGGAGTAGTACTCGCGGAAGAGACGCTCATCGAAATCCGAGGAAGAGCTGCCGCGCCCGTTCTCGTTGCTGTTGGCCATGAAGTGCTTGAGCAGCGAGGCCGCGGTCCAGTACTTGCCGTCTCCCTGCAGCCCGTGTGAGAAGGCTGTTGCCATGGTGCCGGTGAGGAAGGGATCTTCGCCGATCGACTCTTCACTGCGTCCCCAGCGGGGATCGCGGCTAAGGTCGGCGTTTGGGGCGCGCACGACCATGCCTCCGCGATGGTATTTGCCGTAGGCGTAGCGCGCTTCATACGCCTCGAGCGCAGCGACCTGGCGCATGAGTTCGGGGTCCCAGGTCTGGCCAAGGCCGCGCTCCTGGGGGAAGGTGGTGGTCCTGATAACGGTCTCGTTGCGGCCTTCCCAGTGGCCGGGACCTCCGAGGGCGAGGCCGTGGAGGCCTTCTACGTGATTTGTGCCTACGATGCCGAGGCGGGGGACGGTGGGGTTGGTGGAGAAGGCGTCGATCTTCTCTTCGATCGTCATTTTTCGCAGCAAATCGTCGATTCTTTGCTCGACCGGGGCGTTCGAGTCGGCAAAGAGGTCTGGTTTGGCGGTGTCGCGCTGGCCGTAGGCGTTCAAGGCGAAGAAAAGCGGTATTAAAACGATTTTATTCATGGTGTGGACCCGGAAACACTCTATAAGCCGGGCCTGTGTGTTGTACAGGAAGGGCTTAAAAAGGGTGTTTTCTGGAGTGCGTTTGGGGGTGAAACGTGGATATTCGGAGTGCGTTTGGGGGTCTCTCGCGGCCGCACCTTGTAGTCTGCTTGTGGACCTACACGATGCGCCCCCTGATCGCACTTTTCGGCGCTACCGCCTCTGGCAAGACCGCGCTTTCGCTTGCCCTCGCACGCCGCTTTGGGGCGGAGATCCTGTCGTGCGATTCGGTGTCGGTGTACCGGCACATGGAGATCGGGACGGCGAAGCCTTCGGCAGCCGAGCGCGCGCTGGTGCCGCATCATCTGCTCGATCTCTACGATCCGACGGAGGCGTGCACGGCGGGGGACTGGGCGCGGCACGCGAGGGTGGTGCTGGCCGGCCTGGCGGAGCGCGGGACGCTGCCGATCATTGCGGGCGGGACGGGGCTGTATGCGCGTGCGCTGCTGGACGGGCTGTTCCCTGCTCCTGCGCAGGACCCGGCTTTGCGTGCGCTGCTGCGCGGGCGCGCGGCGACGAGGGGCGCGGCGCACCTTCACCGGACGCTGGCGCGGCTGGATGCGCGCGCGGCATCGCTGATCCATGCCAATGATGTGCCGAAGGTGATCCGTGCGATCGAGGTTTCGCTTGCGGTACGGCGGCCGATCACGGAGCAGTGGGAGGCGGGCCGGGATGCGCTGAGCGGGTACAGGGTGCTGCGGCTGACGCTGGCGCCGGATCGGGCGGAGCTTTATGAACGCATCAACCGGCGTGCGGCTGCGATGTTTGCCAGTGGGCTGGTCGAGGAGACGCGCGAGCTCGTGGCGCGGTTCGGTGCGGAGTGCAGGCCTTTTGGTTCGCTTGGTTATGCCGAGGCTTCCGCGGTGCTGCACGGGGAGCTTCGCGTTGAAGCAGCGATCGGGCAGGCGCAGCAGGGTCACCGGAACTATGCGAAGCGGCAGACGACCTGGTTCCGCAAAGAGGGTGAGCTGCACAGGACTCATGTGCTTGAAGGGCCGGGAGATTCTGCTGAAGTGATCGAGCGGGCGATGGCGCTGGTTGCGGCGCATCTTGCGGAGGAGGCTTCCTGAAGGCGAATGCTGCGAAGGTCGGCTTTGCCGAGTTCGGTAGCCCCGAGGAGCTTTAGAGCAGATTAGCTGTTGCTGTGGAGTGGAGGGATCGTGCAGAGCCGTTTTCCTTGGAAGAAAACGGCGTCGATATCTGAACCTCCCTGTACACCCACAGCTAATCTGCTTTAGACGGACTGGATGGCTCGCATGAGGTCGAGCAGGCCGCTGCCTTCGAAGTAGCGTTCGCGCTTGAGGGTGGTGGCGGTGTCCATGAAGATGCGCTTCACTTCTTCGGGCTTGAGGATGTACTCGCGGCGGATGGAGAGGAAGGCGGCGATGGCGCCCGAGACATGGGGTGCGGCCATGCTGGTGCCGGAGTCGTCGACGTAGGCGAAGGGCATGTCCGGGATGGGGCCGTCGTTGCTTGCGAGGTACTTGCCTGCGGCGCAGGAGGTGATGCGTTCGCCGGGTGCGACGAGGTCGGGCTTGAGGCGGCCGTCGCCGGTGGGTCCCTTGGAGGAGAAATAGGAGACGCCGTAGGTGTGGGGCGAATCGCGGTGGGTTGCGCCGACGGTGATGGCGAGGTCCGAGTTGCCGGGGTCGTTGATGGTGTTGGAGAGCGAGACGGAGGTCTGGCGCTGGGCGGAGGGCAGGGTGGCGTATCCGGTGTTGCCTGCCGCGACCACGACGACGACTCCGCTTTTGACCAGGCGGTCGACCTCGAGGCAGAGGGGGCTCTGGCCGCAGGCGAACATCTCGGCGTCGAACTCGTAGCCGATGCTGAGGTTGACCCCGTGGACGCGGAGCATCTTGGGATCGCCGTTGAGTTCGGTGCGGATGTAGGTGAGGGCGAGCATGACGTCGCTGGCGCGGCCGTTGCCATCGTCGTCGAGGACCTTGAGGCTGACCAGCCGGCACTGCGGAGCGATGCCGTGGAGGTTCGAGAGATCGGCGACGGAGCGTTTCTGGAGGGTCTGGGTGGGCGTGGTTTCGGTGCCGTCGCTGGTGGACTCGAAGACGTTTTCGTAGACCTCGACGGCGCCGGGTGCGACACCGGTGAGACCGCCTGCGATGATGCCGGCGACATGGGTGCCGTGGCCGAAGTTGTCGACCAACGCCGATGCCGCATTTTGCGGCGAGGCGGGGCCAGGCACGGTGAAGTCGCGATGGAGTTGGGCTACGCAGGGATCGGTGAGGGTTTTGAAGCGGGAGTTTTTTGTGGCGTCTCCAAAGTGGAGGTGTTTGACGCTGATGCCGGAATCGATGACTCCCCAGCAGATGCCGTCTCCGGTGGCGGCGTAACAGCGGCCGGCGGCGTCGGCCTTGATGGTTGCCGTTGAGCGATCGATGAGTGCCTTAATGGGAAAGTCAGGCCAGATTTTATAAAGGACGCGTTCTCGCGGCGCACTTTTCTGATCGAGCTTGACGAGGGCTTTCCACTGTTCGACGCTCATCCAGCAGCGATAGTAGGTGTTTGCGATGGCTATCGGGGGCTGCTGATTGCTCTGTTCGTCGCCGACGACGGAGCGAAAGAGTTGCTCAAACTGCTGTGCGGCCTGGCCTACACCGGCACCGTTCTGCAAGTTGAGTTCGACGAGGTAGCAGCCGGGTTCGCTTTCACTTTCGGGCAGTCCCCAGCGGGCGCGCTGCTGTTTGTCATTGAGTGCGGGCGTGGCGACGGAGCGCGCGAAGGCAGGGCCGGAACCGATCACCCGATGCGGCTTCGGGGGCCTGTGTGGTGCGCCTGCGGGGGCAATGGGCTGCGCAACGGAGGGCGCCGTGGGCGGGACAGGGACGGCGTCTGCGGGCACCGGATCTGCGGGCGGAGGTGTTGGTTCGGGCTTATCGGTCATCGCCACTCCAGTGATTTGGATGGGACCAAAGATACACCACTCTCCGACAAACGACTTGACATGTTGTGAGGTTGCGCTTATACAGGTCGGGCTTCCACAAAGCTCATAGGCCCTCTGTCGAATTTCGATCGCTACGGTGTTTTTCCGAACCGGGAGGATTTCCTTTGTCACGTCTATCGAGTCCCATTGAGAGCATCAAGCCGCACTACGACGTAGTTGTTGTTGGCTCCGGATATGGCGGTGGAATCGCTGCATCGCGCATGGCACGTGCGGGGCGAAGTGTATGCCTGCTGGAGCGCGGCAAGGAGTTCCAGCCGGGGGAGTATCCGGACACGACGCCCAAGGCGCTTGAAGAGTTCCAGGTGCATCTGCCCAACGGCGATCATGTGGGCGATCGCACGGGTTTGTATGACCTGCATCAGAACGCCGACATCAACGTGATGGTGGGTTGCGGACTGGGCGGGACGTCGCAGCTGAATGCGAATGTTTCGTTGAAGGCGGAGCCCCGGGTTTACCAGGATCCGCGCTGGCCTGCGGAGGTGCGCGCAGACCTCGACACACTGGTCCAGGCGGGGCACGACCATGCGTGGGAGATGCTGAAGCCGAACGAGTATCCGGCAGACTGGCCGGTGCTGCCGAAGTTGAAGGCGCTGGAGGACTCGGCGAAGATCATGAACCAGAGGTTCTACCGGGTGCCGATCAACGTCACGTTTGAAGACAAGGTGAACCACGTTGGGGTTGCGCAGAAGAAGTGCACGTTGTGCGGGGATTGCTGCTCCGGCTGCAACTATGGATCGAAGAACACGCTGATCATGAACTACCTGCCGGACGCGACGAATCATGGCGCGGAGATCTATACACGGACGGCGGTGCGCTCGGTCGAGAAGAAGGATGGCAAGTGGCTGGTGCACTATCAGCTGCTCGACTCCGGCCGCGAAAAGTTCGACGCGCCGACGCTGGAAGTGAGCGCCGATGTTGTGGTGATCTCGGCGGGCACGCTGGGGTCGACGGAGATTTTGCTGCGCTCGCGCCAGGCGGGACTGGCGGTGAGCGACAAGCTCGGGCAACACCTGACGGGCAACGGGGATGTGCTTGCGTTTGGATACAACGGCGACCGCGCGATCAACGGGATTGGAGCAGGTCCCCGCGATCCGCAGTCGATGGATCCTGTGGGCCCGTGCATTACGGGGGTGATCGACATCCGCGAACAGGCGGTGCTGACCGATGGCATGGTGCTTGAGGAAGGCTCGGTGCCGGGCGCGATCGGGCCGACGCTGCCGCTGGGGCTTTCGGCGTCAGCGAAGATTGGCGGGCGGGAAGAGAACCCGAGTGTCGCAGAGCGGCTGGCGGAGATAGGGCGGGAGACGGAGAGCCTGATCGAAGGGCCGTATCACGGTGCGATTCACAATACGCAGACCTACCTGATCATGACGCATGACGATGGCAACGGGCGCATGTACCTGGCCAACGATGAACTGCGCGTGGACTGGCCGAGCGTGGGCAAGCAGGCGATCTTCACCAAGGCCAACGATGCATTGTATGAAGCGGGCAAGGCGCTGGGCGGGCGGTTTGTAGAGAACCCGATCTGGAGCAAGATGTTTGGCCAGCAGCTGATCACGGTGCATCCGCTGGGCGGCTGCATCATGGGCGCGGATGCGAGCCAGGGAGTGACGAACCACAAGGGCCAGGTGTTCTCAGGCATCAGCGGTACGGAGGTTTACGAGGATCTGTATGTAAGCGATGGGGCGGTGATTCCGCTGCCACTGGGGGTGAATCCTCTGCTTACGATTTCGGCGATGGCGGAGCGGACGATGGCGCTGGTGGCGAAGGATCGTGGGTGGACGATCGATTACACGCTGCCTTCGGCGCCGAGCAAGGTACAGGCCCCGCTGAAGGTGGGGATGCAGTTTACCGAGACGATGGCGGGCTTCTTCGCTGTGGGAGAGACGGCGGATTATGCGCAGGGAGCGGCTAAGGGGCAGGCGGCCGGCTCGCCGATGCAGTTCACAGTGACGGTGAAGTCGGACGATCTGGACGCGATGCTGACCGAGCAGGCGCATGCCGGGACGATGGTTGGGACGATGAATGCGCCGGCGCTTTCGGCGGATCCGCTGACGGTGACGGGCGGCGAGTTTCATTTGTTTATCGACGATCCGAATACGGTGGGCCAGCGGCTGATGACGTATGGCATGGTGCTGACGGCGAGCGATGGGCGGACGTTCCATTTTGAAGGCTACAAGCAGACGCACAGCGATACGGGGTTGAATGTGTGGACGGATACTTCGACGCTTTACATCACGGTGCGCGAGGGTGGAGACGCTACGGGGAAGGTCATCGGCAAGGGGATGCTGCATATTCTGCCGGCTGATTTTGCCAAGCAGATGACGACGATGAAGATCACCAATGCCACCGAGGCGCAGCGGATGGAGGGGATGGCGAAGTTCTCGATGTTCTTTGGAAAAACCATTGTGGATACGTATGGCGGGGTGGTCGCGCACCCTAGTGTGTTTGATCCGGAGGCTCCGCCGCGAAAGAAGCGACCGCTGCGTGCGCCGGTTCCGGTGGTGTATGACTTCGAGTCGCTGGACAGGATCCCTCTGCTGTTGACGAGGTACCAGGGCGGGGACAAGGGACCGGTGATACTGGCGCATGGTCTTGGGGTGTCGAGCAAGATCTTCTCGATCGACACAATTGATACGAACCTGACGGAGTACCTGACGGCGCATGGGTATGACGTATGGCTGCTGGATTTTCGCGCGAGCATCGATCTGCCGGCTTCGCTGATGGAATGCACGGCGGACGATATTGCAAAGTTCGACTATCCGGCTGCGATCGACAAGGTGAGGAAGGTGACGGGCAAGAAGGATGTGCAGATGGTGGTGCACTGCTTCGGGTCGACGACGTTCTTCATGTCGATGCTGGGGGGGCTTGAGGGGGTGCGTTCGGTGGTGTGCTCGCAGATTGCGAATAACGTGATCGCCGTGCCGATGACGCAGGCGAAGGCGAAGCTGCATGTTCCGAATGTGCTGGAGAAGCTGGGGTTTGCTTCGCTGACGGCATACACGGACACGCATGCGGACTGGAAGGACCGGCTGTTCAACGAGGCGCTGGCGCTGTATCCGATGGAAGTCAAGGAGCATTGCACGAGCCCGGTGTGCCACCGGATCACGTTTCTCTACTCGCTGCTGTATGAGCATGCGCAGTTGAACGAGGCGACGCACGATGCGCTGCACGAGCTGTTCGGTGTGGCGAACATCAGCGCGATGGATCACCTGGCACTGCTGGTGCGGACCGAGCACCTGGTGAATGCGAAGGGCGAGGAGGTCTACATGGGCCATCTCGACCGTTTGAAGGTGCCGATCTGCTTTATTCATGGGGAGCAGAACCAGTGCTTTCTACCGATCAGCACGGAGCTGACTTTCAACGCTCTGCGCGCGGCCAATGGGGACGAGCTTTATTCGCGGCATGTGATTCCGGGCTACGGGCATATCGATTGCATTTACGGCAAGGATGCGGTGAAGGATGTTTACCCGTACATGCTGGAGCATCTCGAAGCCACCTTGTAGGAGACAAGATCAGGAAAAGAGGCAAAGTGTGACTGACTCAGAGAAAGCGGCGAAGCTGGCTGCATCGAGGGATATGGTTCCGGTCGAGGGGACCGTGGATCTGGATATTCCGATTGCGACCTTGTGGAGTTCGTTTGCGCATGCGAACTTCTGGCCGCGTTGGAACAAATGTTTCTTCTGGGCGAGCAACAAGGACCTGGTGAAGGGCCAGCACCTGATCTGGACGTTTCAGCCGATCAAGCCGTGGCTGCCGTACAAGATGTGGTCGATTGCGAACATCGTCGAGGTGGTGCCCGAGAGCAGGGTCACGTGGGAGGTGACTGCGCTTCCGGGCTTCTATGCGCGGCACACGTACCACATGGAAGACCTGGGCAATGGGCGGACGCGCTTCGGCTCGTGGGAGCAGGCCGAGGGCTGGGGCTTCCGGATGATGAGCTGGTTCTGGCTGAAGCATTTTCCGTTTGTGAAGGATGAGTCCTTGAAGGGCGCGCTGCGGCTTGAGGATCAGTACAAGAAGACGGGTACGCTCGATCCGGGCGACATGGCGGAGAAGAGCTACGCGGGTTTCTGGGCGGGCGTGGCTCTTCTGGTTTTGCTGCTGGGGGCGTTGATCGTGGGTGTGGTGGGGTACAACCGGTACGTCAAGGTGAGCTCGACGGTGCTGGCGCCGGGGGTACGAGCTTTTTTTGGCGGCGGCGGGAACTCGCTGCTGGTGGAGAGCGGCGGGCGTTCGCTGCTGGTGGATACGAAGTTCCCACCGGGGTCGACGAGCCTCAACCGATGGATTGCGCATCATGGTGCAAAGCCGGTGGATGTGCTGGTGAACACGCACTATCACTACGACCATACGGATGGGAACTCGCTTTACCCTGCAGCGGAGAAGATGGCCGGCGGAGGCGCGCCTGCGTTGATGCGCAAGTATGACAACGACTGGTGGAGCGCGCACGCGGATGGGCTTCCGACGAGCGCGGTGACGGATGAACGTACTTTGCAGGTTGGGAATGTAGAGGTGAGGCTGGAGCCGTTGGGACTGCCCGCGCACACGGCGGCCGATCTTTGGGTCTACCTGCCGCAGCAAAATGTCATTGCTACGGGGGACCTGGTCTTTCACACCTACTACCCTTTTCTGGATCAGCCGGAGGGAGGCACGTCGATCCCGGGGATGGTTGATGCAGTACGACGTCTTGCGCAGGAGCATCCGGACGCTGTCTTTCTACCCGGGCACGGACCGCTGGCGACGGCGGCCGATCTGCTGCACTATGCCGATTATCTCGAGGCCATGCAAACGGCCGCCGTGGCTGAGCATGCCCAGGGCTGGACCGAGGATCAGGCAGCCGGACGCAACGACCTGGCGAAGTGGGGCCTGTCGGTGCTGCCTTCCTATCACCACCACAAGCTGATCTGGTCCACGGCCGCGAACGACGCGCGTTGGGCTTATGTGCTGGCGGGCAAGCCATCTAGCAACGAAGGGAGACGCCTGTGAGCACCATACAACCGGAAACGACAGAGACCCACACGCATGCGGAGGAGCCGAGCAAAGGGCTGCACGATGCGTTGCACTATCCGCTGTTCAGCGCGATGTTCAACCGGCGTTCACGCCGCATCAGCTACGGGCTGGACTCGGTTCCGGCGGGCAGCATGAGCTACACGTCGGATGAAGAGCCGCAGCCGCTGAGCCCGCTCGAAGAGGCGATGCTGATTGCCGCTACGGGGATCACCGGGATCACGATGCCGGATGGACCGTTCCAGACGCCGCAGGGCAAGCCGATGCTTGGCTCTCCGCTGATGAACCTGTTTGGCCGAACGGCGAGCAGTCCGGACAACGCGCAGGGCACGCACTTCATGATGGCGAACGACAGCGGAACGTACCTGCTGAAGAAGCCGGATCACGTCGAGGCTTCCTTTCTTTCCGGCGAACTTACGCCGGACAAGCTGATCGCGTACGCCGAGCTCTGCAAGGTGAAGATTCTCGACAAGCGGATCGATATGCCGCGCGTCTTTCCGATCTACCTGGGGCGCAACAAGTATGTTTCGAATGTACCGGGAAGCACGATCCTGGTGCCGATCGTCGATCTGACACACCAGTACATCAACGGCATGATGTACCTGCTTTCGCAGGAGGACGGCCAGCGCCCGAACTTTATCGACGACTGGAACTTTTATCGCAACGCGGGCACTTCGAAGTGGGTGAAGAGCGGCTTCCTGAACAAGAAGATACCGATTCCGCTGGGCTATATGAATACGTTCCGGATCCACATTGAGGCGGACCTGCTGGTACAGAATCTGCTGCTGACGATCCAGGCGCTGGGTCTTGGGGGATGGGTGCATGGGGCGTTTGCGGGACCGTATTTGCTGGGCTCTCCAGACAGCGTGCCGCTTTATGGCAAGGGACTTGGGTTCCGGTATGACACGCCGAAGTTCACGCTGGGTCGTCTGCTGAAGAAGGTGATCACGCCGATCCCCGCGTGGCAGCCGAACCCGGTTGGTCTGGACGGCATTATCGAAGGGCTGTGCCCGCCGTACTACAACAACATGTCCGAGGCGGTCGATGCGCTCTTGAACATCAAGTATGGCAAGGACGGGCTGTACACGGATCCGAAGTACTTCGACCAGGTCTTCAAGCCGGGCTTCTCGGAGCGGTTCCTGAACGAAGTGCCACGGTTCACGCCGGACGTGATTGCATGCTGCAAGGATATTTGTAACTACATTTATGACACATACGGGCGCTTCCCCGGGCATGTCGATGCGATGTATGTGCCGGGTGTCCAGGTGCAGGCGCATCACCTGGACCTGGCTTATTACGACAAGTTCTACAGCCAGGGCAAGGGTTATTCCGACACACAGGCGGCGCACCAGGCGGCATGGCATGGAGGCGCGGCATGACACTGTGGCCGAAGGTGGCAAGGGGCGCGATGTATGCCGCGTGCGGCGTGACGGCGATGCTGCTCTGCGCGACCTTCCTGTTCATGCATGCGGAGTCGACCTGGGTGCATCCACGTTCGCTCGATGCGGAGCAGTCGTTTCTGCACTCGACGACCGGCACGGAGATCATGCCACTACCGGTGTTCCAGGTTCTGCCGACGCTGTTTCCGGATCAGTTCCAACCCGGTGGGCCGGCGGCCGGGGACTGGATCGATCAGTATGGTTTTATCCGCGGACAGGCGGGGGTGAACGAGGGGCTGCCGCAGGGTTTCTTCATCTCCAACCATCGGCCGAAGTCGGGTTCGCCTTCGCCAGTTCCCTTCGTCGGCATCAACTGCTCGCTTTGCCATTCGTCGGTGATACGGCGGAACGACACGGATGCGGGGGTGGTGGTGCACGGGATGGGGAGCACGTCGCTCGACTTTATCGCGTGGGTCGACGGCTTCAAGACGGCCGTGCTGGATGAGAAGCGGATGACGCCGAAGGCGATCTTCGACACGTACCACCAGCAGTACGGCAAGGAGCTTTCGCTCTCCGAGCAGATGATGATCCGGCTGTGGCTTTCGCAGACGCGTGGGCTGGTGCAGAAGGCGCAAGCACAGGTGGACACGCCCTTTGGCGGCGTCGATCTGCGCAATGCGGCGTATATGCCGAATGGGCCTTCGCGTACGCAGCCTTTTCGCAACCTGGTGCGCAATGTGATGAACCGCCCGGCGATGCTGGACCGGGGATACTGCAAGCTGCCCTCGCTGTATGAACAGCGGAACAGGACGTGGGGCCAGTTCGATGGAAGCGTGCACGACAAGCTGACACGAAGCGTGCTGGCGGCTGTAGCGGTGGGCGCGACGATGGACAACCTGTCGATGCCAGAGATCTCGAACAATGTCGAGCAATCGATCAAATACACACTGGACCTGCGGGCGCCAGAGTTTACGACGGTGTTCACGGACCAGAAGCTTGATGCAGGCAAGGTGAAGCGTGGGGCCGAGGTGTATACGGCGCATTGCGACTCCTGTCATGGGCATCCGGGTGCGGGTGGGGCATGGGTACGCGGCAGCCAGCAGGATACCGTTTTTCCTTACCAGCAGCTTGGCGTGGATGGGGAACGGGTTTCGTTTCGCTATTACGACACGCTGGCGAATGTACTGGTCGACTCTTTTCCGCCCAAGCAGCCGCTGCGTCCGAAGCGCGAGGACCTGCGGCCCGGTCCGCTGGGGAATACGCATGGCTACATCGCAGTTCCGGTGGTTTCGATGTACACGCATGCGCCCTATCTGCATAACGGCAGTGTGCCGACGCTGGCTGAGCTGATCAACCTGAAGCCACGGCCGGATGTGTTCTATCGGGGCTCGAACAACTACGACCCGGTGGATGCGGGGCTGATTGCGCCGACGCAGCCGGATCAGAAGCGCTACTTCCGCTTCGATACCAGCGTGGCCGGCAATTCAAACAAGGGCCACGACTACCCATGGGCTTACAAAGGGCCGGGCTGGGATCAGGCAAAGCTCGAGGATCTGCTGGAGTACCTGAAAACGATATGAACACGCGAAACTTTACACTCGGACAGTTGACGGCGACCTTCGTGCCCTTCGGGCTGGGGCTGGTGGTTGCGATGATGGCTGCGGAGTCGGCGCTCGATCTTCCTGGCCAGAGGATGATCTATTCGATCTGGGTGGCGCAGGCTCTGCTGATCCCGGCACTTTACCTTTACCTGCAGCCGGAGCGCGGGCAGGTCTACCGGAATCTGTGGCTGCTGTTCTGGACGTTCGCCTACCTGGCCTATGCGGTGCACTTCTACTACGCGGTGATCGTTCACTACCATGCGAGTCTGGGCGAGGTGTGGACGCAGCAGGGCGCCAGGATTGCCGGGAGCAATTTTCTCGATACGCTGTGGTGGGGCGTGGA
>CAZZZP010000008.1:0-35684 GCA_964658635.1 Lichenicola sp. | reverse complement strand
GTGGATGTGGTGCTGGCGTGGACGATTCAACGCGAGGTGAAGTGGATCCGCATTGAGCGGCTCCTGTTGAACATCTACCTGCCGCTCGCGTTCTTTGTCGCGTCGGTGGTGATCTTCAAGGGCTTTGTCAATGTGATCGGTTATGCGATGACGGCGGCCGTGGTACTGGGGATCTCGGTGCGGGGCATTGCCTGGTGGGAGGCGAAACAAGCTGTAGCCCGGGTGGATGTGCAACATGCCTGATGCCAACCTCGCCGCCACTCCGATTTTGAACTACGAGCATCCTGCTGTGCAGCAGGTGCTTGCAAGCCTGAGCCAGGGTCAACCCAATGCGCGTGCCTTTGTGCAGAGGGCGCATCTGCACCTGTCGGACGTGATGCGACCGATTTACTCGGTTGCGGAGAAGCAGCCGGTGAGCGATACGATCGCGCTCGATGGAGGCTCATGCAGTCAGCGCATGGCTTGCCTGGAGGCGCTGGCGCGCGGGTACGGGATCCGGACGCGGGTGCAGGCGCTTTGGCTTAAGAAGGACTTCTGGAAAGAGCGGTTGCCGCTGCTGATTCCGATTCTGCCGAAGACGCTGATGCCGTGGCCGCAGTTCTGGCTGGACGATGGCTGGGTGGATTTCGACGAGATCTTCGACACGATTGCGCATCTGGGCGAGCACGTAAACCACCCGTTTACCAACGCAGGCGCTTCGCTGTTTGACGCGGTGCGCAGCCAGCCGGTCGACCTGCTGGGCAAGAGCCAGAGCTACAGTCTGCAGGCATTCGTCGTCGGCAATGATGGATTTTTCGATACACGCGATGAGTTGCTGGCGAAGCTGGACGATCGTACCAGGATCGGGACGCTGGTCTTCAACACTGTTTATGGCGGCAAGCCGGTACGCCGGCTGAACGAGCAAACGTAAGGGAGAATTTGCATGCCGGATCAGGACATGATGCAGTTTCGCGGGCGCAATGCTTCGCTTTGGCAGTCCGCGGTCGACCAGGTGATTGCGAAGCGGAACTCGACTTCGCCGGCCGCGGGCTTTGGGCCGCCGTTGGGAGTGAGTCATCTGAAGCGCCCCGCACAGCAGGATCCTGCGATTGTGCATGGGAACTCGATTGCGGCGCTGATCGACGCGGGTAGTGGGATTCCGGCAGTGGACGTGCCGGCAGCTATAGCCGCGGGCGTGCTGGACAATGCGAAATTCTGCGCGACCACCGCGATTCGGCTTGCGGAGGCACAGATCAAGGCGCACTTTACCGGTGATTACACGGAAGCGACCGCGCTGCACGCGCAGCTGGATACGCCCTTTGGCCAATGCGATCCGAAGTGGGGCGAAGTGCTTGCGATCTATGTTGCGAGCCGCATCGCTGACAAGGCGATTCCCTATCGACGTTGGACCAGGCTCGATGACTTTGTGATCAATGATCGTCTGCCGAACAAGGGCACGGTCGTGATCATTGCCGACTGGGGAACGGGCCAGCCCGCGGCGAAGGCTCTTCTGGCAAAGGTGGCGACGCACACGCCGGATGTGGTGATCCACCTGGGCGATGTCTATTACTCCGGCACACAGTCGGAGGTGCAGAATTATTTCTATTCGATCTGGCAGCCTACGCTTGGCATTCCGAGGGTTGCGTGGGGCGCGAAGCTGACCGACCTGCAAGCGAAGCCAGCGACCTTTCATTTGCCGGGCAATCACGATATGTACGCGGGCGGGGACCCGTACTACACGTTGATCGACATGCTGGGCCAGCCGGCGAGTTACTTTGCGCTGCGGAACGATCACTGGCAGTTTCTTGCGATGGACACGAGTCTGCATGACTCGAACCCGAATACGGTTGCGGATGCGACCACGATGGATCCCCAGGAAGTTTTGTGGATGAAGGACAAGATTGCGAATGCGGGTGGACGGAAGACGATGCTGCTTTCACATCACCAGCTTTTTACCGCGTTCGAGAATATTGGTGGTGCGGCAGTGAATCCGAACCTGATGGCAGCGACGCAGGATGTGCTGGCTCAGGTTTCGGCGTGGCTCTGGGGCCATGAGCACAACATGGTGATTTATCAGAAGCAGCTCAACATTCTTGGGCGATGCATCGGTCATGGCGCGTTTCCGGTCTCGCTGATGCCGCCGTTGACCCTCTGCCACCATGACATTCCGCTTGAGAACGTCAGTCTGGCTTCCGATCCGGGAGGGTTTTACCGCCATGGATACGTGCTGATGAACATGGACGGACCGGCTGCACACCTGTCGTACATCCAGTTCGACGCTGAGACGGGCGAGGAAAATATCCTGTTTGAGGAAGACTTGTAAGGCATTCCCCTGGGTGAGTGGAAGGGTTATTTCGTGCTGGACCGAAGGAGCGCAATGCTTCGGAGTGTGTCCTGCGCGGACACCTTGGCTCCAAGGCAGAGGGTGACGAGGAACTATGTGCGTTGACGAATGCGTGGTGAGGCGGATGAGCATCTGCGGCCTGAAGATGGTTTAATCGGATTGATTGTTTTGAGCCGGGTTGATCAAAACAGGCGTTGACTGACACTTGGCGCACGGGAGTGGACGAAAGATGGCGGTGTTTCTTGCGATCGATGCAGGCGGAACGAAGACGGATTACGTGCTCGCGAATGAGCGCACGGAGCTTGCGCGGGTGCGCAGCGGCACGATCAAGCGCATGCGCGCCGACGCGGCGACCACGGGTGCGAACCTTGAAGGCGCGCTGAGAGAGCTGAGTACGTTGAGCGGACTTTCCATGCGGGAGGTGGACTGCACCTGCGTGGGGACGGCCGGCAATACGGTCCCGCTGGTGACGGACTGGCTTCGCGCGAGTTTGGGGCAGCATGTGTCGGGCGACCTGCTGCTGACGGGCGACGTGGATATTGCGCTCGATGCGGCATTCCAGGGTGGCGCTGGCGTGCTGGTGCTTGCGGGGACGGGATCGAATGTGGCGGGACGCGGACCAATGGGCAGGATTATGACGGCTGGCGGCTGGGGACCGGCGCTGGCGGACCAGGGCAGCGGTCACCGCATCGGACACGAGGCCCTGCGTGCTGCATTCCTGGCCGAGGATGAGGGACGGCAGACGATTCTGCGGCAGGCGATCAGCGAATTCTGGAAGCTGCCGTCGGAGGACGCGTTAATCGAATTTGCGAACAGCATCCCGGCGCCGGATTTTTCGAAGTTGACCCACCTGGTACTCGCTGCCGCCGTGGCTGGGGACGAGATTGCGCAGTCCGTGCTGCACCGGGAGGGCGAAGATTTAGGCTACCTGGCACGGCTGATGATCCGCCGCATCGTGGCGGAGTCATCAGCGGGGGAGCCACATCTGGCGATCGCGTTTGCCGGCTCGATCATGCAGAACGTCGCGCCAGTCCGCGATGCGCTGGAGGAAGCGGTGCGTGGCGAGTTTCCGGCGACCAGCTTCCTGGCCGGCGTGATCGATCCTCTGGACGGGGCGCTGTGGCGTGCGCGCCACCACATGGTCCGCTAACGGCGCTCCAGCAGCACCGATCCATTCTCGGCTCCTACGACCTTGCCGCGTACTTCGATGGATTTGTCGAGACCCGTGATGTCGAGCAGAAGTTCGTCGGGGCGCTTCTTCGAGGGCTTGATGAGAGAGGGCGTGGACGAGCCGCCGAGCGCGAGGACTACATCGCTGAGGCCGTTGACCGAGCCCTCCCGCGGGCGGAAGCGCAGGACGTACTGCCCCGCCACGGGGATATGTTTGGTGAGATCGAGCGAAAAGCTGCCGCCTGACCAACTTCCTACCAGCCCCGCCGCCCAAAGGCTTGAAGACGCGTTCCAGTCCTCCGGCGGAGCCACTCCCGTATCGTAAGCCGCAAGGGTTCGCAGCGCGGGAGTTCCGGAGGAGTGGGTTGCGGTGAAGCGGATCGCCGAGACAGTTGCGGGCTTGATGGGCTGGATGCGCTTGTGGCCGATGGAAGAGCCCTCGGCGAGCAGCGTCCAGTTGCCGGCGGATTGGCCCTCCAACTTGTACGCGCGTGTCCGCTCTCCGAGGGCAATCTCCTCTTCGAGAACGACAGTGTCGACCCGGGTTTCCGCGGGCAACTTGAGGACGATGGTGCTTCCCCTGCCTTTTCCGGTCGCCACCGGCGCGGCGAAGCGACGCTTCACCTCGGCACCGAGACGCGTGGCGACTGCGACGTCCGGGTCCGCAAGCAGACCGTCGCGGTTGGCCGGGATATTCAACAACAGCTGCGCTCCCCGGCCGACCGAACGATAGTAGATCGACAGTAACTGTTCGAGCGTCAGGACCTTGTTTTCGTTATCCGTGTGCCAGAACCAGTCCGGGCGGCGGATCGAGACATCCACCTCGTTGGGGAGCCAGGTGTCGCCATTGGGGTCGCTGTCGAGGGCGGTGGCTGTTCCCTTGTGCGCCTCCGCCGCGTCGATGCCGTTCCAGCAGGGGTAGGGTGCGAAGCCGTCTTCGTTCCCTACCCAGCGGATGGTGGCCTGCGGGCCCTGGAAGACCATGGCGTTCGGCTGATACTTCTTGAGGAGGTCCCCAACCGGCGTGATGGTGGAGCCGTCGAACCAGATCTCGACCAGTTCGCCGTAACGCGAGAAGACTTCGGTAAGCTGCTCACGGTACATGGCGTCGTAGGCTGGCTGGCGGGCGGGGTCCTTGCAGATGCCACCGGTCCCGACGCCGAAGTGGTCGTCGCGCGGACAAACATAGACGCCAAGCTTAAGGCCGAACTTGCGGCAGGAGGCGGCAACATCAGCCAGCACGTCTCCCTTGCCGCCCTTCCACGGGGTGTTGCGGATGCCGTAGTCGGTGGTGTGGGTCTGCCACATGCAGAAGCCGCCCTGGTGCTTGGCGACAAAGACGAGATAGCGCGCACCCATCGCGACCGCCGTGCGAGCCCACTGATCGGTATCGAGGTGGGCAGGATTGATTGCAGCCAGCGGTGTTGAAAGATCGTCGGACTCGACATTCTGATAGGTATTCGGTGCGAAATGCACGAACATGCCGAGTTGGAGATCCTGCCAGGCCTGTTGCTGGGGAGAGGGTCTCGCGGCCGGTGAGGCGCCAGGGGACGAGGCTGGTGAGCTGGGAAGGAACGCGGCGTTCGCTCTTGGGAGGACGATTCCGGCTGCTGCAAGTTGAAACAGGACACTACGACGCCTCACGTTCACTCTCCTGGGCGGAACTGTCGACCGCTGTGATATCGTCAACCGAAATGATCATAGCGCACCGAAACGGTCATTATGCTGCTGACCGCCTCCAGGTATGGGAAAAGTTTATTCGCTTTGTTTGAGGGCCTTAGCATCAAGGACAGGATTCTCCGGAGGCAGACATGGACGTAAGCACCCCAGGCGGCACCCTCTCGACCACGCAGACGCGACCCTCCGGCGGCTACACCGTTCCGATGGCGTTGATGGTGACGCTTTATTTCAGCATCGGGTTTATCACCGCGCTGAACGACATCCTGGTGTCGCACTTCAAGACGCTCTTCAGCCTGACGAATGCCCTGGCGATGCTGGTGCAATTCTGCTTCTTTGGCGCTTACTTTGTGATGTCGCTGCCCTCGGGCTGGATCATCCGCCGGATTGGCTACAAGGCCGGCATCGTGACCGCGCTCTCGACGATGGGCTGCGGTCTGCTGCTGTTCGTTCCGGCGTCCCTGCTTATCTCTTATGGGCTTTTTCTGTTCGCGTTGTTCGTCGTGGGCAGTGGACTTGCACTGTTACAGGTTGCGATCAACCCCTATGTCGGCGCGCTTGGTTCGCCCGAGACCGCGGCGTCCCGGTTGAATCTCTGCGGCTTCCTTAACTCCGGTGCGACCACGCTGGCGCCGAAGCTGGGAGCGATCTTTATCTTCGTGGCCGCGGGCGCTACGGCCGCGCAACGGGCGGCCTCCGTGCGCATGCCCTACCTTGTTGTCGCGGCGTTCACGTTTCTGATTGCGCTGGGCACGCTTTTTGTTCCACTGCCCGAGATCATCCCGACCACGGACAGAAGCACGAGCGCCGGCAAGGCCGACCAGGGGAGTGCGTGGCAGTTCCTGCACCTGCGCCTGGGTGCGATTGCCATCTTCACCTACGTGGGCGCGGAGGTTGCGATCGGCAGCATCATGATCAGCTTCCTTGGGCAGCCTTCGATGGGGAGCATTCCGCCGAAGGTTGCGGCTGGTTATGTTTCGCTTTACTGGGGAGGCGCGATGATCGGGCGCCTGATCGGCACATTCGCGCTGCTGAAGGTGCCGACCGAAAAGGCGCTGGCCGCGGTCGCGTCGGTTGCATTTGTGCTCGTAGCCGTTACGATTCTGGGACATGGACCGATGGCGATGTGGACCATTGTCGCGTGCGGGCTCTTCAACTCGGTGATGTGGCCGTGCATCTTCCCGCTCTCGGTGCGCGGGCTGGGAAAATACACCAGCCAGGGCTCAGGCATCCTGATCACGATGGTGGTGGGCGGGGCGGTTATCCCGCTGCTGCAGGGTTTTCTGGCTGACCGGTTGGGGTATCAGCACAGCTTTTTCGTGGTGCTGTTCTGCTACGCGTACATCATATTCTTCGCACTGCGCGGGCACCGGATACGGCAGCCGCGATTTGAGTCGATCCCCGATCTGACTGTTCCGATCGAGATCTAAAAAGAAAGGACCCGCATGGGTCCTTTTTTTTAGCGCTTGATGACCGGCATGGCGTTCCAGATCGAAGGATCCTCATCGCCCAGGTCCCAGGAGCAGATGCCCTGAATACCGCTCTGCTTCGCGAGATTGTAACGGTCTTTGAACGCTCTTTCGTTGGTCCAGAAGATCCACTCGCGCATCTGGTCGCGGTAGAAGTAGAACCATGGGGTATGGTCTACGTCGTCCCACTGCTCTTTTGCGCCGTAGGTATCGCGCAGGAGGAAGATGTCCGGACCACTGATGAAGTCCGAGGTCTCGTTGGGCTTCTTCTCCTTCTTGTCGAGCCCGGGATCGCCGGTGTACCAGCGGTAGCCGTAGATGGCGATACCGAGCGACAGCTTCTCCTTCGGGACCACCTCGAGCGCATAGTCGAGATTGTCCTTGGTCCAGATCCAGCCGCCTACTGGCCCAGGCGTTGTCCAGTGGGTGTGCTGGTCGTAGGTCATCAGGCAGAGGGTATCGACGACTTCGCCGAGCGCCTTGAGATCGTAGCCGCCGCGCCACTCCTGGTAGATCCACTTTCCGAAGGCGGTCTCACCGGCGTGGCCCGGCGCGTTCGGCACCACATCGATCTGTATCAGTAAGTGCTCTTTGTGCAAGACGTCGGCGGTCTTCTTGACCATGGCGGAGAGCGCGTCGCGATCGGTCCACATGACATCTTCTATGTCGTAGTTGATGCCGTCGTAGCCATTCTCCTTGCACTCGCGCACGAAGGCCTTGATCATCTCGTCCTGCGCCTTCGGATCGTTGATGAGCGTGTGAATCTTGACATGATCGAAGATGGCGAAGAGCGGCACGATGGTCATGTGCGCGGCTTTGGCAGCTTTTAAGACCACTGGCTGAGGCTCACCGGTGACAAGCCCGTCCTCGTCAATCTGGTACCAGGTGGGCGAGATGACGTCGATCTTGTCTTTGTGCGCCATGAAGGATTCGACCGAGGCCCGGCCGTTGCCCATCCAAAACTCAGTCTTCTGAGCTGTAGCAGCATGGGACACGAACAGACCCAAGGTCGAACCCAGCAACAGTTTTTTCGCATGCTTCATCATGAACCCTCGCTTGTAGTGCCGCGTTTATTTGCTCGTACTTGAATTTGTAACTGGAGTGGTACGCTCGGCCTGGATGGGCAGGTACTGCACCGTGGTGTCGCCTTGCAATGTAAGCCCCTTACCGCCGTTGAGATCAAAGACTGTTACAGCATTGTGGCCTGGGTGCAGCCAGACCCCGGGCAGGAAGAGGGAACCCATCGGTCCGACGTTCCAGAAACGTCCGAGCAGGTGGCCGTTGACCCAGATGACGCCCTTGCCCAGGCCCGTGGTGTTCAGGTAGGTATCGCCAGGCTTGTCTATCTGCAGATCACCATAGAAGAAGCAGGGCCCGGAGCAATCCGACTGTCCGGCTACATTGGGCATCTCCTGCACCACATCGGCGTAGAAATCCCAGCCGGTAAGCGTCTTGTTGTTGAGGCTGACCTTGCCGACGATGCCGGCCCGTTCGCCGCGAATGGCCGTGGTGAAGTTGATGCGGCCGGAGTTCTCGACGAGGAGGTCGAGGCGCTGTCCTGCCTTGGCTTCGATTGCGAGCGTGTCCTGCTTGAGGCGACGATCGATGAAGCCGACGAGCTTTTCATCGAGGTAGACCCGCGCATAGCTGTGCAGTTGATCGATCTTCAGGTTTCCGGTGGCGGCCTCGGAGGCTCCGATGATGTGGCGATAGAGAACATATCCGTATGCCTGGCCGAGCTTCTCCATGGGTACCGGATCGGCAGCCTTCACGGGGTCGTCCAGGCCGGCAAAGACGCTTCGATTCCCCGTGAGATGAACGACCGGCGATGAGATGAGCGGGGGGGATACAGGAACCGGAGGCGGTTCCTGGTGGGTGACATCGCGGATCATGTTGCGCAGGGCGAAGTACTTCGGCCGGGGCCGGCCTGACTCGTCGAGAGGAGCGTCGTAGTCGTAGCTCGAGACGTCGGGCTGATAGCCCTGGTCGCCCGAGTTGGCGCCGTTCATCCAGCCGAAGGACGTGCCGCCGTGCACCATGTAGAGGTTGATGGAGTAGCCCTTGGCGATGACCTCGCGGATCTCCTGCTCCTGTTTGGCTGCGTCGGTGACCTGGTGCTTCTCGCCCCAGTGATCGAACCAGCCGTCCCAGTATTCGGCCGCGTAGACGGGCCCGGTCGGGGCGAACTGCTTGAGCAGATCGAGCGAGCGCTGCGCGTCACCGGTGCCGTAGTCGACGGCCGCAAAGACGCCGGGGATGGAGCCCTTCTGCATGACGTCGCCGCCATCAGCGGTGTAGAGCAGCGACTCGCCGAAGCCTGCATCGGTGACGATCTTTCGCACCGCGTTCATGTAGGCGGAGCGGTCTTCCTTGACGTCGAAGGAACCATATTCGTTCTCTACCTGGACGGCGACGATGGGGCCACCGCGGCTCGCCTGCAATGGTGCAAGCTCCTTGCCGAGGCGGTTCATCCAGCGCCGGACCTGATCGAGGTAGGCAGGCTGCGAGCTTCGCAGCAGCATGCCGTCCTGCTTCAGGAGCCAGGCGGGGTAGCCACCCAGGTCCCACTCCGCGCAGACATAGGGGCCGGGCCTGAGAATGACGGCGAGCCCTTGCTGCTGGGCCTCGCGCAGGAACTCCGCAACGTCATTCTGGCCGGCGAAGTCGTATGTGCCTTCTGCCGGCTCATGCAGGTTCCAGAAGACGTAAACCGTGATGGTATTGAGCCCGAGCGCACGCACCTTGCGCAGGCGGTCGCGCCAGTCCGCGCGTGGGATGCGCGCGTATTCGAGTTCGCCCGAGAGGATCTGGAAGGGCTTGCCGCGCAGCAGGAAGTGGTCGCCCTGGACCACCAGCGGAGTCGCGCCGGGTGCTGCTGTCTGGGCCGAAGCCGAACTTCCCAGCGCGAACGCTGCAACGGTGCAGCTAGCGATTCCCCGCAAACACAACCTGGCCATGACCCCCCTTTGAAACCTGTGGTGCTGCGTCCGTTTGAAGCCGCCGTCCGCGCAGGATGGTTCCCTCGCGGCGACCGTCTGCGGCGTAGATATTGAAGTTCGCGTCCGAGCCGACGCTGAGCTGTGCGAGGTGCTCGAGCCCGAGCATGCGTGCGGGATTGCTCGACGCGAGGCGGACCGCGGTTTCGAGCGAGCTGCCGGTGAAGCGCTGCAGGTTGTCGACCGCAATATCCATCGTGAGCACACTGCCGGCGAGCGTTCCGCCAGCCAGACAGACGCCGTCCTTGACATGGACTTCCAGGTCGCCGAGCGTGTATTGCCCATCGGGCATTCCCGTGGCCGACATGCCGTCGGTGACCAGGATGGCGTGATCGCGGCCCTTGAGCTTCAGCCACATGCGGACGATCAGCGGATGCGCGTGGACGCCGTCGCAGATTGCTTCGGCATAGAGTTGCTCCTGGTCGAGCACAACGCCGAGGATGCCGGGCTCGCGATGGTGGAGCGAACGCATGGCGTTGAAGGCGTGCGTCGCGCTGACGGCCCCGGCGCGGATGCCGGCCAATGCCTCTTCCTCGGTGGCGTTGCTGTGGCCCAGGCTGACACGGACTCCGCCGGCTGTTGCATGTTCGATCAACTCGACTGCGCCCGGCAGCTCCGGCGCAAGCGTCATCAGCTTGATATGCCCGCGCGCGGCCTGCTGGAAGCGGTCGAAGAGCGGCAGGTCGGGTGCGAGAATACTGGACGGAGGATGAACGCCGCGCTTGATGTGCGAGACGAACGGTCCTTCGAGGTGTATTCCGACCGGCGTTGCCGCGTCACTTTCGTTGCTGGCGCCACGTTCGATCGCATCGGCGAGCCGGCTGAGCGCACGCAAGGTAAGGTCCACCTGGCCGGTCACCGTCGTCGGCAGGTAGTGCGCGACTCCACGGCGCGCCAGAAAGGCGCCCACGGCATCGATCTCCGCAGCATTCGCCGCCATGAAGTCGTGCGAACCTGCGCCGTGCACGTGAATGTCGAAGAAGGACGCGGTGAAGGTTTCAGTCGAATCGTTCGGCGCGCCAGCCTCGAGGCGGACGATCTTTCCGTCCTCGAGGGTGATCTCCGGGAAATCGATCTCTTCGGCGCCCGTGAGCAGGCGACGCCCGCGCAATGTGCTCTGCATGTTTCCTTGATTCTTCCGCGTTGATTGCCGCGGAGTTGAAATGGCAACTCTGGATCTTCCAGCGGCAAGACGGTTCAGACAACATTACTTCAGTCCGGGCAGCCAGGTCATTCTCCCGAAGGGGGTTCTCCAGCGGGAAGTCAACAGTTTGATCGAAGTCGATCTACAGACACTATAAATGTACGCTTCGGCAGCATTCAATCATTCTGTGGGGTGCCTGGGGGAAGAGTGAACGCGGAGGAGCTTCTGGCCAACCTGGAGGACTCAGGCCAGAATGACCCTGATACCGCGTTCGGCAAGCATCTGCATATCCTCCGGCCGGATGCCGGAGTCGGTCACGAGCACGTGAATGGCTGAGAGAGGGCAGATCAGGGCGGGGCTGACCGAGCCGATCTTCGACGAGTCCGCTACGACGATGACCTGCCTGGCGTTGCGGATCATGGCCTGGGAGACGGCGGCTTCTTCGGGCTCGAGCGTCGTCACTCCGCGCTCGAGATCGAGGCCTGTCGTCCCGATGAAGGCTTTGTCGAGGTAGACATCCTGGAGGAACTTGAGGGTCGCCTGTCCGGCCAGAGCAAAGGTCCAGGCCCAGGCGAGGGTTCCGCCGGTGAGGGTGGCCTTGACGGCCGGCTGGTTGCAGAGCTCCATGCCGATATTGAGTGCGTTGGTGACGACCGAGATTCCGCGGCGGTGACGGAGCGAACGGCCGATCTGGGTGGTGGTCGTCCCCGCGGTGAGACCGATGGTCTCCTTGTCCATGATCAGTTCGGCTGCGGCGAGGCCGATCCTCCGCTTTTCGTCTGCGCGGCGATGCTCACGCGCCTGGAAGGACGTGTCGTGGCGGAACGGCTCATAGAGCAACTGCTCGACGAGGGTGGCGCCGCCGTGGGTTCGCAGCACAAGTCCACGCTTCTCCAGGCGGGCCAGATCGCGGCGGATGCTGGGCGCGGATGTGCCGACCTGGTCAACCAACTCCTGAACGGAGATGTCTCCCGCTCGCAGCAGCGCCTTCATGATCCTGTCGCCGCGGAGATCGACTTTCTGACTCATGCAGGGTGAGTTTAGCGCAGACCACAAGGCTTGTGCTGCTGCTTAGCGATCAATATCGACGATTTCAGGGTCCAATATGACCATAGCGGACAGTCCGGACATTCAAAAAGGCAAGCGAGCATAGAGTTCACAGCGTATTGGAAGAGGCCAGAATCAGTTCGCTTTGGCTCCATTCGATCACCTTTGGACGAAGCTGTTTTACTCTTAGACCATGAAATCGCGCGACCTGAGTTCGTCCTCCCTTGCTGAAGGCAACACCACTGCCCGGATTTCGCGCCGCGAGCTATTGCAGGGTGTTGCGGCTGCCTCCGCTGTCTCGTTGCTGCCCGCAGGCCTGCTGGCCGAGCCTGATGCGGGCGATGATGTTTTGCAATGGGTTGACCCGCGCATTGCCACGGGCGGCCACGGACACTGCTTTCCAGGAGCGACCGTGCCGTTTGGCGCAGTCCAGCTGAGCCCCGATACCTATAACGATGATTGGGACTGGTGCTCTGGCTACCACGACTCGGACAAGTCCATCATGGGCTTCAGCCACACGCACCTCAGCGGGACCGGGTGCGGCGATCTGCTCGACTTCCTGGTAATGCCAGGTACGGGGACGGCGCGCATCGTGCCCGGCACACGCGAGAATCCGGAAGAGGGCTACCGATCGCGCTTCAGCCATGAGGACGAAGTCGCCTCGCCCGGCTACTATGCCGTGTTGCTGAAGGATTACGGGATCAAGGCGGAGCTCTCGGCCACCGAGCGCGCCGGGATTCACCGGTACACCTTTCCGCAGGCCGATAAGGCGTACATCGTGCTGGACCTGCAGCACGGCTACATCGGCGGCGGCAAGCCGAACGTCATCTCGGCCGAGCTGGCGCATCCTTCGCCCGCGATGCTGACCGGAGGACGGGTGACGCGCGCCTGGGGGGAAGGCCGCCACTCCTACTTCGCGCTTGAAGTCTCGAAGACTCCGGACCGCATTGTCTTCTACCAGGATGACGAGGAGGCGGAGTACAAGAAGCCGCTTACCGGGACCAACCTGAAGTGCGTGCTGCACTTTTCGACGACCGCCAACGAGGTCATCCACGTGAAGACGGGGATCTCCGGCGTAAGCGCCGAACAGGCTGCGAAGAACCTCGCCGCCGAGATACCCGTGTGGGACTTCGACCAGGTGAGGCAGCAGGCACGGACGCGGTGGGCCGCGCAGATCGGCAAGATCCGCGTTACGACGGCGAACAACGTGCACAAACGCATCTTCTATACGGCGCTCTACCATATGTCGCTTGGGCCGACTCTGTTCGACGATGTAGATGGCCAGTATCGTGGCATGGATAACGCGGTGCACACGGTTCCCGCTGGCCAGCACAATTACACCGCCTTCTCCCTCTGGGACACCTACCGCGCGGCCCACCCGGCCTACACGCTGATTGAGCCGGCACGTGTTCCGGACTTCGCCAACACGCTGATCCGCATGGCGGTCCAGAGCCCGGCCGGCATGCCTGTGTGGCCGCTGCAGGGGACAGAGACCGGCACGATGACCGGCTATCACTCGGCTTCCGTCATCTCGGAGGCGATCAATAAAGGGTTCCAAGGGATCGACACCGAGCTCGCCTACAAGGTGATGATGAAGCGCGCCATGCAGGACGACTGGCGCGGACTGGGTTACTACCGCAAGATGCACTTCATCCCGGCCGACCTTGAGGCAGAGTCGGTCTCGAAGACGTTCGAGTACTGCTACAACGATTACGCCATCTCTCACGTGGCGACGAAGCTTGGACGGAATGACGACGCGGCCATGCTCCGCGAGCGCTCGAAGTACTACCGCAACTACTTTGACCCGTCCGTCGGCTTTATGCGGCCCAAGCTTGCCGACAAGAGCTTCACGACGCCGTTCAACCCGATCGACCTCGGACACTTCAGCAAGTGGCACGACTACACCGAGTCGAACGCGTGGCAGACGACCTTCGCCATCCAGCATGATCCGGCGGGGCTGATTGCGCTCTTCGGTGGACGCGAGCCGTTCCTGGCGAAGCTGGACGAGCTTTTCACTACCGCATCCACGCTGCCGGCGGATGCACCGCCGGACATCGCTGGACTGGTCGGCCAGTACGCGCACGGCAACGAGCCTTCCCATCACATCGCCTACCTGTACGTCTACGCCGGCCAGCCGCATAAGACGCAGGCCCGCGTGCGCAGCCTGCTCGAGACGATGTACTTCGACAAGCCCGATGGGCTGCAGGGCAACGAGGATGTCGGCCAGATGTCTGCCTGGTACGTGCTGAGCGCGCTCGGCTTCTATCCTGTCAACGCGGTGAGCGGCGATTACATCCTGGGTTCGCCGCTGTTTGAGCATGCGGCTGTCGATCTTGGCAATGGCCGCAAGCTCGAGATCGAAGTGCAGCGTTCGAACCCCAAGGACCAGTACATCCACGCCTTCACGCTGAACGGCAAGCCGCAGTCCCGTACCTGGTTTACGCACCAGGAGATCGCGCAGGGCGGCAAGCTTGTTTTGCAGATGCGGCCCACACCAAATCTCGTACTGGGCACGTCACCGGCTTCGCTTCCGCCGTCCCTCGTCTAGCTGCACGCAATTGCTGGAAGGATTCGCCATGTTTGGATGGACTCGCAGGGATCTGCTGAAGGGGAGTGCGGCTGCAGCCGCGCTTGCCTGCGCCGAAGGCAGTGGCATCGCTTCGCCGTTCCAGTACAGCACTGTCAATCCCGTGGCCTCAGGGACAAGACCGGCACAAGCAGACCGGCGTTTTCGGTCAGAGGCAGTCGAACAGTTTCTGGTCGAGACGCGGCCGCGGATTGCCGACCCGCTGCTTGCGACACTCTTCACGAACTGCTTTCCTAACACGCTCGATACGACCGTTGAGGCGGGAACGTTTGAAGGCAAGCCGGACACGGCCGTTATCACCGGCGACATCGCTGCCATGTGGCTGCGTGACTCGTCGGCGCAGGTGTGGCCTTACCTGCCACTTGCTGCCAATGACAAGCCTCTACGCCGCATGCTCGAAGGCGTCATCAGGCGCCAGGCGCGCTGCCTCTTGATCGACCCCTATGCGAACTCCTTCATGGCCGACCTCAACGCGCCGCCGCTGACCTGGAGCCGCCAGGATGCCACCACGATGAAACAGGGTGTGGGCGAACGCAAGTATGAGCTTGACTCGCTCTGCTATCCCATCCGGCTGGCCTTCGGCTACTGGAAGAAGACCGGCAACACCGATCCCTTCGACGCGCGTTGGGCGGATGCGATGCGGCTGGTCGTCGCGACCATGCGGGTGCAGCAGCGCAAGCACGGTCTGGGCCCCTATCACTTCCAGCGTAACGCTCCCACACCTACCGAGACGCTGGACGAAGATGGCTTCGGTAACCCGGTCAACCCGGTCGGACTCATCTTCTCGGGCTTCCGGCCTTCGGATGATGCATGCATCCTGCCGTTTCTTGTTCCCTCGAATTTGTTTGCGGTTGCGTCGCTGCGTCAGCTTGCCGAGATGGCCAACGGCATTCTGCACGATGCGAGCCTTGCTTCCGATGCATCGTCACTCGCCGACGAGGTTGCCGCGGCGCTGCAGCAGCATGCGGTTGCGACCACGAGTGAAGGCACCATCTGGGCCTACGAGGTGGATGGCTTCGGCGGCCAGATCCTGATGGACGACGCCAATGTCCCCAGCCTGCTTGGCCTTCCTTATATCGACAGTTCACCCGACCCAGCCCTGTATACACGAACGCGAGCCTTCGTCTGGAGCAAACGCAATCCGTGGTTCTTTTCGGGATCGGCCGGTGAAGGCATCGGCGGTCCGCACGTTGGGCGCGACATGATCTGGCCCATGTCGCAGACCATCTACGCACTGACCAGCACAAGCGACACTGAGATTCGGCACGCGCTTGCGATGCTGAAGACCGCGTCGGCGGGAACCGGCTTCATGCACGAGAGCTACTCGATCGATCATCCCGCGAAGTTTACGCGAGCGTGGTTTGCATGGGCCAACACGCTGTTTGGCGAGCTGATCGGCAAGCTCGCGCATACGAAGCCGGAACTGCTGAAGAGCTAGGGTGCTCTAGAAGTCCAGCGGCTCCTCGCCCACGATCGTGAAGCCGCTTCCCTGCCCCCCTGCGGGCTGTCTGCCGCCAACATAGAGACGATAGCTGCCCGCCCTTACGGCGCGGTGGCCGGCACCATCCACGAAGCTCAGCTGCTCAGGCGCAAACGTCAACTTGACGGTGCGCGACTCACCCGCGGCTAACGTCACGCGCTCCATCCCGGCAAGCGCAAGCCGGGGTGCACCGCCGAGCTGCGGCGGAGCGATGTATGCCTCGACCACTTCAGTCCCGGCGATCGTACCTGTATTACGAACCTGCACCGTTGCATGCAACGGCTGGCCTGCCTGCACCTTGGCACTCTGCAGCCGGACCTGTCCGTAGCTGAACTTCGTATAGCTCAGGCCAAACCCAAACGGAAACAAGACCGGGCCCTTGAAATAACGGTAGGTGCGGTTGGCCATGCTGTAGTCGGCGAACGCCGGCAGGTCTGCGACGGAACGCGGAAACGTCACCGGCAGACGACCCGAGAAGTTTGCCTTCCCACCGAGCAGGTTAGCCAGAGCCTCACCACCCGCTTCACCCGGATACCAGGCCTCGAGCATTGCACTCGTTCCAAATGCAGAGGGATCAAGCGCGACCGCGGATCCAGACGTCAGCACCGCAATCACAGGCTTGCCTGTTGCGTGAAGCCGCGCCAACAGGCGCTTCTGTGCCTCGGGTAGCTCGAGGCTCGTACGATCGCCGCCGGCAAAGCCGGGCAGCTCCAGTTGCAACGCCTCGCCTTCGAGATCAGAGGAGAGCCCAACGAAAGCCACGACAACATCAGCGTCTTTCGCGACGCGCTCCGCCTCAGCGAGCATGGCCTCGGCTGGGGAAATCCACTCGAGCGCGATGCCTTCATCCTCGCCCGCGTGCAGCAGCTCAAGACTGACAGCATGTGGGTGCGGGTCGCCGAAGTGCAGGGTGATGCGGTCGGTTTCAGCCTTCGTTCCGTCGTTCTCGATGGCGACTTTTCCGTCCACCAGGAGCCGGTAAGAGTCATGCTTCGTGCAGTCCCAGCAACGCTCTACATCGACGCGCAGCACGTAGTCACCAGCTGCTGGCGGAGTGAGATATCCACTCCAGCGCGCGGCCCACCTGGACGCATGAATCTCGGGAGAAGGGCCTGTGCGGTCATAGTCGAGGTCGATTTTTGCAACCGTTTTAGTTACAGATGCTTTGCCCGTCGAATCGGGCGCGTCGAAGTACTCGGCTCGCATCCCGGCAGGCGAGTCTTTCTCCTCACCAACGTGTAAAGCGGTGCGCGGAACCGGCACCGGAAGCCCGTCGGCAAGCAGGCTTCCCTGCGCATAACTTACCTGCTTGAATCCATCCTCGATGCCCTCGAGCGGTGTCTCCGGATGCGAGGCGGTACCGTGGTAGTTGGCTTCGAGCACCTTCAAGAGATCGGCGGTCGGGCCAATCACGGCGACTCGGCGCCCTGGGCCAAGCGGCAGCACGCCATCGTTCTTGAGCAGAACCATCGACTCTTGAGCGGCCTTGAGCGCAAGCGCACGATGTGCCGGCGTGTCGTTATCGCGCATGGTGATGGCGTCGTAAGGGGTGCACCCCGGTGCGTCCATCATGCCAAGCTCAACCCGTGCGCGGAGCAGCCGGTGCAGCGCACGATCCACATCAGCCTCAGCCACCAGGCCCCCTGAAACGGAAGCAGCCAGCGCGTCGTAGGAGTGCCCGCAGTCCAGGTCCACGCCTGCCTTCAATGCCGCCGCTGCACCATGGGCCGCATCCTGGGTGTAGTGCTGATAGTCGGTGATGTTCCCCACCGCATCGCAATCTGAAACAACATACCCTTTGAAGCCCCATCGCCCGCGAAGTCGCGCATCGAGCGTCTCGCTTCGCGCGCACGACGGGGTGCCATCGATGGCGTTATACGAGCACATCAGCGCCGCCGCGCCGCCCCCGGTTACAGCCGCATGGAAGGCCGGCAGGTAGGTATCCGCAAGATCATGAGCGGATACCTGGGCGTTGAAACCGTCGCGGCCTTTTTCAGGTCCGCTATGTGCCGCGAAATGCTTCGGCGTGGCATCGGCCTTGCGGTAGAACGGGTCATCTCCCTGCACACCGCGGATGAACTGCGTGCCCAGCGTGGCCGTCAGGAAGGGGTCTTCGCCGTAGGTCTCCTGTCCACGTCCCCAGCGCGGATCGCGAAAGATGTTGATGTTGGGCGACCAGATGGTCAGCCCACCATAGCGCACTGTGTCTTCCTCGCGATGCGTGTTGTACCGGGCCCGCGCCTCGGTTGAGATGGTCTCTCCGACCTGGTGGATGAGCCCTGCATCCCACGTAGCCGCAAGGCCGATCGCCTGCGGAAAGACGGTCGCGTAGCCGTCGCGCGCGAGCCCGTGCAGACCCTCGTTCCACCAGTTGTAGCCTTGCAGCCCAAGCCGCGGAATCCCCGGCGCGCGATCGCCCATCTCGGTGACCTTCTCGGCCAGGGTCATCTGCGCGATCAGCTTGTCGATGCGCTGATCCACTTCCGCTGCGCTCTGGCGCTTCGCGCACTTTTCCTGCGCGAAGCCGCTCCACGGCAACACCAGCAGCCAGACACTCGCCCGCAGCCAACCCCTCATCCCTACTCCGAAAGCACAGCCTTACTCAAATTGCGTGGATTGTCGACATCGATGCCGTTCTGCAGCGCCATGAAGTACGAGAACAGCTGGAGCGGAATCACCTCGCAGATCGTCAGCAGCGCCTCGCTTGTCTCCTCGACGTACAGCGTATGACTCGCCAGTTCACTCACCGTCGTATCGCCCGTGTTGGCGAGCGCAAGGATCCTGGCGCCCTGCTCCTTCATATCGCGCATCAACGCCACCACGCGTTCGTAGCGCTCGACCGACTCCGCGTCCGAACGGTCCACGGTCGCGATCATGACCAGCGGCGTATCGTCATCCACCAGTGCGTTCGGTCCGTGCTTCAGCTCGCCACTTGGGTAAGCCTCCGCATGAACGTAGGAGGATTCCTTCAGCTTCAATGCGCCTTCACGCGCAATGGGATAGTGCACACCGCGGCCCAGGAAGAGAAACGTCTTTGCCGTGGCGTAGTGCGCAGCCACTTCCTCAACCGATGCTCTCCAGCCTTTAAGCTGGCGCTCGATCAGGGCCGGCAGTGCTCGAATGCTCTTCAATGCGGATGCAAGCTCATCCTCGCTCATCGTTTTGCGCGCCTCAGCGGCAATCAGAGAGAGCAGGTTCAGGTTCAGCAGCTGCGTGGTGAAGCTCTTTGTCGCCGGGATGGCCCGTTCGCGGCCGGCCAAGGTCGGAAACGATACGGTCGCCTCGCTCGCCATGGTTGAAGAGGCGTTGTTTGTAATCGCAAGCGTCCCGTGGGAAGCGGTATGAGCCTTTCGCAGCGCGGAGAGCGTATCGACCGTCTCGCCTGATTGCGAGATCACCAGCACCGACGCATCCTTCAACGCTGTCTCCGCCCGATAGCTGTACTCGCTTGCATATTCGACGTCGACGGCTATGCCGCTGCGGTCTTCGATCAACAACTCGGCCACCATTCCGGCATGCCGGCTGGAACCGCTGGCGGCGACCACGATCTCGCCTCGCGCACCTTCGATCCAGCGACGCAAAGGCCCGCAGACCTCGTCGCGGAAGCCCGCTGCGTCGGTATACTGCTCGAGCGTCGCAGCTAGCGCGGCGGGCTGCTCGAAGATCTCACGAAGCATCCAGTGGGGAAATTCAGGTTCGTTCGATAGCTCAGACATTCATCCTCTTTGATCGTTTGCCGTATATATGGGCATTATATTGGTTTCGAGAGCGCAATCTGTGAAAATATCTTACTGAGTCAGAACGGGTTTCGCCGCTCCGCTGACTGTCGGCTTCGCCTGCGGGAGTAAGCTTCAAGGTTCAGCACCCTACACTCAAGCTCCGCACAAGAGGTACAAAGCATGCCTAAGAAGTGGATTCTCGCCTTGTCCATGGCGTTCGTCAACGCCAGTGCATTCCATCCAGACCTGGCCCAGGCTCAAACCTCCACCTTCCGCAACACGCTGCTGCCTGAACCCTTGAACCTCACGGCGAATGGCGGCACGCTGCCGCTCACCTCGGGATTCCAGGTCTCCATAAGCGGAGCCCCATCCCCGGTCCTGAACGCGGCTGTCGACCGCATGCTAAGCCGCCTTGAGGATAAGACGGGGCTGCAGTTGAAGAAGAGCATCGGCAACGGTTCGAGCGCGACCCTGATTCTCTCTGTCCACACCGGCGGGCCGGAGGTGCAGGGCATTGGCGACGACGAATCCTACTCGCTCACCAGCACGCCAACCTCAGTCCGCATCGAGGCTGCGAACACCCTTGGCGCGATGCACGGCCTGGAGACGCTGCTGCAGCTTGTCCAGCCTGCGGGCAGCGGATATGTGGTCCCTTCCGTCAAGATCCAGGATTCACCCCGGTTTGCCTGGCGCGGCCTGATGATTGACTGCGGCCGGCACTTTGAGCCGCTCGACGTGCTGAAGCGCAACATCGACGCGATGGCCGCGGTGAAGCTGAACGTCTTCCACTGGCACCTTACCGAGGACCAGGGCTTCCGCATCGAGAGCAAGGCCTTCCCGAAACTGACCCAGTTGGGTTCAGACGGTCTTTTTTATACGCAGGATCAGGCGCGCGAGCTTGTGAGCTACGCCCATGCTCGCGGTATCCGCGTGGTGCCGGAGTTCGAGATGCCCGGCCACTCGGTCGCCTGGCTGATCGCGTATCCGGAGCTTGCCAGCGGCTCCAACCCCAGCGGCATTCGGCGCGAGTTCGGCGTCTCCGACTATGTTCTCGATCCGACTCGCGACGAGACCTACAAGTTCATCGATACGTTTCTTGCTGAGATGGCGACCATCTTCCCGGACCAGTACGTGCACATTGGCGGCGATGAGGCTCCCGCCCCCGACTGGAAGAAGAATCCGCGCATTCTCGACTTCATGAAGGCGCATGATCTGCACGATAACGATGCGTTGCAGGCGTACTTCAACCGGCAGGTGCTTGCCATCCTGACGAAGCTGCACCGCCGCATGGTCGGCTGGGACGAGATCTTCAACCCGGCTCTGCCGAAGGACGTGGTGATCCAGTCCTGGCGCGGCGAGGAGTCGCTCGCCAAGGGTGCGCAGCAGGGCTACCAGGGTGTGCTTTCGGCGCCGTATTATCTCGACGGCATGCGCCCGGCCTCGACCCACTATCTTGCCGATCCCGTCCCCGCTGACACCAAGCTGGACGCAAGCCAGCGCAAGCTGATCCTGGGCGGCGAGGTCTGCATGTGGGCCGAGCATCTTGACCAGCGCACGCTCGACTCGCGAGTCTGGCCGCGCACCGCCGCGATTGCCGAGCGCTTCTGGTCGCCGCAGAACGTTCGCGACGTCGATGACATGTACCGCCGGCTCGACGTTGTGTCGGTGGAGCTGGAAACCCGTGGGCTGCGGCACCTGACCAGCGAAGACACCGAGTTGCGTGGCCTCGCCGACAGCCCTTCGATCGAGCCTCTGCGCCGCTTCGCAGCAGCCTTCGAACCGGTCAGTTTCGGCGAGCGTTCCGAGGCTCAGCACACATCGCAGCTCACGCCGCTGACAGGTTTTGTCGATGCCGTGGTGCCCGACCCGCCGATCCGCCACGAGCTTGAACTCGCCGCAAAGCAGCTGATCGCTGCACCGGGCAGCAACTCACCCGAAGCCGCCTCGGCACGCCGGCAGCTGGAGCAATTCTTCGCCAGCACCGCAGCATCGGTTGCACCCGTGCAGGCGCTGATGGACGAGAGTCCGAGGTTGCAGCCGATCCGGGAGCGCGCCGAGCAGCTCGCACAGCTCTCCGCCATCGGGACCCAGGCGCTCGGCTATCTTGGCGGCAATACACCCGCTCCCGCGCAATGGAAGCAGCAAAGCCTCGCCCGGATTGACGCGGCAAAGAAGCCCAGTGGCCTTGTCCGCTTCCACTTTCTGGACCCGCTCACGGCGCTCGTCAACGCGGTCCACTAGCGGCATCGAAACGTCGAGAACCCGCGGGGCCAGCCGACCATCCGCACTGACTCTGGCCTCACCTTCCCACAGAAAGCTCGCAATGCATGATACTGGTCGCATGAATTCCGGCAACCTGCGCACGGCGCGAACGATCTCGGCGACTCGCCGCGAGTTCCTGCGCACCGCCGTCGGAACGCTTTCGGCCGCATCGCTGACGCGCGGCGCCTTCGCGGCTCAGACCATGGCACGTCCGGCGCAGAAGACGATCGTCGTCACCTTCGGCGGCGGCGCGCGGGACGAGGAGACCTTCGCCCAGGATGGGCAGGAGAACATTCCACACCTGCTCAGCACGCTACTGCCGCAGGGAACCTTTTTCAGCCAGGTGGTCAATGCGGGCATCCTCGGCCACTACGTTGCGACCGCAAGCATCGTCACCGGGACATACGAGAAGTTCAACAACTTTATCGCCCAGCCGCCGCCAAACCCGACGCTATTCGAGTGCTTCCGCAAAGGTCTGCGGCGGCCGGCGACCGACGCCTGGGTGATCGCCCCCAGCAACGGCTTTCAGCGCATCGGC
Source organism: Lichenicola sp. (assembly GCA_964658635.1). GTDB lineage: Bacteria > Acidobacteriota > Terriglobia > Terriglobales > Acidobacteriaceae > Edaphobacter. Next base: position 13,272 of record CAZZZP010000008.1, on the reverse strand, counting down.
AGCAGCAGCCACGCGCGCTTCGGCCCTGAGTTTGGAGCGGGCGTCATCCTGCCCAAGCGCCTGCTTGCCGCCGCGCTGCACAGCAGCAAGCCGCTCGATGGCGAACGCCTCTCGCACCTGCTGCAGGACAGCTACGAGATGCCGCAGTACCAGGCGCTCGAACCCGGCGCCGACCATGAGCTGCACCTCGATATGCTCGAATCCTCACTGCAGCTTTCGGTGCAGGAGTTCATTGAAAAGGCCCGCAGCCTCGACAGCGCCGATGAGCTCTCCATCTACATCACGCGCCAACTGATGAAGCAGCATGCGCCCTCGCTGATGATGCTGACGCTGCACGACATGGACATCGCTCACTCCGGCGCCTACTCACTGTACGTCGACGCCATTCAGCGTGCCGACCGCCTGTGCGCCGAGCTGTGGCAGATGGTCCAGTCCGACCCTGAGTACAAGGACCGCACCACGCTCTACATCATGCCCGACTTTGGCCGCGACGCCGATGGCGACCCCGCCGGCAATGGCTTCCAGCACCACCGCACCGGAGGCGCGATGGCCCGCACGACATGGTTGCTCGCGCTCGGTCCGCACCTGCGCCAGAACGCCACCGTCGAGCGCCGCATCGAGTCGATCGACCTGGTCCCGACGATCGGCAGCTATCTCGGCTTCGACACAGCCTCTTCGGGCCGCATCATCCGCGAGTTGCTATGAAGCCCGCCCAGCTCACGCAAGCATCCTTCGCTGCTTATCCCGCCGCTGCCCGCAAGTTTGCGTTCGAACACCTCACCCTGCTGCAACGCCTTCCCCTCGCCGTCTGCCCCTCTTTCCTGCAGCAGATCAGCAATCTTGATACAAGTTTTCCCGCCGAGCGCGACTTCCTCACATGGCAGTGCACGTCACTCGAAGCGCTTCCCCCGGAACATTTCAGCACCCTTGTCGCTCCGCTTGCCGCGCTTTCGCTCTCGGCTCCGCTCGAAGCGATGGACTGGGTGCAGACACCCGCCGCTTTCATTACCGAACTCGCGGCCTGGCTTTGGTCCAGCAACCAGATCAATCAGTTCCGCACCGGCACCGGCGCGCTCTTCGCCGCTATCCCTGCACGCGAGGATCCGGCACCCCGTCTGGTGGTCGTTGTGCTGGGCAAGGATGCGAAGGTCGCCAATGACAAGGCCCTGCGCAAGCTCGCGAGGAATGGCGTGCTGCTCAACAACCTTCAACCAGGCAGCGCGTTTGCCGACATCCACACTGCGTTGGCAAGCCACGCCGCGAAGACAACCGGACCCTACACCAACTGGTACGTCGATGGCGACGGCGCCTCACCGGAAGCCGCAAGCCTGCCCAACACCACGGTCTTCAGCTACGCCCAGCTTGCCCGCCTGCGTGAGCGCGTGCTCAACCGCATGCAGGGCGCGCTGACCGGAACCGAGGGCGCGGCCGAGCAGATGCGCACAAGACTGGCCGGCACATCGCAGCAGCAGATCGGAGCAGCCGACATCACGCCCGATCCCGTGCTGCAGCGCTTCTATACGGAGTTGTTCACCGAAAGCTCCGGCCCGCAGATCTTCAGCACAAGCTTCGTTCAATGGGCCGGCCGTGAACTCGCCCGCCGGGCCCGGCCGCACACGCTGCTACTCCGCTATACCCCGCGTCAGAGCCATCGCGACATGAACGAGATGTTCGCCTCGACAACAATCAGCTCGCTTGATCCGCAGGGCTCCTTCCGCGACGCCGAGATGGGCGCGTACTACAACTGGATCGAGATGAGCCGCATTGCCGAACCCGGCAAGCTCACCTTTCTCGCTTGGGTGGAAGACCGTCCGCTCGCCGTCATTCTCAGCTCCAACGCCGCGGCAGGCACCGTCTGTCGCGATCCCCTCACGGTCACGAAGGCCCTTGAAGGCTTTGGCTGATCGCCAACAAAAAGGGTCCTCCGCAAAGTCATCGCGGAGGAGAGCAGGTAGGAGAAGCCCACGCGAGGCGCAAAGTTGAATTTGCGTGGATTGACCAAGGACTGGTTCGACGTGTACTGGATGCCGATATGGTCCGTTGCCAGCGTGTTTAGCAGCGTCGCCGAGAAGGGATAGCTGCTCTGCGACTGCGGCGCCAGCAGTGTACTCGTCCCCTGGTTGTTGCCGTTGTAAGTGCTACGAAGTTCGACTGCTTGTCATGTAGCTCGCGCGTCGGCTGCGAGTACTCCCAGCGCACGCCCAGGTTGAGCGTGAACTTTGGCGTCACTTTCCAGTCATCCTGCACGAACGATGAGTAGTACCAGCGCAGGCCGGTAAACGGCGCCACCGTGTCCCAGGGTCGCACCAGACTCGTTCGAGTGATACGCCGTCTTCGAGGTTGCGAAGTAGTCCATTGCGTTCATGCGGTCGGTGCTGAAGTTCTCCCACAGGCTGCCGTGAACGCTGTTGCTGCCGGACTTGATCGACGCGTTGAAGGCCGCGCCGGTCCCCCGGCCAAGCTCCGCGCTGTATATGAACAATTATTTCATCCGCCGTCATTGTCAACGGGATTCCGGACCGGGCCCAAGAGACATTGCCAGCGGCAGCTTGCCTCTGCCCGCCTGAACGACCATCGACGTGAGGGCGCAGAGCTACCAAGGCGATTTATTTCAAGCACGTAACAAGGAAACGAGCGGCCTGCTCCAGCGAAGGCAGAAAGGTCTAAGATTAACTGTATGTCGACCGCAGCCGCCGCTCCCCCGCAGCCCGTGCAACGCACCCAGCTCTCACACCTCACCGCTGTTCTGGACGATCTGAGGCAGCGCGGCACGTTCTTCAAACTTCGCGAGCTCGACGACATCCAGGGCCCCGTCTGCACCTACGACGGCCGGAAGGTGATCAACCTCGCAAGCAACAACTACCTCGGTCTCTGCAACCACCCGAAGCTCGAAGAGGCCGCCATACAGGCCATCAAGGATCACGGCGTAGGCTCGGGTGCCGTGCGGACCATCGCCGGCACCATGCGCATCCACATGGAACTGGAAGAGAAGATCGCGCGCTTCAAGAATGTCGAAGCCTGCGTCGTCTTCCAGTCCGGCTTCACCGCCAACGCGGGCACGGTCGGATCGATCCTGGGCAAGGAGGACTTCATCCTGTCGGACGAGCTCAACCACGCGTCCATCATCGATGGGGCAAGGCTCTCGAAGGCGAAGATCAAGGTCTTCCGCCACAAGGACGTCGCGCATTGCGAAGAACTGCTCAAAGAGATCGAGAACGAGCCTGGCAAGAAGCTCATCATCACCGACGGGGTCTTCTCGATGGACGGGGACATCGGGCCGGTGGGCGAGCTGGCCGCACTGGCCGAGAAGTATGGCGCCATCATGATGGTGGACGACGCCCACGCCTCCGGTGTACTCGGCCGCAACGGACGTGGCTCCGTCGATCACTTCAACGCACATGGCAAGGTCGACGTCCAGGTCGGAACCCTGTCGAAGGCGATCGGCGCACTGGGCGGCTACGTCTGCGGCAGCCGCGACCTGATCGACTTTCTCTACCATCGCGCGCGGCCGTTCCTCTTCTCGACCTCACACCCGCCATCGGTGGCCGCAACCTGTATCGCCGCCTTCGACATTCTCGAGAACGAGCCTGAGCGCATTCAGCGCCTGTGGGACAACACGGACTACTTCAAGCAGCAGCTTCAGACGTCAGGGTTCGACATCGGTGGACGCTCCACACCCGCATCGGAGACGCCGATCATCCCCATCATCCTGGGCGACGGTGCACGGACGATGCAGTTCTCGCGCGAGCTCTTTGCCAATGGCCTGATGGCGACCGGCATCGCCTTCCCGACGGTGCCCGAAGGCAAGGCGCGTATCCGCACCATCATGACCAGCGAACATACCCGCGAGCAGCTCGACCAGGCGCTCGACATCCTCACCACCACCGCAAAGCGCCTGCAGATCCTCTAGCAGGCGCGCAGCGCGTCGACGCAACGCAGGAGTCGCCGCCCGCGATCGGCGCGCACTTTGATTTGCCTCTTACCAGATCCGTAGCACGCCAAACTGGTCCAGCGCCGCGTCTCGGCGCCGGGGAGTCGGCCTGCTCTCACCTTCGTCGCGAGTTCCCAAGCCGATGCCGCAGAGACCAGCCTGATATTCCGCTCGTCAGCGATGTTGGCGGCGGCTCGACGGCTCAGTCTTTTCGGACCAAGGGTGGCCAGATCATAGCGTGGGTGTCCAGCAGCAGCCTCAAAGGCCGTCTTCCAAAGTAAAGCCGCACTCGTCGTCGGACATTGGCTGTCAAAAGCATCGGTGAGTTCAAAGCCAGGCGTTTCCAGCGCGCCAGGCCGCTTCTTCTTGATTGGAAGAATGGCCTCCAGGCGAGCTACTGGAGTTTGATCTCGACCTGAGGTGATCATTACCGGCTCTCCGCTCTGAGCTTTCTTCACCAGATCCGAAAGTTGCGTCTTTGCCTCGTAGATGGTGGCGGAAACCATGGTGGCACCTCGCAACGGAAACTCTATTTTTCGCTTGGGTTATCGATCAAGGTAAATTGACCAGCTTGAGCGTCAGCGCATCATCTCCGCGAGCTTCCCCAACGTATTCCAGTTTCGCGCCGTACTCACCGTCCCCAGCTTCGCATCGAAGTGGGCGTTCGTCAGCCTCGTGCGCGCCATGCCGTTCGGCAGGTGCAGGTAGACCTCACGCCCGCACACGACGAAGCTGTCCCCCGGCGAACGATCCGGGTCAAGCGCTTGGACTGCCCTGGCCTCGGGCCAATCTGCCAGGAAATAGACGTGCAGCATCTCCGGCGCAGCCCCGGCATGTGCAAAAGGGTTTGCCTCGAACGCCTTGCGTGCCTCGTCGGCGGTTCGCAGCACGATGCGTCCGGGATAGCCATAAACCCGCGCGATCTCCGTCGTGACAACTGCGACGCTTGCTGCCGCGTCGTCCGCTTCGAAGATGACATTGCCGCTCTGGATGAACGTTCGCACAGTGCGGCCGCCGGCAGCAGCGAAGATCGCCGCAAGCTCCTTCATGGGCAGCTTTCCTTTACCGCCCACATTGATCCCGCGAAGCAGCGCCAGGTAGAGCATCTTCCCTCTTTCGGATTACAACGACGCCCGGTACACAACTCTTCCGGCCACCACGGTAGCCCGCACCCGTCCCAGCATCTTCGCTTTGTCGAACGGGGTGTTCTTGGAGCGTGACTTCGATGCCGCGGCGTCGAATTGCCACTCTGCCGCCGGGTCGAAGATCACCACATCGCCCCATTTCCCCATATCGAGCGATCCCGCACGACCAAGCTTCGCCACGCGAGCCGGCCCGACGCTCATCCATTGCACAACCTGGGAAATCGTCGCGCCGTGCTCCCGATGGAGCACCTTCAACGCCAGGCCAAGCGCGGTCTCGAGGCCCGTAATCCCATTCGGCGCGCGCTCAAACTCCACCTCTTTCTCATGTCGTGCATGGGGTGCGTGATCGGTCGCAATGCAGTCGACCGTGCCGTCCAGCAAACCCGCGATCAGCGCCTGGCGATCTGCCTCGGAGCGCAGCGGAGGGTTCATCTTGGCGTTTGTGTCATAGGCAATGTCGCCGTTGACGCCGCCTGCCGCAACCGCCTCGTCGGTCAAGGTGAAGTGGTGCGGCGCGGCCTCGCAGGTGACGTGCAGCCCCTCGGCCTTCGCCTCGCGCACGGCGGCCACGGCATCCGCAGTCGAACAATGCTGGATGTGCAGGTGCGCCTCCAGGCCTTCCACGGAGGCTATGTCACGTACCAGGGCGATATCGCGCTCGACGATGGACGACTCGGCAATCGACGGGTAGCCACGCAGACCAAGCCGAAAGGCTACCGGCCCGTCGTTCATGATTGCGCCATGCGAAAGCCTCGGATCTTCGGCGTGCTGCGAGACGACCACCCCCAGCCGCGCCGCACGCACCAGCGCCGCCCGCATCATCTTCTCATCGAGAATCGGCTTGCCGTCATCGGTAAAGCCCAGCGCACCCGCCGCCGCCAACGCTTCGAAATCGGTCAACGTCTTGCCCTGGCTGGCGTGCGTCGCGGCCGGCATCGCGAAAACCCGAACCTGCGCACGCCGCTCCGGCGAAAGCATCCACTTCAACGTCTCGATAGAGTCGTTGACCGGCACGGTATTGGGCATCGCCACCACCGTCGTGAATCCGCCTGCCGCCGCCGCCGTTGTGCCGGTCTCGATGGTCTCTTTGTAGGTCTGGCCGGGTTCGCGCAGATGAACATGGATATCGATCAAGCCGGGCGCGACCACGCATCCTGTGGCGTCGATTGTCTCGGCAACCTGAACTCCGGCAAAGGCGCCGGGAGATTCGACGCCAGCGACTGCGCCCTCACGCACCAGTACATCGCGCACAGCATCCAGCCGGTTCAGCGGATCCACTACGCGGCCATTCCGAATCAATACACTACTCATCTTGTTACAATCCTCGATCAAAAAAACAAAACTGTTACTTATGTTTTACGGGCTGCTGAGACGTCGTATCGTCCAGGTGGAACAACGCAGGTGACAGGTCGACGGTAAGCCCGTCCGGCTGAACCAGTGTCAGCATGACAGCACGCACAGGGTAGTACTTCGTCCAGATCGCACGGTAGTCCTCGTACCATCGGCCCAGGCTTGCCACGAACTCCGGAGGCATCTTCTGCCAGTTTGCCTTGGTACTCGAATAGATCAGCAGATGTTGCAGACTTCCCTGATCAGACGGGCCACCACTCACATCCTCAGATGCGACAAAGAAGACCTGGGGCTTGCCTTCGCCCTCCGTATCGATCCAGACCATCCCTGTTGTACTGCAATCATGGGGCACGCAGCCGTCGATGGTGACAAAGCGATCCTGGTCCAGCGTCACCTTCCCCGGAACTCCGATAAACCACTGAATCAGTTCGGGAAGCGTCAGGAACCGCCCATGATCTCTCCAGAAGCTTTGCCGCTGATGGAAGGAAGAGCTCATCAACCTTTCGAACTCCGCATGCCACTTGATGTCCTGGGAAGACGTGCCCTGGTATGCTTCCGCAAAGCTGTGCAGCCAGGAAAGGTCCGCTCCGGCAGGCTTCGCGGGCCCCTGCACCTTCTGCGCCTGGCCAACTGTAAGGCAGATCAATAGAAGTAAAGCGTGGATGGCAAGACGTCGCATCAAGCTGTCTCCGAGATCAGACCAGGTCCGGCACCAGAGCGCGGGTCAGCAGCGCCGTCCTGATCGCAAGCCCGTTGGCTACCTGCAACTCGATCGCGGACTGCGCGCCGTCCGCCACCTCGCCCTGGATCTCGAGCCCGCGGATCATCGGGCCCGGATGCATGACCACGGCCTTTGGAGCGAACCGCGCAAGTCGCTCCTCAGTAAGCTGGTAGCCGGCAATGTATTCGTTCAGATCCAGTTCCAGCCCGGCCAGCCGTTCGCGTTGGATGCGCAGCATCATCACCACCTGAGAGCGCTTGAGCGCAGCCTCGAAATCGCGCTCGATCTCGATTCCGCGGGCGAGCGAAGCAGCCTCCTCGGGCAGCAGCTCCGGTGGTCCGCACAGCAGCACCTTCGCGCCGAGCCGAGGCAGCAGGATGGCGTTCGAACGCGCCACGCGACTGTGCCGAATGTCTCCAGTGATGGTCACCGTCACCCCGGTCAGCAGCTTTTCATCGACCGGCCTGCCGGTCAGTCCAAGCCGCGCGACCATGGTTCGCAGATCCAGCAGCGCCTGCGAAGGATGCTGCGCCATGCCATCGCCGGCGTTCAGCACAGGCAGTCCCGAGGTACGCTCCAGCAGGGACGGCGCACCGCTCGCCGGGTGGCGCAGGATGATGCACTCCGCGCCCAGCGCCTTCAGCGTCAGGCCCGTATCCTTCAGGGTCTCGCCCTTTTCGATGCTGCTGCTCTTGTCCGAGACAAGCGTTGTGGTCGCGCCCAGTGACTTGGCTGCAAGCTCGAACGAGGTCCGGGTTCGTGTGCTCGACTCATAGAAGAGCAGCGCCACCCGCCGGCCAGCGAGTACACGCGCCTTCTCTGCCGGCGGCATCGATTCCAGCCTGGTTGTCAGCGTCAGGATTCTCCCGACCTCTTCCACTCCAAGGCCGTCCACCGTAATCAGCGAGCCCACTACCGCCATTCGTTACTCCGCCTGGTCCGTCAGTTCGACCAGCAAGACCTGCTCGTCGTCATCGATCTCACGCAGCTTCACCTCGATGATCTCGCGTGAGGAGGTAGGAATAGAGCGCCCCGTATACGTCGCTTGGATGGGCAGCTCGCGGTGTCCGCGATCGATCAGCACCAGCAGCTGCACACTCTTGGGGCGGCCATGGTCAAACAGCGCGTCGAGTGCAGCACGGATGGTGCGGCCCGTGTACAGAACATCGTCCATCAGGATGATGTCGCGGCCGTTGACGTCGAATCCGATATCTCCCTTGTTGACCGTCGGACGAGGGCCGGCAGTCGTCAGGTCATCCCGGTAGAAGCTGATGTCCAGCACGCCGGTATCGATCTTCATCTTTTCGATGTTGCCGATCAGGCCTGCCAGGCGTTCGGCCAGCGGAACGCCCCGGCGCTTGATGCCGATCAACCCAAGATTATCGGCGCCGTCGTTCTTCTCGACGATCTCATGCGCCAGCCGAACCAGGGTGCGCTCAATCTCGGACGCCGACATGAGGCGGCCCTTCAGCCTCAGCTTCTGCGCCTTCTTATCCTTCTCCGCAACTTCGCTCATCGTCTCAGCCTTTCAAAAGCTGATGATAGCAGTCCGGAGCCCATGGAATCTGCCCGCCTAGTCGCGGCTACGAAGAGCGCGCCGCCGGGTCTGGAACATCCCCGCTGCGCCGCCACCCAACGTCGTCAGCACCAGCACAAAACCGGAGATCATCGCCAGGTACGCCAGGACAAAACCGGCCTGCACCTCGGGCGAACCCACAAATCCGAGAGCCTTCTGCTGCACTGCCGCGGGTTGATCCTGCTGACGCATGGTTTCGACGGCCTGCGCCTTCACGGTCGCAAACATCTGCGCCACCTGGGCGTCGAACGACTCCATCCCGTGCAGCGCGAAGCGCTCTACCAGGCCGGTGGCAGAGTACGCGATGCCGATCGCGGCGACGATCATCAGCCCCGTAAGCAGACCGATGCGCAGACCGATCTTCCCGTCGATCTGCGCCAGCGGGCGCCGTGCCCGGTAGAGGCCAAGCGACACGGCTGCGCCGCAGAGGATACAAAGTGTGCTCAGGAAAGCAGCCGCAGGGAGAACCAGGCCGACGACCGACAGAATTCCGCTCGCGACCGCCACCGGAAGCGCGGCCTTTATGGCTGCTGCCCAGTCGAGCAGCTGCGGACGCGGAGGCGGTACCGCTCCAGTTGTCGCACCCTCGGCCGAGGCTTCGGTTGCAGTCTCGGCCCGCATGTAGTCCGGCAGCAGAATCTGCGGAGCCCCGCAGGCCGGGCAAAACAGCGGTCGGGCGTCGTCATCGCTCGGGCTCGCCCCGGGCATTCTCACCGGTAACTCGGCCTGGCAACGATGACAGTGTGCGTACATCCCTCTATTGTAGACAAACCCGCAACGTCTACTGCTGGCTGTCCCCGTTCTCGATTCCCAGGTGCCCCGGCAGGTCGAGCGCAACCAGCCCGATCTTGGTGCCGCTTCCCTGCGGATCCAGACCCACAATATGCTGGTGGAGCTTTGAGCCCGCCTTCAATTCCTGGTCCGCATCGTCGTCGCCGGCATGGATCTTCGTGTTCTTGTCCTCGCTGCAGGTCAACCCGTCCTGGGTCACGGCGGGGGAGCCGACCGGATGCTTGCCCTGGCACAGGATCACCGCCCCGTAGCGCACCATGTCCTTCCTGTAGAAAGCCATCACCTTCTCAGGCGAGTCCGGTGTGGTGTAGCTGAGCGCCTTGACGCGAAGCTTGAAGTTGCCAAAGCTCAGGTTCACATCGGCCGCGCCTTCGTCGTCGCCCTTGTCGTTCTTTTTCTTTGTCAGCGTCGAACCGGGGTAGACCGAAAGCCCGACCCCCTCCTGTACGACGGCGTCGTTCGTCTTGACCGACATTCCGCCGAAGGGTGTGTCGATCTTCACGTTCTGATGGTCGCCGTCCTTGTTCGTGTCCACGCGACACCCGGTGAGCGCAAACGTTCCCACCGCAAGCCCTGCCAGGCATACAGCCACAGCGCATCCAGCTTTGTTCATTCCTTCACCTCGCGTTCCACCCAACATACGCTGCCTCCGCGCTGAAGGTTCCAGAAAAGAAGCCAATCCCGCGCATCGTTTGCTTCGTGCTGGTGTCAGAGGGGGTGTAGCGCGTAGGCTCAAGCCCTGCCCCTCCCCCAGGCCCGGGTTGCAGCAGCACCTTAGAAGGAGAACGTCCATGCCCGTTCAAACGTTGACCCGTCGCACTCTGCTCGTGGCCGCAATCGCCCTTTCATCCGCCGTGAGCCTTCCGGCGCAGGATCAGGGCAGCGGGGATCCGCCCAACCGCGTCGCGCGCCTCGCCTACGCCCAGGGCAATGTCTCGCTCGAGCCTGCCGGCGTCGACAGCTTCTCCGCCGCCGAGCTCAACTACCCGCTCACCAACGGCGACCGCATCTTTGCCGACCCGGCCTCGCTCGCCGAGCTCCAGACCTCCGGCCTCGCCATCCGCCTCGCCAATGGAGCCGACCTCACCGTCAGCACACTTTCCGACTCCGTCGCGCAGTTCGGCCTTGCGCAGGGCAGCATCCGCGTTCGCACACGCGACCTGTTCGCTCCTCCGGACTACAACGGGCAGCCGCAGCAAGGCACGGTCGAGATCGACACGCCAAACGGCTCCATCCTGGTGCGCCAGCCGGGCGATCTGCGCATCGACTCCTACCCGCAGGACGACACCACCGTCGTGTCGGTCTCTTCAGGCCTCGCTGAGGTTTCAGGCGACGGCTTCGACCGGCTGATCAAACCCGGAGACGCCCTCCGACTCGCCGGCGCCAATCCGACCTATGTCGAGCCCCTGGTCATGCTTCCGGCTGACAATCTCGATAACTTCGACAGCGCACGCGAAGAGGAGCGGGAGCAGGCCGCCTCCTACCGCGACCAGTACGTCGACCCCGGGATGATTGGCGCCGCTGACCTCGACCAGTACGGCGACTGGCAGCCCGTCTCCGCCTACGGCCCCGTCTGGTACCCGCGCCAGGTGCCCTTCGGCTGGACCCCCTACTCAGCAGGCCACTGGGCGTGGATCGCACCCTGGGGCTGGACCTGGATCGAGTCCGAGCCATGGGGCTTCGCACCCTTCCACTATGGACGCTGGAACAACTTCAACGGCCGCTGGGGCTGGGTTCCCGGACCACCGCCCGCCGTGCTCCGCGGCGGCTTCGAGGGACGTCCACCCCGCTGCGTCTACTCGCCCGCGCTGGTCGCCTTTGTCGGTGGACCGAACTTCTCCCTCTCGCTCGGCTTCGGAGGAGCTTCGGGAGCGGGCGTCACCGCCTGGTTCCCGCTCGGACCACGCGAGGCGTACACCCCCTGGTACCACGCCAGCCCAGCCTACGTGAACCGCGTCAACGTGACCAATATCTACAACACCAACGTTACGGAGATTCACAACACCTACATCAATCGCACCACCACGGTTTACAACACGACCAACGTCAACTACGTGAACCGCAACGTGGCGACCGTGGCCGTGCCACAGCGCGACTTTGCCGCGGGCCGCAGCGTCGCCCAGTCCATGCCCATTCACCTGGACGATAATGTGCGGCGGCAACTCGCTCAGGCACCAATTCTCCCGCATCCTCTGGTCACGCCGACCCGGGCGGCTGCCGCGCCGCAGGCTCCGGCGCGTGCGCTTCCACCCACGGTCGCCCGGCCTATCGTCGAGACCCGCCAGGGCTTCCGGCGCGCCGGGACCCCGACCGGTTCACTCCCAGTAGCTCCGCCGAGTCAGCCACAGCGCGCTCCCGGCAATCTCGCGCAACCGGTAAACCGGTCGGAGTTCCCGCAGCAGCGGCCGAGCGCGCCTGCGCCGGGCAGCCAGACTCCGCCTCGCTCGACCATGCTTCCGGCAACCGGAGACGTCGTTCACCTCAACCAGCAGCCGCAGTCCGGTCAAGCGCCGCCTCGCTCGAACATGGTCCCGGCCACCGGGAACGTCGTCCGCCTGAACCCGCAGCCGCCGGCTCAGCTCAGGCCGGTTCCGCCGCAGCCCCAGCCCATTCCCGCCCAGCCCGTTCGTACGCAGCCAACCTTCAACCAGCCACCCGGGAATCAGATCCCAGCGACTCGTCCCAATGGTCGCGAGCCTGCCCCCACGCAGCGATATCAACCCCAAAATCAGCCGGCGCCGCGCCCAGTGGAGCAGCCACGGCCAATCATCACCGCGACTCCGCCCCGGCCCCCGTCGCCATCCTTCAACGACCAGCGCCGTGCCATCCAGCAGAACGATCCCGGCCGGCCGCTCGCGCCACAGCAGTTGGAGAACCTGCGAAACAACCGGCCAGCCGGACCGCAGGCCCAGCCCGAACCGGTTCCGCATCCTGCTCCCGCAGCCCGGCCGGCCCCTCAGCCGGCGGCGCATGACCAGCCTGCGCCCAGGGAAAACAAGCAGAAGTAAGCATGCTGATGCAACATCCTGGCAATCCGTCTGGTTGCCAGGGTGCCCGGTTTTATCGCATGGGAACCACTCCAAGTTCCTCATAATTTCCCTGCTGCGCGCAGCAGATGCGCCACTATACTTCGTTCATGTCGAATCAGGAGCAAATCCGCAAGCGGAACGGCGGCGGTGCTCCCATTCGCGAAATCCCTGACAAGCTCTACTTCCGCATCGGCGAAGTCGCAAAACTCTGCGAGGTTCCCGCCTACGTCCTGCGCTTCTGGGAGGGCGAGTTCCCCCAACTAAAACCGAACAAGGGCGGCACCGGCCAGCGTCTCTACCGCAGGCGCGACGTGGAAATGGCGCTGCGCATCAAGACGCTCCTCTACGATGAGGGCTACACCATCCCCGGCGCGCGCCAGGCCTTCAAGGCTGAACTGCGCACCGGAAAAGATGCCACTCAGCCTGAGGCCGAAGGCGCTCCACTTCCTGAAAACAAGGGCGTCGACGCCAAGCACCTGCTCAGCCTGCAGAAGGATCTGCAGGACCTGCTCGCTCTGCTCTCCCGCCCCGCCGCCATCAGGACCGTGCAGCCGATTCGCTCCATGCGCCCGGCTCCCGGCCCCGTTAGACCTGCGCCACCCGCGCCCCGCCAGTTCCCCAAGCCCCAGCTCGTCTCGAGCAAGTCCACCTCCGGACTCTTCGACCTGCTCGACGACTAGAGCAGATTAGCTGTGGGTGTACAGGGAGGTTCAGATATCGACGCCGTT
>CAZZZP010000007.1:0-87141 GCA_964658635.1 Lichenicola sp. | reverse complement strand
AGAAGATGGCGCTTGAGCTCTTCAAGCCCTTCATCTATCACCGTCTCGAGCAGACGGGGCACTGCACGACCATCAAGCAGGCCAAGGAGATGGTCGAGATGCAGGAACCGATCGTCTGGGACATTCTTGAAGAGGTCATCAAGGATCACCCGGTCCTGCTGAACCGCGCGCCGACGCTCCACCGTCTGGGTATCCAGGCGTTTGAGCCCGTGCTCGTTGAAGGCAAGGCGATCAAGATTCACCCGCTCGTCTGTACGGCGTTCAATGCCGACTTCGACGGTGACCAGATGGCCGTGCATATCCCGCTCTCGCCCGAGGCCCAGATCGAAGCTTCGGTGCTGATGCTGGCTTCGCACAACATCCTGTCGCCGGCGTCCGGTCAGCCGATCACGGTTCCGACCCAGGATCTCGTGCTTGGGCTCTACTACCTGACAAAAGCCAAGGTGAATGCGAAGGGTGAAGGCCGCGTCTTCGCGAACATCGAGGAAGTGCTGATGGCACTCGAGGCCAAGCAGGTCGAGACGCTCACGCCGATCCGCCTGCGTTATACCGGCCCCGTGCTCGATATGACGACCGCGTACGACGATCAGGACCTCACGCACACCGAGCCGGTCGAGTACAACAACCAGTTCATCTCGACCACTGTCGGCCGTGCGATCCTGAACGACTCGCTGCCTGACGGCATGCCCTACGTTAACGGTCTTCTGAAGAAGAAGGGCATTGGACAGCTGATCAACTATTGTTACCTGAACCTCGGACTCGAGACGACCGTCAAGACGCTCGACAAGGTCAAGGATCTCGGCTTCACCTATGCCACGCGTTCGGGCCTCTCGGTCGGACTCGACGACATGGTCATTCCGGATTCGAAGTACACGGTTGTGGCCGACGCTGAGAAGCAGGTCATCAACGTGCAGCAGCAGTATCTTGATGGTGCAATCACCAACGGTGAGCGCAACAACAAGGTCATCCAGCTGTGGTCGGGGGTGACGGAGCGTGTGGCCGACGAGATGTTCGGCAACATGAAGAAGGCTGACAAGGAAGGCGCGATGAACCCGGTCTACATCATGGCCGACTCAGGTGCACGTGGTTCCAAGCAGCAGATTCGTCAGCTCTCCGGTATGCGCGGACTGATGGCGAAGCCGTCGGGTGAAATCATCGAAACGCCGATCACCGCAAACTTCCGCGAGGGTCTAACGGTTCTGCAGTACTTCATCTCAACGCACGGCGCACGTAAGGGGCTGGCCGATACCGCACTCAAGACCGCGGACTCGGGTTACCTGACGCGCCGCCTGGTTGACGTGGCGCAGGACGTGATCATTTCGCACAACGATTGCGGCACGGTGGAAGGCATCTACGTGACGCCGATCATCGAAGCCGGCGAGACCATCGAGCCTCTGCGTGACCGCATCATCGGCCGCGTCTCGCTCGAGAAGTTGAAGGACTTCGAAGGCAAGACCATCGTCGATATCAACCAGGAGATCGATGAGGATCGTGCTTCTGCGGTTCAGGCTGCGGGTATCGAAAAGGTGAAGATTCGCTCGGTGCTCACCTGCGAATCCAAGCGCGGATGCTGCATCCTCTGCTACGGCCGTAACCTGGGCTCGGGCAAGATGGTCGAGATGGGCGAGGCCGTTGGTGTGATCGCGGCGCAGTCGATCGGCGAGCCTGGAACTCAGCTCACCATGCGTACCTTCCACATCGGTGGAACGGCTTCGCGTGTTCACGATGCGTCGCACCTCGAGGCGAAGAATGCGGGTACGGTCCGCTTCATCAACCTCGTCACGGTTCGCTCGAAGGATGGCGGTCTGGTTGCGTTCAACCGCAATGGATCCATCGCCATTATCGATGAGAAGGGCCGCGAGAAAGAGCGTTACGCGATCGTCTACGGCGCCAAGCTGAAGGTCGAGGACGGCACGGTGGTTGCGCAGGGCGAAGTCATCGGTGAGTGGGATCCTTATACCTTCTCGCTGCTGACCGAGATCGCCGGAACGGTCCAGTTCAAGGACCTGCAGGAGGGCGTGACCCTCAACGAAGAGGTGGACGAAGTGACCGGTCTTTCGCGTCTCGTCGTAGCCGATTCGCCGGATGAGAAGCGCCAGCCGCAGATCCTGATCAAGGGCTCGACCGGCACCAAGCGTTACTTGATGCCGTCGCGCGCCAACCTTATGGTGCAGGACGGTGACGAGGTGTACCCGGGCGATATTCTTGCGAAGATTCCACGTGAGACGACTCGTACCAAGGACATCACGGGTGGTCTGCCGCGCGTTGTGGAACTGTTTGAGGCACGTAAGCCGCGTGACCCGGCGATCATCTCGAAGATCGACGGTGTGGTGCGGTTCGGCGACGTCTCGAAGGGTCAGCGCAAGGTCTACGTGACGGGCGACAACGGGCAGGAAGAAGAGTACTCCGTGCCGCGCGGCGTTTACGTCAACGTGCAGGAAGGCGAGCGTCTTCGCGCCGGCGATCCTCTGATCGACGGA
Source organism: Lichenicola sp. (assembly GCA_964658635.1). Taxonomy (GTDB): domain Bacteria; phylum Acidobacteriota; class Terriglobia; order Terriglobales; family Acidobacteriaceae; genus Edaphobacter. The sequence goes on along the minus strand of CAZZZP010000007.1, from coordinate 84,661 downwards.
CCGCGCAGCCCGCACGATGTGCTTGAGGTCCTTGGCGAGCGCGCCGTGCAGATGTACCTGGTGAACGAGATCCAGGAAGTCTACCGGCTGCAGGGTGTGACGATCTCGGATAAGCACATCGAGACGATCGTTCGGCAGATGCTGCGCTGGGTCAAGATCGAGGAGGTTGGAGACACCAACTTCCTGGTCGACCAGCAGACGGATCGCTTCCGCTTCAACGCGGAGAACCAGCGCGTGCTGATGACGGGCGGACGTCCGGCTATCGGTCGCTCGCTGCTGCTCGGCATCACGAAGGCTTCGCTCTCGACTGACTCGTTCATCTCTGCGGCGTCGTTCCAGGAGACCACGCGTGTGCTCACCGAGGCCAGCATCAACGGCTCGATCGACACGCTGCGCGGCCTGAAGGAGAACGTCATCGTGGGTCGCCTGATCCCTGCCGGTACCGGCATGGAGTACTACCGCAATGTGCAGCTGTCGCCAGAGCTTGAAGAGGCCGCGGCACAGGTTCAGCAGGAAGTTACCGCGGCGATCGAGGCCGAGGAGCGCGAGCTGGAGCAGATGCGGATGGAAGGCGAACAGGAAGAGATGGCCGCCGAGTAAATGCTTCGCATCGTTCTCGACGATACGCGCGGGGACGACAACACCAGAAGGGCGGACTCGAAAGAGTTCGCCTTTTTGCTGTTGCTCGATGGTGCAGCGCTTTCGGGCAACAGCAAGACGGGAACCCTCATCAAAATCCATACTGTGTTGTAGACCCTTTAGTGCACCGGCTGCCTGGCTCTTACAGGTCCGGCTTTGATTGGTAACAGAGAGCGAGACCCGGCGGACTCCAATGCCCGGTCGTCCACCAGAGCTTGAGCGACGTGTGTTCGGTCGCTTGCCGGTGAGCTTTCGATCTAACCTTTTTCACCCCTTGTTGGAGGCGTTTCACAATATGTCCCCCCATTTGAAGTTGATACCCCCCTATGCCCAAAAACTGAGGTCCGGTCTTCGCAGCCGTTCGCGTGCTGTGTTTTACCTGACGATGGCGGCCGGAGTTGCCGCCGGACCCGGAGTCTCCCGCATGACGGCACAGGCCGTTTTCGGGTCGATCAACGGTACCGTCACTGACCCGACTGGAGCCGTCGTTCCGAATGCAACCGTTGTGATTACAGATCCCAGCAAGGGAACGCAGCAGACCGTCCAGTCAAACGAAAGTGGCAACTATTCAGTGTCGCGTTTGATCCCGGATACCTACGTGGTGAAGGCTACTGCACAAGGCTTTGCGCCTGCCGAGACCGATAACATAACAGTATCTGCCGACGGCACGCAGCAGGTAAACCTGACCTTTCAACCTGAGGGCGCGTCGCAGAGTGTGACGGTGACTTCCTCTGCTCCGGTGTTGCAGAGTGACAGTGCGGACGTGAGCACGGTGATCAGTTCACGGCAATTGCAGGACCTGCCCAGCCAGAATCGCAACTTCAGCACATTTGCACTGCTTGTGCCGGGCGTTCAGCGCGGTTCGTTCAACATCTCTCCGTCTGAAAATCCGCAGGGAACACAGTCGCTTGAGGTCAATGGCGCGAACTACGGTTCGCTGGGATATTACCTGGACGGTACGGATAATCGCGAGCCGATCGACGGAATTATTGTGGTGAATCCCACGCTCGATTCGGTCAGCGAGTCGCGTGTCGACACAGAGAACTTCCCGGCGGAATTTGGCGGGGCAATCGCTGGTTTCGTATCTGCACAGACCAAGTCCGGTTCGAACGCGCTGCACGGAGATGCCTTCCTGTTTCGGCGCAGTGATGCGCTTGAGGCTCGCGATCCATTCACGCAGATTGCACCCGATCCGGTTACAGGCAAGTTCATACCGAGTTCGCTGTATAGCCAGTTCGGCGGATCGCTTGCCGGGCCGGTGATCAAGGATAGGGCCTTCTTCTTTCTGGATTACCAGGGTACGCGGCAGAAGGTGGGAACCAGCCTCCGCCAGAATGTGCCTACAAATCTGGTGCGCGCAACGTGTCTCAATCCGGCGAGTGCAACCTGTGACCTGAACCAGTACGGCGGCGGTGTCATCTCGAACACGCTGGTGACGCCGCAGGGGCGCACGCTGCTCGCGGCTCTGCCCACGCCTAACTCGGGCGTCAACGACACCACGACCAACAACTATGTAGGCTCGGGCAACGGCAACAACAATGGCGACCAGGCGGATGCTCGCCTCGACTTCCAGGTAAACCAGAACCTGCATACCTTCGGCCGCTATGACTACTCGGTCTTCCGTCTGCTGGGAAGGCCGGTGTTTGGCGCCGCAGGTGGTACGGGCTTCGGCCTCGGCAACACAACCGGCACAGACGTTGTCCAGAATCAGAGTGCTGCCGTTGGCTTCGATTACGCGTTGAACGCCAATCTGCTGACCGACTTCCGGTTCGGCTTCCTCGCTTATCACGTGAGTGAGAATAAATACGATGCAGGCACCACACCGGCAACTGCCGCTGGTCTGCCGAATCTGAACACCGGAACGTTTGACACCTCGGGTTCGCCCACATACAACGTCAATGATGGGTCGATCTCGAACTTCGGTGAGCAGAGCTGCAATTGCCCACTCAAAGAGAGCGAGCAGGTCTTGCAGATCAACAACAACTGGACCAAGACGTTCGGCAACCACTCGGTGCGGTTCGGTACGGACCTCCGGTACGCGTTCAACCTTCGCAATGCAAGTGATTCCAACCGCGCAGGTCTGCTCAACTTCAGCAGCAGCACGGGTGCAGGGTCCGGTATCGGCGCGATCCTTGAAGGACAGGTTGCGCAGTTCCAGCGCTTCGATGTCTACAATCAGAACGCCGGCAACCGGCAGAAGCGGGGTGCTTTCTATGCGCAGGATAGCTGGCGTGTCACGCCCAAGCTGACGCTGAACTATGGCGTTCGCTGGGACATCATCTTCCCCGAGACAGTCAACGCACCGGGCAACGGCGGCTTCACTGACCTCAACTCCGGCACGATTCGCGTGGCGGGCGTTGGGGGAATCGGAACCAATGGCAACGCGCAGGTCGATCTGCTGAACCTTGGCGGGCGCTTTGGCTTTGCCTACCAGGTCCGCCCGACGACGGTCATCCGTGGCGCGGTAGGACAGGTGTATGACGATGTCGGCTTCTTCGGCACGATCTTCGGTTCGTCGCTGACGCAGAACGTGCCGGTCGTGAATTCCGAGAACATCGGCAGCACAAGCGCTACGTCACCGGTCTACACCTATGCGACTCTGCCCGCTCCTCAGGCACAACTTGCCATTCCGGCGAACGGGCTTTTTCCGATCCTCAATGGAATCGGCTACAACGTGCGTCCCAATCTGCTCCTGCTACCGAAGGTGGATCAGTACAATCTAAGCCTGCAACAGCAGCTGGGTGCGACCACCACATTCACCCTGGCTTATGTCGGCAACCTCGGAGAACGGGTTTACCCCAGTGAAACAGCCGGCTTCAACGTCAATGCACCGGTGCTCCCCACCACTGCTGCCGATCTCACCGCCGTGGACCCGACAGCCGCGAACCCTAATCCAAATCCAGGCGCTCTCAGCCGTGATGCACGTCGTCCCTACTTCAACCGGTTCGGTACCTGCTGCTCGCAGGACATCAACTCGCTGGCTCCAGCAGCGCGTGAGACGTACAACGCACTGCAAGCCTCGGTCGAGCATCACTTCGCGAATGGGCTTCAGTACATGGCGAACTACACCTGGTCGCGTGCGCTGAACTACGGGGCCACCTACTTTGCACACAATCCCAAGGTCGAGTACGGGCCAAGCGATACCAACCGCAATCAGCTCTTTGTGCTGAGCGGCGTGTATGAGCTTCCGTTTGGCAAGAACAAGGCCTTCATCAACAGCGGCAACCGGCTGGTGAACTATGCAGTCGGCGGCTGGCAGATTGCGGGAACGACAACGTACGAAAGCGGTCTGCCATTTACGCCGACGTATGCTGAGTGCGGCAACGACCAGGATGTGGACAGCAACTTCGGCAGCCCTGGCTCATCGAGCGATTGCCGTCCCAACAGCCTGTCGAACGATCCGAGCAAAGGCTTTGCAAGCGGCATCGGTTCCTACGATCCGACGACTCACTCGCGTCGGCTCTTCACACCGGTGGCTCCGCTTACGGCGAACGGCGTCGCCTCTGGACCCTTCTCGCGGCCAGCCTTTGGCACCATCGGAAACATCGGTCGCAATAGCTTCCGCGGCCCGAAGGACTATTTTGCTGATGCTTCGCTGTTCAAGAACGTCGACATCACAGAACGCGTGAAGGCGCAGTTCCAGTTCCAGGCATTCAACGTCTTCAACCACGTACCCCTCGGTCTGCCGAGTGCTGCCCAGGCCCGCTGCATCGATTGCCAGGCAGCGGACACGGGTCTCATCACAGGAGTGGACGGCTCGATCTCGGGCAGCGGCCAGCCGTATATGCGGCAGCTGCAGTTCGGAGCCAAGATCAACTTCTAAAATAGACCACTGACTGACACAGATAAAAGGGATCAAAGACGATAAGTACGGATGAAAATCCGGAACTTACCTGGCTTTGATCCCTTTCTTCATGCAGCTACTTCGCGGGTGCGGGCGCGGGTGCTATGCCGCGAACATATTGGTCATACCATGCGAACCAGTGAACGTAGCGGTCCTTGATGAAGCTGGGGCGGGTGAAGCCGTGGAATTGGCCCGGGTAGACGATCAACTCCGCTGGCGTGCCTACCGACCGCAGCGCCTGGTACATCTGTTCGCCCCCTTCGAGCGGCACGTTGAAGTCCTTGTCGCCGCCCATGAAGAGTGTCGGCGTCTTGATGCGGTCTGCATGCAGGAACGGGTACGAAGTCTTCAGGTAGACATCGAGGTTCTTCCACGGTGGACCGAACTCGTTCTCATACTGCAGGATGTACTGGTCGATCCCGTAGAAGCCGATCGTATTGCCCATGCCGGCTCCGCTCGAAGCGGCCTTGTAGCGCGTCGTTGAGGCGATGGTGTAGTCGGTGAGGATGCCGCCGTAGCTCCACCCTCCCACGCCCAGCTTGTCGGCATCGATATGGCCTGTGGCAATGGCTGCATCCACCGAGGCTTCAAGGTCGAGCACCTCCTTGTGGCCCCAGTCTGCGTTGATCGCTTCCGAATAGCCATGCCCGCGACCCGTAGAGCCGCGATAGTTGACGTTCAGCACCGCGTATCCGTGCGTGGCCAAAAGCTGCCGGTCGATGTTGAAGCCGTGCGTATCCTGTGCCGTCGGTCCACCGTGGATCCAAAGCAGCATCGGAACCTTTGTGCCCGCGGTGTAGTTGAGCGGCAGCGTGAGCAGCGAATGAACCTCGCTTCCATCCGATGCCTTGGCCGAGAGGTCCTCGGTCGGGACGAGCTGCAGGCTCGCCAGCAGTGCGTCGTTGTGGTCCGTCAGCCTGCGCAGATGCGTGCCCTCAAGCGCGTAGATCTCGGGATCGGTCGAGTCACTGGTCCAGAGAACCGCAACATGACCTGCAGCCTGATCATGAGAAGCGACAGCGCCCTTGTCGAGCGTCAGCCGTTTGATCTCGCCCGAACCCGAGAGAGGGAACTGCGCGAGATAGGAGTTGCGATCATCCGAGACCTCGGCCAGCGCGGACTTGCCATCAGCCGTAAGCTCCGGCGCGCCCACCCACTGATCGAGCTTCGGGGCCAGCGGCATGGGCGCTCCGCCATCCGCCGAGATCACATAAAGCTGCGTCATGTCGTAGATGCTGTAGTGCGGTGAAATGCCCTGCCGAAAGACGATACGCTTGCCGTCCGGCGTCCAGGCCAGCGGAGCTTCGCTGCGTCCGGCAAACGAGGTCAGCTTGACCGGCGCCGAGTTGGGCGTGGTCGGCACAAGGAAGAGATCCGAATGCGCGACCCGGTCCGGATCGGGCGTGGCCTGGTTCGAGACGAAGGCAATGTGCTTGCCGTCCGGGCTGTACTCGGGGTTCTCCTCGGCATACGCGGTGGGGCCTGAGATGGGCGCGCTGGTCAGCTTCGAAAGCTTCTTCGTGGCGATGTCGAAGAGGAAGAGGTGCGGCTCATTGTCCGAGAGAAACCCTTCACGATCCTGTTTGAAGTGGAAGCGATCGATGACGATGGGCTTTGGTGTGGCGGGCTTGCCCTTCTCTGGTTCAGGTTCGGTCTTGGCCTGGATGGTGAGCAGGAGCTGGCTCGAGTCTGGCGACCAGCGATAACCGCCCAGATCTTCCTTGATGTTCGTCAACTGGTGGGCCTCGCCACCGCGACGGTCGAAGACCCAGACCTGTGAGCCTTTGGCTTCGCCACCCTCGCGCCCGGAGGTGAAGGCGAGGTACTTGCCATCGGGCGACCAGCGAGGGCTGTTTGCTGCATCCTTGCCGAAGGTCAGCTGAACATGCTGCTTCCCATCCCAGCTCACCATCCAGAGCTGCGAGACAGACTTGTCGTCTTCAACTTCGGTATGCGAAACGGTGTATGCGATCCACTGACCATCGGGTGAGACCTGGGGAGCACCGACACGCACCAGCTTGTTCAAGTCGTCAAGCGTCATGCCGTGCTTTGCAGGCGGTGCGGGCGGTGCGGGCGGGGCTTGCGCGGGAAGCGCGTGGCAAGCAGCGAGGGCGAGCAGGGAGGAGGCGACAAACGGGTGAAGATGTATCCGCATGGGCGGAGTGTAACAAAGCCGTGAACCGTCTCAGACGGAAAAAGGCTAAGGCGCAAAAAAGACCCCATGCACGCGGCACAGGGTCTTTGCAGACAATGACTGTTACTTATTTTGGTGAGACGACCGAGCCCGTCAACGGAAGCGATGCCACGCTGTCACCGACCGAGATGGTGAACTTGCCCGAGTCGATCTTCCATGACTTCGTCGCAACGTCATAGAAGGAGAAGGCGCGAGGATCAAGGCTCACTGACACGTGCTTCGTCTCGCCGGGAGCGAGTTGCACACGTTCAAATCCCTTGAGCTCGTGGACAGGGCGGGGAACTGAAGGATGATCCTCACCGACATAGACCTGGGCGACATCGGCTCCGGCGCGCGAGCCCGTGTTCTTCATGTCGAAGGTGACCGTAACATGCGGATCGGCCGAGTTGAACTCCGGAACTACCTTCAGGTCCGAGAATGCGAACGTCGTGTACGAGAGGCCGAAGCCGAATGGGAACAGCGGCTTCACGTTGTTCTTCTCATACCCGCGATAGCCGACGAAGATCCCTTCCTTGTAGGTGACTTCCTTCGAGCCATCAGCCGGATAGTAGTTGGCGAACGTAGGATTGTCCTCAGCCTTGCGTTCAAATGTCGCCGGCAGGTGGCCCGAGGGGTTTACGTCGCCAAAGAGGATCTCCGCGAGCGCGTGTCCTCCCTCCTGGCCGCTATACCAGGTGTGCAGAACGGCCGGAACCTTGTCGATCCACTGCGTCGAATCGACGTTGCCGCCCGCGGTCAGCGTGACGATGGTCTTCGGGTTCGCAGCCACAATTGCGTTGATCAGTTGATCCTGGCCATAGGGCAGCGTGAAGGTGCGGTCGCCGCCTTCGCTCTCGCTCTCCTGCTGGAAGCCCGCGGTCACAACCACCACGTCAGCCTTCTTCGCCAGCTCCAGCGCGCGAGGGTTGACGATCTTGTTTTCAGGTGTGATGGCGAAGGCAAGATGTCCGCCAACCGGACTGGCCTGGTTCTCTTCGACGACAACCTTGTGCGGGCCCGCAGCCAGGTCCATGGTGATGCTGGGCTGGAATGCCCGAACGATCTTCCAGTTATCAAAGATCAGCTTGTCGTCGACGAAAACGCGGTTGCCGGAGCCTTCGCCCGAATCCTCAAGCGTAACCACATACTTGCCCGCCGTGGCTGCGGTGTAGAAGCCGGTCATGCGGTGCGACATCTGCTTGGGAGGAGTATTGAAGAAGAGCTCCATCGCAGACTCGAGGTCATCGAGGATCAGCTTGATGCTGAGCCCCTCAAGCTTCATGTGCGGCACCACCTTGGTCAGGCTGGGTGCCCCTTCGAGGTTCAGATTGGTAAACTCGTCCACAGTGACACCAGGCTTGCCGCCGGTCGGGGCGGTCGTGAACTTGGTCTCATTGACCAGCGTGTTGAGCGCGGGCACCCCGCGGTCGTAAAGGACAGTCGTAGTCGCGCCGGCGAGATCGCTGAGCCCTTCAAACGCGCTCACCAGGTGGAACGGCACCACCCCCGCGCTGCCTCCGCCAACCGGGGTGCCAGGGTAGGCGTCCGGTCCGACCACGAGGATCGTCTTCGTCGTCGACTTGCTGAGCGGCAGGAGACTGCCTTCGTTCTTCAGCAGCACGGCGCCTTCCCGCGCGGAATCGAGGGCGGCCTGCTTGTTCTTGTAATCGATGAAGGAGATCGCCTCGTCTCGCTGGTCGCGGTCCAGCCAGCCGAAGCTCATCGCGGTCGACAGGATGCGGTTCACTTTCTCATCGATCGTCGCTTCCTTGACCGTGCCCGCCTGGACTGCCGGCACCAGGTTCTTCTGGTTCATGAACTTGCCGGTCGGCATCTCGAGATCGAGCCCGTTGTTGGCTGCTCCGACGGCGTCGTAGGTGGCATCCCAATCCGACATCATGACGCCCTTGAAGCCCCACTCCTTGCGCACAATATCGGTGTTGAAGTAGCCGTTCTGCGTGGCATGCTTGCCGTCGATCAGGTTATAGGAGTCCATGATGGCGCCCACATGCGCCTTCTTGACGGCCGCCTCAAAGGCGGGCAGATAGATCTCGCGCACGGTCCGCTCGTCGATTTTGGTGTCGGAGTCGTGACGCAGAAATTCGGAGTTGTTGCCCAGGAAGTGCTTGACAGTGGAGCTCACACCCGTGGTCTGCATACCCGTGATGTAGCCGACGGCGATGTTTGCCGAAAGAAATGGGTCCTCGCCGAAGTATTCAAAATTGCGGCCATTGCGCGGCGAGCGATAGATGTTGACGCCCGGTCCCAGCATGAACATGACGCCCCGTGCGCGTGCATCGCGGCCTATCCCTTCGCCAACGCGCGCCGCGAGAGCAGGATCCCAGGACGCCGCGAGGTTGATGCCTGCCGCATAGGTCGTCGAGGGAAAGCCGCTGTTGGAGCGGGTTCCATACGGGCCGTCCGACATCTCGAGCGCCGGGAGGTGCAATTCCGGGATCGCGCGAACGGCAAATCCTGTTCCACCGATGTAGTCGATCTTCTGCTGCAGCGTCATGGACTTGACGATCGAGTCGACCTTGGCCTGCTCTGCAGGCGTGAGCGCATGGGGTGCCTGGGCGATGGCGGAAGAAAATGCCAGCGCTGGAAGAAGCAGAAAGGGAAGCGTGTAGGCACGTACGGTCATGAGGCGGAAAATCCTTTGCTGACGGGATGGACGAGAGCTGACCGACGGTTCCTTTGCAAGAAACGAAGAAAGGTAAGTTTCCGGGTCAAGGCATAGTAACTGTTTTGTCCTGGCTCGCGCAGGGAATCATCCCGGCCAGGTCGCAGCGCAGGTCTGAAACGGTCGGCCCTCCAGAACGACGCTTTTGAAACGAACGAAGAGGTTTGGCTTTCAGAACAATGGAAATTGCCAAGATGGCGGAATTTTAGCGCTTTAATAGGTCGTAAATAAAAACGTTGACAGCCTTGGGTCACTCGAAGTAGTGTTGCCGACCGTAGTCAGAGATCGCACACAACGGTGCTGAGCTCTCTGCGCGCACGCTCAATCCTGGGAAGAAGTTCCCGGGAACGGCCTGGCAAGAATACGGCCCCCTGTTTCTGGGCTCTCAAGACCTTGACTTGTTGATCTGACGAGTCGTCGGCGCTTGAAGTTGCTCAACTTTCTAAAAAAAGATTTGCGTTTGTTCTGGCCCTCGAAGTAACCGCTGGATAAATCGCTTTAGCGGGGAAGACCTGCAGGCACTACCTGCTCGCGCCTCGATCTGGTGATCTTCGGCGATCCGCGCACGGACCGCACGCCCACTCTGCGTGCCTGCGGCGCGCGGGTCCTGCTGTCCTTTCAGGGTTTTAGGGGCGGGTTGGACGGGCACGACGCTACAAAACACATCGGTTCACACCTGTGTGACTTAAAGATGAGGTCCTTTATGACTGCTAGACGCAACAACATTCTCCGGAGCCTGCTGGTCCCCGGAGTCATGCTGACCGCATGTGCTGTAGGGCACGCGCAGCAGAACTCCTCGATCAATGGAACGGTGACAGACAATGCCGGCGCTGCGGTACCGCACGCGCATGTCACGATTAAAGAAGCGACCACCGGCCTGACCAAGGCCATGGACACGAACGATTCCGGCACCTACAGTTTCCCGGGCCTGAACCTCGGCACGTATGACGTGACAGTGACCATGCAGGGCTTCCAGACCACCTTGCAGAAGGGTGTGGTTGTCAACATCTCACAGGATGTTCGCGCCGATGTTGCACTCGCTGTCGGAAACGTCAGCGAGACCGTGACGGTCACAGCCAACCAGCTTGCAATCCAGACCGATTCGAACGTGGTCAGCACACTGATCAGCTCGGAAGAGATCTCTGAGATCGCCACCGAGAATCGCAACTTTTCGGCTCTCGTCGCACTTGGTCTCGGCGCCAGCTCGCTGCTGCCGGATAACAACACACCCACCTCGGTTGGTGCGAGCGCGGCCGTCAGCTTCAACGGACTTCGTCAAAGCCACAATATCTGGCTGATCGACGGCGGAGAAGCCGATGACCGCGGCGGTGCAGGCGGATCGGACATCATGCCTTCGCAGGAAGCGATCTCGCAGATCGAGACGCTGTCGAGCAACTATCCACCCGACTACGGTATCTCTTCCGGCGCCACCATTTCGATGGGTCTCAAGAGCGGCGGTCAGCACTTTCACGGCGAACTCTGGGAGTTCAATCGCAACACCGTCTTCAATGCGAACTACTACTTCAATAAGCAGTCCAACACGCCTCGCGGCAAGCTGAACTACAACATCTTCGGCGGCAATGCCAGCGGTCCGCTCTACATTCCTGGCTTCTACAACAAGGGCAAGGATAAAACCTTCTTCTTCGTCAACGAAGAATGGCGCCGCCTGATCCAAGGAAGCAGCCCGAATACGCAGAACGCGATCCTGCCTGGCAATCTTCCGGTCGCAGGCAAGGACCTCGCCTACACCACGCCCGGGTTTGCTTCCACGGCCTCCAATCCAACCATCACGTTGAAGGTTCCTACGATCGGCGATCCTGCTTTCAACGCTAAGCTTGCGGCGCTTGGGCTGACACCGGGCCAGGCGTTCCCCAACAACGTGGTACCTGCTGCGCTGTTCGATCCCAACGCCGTGGCATACCTCAACACGGGAGTCATCCCGACAGCCAACCTGGCGAACGGCCAGAATGTAGGCCGCGCAACGCTGCCGACCGATGTACGCGATGACGTGGTGCGTGTCGATCACAAAGTCAACGACAAGTGGCAGATACTTGCGCACTATATGCACGATTCCGTCTCGCAAGGCAATCCTGGCACAATGGTCGGCTGGGCTGGTGCGTCGTACAGCACGGTCACAAGCACTCTTTCTAATCCCTCCAACAGCGCAGCTATCAAAGTTGCTGGTCAGCTCAAGCCGAACCTTCTGCTTGAGGCGAGCTTCAATTACGACGGCAACATTATCGACATCGTCAACAGCGCGAACGGCTTGCGTTCGAGCAGCGTGGCGACGTCGAAGTATTTTGCCAATGGCAACACGAGCCTTCCGGGTGTGAGCCTGGGCGCCCCGTACAACACGTCTGAGAAGTTCGGCTCGGCTCCGTGGCACAACGCTGCCGAGGACTACAGTCCCAAAGCCGATCTCTCCTGGACGCTTGGCAAGCACGCCATGAAGTTCGGTCTCAGCTACAACCGCTACACAAAGAACCAGAAGCTGTTCCTTGACTCTGAAGGCGACTACTCCTTCGGTACGCTGACCAACGATTCTGAAGTCGACTTCCTGCTCGGCCTCGCGAGCGGTTACTCTGAATCGCAGGCAGCGCCCATCCGGCACTACGTCAACCAGACTCCTTCGGCTTACGTGATGGATACCTGGCAGGTAACACCGAAGCTCAGCCTCCAGCTTGGACTGCGCTACGATGCTCTGCCACATGCATGGGAGCGTAACAACCAGGTCGCGAACTTCAACCCCAACCACTATCAGTCGGCTATCGCTCAGAACACCTTCAACGCCGACGGAACTTTCAAGAGCTCCACGCTGTTCAACAGCGACGGTACTTTGAACACCGGCAACGCTGGATTCGTAGTACCTCCAGGCGGTTCGCAGAGCTTCTATCTCAACGGAATCGATCTCGCCGGAGTAGCCGGAGTTCCTGTCGGACTAGTCAACAACGACTACAAGACACTGCAGCCCCGGGTTGGGTTCTCGGCTCACATCTTTGACGACAAGACGGTTCTGCGCGGCGGCTTCGGTACCTTCTTTGAGCGCCTGCAGGGGAACGACATCTACAATGCCGCAACCTCGGCGCCGTTCGCGAACACACCGTCTGCTTCGAACGTCTATTTCACTAACCCTCACACCAGCACCACCACTGGATCCACTGCAGCGCTGCCTACCTTCACTCAGGGGCTGACCAGTCTTGCACCGATCTACCGTGCGCCCGCCGTTGCGCAGTACAGTCTCGGCATTCAGCGCGAGATTCTACCTTCGGTTGTTGGAACTTTCCAGTACGTCGGAAACCTGGCCTGGCACCAGAACATCGATCGTCAGATCAACAACTACTCGCAAAGCCTGCCGTACATTCTTGCTGCATCGCCTGTAACAAACTACTCGCGGGCCAACGCGGGCGACCCCCAGAACAAGTCCGGTTTGAATCCCAGCAATCCTTCCGGCAAGTCGCTGCCTATTCCTGATGCTGCACGCACTTATCAGGGCTTCGGTGGCATCACGCAGCAGGAAAACACAACGAACGGCGGCTACAACGGCCTCCAGATCGGTATTCGCGCACAGAACCGGCATGGTCTCAGCGGTGAGGTGGATTACACCTACTCGCACGAGATCGACATCAGCAGCTACGACCTGAACGGCGTCAGCAATCCCTTCAACCTGCGCTATGACAAGGCATCGGGTGCGTTCGACCGTCGCCAGATTCTCAGCACCAACTACGTGTACAAGCTCCCGATCTTCAATACGTCGCAGGGGCTTGAGCACACCGTACTTGGCGGCTGGGAAGTTGCCGGTACCTTCATCGCGGAGAGCGGCACGATCATTGGCAACAATGGTCCGACACTCTCACTCGGCTATGATACGGTCGGACTTGGCGGCGGTTACACCAACCGTCCCAACATCGTCGGCAAGGCGAAGTACACGAAGGTGCACGGCGGTCAGTGGATCGATCCGTCAAACTTCTCCGTGCCGCTTCCTTCCTGGGCCGGCGGGTCAAACCTCGGCTTTGGAGATGCTGGACGTGACTCGGTTATAGGGCCCGGCCGTGTCGATTTCACCACTTCCATCTACAAGGCTTTCGCCATCACGGAGCATGACAGCTTCGAGTTCCGCGCGGAGTCTTTCAACACCTTCAACCACACGCAGTTCAACGGCCTGAACAACGGCTTCGGTAACAGCACCTTCGGCAAGGTCAACGGGACATACGATCCCCGCGCCCTCGAATTCGGTGCCAAGCTGAAGTTCTAATGTCACCGCATAACCTGGGTGTGGCGGGCCTTATGCCTGCCACACCCTCTCCACGTTTGCAGGGTGTAGATTCGTTGTGCAGAAGGGCGGCAATGAGAACGGCTCTACGTTTAGCAGTTGAACTGATAGCGCTGATGTTGGGCTCCGGAATGATGTGGACGGCAGATGCCCAGGCTCCCGGTCGCGGGGACGCGATCGTCGCCGAGCGCCAGGGCGATTTCGCGTCGGCGGAAGCTCTGTGGCTGAAGCTCTCTGAAGCGAACCCGGAGAATCCTGAGCCGCTCGCCCACCTCGGTCTTTTAGAGTCGCGTCAGGAGCACTACGCCGCCGCCATCGCCTACTACGAGCGTGCGCTCGCGCTGAAGTCCGATCTCCCCGGCCTGCGCATGAATCTCGGACTTGCACAGTTTAAAGCCGCAAAGTTTCCCGGCGCCATTCAACAGTTTTCCGCAGAGCTCAAGCAACATCCAGGCGACGCACGACTCACGATTTTGCTCGGCATGTCGCACTACGGCATGGGCGACTACCTTGTCGCTGTCCCCTATCTCAAGCGCGGCGCAGCACAGGATCCGCAGAATCTGGCGCTTCGTCTTACACTCGCCCATAGCTGCCTCTGGAGCAAGCAGTACGCCTGCGTGCTCGACACGGTCAAGGAGATGCTCGCCATCAATCCGGAATCTGCCGAGGCGGATATGCTGGCCGGCGAGGCGCTTGATGAGACGGGCAACGAAGACGACGCCACCGCGCAGTTCCGCGCCGCCGTTGCCGCCGACCCTCACCTCTCGAATGTGCAGTTCGGCCTGGGCTACCTGCTTTGGAAGCAGGGCAAATTCTCGGAAGCGATCGCACCGTTCCAAGCCGAGCTGGTCAACGATCCAAAACACGCCGAGGCGCGGGCATACCTCGGCGACTGCTTTGTCGCCGCTGGCAATTTTGCCGGCGCCGAGCTGGAACTGAAAAAGGCGCTTGAAGACGATCCTTCTCTCGCCATGGCGCATCGCGACCTCGGCATCACCTACGCGAGCACCGGCCGCAATCCGCTCGCGGTTGAACAATTGCAGAGGGCGATAGCGCTCGACGGAAGTGACATAGCACCGCACTGGCGGCTCGCGAAGGTTTATCAGCAGATGGGCGACAAGGAGAAAGCCAAGGAGGAGTTCGCGATAGCGGGCAGGATCACGCACACCAAGGACCTCGCCCTGTCGCACAAGATCGGCGGAGATCCAGCCAGGCCCTAGAGCAGATTAGCTGTTGCTGTGGAGTGGAGGGATCGTGCAGAGCCGTTTTCCTTGGAAGAAAACGGCGTCGATATCTGAACCTCCCTGTACACCCACAGCTAATCTGCTCTAGTCTTTCATCCGCTGATTGAGGCTGCGCGAAAGCTGTTCGATCTCGGCAGCTTTTTTGACGATCGCAAGCGAAAGGGTGTCGGGCGAGCTCTTCACCAGCTCGATCTTTAGCTCGGCAGCAAGCTGGTAAAGCCGCTGCGTATCGGCGAGTATCTGTGCACGTTCCTGGGCTGCCGCTGTCGCCGCTGTCGGCAATTTGGCAGGCTGGTTGGAAGCAGGCGGTAAAGGTGTCTGCTGACCGAGGGCAGCAGAGCCAAACAGCATCGCGCTGCCCAGTGATGCGACAAGTCTGAAGCGAGTTCCTCGAAATACCATGTGACTTTACCTCACGATCTTCCGGTTATTGATTCTGCAGGTCCTTCTGCAACTTGACAGCCAGCTCGCTAATCCGGCTGGTCATGCTCGCGCTCGATGGAAGATTGGGATTGGCTGCGGGTGCCAGCGCCTTCAGGTGCAATTGGTGCGCGAGGATCAGGATCTGGTTGCACTCTGCCAGAACCGCAGCTTGGCGCTGAGCGCGCAATGCCTGCAGCCGCTTGGCGTTCTCTGCTGACGGCGGCGGACTTTCGAGCAGCACGCGCGGGTCGGGCTCACGCGGGGTCGGGTCTTTCAGGGTAACTCCCATCCCGGTTGATTGCGGTGGCAAAGCCAGGGCGCTCACGCCGAAACCCAGGCTCAGGGTAAGAATCGTTGGTGAAATCAGGGCGCGGGAACGCTTCATGGTTTCCTCGTGGTGACATAAATTGCAGAGGCCTTGCAGGGCAGCCCGAGCCCGGAGCTCCTGCTTCACAGTTCATTCTTCTGCCAGACTCAATGAGGCAGAAGTGTACCTCAGAGCGTCGAAGCCTTGGGGTAGATCTTAATCCAGTGATTGCGCATGGTCGCATGCAGCTTCCTGTCGCCGGTCTCGGAGACGATGGTGCCTGTGGCTTCGACAGGCATGTGGCATTCGATGCAGCGCGACTTGGAAGCCGTCCCAATTGACCTCGCAGTTTTGCAGCCCTGCCATGTGTGGCAGGTAAGGCAGCGCGCGGAGTAGCTCGCTGCTGTCTGCTCCGGTTCGTGCGTATTGTGGCACGTGGAGCAGCTCATCGTCGCCGAAGACTGAAAGCACTTGCTGCGTTCCAGCAGGCCAACCTGGTGGCCGTGGACGTCGGGATGCTCGGCCTGTGCGTCGTCCAGTGGCTTGAAGAAGGCGGCGAGGGGCTTGCCCGGGACGTAGGAGAAGGCAGGTGCGAGTGGCTCCCGCTGAATGCCGTTGTGACAGTAGGCGCAGAGCTCGACCTGGCGATCGCGCGTGAGCTTGCGCGGGTTGATGATGTTCTCCTCTGCCATGGGTTTCATACGGTTCAGAGCGGCATCGTGAAGCTGTGCGTGGGCAGCGCCCGGACCGTGGCAGGTTTCGCATGCAATGCCCGGAACGAACGTCGCGCGGTCGTAGCGGTTTGTCGCCGGATCGCTCGAGAGCGGCTGGATGAACGTGGCGTGGCACTCCAGGCAGCCCGGGTTGATCGGCCGGCTGAAGTCGGCCGTGCCATTGAGGAAGCCCGGACTATTCACCCACTGGCGGCCGTCCGTCCAGTAGCTGATGGGCAGCTCGAATAGCCGGTCGCCCTGCCAATAGAGATACGTCTGCCCGCGTTTGCCCGAACCAGTGACAAGGTCGATGCTCTCGGTGCGTCGCTGCAGATCAGGCGTAAACCCGGTCAGTGCAGACTCGGTGAGTTTGCCATCCTTGGACTCCATCAGGAAATAAAGAGCAGGATCAGCAGACGCGGTATCTGGTGCGACGATCGTGACCTGGTCGAAGCCCGGTGCGAATGAGCCCAGGACGCTGGCCCTGCTGGCCACGCTCGACGTCTTGTGGTGCGCCGTGTGCAGGTAGGTTGCGCTTTGGGTGCTGTGGCAGGCAAAGCAGCTCTCATCGCCCGCATAGCCGGGGCGTGCCTGGGCTTCGGAGCGCGGCCACATCATCACGAGGCTCGCAACCCAGAACAGCCTGAAGCCCCGCGGCAACAACGTGCGGCATCTCATCGCAGCACCGCTTTCATTTGGATTGCTGAAGCACCCACTTTATCCCTTGTTGTAATGTCCATGTAAGGGCTCATGGATGCACGGTCAAAATGATCCGGCGATAGGACGTAAGCCGCGGCGATCCGTTGTCCGTCACTGCAAGGATGATGTGCGCGGAGCCATCTCCCTTGCATGGCACAAGACCCGGCAGCCAGTACTCATGGCAAGGTGAGGTTGCCGTGACCGTGGCGCGCGGCGAGTCAGCATCGTCGATCTTTACGGTTGCGATGTTCGTCCCTGTGCTGCCTGCCTCCTGGTAGTGGAACCAGTGAAAGGTCATCGGCTGTCCGTCCGGATCGTGACTCGCGGAGGCGTCCAGCACGAGCGGCTTGCCGACGGTCGCGTCCATGTAGACCGGTGCCCTTCCAGTCGCGCTGTTCACGACCGCAACCGGATTGTGATTCGCATGGGCGTAGTCTTCGACGGTCCACGACATCCGCGCGGCAAAGTCATTCTGAAAAGCCTCGCGCCACCGCCATATCGTCGCCTGATCGGAGGTGTGAGCGGCGCCGTCACTCCCCACGACCGTGTCCTGCGAGGTGATGCGGGTGAACTCATCGCCGCCCTGCGTCCAGATCGGGTGTGTCTCCCCGTAAGGCTGCCGGAAGATGTAGCGCCCGCCCCAGCCGCCCCAGTCCGGTCTGCGAAAGCCATTCAGCCCATTGTCGATCAGATTCAGCCACGACGGCGTGTCGCCTTCCATGATGAACATGAAGCGCGGGTAAGCCTTGCCCAGCGGGCCCTTCGCGCGGATGTTCGTCTCCAGCCACTCATTCGACACCAGCTTAGAGTCCGCACCACTTGGCCCGTTGCGGTAGTACTTGTCACCGCTGATCCCGGTCCACGTCGCATAGTAGTAGTCCTGCGAGTTGGGCGCGGTCGGCTGGACGATGTAGAACAGATCCGGATAGTGCAGGCGAATCCAGGGTCCGGCATCATCCTGGTCGGAGATCGAGTAGACGCGCAGCCTGTGCACAAGCTTCTTGAAATCCGTCGGCGAGCGGGTACTTTGCGCAGTCAGCAGCGCCTGGGCCAGTGTGTTGGCGCCACCCCAAAGGGTGATCCAAAGGGGACGCGGGTCGTCCCTGTCGGCTGCTCGAATGATCGCGTCTGAGCCAGCCGTCGACTTGCCCCGGCCGGTGCTGGCAAGCCCATAGCCCGGCTGACCGGGGGAGATGGTCGCGTCAAGTTGTTCCGCAGTCGGCCACCCCTGCGCATGCAGCAAAAGGTTCGGCCGGGCCTTCGCGTAAGCCGCCACCAGCGCATGCATGGTCTCAGGATGCGTGGTGGTCTTCTGCCATGTGGAGGTCGCCGCAATCAGCGCCTCGATGTCCATCTCGTTCGAGTACACCAGCAGCCGCACCAAGGACATCTGGTCGTCGGGCTCGTTGCCGATGTCGCTGATGACAATCATGCGCGGGTGCCCGCTTGAGTCATCGACGTGTTCGGGCGGGATCGCCTGGCCAGCCAGCGCCATCGGCAAACCAAAGACAGCGCAGGCTGCTGCACAATAGATCGGCCTGCGGAAGAGATTCACGAATCTGGCCTTCCTTCGTTTAGGGGTGCAAGGATTGTCGCACTTCTGCGCAGAGCTGTCGCGCATGGAAAACGCCCGCAGGGCGCGCCGCATCGAACCGCCCATGACTGCACCCAAGGAACGGCCCGACAGCCGAAGCGATAAAGGCAATCCCACCCTGTTTATCGTGATCCTGGCAATCGTGATCGTCATGCTGGCCGTCTTCCTCATCCTGCGACCGCGCGGGTCGGAGGCAGGTGCCTCACAGAAGACGGGCTCCAGTTCGTCGCAGAACTGATCCAGCCAACTTTGTGCTGAAAGCGTTCAGGCTGATAAGCTTTCGGCCATGCGTAATCTCGTACTGTCAGCCACCAGCCTGGTAGCGTTATCAGGAGCCTTCGGACAATCCTTCACCCCGGTACGGGAGCAGAAAAATCTCTCTCCCGAGGCACTGGCCAAGCTGCACACGCTTGAGACCCTGAACGCCCTGCCCGGCGGCGAGTGGCGCTTCCACGCCGGAGACCTCGCCCACGGAGAGGCCGTCGGTCTCGACGACTCATCCTGGCCCCTCGTAGCCAAGGGGGCCGAAGCGCCCAACGAGGCAGTTTGGTATCGCCGCGAGGTCGAAGTCCCAAAGACCCTCAACGGCTACGACATTACCGGCGCGCGGGTCTGGTTCCAGTTCCGCGCCGACGCCAACGGCCCCATGCCGCAGATCATCTACTTCAATGGCCGCCGTGTGGCGCTCGGCGATGACCTCGAACCCATCGTCCTCTTCGAGCCTGCCAAGCCAGGCGACAAGATCCTTATTGCCGTCAAGCTGCTCCACACCGTCGACAAGAAGCGCTTCCAGGGCGTGACCATGAAGGTCGAGCCAAACACCAGCGCGCGCATCAACCCCGACGACGTACGCACCGAGTGCATCGCGGCCGCAAACATGCTTCCTGCGCTCGCCACTCCGCGCCGCGACCTGCTGCCGAAGGTCGAAGAGGCGGTCGCCGACATCGACACCAACGCTCTTACCGCAGGTGACCAGGCAAAGTTCGATGCCTCGCTCAAGAAAGCCCAGGGCGTGCTCGACCAGCTGCACAGCGTCATGCAGGAAGCCAAAATCGACCTGGCAGGGAACTCACACATCGATGCCGCCTGGCTCTGGCCGCGCTCGGAGACGATCGACGTCGTCAAGCGCACCTTCACCACGGCGCTCCAGCTGATGAACGAGTACCCGAACTACACCTTTACCCAAAGCGCCGCCCAGTACACCGAGTGGATGGCCGAAAAGTATCCCGCGCTCAACGAGCAGATCAAGCAGCGCGTCAAGGAAGGCCGATGGGAGATCGTCGGCGGCATGTGGGTCGAGCCCGACCTGAATCTGCCCGGCGGCGAGAGCCTCGTCCGCCAGCTCCTCGTAGGCCAGAAGCTCTTCCAGAAGGAGTACGGCGTCACCGCCCGCATCGGCTGGAACCCGGACTCCTTTGGTTACAACTGGCAGCTCCCGCAGATCTACAAGCGTTCCGGCATGGACTACTTCGTTACCCAGAAGATGCACTGGAACGACACCAACATCCTCCCCTTCCGGCTCTTCTGGTGGGAGTCGCCCGATGGCTCGAAGGTCCTCACCTACTTCCCGACAGACTACGTCCACGACAACGTGAACCCCACGCGCATCTCGGCGGACTTCGCCGAGACCGCCGCACGCAATCCCGGCACCACCGAGATGCTTGACCTCTACGGCATCGGCGACCACGGCGGCGGCCCCACGCGCGACATGCTCGACCAGGCGGACCACTGGATCGCCGCCGGCAAGAAGCAGGATGCCGTGCCCGAGATGCGCTACCACACCGCGCAGCAATACTTCACCAACGTCGAAGGCAAGCTCAACGCCAACTCGCCCGAGTGGAACTACGAGAAGATCGCAAAAGGCTGGACCGCGCCCGCCGCAGGTGCCGGCACCGTCGGCATCCCGACCTGGAAGGACGAGCTCTACTTCGAGTACCACCGCGGCATCTTCACCACGCAGGCCACGCACAAGCGCAACATGCGCGTCAGCGAGACCAGGACCCTCGACGCCGAAAAGCTCGCATCCCTCGCCTGGCTCAGCGGCAAGGAGTACCCCGCCTCGCAGCTTGAAGAGAACTGGAAAAAAATCACCTTCAACCAGTTTCATGACCTCGCCGCAGGCTCCGGCATCGGCGTGATCTACAAGGATGCGCAGCGCGACTTCGACGAGGTCTTCCACGTCGATCACGAGGTCTCGGCCAACGCCCTCGAGACACTTGCAGCCCAGGTCGACACACTTGGCAAGAACGGCGTGCCCATCCTGGTCTTCAACTCCGAAGCCTGGCCCCGCACCGAGACCGTCAAGCTCAAGGTTCAGCTCCCCGACGGCGGCGACGACATCAGGATCGTCGGCGCCAACAACGAGCCCATGGTCTCGCAGGTCATCGCACATGACCCCGCGACCCACCAGGCAGAGGTGCTTGCGCGCCTCGAAGCCGTGCCACCGGTAGGCTACGCCGTCGTTCGTGCCGAGGCCGGCAAGCCCGAGGCGAAGACCGACCTCAAGGCCGACGACCAGGCCAGCGCGGTTGTCCTCACCAACGCAAAGCTCACCGCGACCATCGACAAGAAGACCGGATGCGTCAGCAGCCTCAAGGCCGGCGGTGTCGAATACCTCGCCTCTGGCGCATGCGGCAACCAGCTGCAGACCTACAAGGATCTGCCCAAGGAATACGACGCATGGAACATCGACCCGGGCACCCTCGACGGAACCATGACGCCCATCAACGAGGTCGACTCAGTAGCCCTCATCGACAAGGGCCCCGTCCGCGCCACGGTCCGCGTCACCCGCCATTGGGGCAGCTCAAAGTTCGAGCAGGATATCTCGCTCGACGCCGGCGCCGACTCCGTGCAAGTGGCAAACGACTTTGACTGGCACGAGACCCACGTGCTCCTCAAGGCCGCGTTCCCGCTCGCTGCCGCAAGCACCGACGCCACCTACGAGATTCCCTACGGCTCCATCAAGCGCACCACCGCACGCACCAACTCATGGGAGAAGGCGAAGTTTGAAGTGCCCGCCATGAACTGGGCCGATCTCGGCGACCCAAGGCAGGGTGTCTCCATCCTCAACGATTCGAAGTACGGCTACGACGCAGTGGGCAACCTGCTGCGCCTCACCCTGCTGCGCTCGCCTACCTGGCCCGATGCTGAAGCGGACCGTGGCCGTCAGCGCTTCACCTATGCCATCTTTCCCCATACCGGAAGCTGGCAAGCCGCTGGCACTGTTCGTCGCGGCTATGAGCTCAACGACCGCATGACGGGCGACCAGGTCTTCGCGCACACAGGCTCGCTGCCGGCGACAAAGTCGTTCGCATCGATAGAAAACGCGAACGTCACGCTCACCGCCATCAAGAAGGCAGAGGACACCAACGCCCTCGTCTTCCGCATGTATGAGTGGGACGGCAAGCAAACCGACGTCAAGCTCCACATCCCCACAGGCGCAACCTATGCGGTCGAGAGCAACCTGATGGAGAAGGTAGAAGGCGCGCACCTCCCACTCACCAACGACGTCGTCACGGTACCCATCAAGCCCTTCGAAATCCTCACCGTCGAGGTGAATTACCCTGTGAAGTAGGGCGCCTGGCGCGGGAACTCTTCTCAACCATCCACAAACGCCAGGCGAAGAAAACCTCTTCGCCTGGCGTTACAGATTGCGGGCTTATATTCCTGCCGCCTCGGGTGTCCTCGAGCGAAGTGCTCATTTGCCGGTGCGCGCACTTCACCCGGCGTGCTCGCATCGGAACGATTGCCCTGTAACTATTCCGGTCACAACATATATGTAACAGTGATAGTGCAGAGACAACATAACAACTCAGAGCAGCAGATCACCCACCCGGATCGGCAGCTTCCGCAGGCGTGTCCCGGTTGCGTGGAAGATGGCATTGGCGATCGCCGCGTTCACGCCCGTCACGCCCAGTTCGCCCACGCCCTTGATGCCTAGCGGATTCACCAGCGTATCTATCTCGGGGATCATCACTGTCTGAATCTCACCAATGTCAGCAGCCACTGGCATGTGATACTCCGCCAGATCCTGGTTGACGTAGCGTGCGTACCGCCGGTCTACTTCGCTCGCCTCGTGCAGCGCAGACGAAATTCCCCAGATCTGCCCACCATTCAGCTGAGCCCACGCCGTGCGCTCATTCATGATGCGCCCTGCCGCAAATACGCCAACCATGCGTGGCACGCGGATCTGATGGGTGAACCGATCGATGCGCACCTCCACAAAATGGGCGCCGAATGCAAACTGCATGCGATCCTTCATGTTCGATCCGCCCATGATCACCGGCTTGCCCTTGCGCACCATCGTGTTCCCGATCAGCGGCGGTATCCCGTGCGGCGTGTTCGAAGCTTCTTCCACCAGCGGCTTGCGGCGTCCAGCGCGATACACCGCCTGCCCAAGCGGCTCACGCGTCTCGCCCGAGACCGCATAGCCCTCGCGCAACCTGATCGATTTCAGCGGCAGCCCCTTCAGCGGCGACACGGGACCGGAGATTGAATCGACCGCCGAACGTGCGATCCTGTGGCAAAGGTTTTCACACGCCCGCGCAACGACCGAGCACACACTTGCAGTTGAGTTCGAGCCCGCCGAAAGTGGCGCCGCAGGCAGTTCAGAGTCGCCGATGGCAACCCGCACCCGCTCGATTGGAAGCCCCAGCAGGTCGGCTGCCGTCATCGTAATGACCGTACGAATGCCAGTCCCGATCTCATGGCTCCCCACCTCGACGAACGCGTAAACCTCATCCGGCCCAACCGCCGTGAGCGTCACCGTGCACTGCGCCGGGCCCATCTGGGTGGGATAGAAGGCTGTCGCATAGCCCCACCCAACATGCTCCGTCGCAGTGGAGTGTGAGCCAATCTGGGCATTGCGTGTGCTCCACCCGAACAGCTCCGAACCCTTCTCCATGCACTGCATCAACGACCGGCTCGTGTACGGCTTGTGCGTGACGGTCTCGACTGAAGTCTCGTTGCGACGGCGAAGCTCCACCGGATCGAGGCCGAGCTTGTGTGCCAGCTCGTCCATCGCCGACTCCATCGCAAACAGGTACGGAACCTCAGGCGGCGCACGCATGAAGCCCGGGGTCTGGCGGTCGGCTGAGATATTCTTGACCGATGTCCGCACGTTCGGACAGGCATAGAGCCGCGCAGTCGAATCCGATCCTGCAAGCGCAAACTTGTCATCGCGGCCACAAAGTTCCCACGAAAGATGATCGAGCACCGTCAGCCGTCCCTCGGCATCGGCGCCCAGCCGCAGGTGATGCTTGGTCTCCGCCCGGAAGGTACGCAGGGTAAACCCCTGCTGGCGCGTGGCAACATGCTTCACCGGCCGGCCCAGGGCGCGCGCCGCAAGCGCCACCAGCGCCGTGTTCTGGCCAAGCTCGCCGCGCGAACCAAAAGCCCCGCCAATGAACGGGCTGATCACCCGCACCTTCGCCGGCTTTACGCCAAGCTGCGCCGCCACACCCTGCTGAAAGCCCCGTGTGTTCTGCGTCGATTCGTAAATCGTCAGGGACTCACCGCTCTCATCCCATACGCAAGTCGTCTGGAACAACTCCATCGGATTATGGTGCTGCGCGGGCGTCTCGTAACACGCATCGACCAATGCCGCCGACTGCGCCACGCCCTGCTCGATATTTCCGGCAGAGAGCTCCGTCTCCCCCAACGCCTGCGGCTCGACGTCCTGAGCTCCCGGGCTGTTGAGCGTGGCTGACGCCGCACGCGCGCGAAAACTGAAATGGATCAGGTCGGCAGCCTGCTGCGCTATCGCTTCGGAGTCAGCAATTACAACCGCAATAATCTGCCCCGCGAAATGAATGGATGGCGAGCTCAGCGGAGTCCACGACTGTGACATATACCCACCGTCGAGGAACGTCTTGCCCGGCTTGATCGCCTTCGCAGCATTCCTGTAGGTGTAGATCTCGCATAATCCGGTGACCTTCCGGGCCTCGGACTCGTCGATTCCAGTAATCACACCCAGCGCGATCGGCGACGTCACCAGCACAGCGTATGCGGGGTTGTCGACGGCGTGGTCAGCCCCATAAGTAGCCCGGCCGGTAACTTTCAGGAGTCCGTCAACACGTAAGGTATTCGAGCCGATGATGCCGTTCTGCGGCGTGATCCGTTGCATGGCAGTGGGATGCAAAAGACGGTGCCGAAAGCAACGTCTGTCGCCCGGCTGTCGGCTAAAGAAGAAAGGAGGAGGCAGCAAAGCCCCCTCCCTCTACCCTCTGACTATGGGCCCTGGTTCGCGACTCTTATCCCTTCGCCTTCGGAGGGAATCCGTTCAGCATGTGGTCAATGTCCTTGTCGAGTGTCTTCGTATTCTTCTCAGATTTGTTCGACAGGTCGGACTGGCTGCGTCCACGCCAAACCAGCTGATGCGTCTTCGAGTCGTACATGTCAAGCATCAGCGTGCCGACCGGGACCTGCTCGACCCTGGTCTGCTGCATGCCCCCGCCGCCGCCCCATCTTCCGCCCCAGCCGCCCCATCCACCCCAGCCCCAGCCCGCTCCGCCCAGGCCGTCGTAGAAGGTGTTGTACTCCTGCTCGTTGTGTACTCCGCCAACGGCGGTAATTGCTAGATCGCCGCCAGATTCCACTCGCTCCATGCCGGCCTTGGTCAGGTCAGCCGTCACCTCATCCTCGATGCGACGCACGTACAGCGGGTCCGAAGTCTGCACCTTGTAAAAGGAGAACGTACGATAGCTGCGGAAATTGACGTTATGATCCCAATCCGTAGAGGTAGCGGCAAGCATCGGGGCTGCGCCAAATGCTGCAAGTGCGAGGCCGATCGCGGCCTTCTGAAGATTTTGTTTCAGCATCGAAAAACTCCTTGTCAATACGGATGGCCGGCCCACAACCATTGCGGGGCGACCTTCCTTTGTGCCATTCCGTTAGATGAGGGATGCACGTTTGGCGTCTAATCCGGTCGCAACGCCGCCAAACACCCGCATAATGGATGCATGGCAAACCGGTATGGCGAAGCGGCATTGATGGCAGTTCGGATGGAAACCTACGGCAAGGCACTCACTCCCGACGATCGCTGGGAGGATGCCGTCCGCAAGGTCTACCCCACGCCCGCAGGGCAGAAGAAGGCTGCACCACGCGGTGCCTTCATCGGCCTCTGCGAAGCTGGCCTGGTGAAGGGAATCGTCCCCGGATTCGCCCAGCCGCTCACCTCGGCCGGCAACCGCAACAAGGCCTTCGCGGTAAAAGCAGTCGAACTGCTGAAGGCGGGAACCCACAAGACTGTCTCGCAGCTCTGGGCCGCCGTCTCCGATGGCGAGGCAGGCGACCACGCCAGCCAGATGGACGTAGTCCTCGCGCTCTGGAAAAATGGCCTCATCGTCTGAGCCGCAGCGCGTTCTGCGTCGAACCCGCACCCGCATCATCTACAGCAAAGTCTGTCTTATCCTGAGAATGGGAGTCGCAATGAAGAAATTTGCATTCGCCGTAGCACTCTTGATCGGCCTCGGAGCAGGTGTAACCGCATCCGCACAATATCTCGATCCCGCGCAGAAACCCCCGGCCCATCCCTACACCAAGCGCCATCTCTACGACGAGACCGGAGACCCCCGCGAAGCTATCGCCGCCGGCCTCAAGCAGGCCAAAGCCGAGCACAAGCGCGTCATCCTTGACTTCGGCGGAGACTGGTGCGGCGACTGCCAGGTCCTCGACATCTACTTCCATCAGGCGCCCAATGAGGCACTCGTCGACAAACACTTCGTCGTCGTCCACATCTTCATCGGCCGTATGGACAAGAACATCGACCTCGCCGCCCAGTATGGCGTCCCCATCGCCAAAGGCGTACCCGCGCTCGCCGTCCTCGACTCCCGCGGCAAGGTCCTTTATTCCCAGCAGACTGGCGACTTCAGAGACATGCGCTACATGAACGCAACTTCGGTGACGGAGTTCCTCAACAAGTGGAAAGCCTGATCCTCACCCAACATGCACACCGGGTCCTCAGCCGGACCAAACGCCTGCCGGGCATGTTCCGGCGGGCGTTTCTCTGCGCCCTCGACCACGACGCCCTCAACCTCGCCCAGTCCGCCGCCTACTCCGCCATGGTTGCGCTCTTCCCAGCGCTCGTCGTCATCGCCGCCGCCATCGCCCTGCTCCCCGACGTCGCCCCGCTCAAGATCTACGTCGGCGACTTCTTCAACGAAGTCCTCCCCTCAAGCGCCTTCTCGCTCCTCACCGGCTACTTCGGCAGCACGCCGGCCGGATCCCACGCCCACACCGTCCGCTCTCTCATCCTCGCCGCCGTCGTCAGCGTCAGCGGAGCCTCCAGCGTCATCGTCACCCTCATGGAGGGCGTCCGCCGCGCCTACGGCTTTCCCGAGCGCTGCTGGAAAAAGTTCCAGCGCCGCCAGCGCGCCCTCATGCTGGTCCCGCTCTCCCTTCTCCCGCTCCTGCTCGCCACCGTCCTCGTCGTCTTCGGCCAGCTCATCTCGGAGCGTCTCGCCACCTACCTCACCCCCACCCTCCAGCCCGCCTTCTTCTCTCTCGCCCTCGCCCTCCGCTGGATCATCTCGCTCACCGGCGTCACCGGCGTCACCGCCTCCATCTACCACTTCGGCATCCCCGTCCAGCGCAGCTGGAAGCGCGCCGTGCCCGGAGCCATCATCGCCACCACCATGTGGTTCGTCTCCACCCTCATCTTCGGCTGGTACGTCACCCGATTCGCCAATTACAGCCTCGTCTACGGCTCCCTCGGCGCCGGAATCGCCCTCCTCTTCTGGCTTTATCTCGTCTTTTTGAGCGTCCTCTGTGGCGCCGAGTTCAATATGCAGTGGTTCGCCGGCACACCCGCCCCCGGTGTGGAACCCAACCGCGCCTCAGCCAGTTAGAATGGGTGCGTAACTTATCTCAACCCATGAGACCTGCCGGTTTTCGCGCTGGTAAAAGGTTTTAGAAAGCTGCGGCACAAGATCATGAGCAATAACGGGACCGCCCTTTCCTCCATTGCACGCGGTTCGATGGACCAGAGCCGCCGCGCAAAGATCGTCGCGACCCTGGGCCCGGCGACCAGCACGACCGAAATGTTCCGCAAGCTGGTTCGCGCCGGCCTCGACGTCGCCCGCCTCAACTTTTCGCACGGCAGCCACGCCCAGAAGGCCGAGCTCATCAAGATGGTGCGCCAGGTCTCGCGCGAGGAAAACAAGCCCATCTGCATCCTCGCCGACCTCCAGGGACCCAAGATCCGCACCGGCAAGCTCGTCGATCACAAACCCGTTCAGCTCGTCGCCGGACGCCGCCTGACCATCACCCCGCGCGAGATCGAAGGCACCGACGAGATCGTCGGAACCACCTTCCTCACCCTCGCCGAAAACCTCGAGCCCGGCTCCCGCATCCTCCTCTCCGACGGCCTCATCGAGCTACACGTCGACCGCGTCAGCGGCATGGACGTCATCTGCGAGATCGTCAACGGCGGCACACTCGGCGAAAACAAGGGCATCAATCTCCCCGGAATCCCCGTAAAAGTCCCCTCCCTCACTGAAAAAGACGAAGAAGACCTCATCTTCGCCATCGGCCAGAACGTCGACACCGTAGCCGTCTCCTTCGTGCGCACCGCCGACGACGTCCGCCACGTCAAGTCCCGCCTCGCCGCCCTCAACTCCGACGCCTGGGTCATCGCCAAGCTCGAAAAACCCCAGGCCATCGAGCACCTCGACTCCATCCTCGAAGTCACCGACGCCATCATGGTCGCGCGCGGAGACCTCGGCGTGGAAGTCCCGCCCGAAAAAGTCCCCGCCATCCAGAAGCACATCATCAAGCGTGCCGCCGAGTTCCGCAAACCCGTCATCACCGCCACCCAGATGCTCGAATCCATGATCGACAACCCCCGGCCCACCCGCGCCGAGGCCTCCGACGTCGCCAACGCCATCTACGACGGCTCGGACGCCGTCATGCTCTCGGCCGAAACCGCCGCCGGAAAGTACCCCGTCGAGGCCATCGCCATGATGGCCAAGATCGTCACCGAGACCGAGGAGCAGATTCGCCTCGACCCGCCCGCCAAGATCAAGCTCCGCCGCGGCACCAAGCTCTCCGTCGCCGAGACCATCTGCGAGTGTATGGCGCACTCGGCCGAAGACCTCGACGTCGCCGCCATCGCCATCTTCACCGAAACCGGATCCACCGCACGCCTGCTCTCGAAGTACCGCCCCGAGGCGCCCATCTTTGCCATGAGCCCCTACGAAAAGGTCATCAACCGCGCCATGCTCCTCTGGGGCACCTACCCCATCCAGTGCGAGCGCTTCCAGGACACCGACATGCTCGTCAACATGGCCGAAAAGACCCTCGAAGACCGCGGCTACGTCCAGAAACGCCAGGTCGTCGGCATCGTCGCCGGCACCCGCACCCGCTCCGGCGCAACCAACTTCATGCGCCTCCACATGGTCGGCGACCGCAACGAGGAGTAAGCAACTCACGCCGCACCTTCACTCTCGACGCCCCGGATAAACCCAACGCCGGGGCGTCGCCGCGTCGGGGATCCGCCCCCTAACCCCCTTCGCCCCTACGCACGGGATCCCAACACCCCTGACCCCTGATACCTGCCCCCTACCACCTTTCTTCCCGACTACAATCAGCCTGTGGGCCGCATCCGTGTTCTCTCCGACCAGGTCGCCAACCAGATCGCCGCCGGCGAGGTGGTCGAACGCCCCGCGTCCGTGGTCAAGGAGCTCCTTGAAAACTCCCTCGACGCCGGAGCCACCCGCATCCGCATCGAGATCGAAGCCGGCGGCCGCAAGCTCATCCGCATCATCGACAACGGCTGCGGCATGGTCCGCGACGACGCCCTCCTCGCCTTCGAGCGACACGCCACCTCCAAGCTCCGCACCTCCGACGACCTGCTCTCCATCGCCACCCTCGGCTTCCGCGGCGAAGCCCTTCCCAGCATCGCCTCCGTCGCACGCGTCACCCTCGAAACCCGCGCCCCCGAAGATGACGCCGGCACAATCATCGAAATCGCCGGCGGAGCCATGCAGCGCGTCGAGGACGCCGGGCTCCCGCAAGGCACAACCATCGCCATCCGCGACCTCTTCTACAACACCCCCGCGCGCCGCAAGTTCATGAAGTCGGAGTCGACCGAGCTCCAGCACATCGCCGCCCTCGTCACTCACTACGCCCTCGCCCATCCCACCCGCCACCTTGAACTCCACACCACCACCCAGGCCCTGCTCGTCGCCCCGGCCGTCGCCAACGCAGGCGAGCGCCTCTTCCAGATCTTCGGCGCCGAAACCGCCAGCCTCATGCTCCCCGTCACCGCCGAGATGGACTTCGCCCGCGCCGGCCTCCCCGAGCCCCCGCCCTGGAAGCGGGAAGAGGACTACGAAGCCCCCGATCCCGGCTACCTCCGCATGTCCGGCTTCGTCTCCAAGCCCGAGCTCCAGCGGCTCAACCGCAACTCCGTCTACGTCTTCTGCAACTCGCGCCTCATCCGCGACCGCCTCGTCCTCCATGCCCTCACCGAGGCCTACCGAAACATCATCCCGCCCACCAGCTACCCCGTCGTCCTGCTCTTCCTCGAGATGCCGCCCCAGGAGGTCGACGTCAACGTCCACCCGGCCAAGACCGAGGTCCGCTTCCGCCAGCCCAGCTTCGTTCACGACTTCATCCGCGACAACGTCCGTACCGTGCTCATGCAGGCCCGCCCCGCCGCCAGCTTCGCCTCCGCACTCACCGGCGCACCCTACGCCGGCGCAAGCGCAAGCCTCTTGCTCGACGTCAGCCCCATGCCCGGTCCGCCCAGCGATCCCATCTTCGCCCCCGTCCGGGATGCAGACACCTTCGGCACTGAATCTGAAGGAGCAGACAGCGCGGTTGCGTCCGAGCCCTTCGAGCTTCACTCCACACCCGTAGCCGAATCCCCGGGTCGTTTCGCCTTTTCGCCTGAACAATCTGTCGCGATTGGTTATGAGCAGCCCAGCGTCAGCCTCGCCGGCAGCGGTGTCGTCGAGGCGCCCACCCTCTACTCGCTCTCCACCCTCAAACCCCTCGGCCAGGTCCGCGACTCTTTCATCCTCGCCGTCAACGATGAGGGCCTCTGGATCATCGACCAGCACGTCGCCCACGAGCGCGTCCTCTTTGAAAAAGTCATGCGCGAGCGCGATACCGAGCAGGTCCAGCGCCAGCGCCTCCTCATGCCTCTGCTCGTCGACCTGCTCCCCGCCCAGATGGTCGCCTTCGCGCGCATCGCCGCAGAGCTCGAACGCAACGGCTTCGAAGCCGAACCATTCGGCCCCCGAACCCTCGCCGTCAAAGCCGCACCCGTCGGGCTCGAGGGCAGGGAACTGGAACACATGCTCGAGGAATTACTCGCCGTCGACGACCGTCTCGCCCAGAATGAGAATGCCGAGGCCCGCCGCCGGCGCATCGCCGCAAGCATCGCCTGCCACGCCGCAGTCAAGATCAACATGCCCCTCGATCGTGCCAAAATCGAGTGGCTGCTGACCGAATTGGGCAAAACGGAGTACCCCACCAGCTGTCCCCACGGCCGGCCCATCGCCTTGCGGTATTCTCATAGAGAGATCGAACGCGCATTCCAACGTACCTGATCCAGGCATCAGACCCTAAGACAGCGCACGAGCCGATACACGCTTGGTGCGGATTCATTTTGAAAATCAGCGCAGTGACCCTTGGCTTTCTCGCCGAGTGGCGTTCGGACCATCCTTGCCAACCAGCAGGTGGCCACGAACAGGAAGGCAATACCCTTGAGCATCGAAGAAAACAACCCGCAGCAGGCCGCAACCGAGCCCGCCCAGCAGCCCGCCACCCAGCCAGCTCCGGCAAAGACCCCGCGAACCGCCAACTCCCCCAATCCTTCCGCCGACCAGCTGACCGCCGAGCGTAGCAGGCACTGGCACCAGGATGGCAACCCGCTGCTCAGCATCGAGAACCTGCGCGAGTGGATCCAGCGCAGCGGCCTCGTCCTCTACGCCGCAAAACCTCTCGGAGCCCCAGCGCCTACGCTCGTCGAAGCGACCCTCGGCGCCGCGAAACCCGAGCTTGAGCTGGCAGACTACGACGCTGCCAGGACCCTCCTCGCGCGTCTCATCTCCGAAGGCTCCGCTGTCCCGCTCAACCTGCTCGGCGTCACCGGGGGCACCGGCACCGACACCCCCGACTTCGTGGTCTCGGCCGCGGTCTTCTCCTATATCTTTACCCTGCGCGGAAACAAGGCCTGGAAGCAAAGCCCCATCACCTCGGGCGCCGTCAAGGTCTCCCCCCTCGCTCTCGCCACCTACGAGCTCCTCTCCTCGAAGGTCACCATGTCGGCCTACGACCTCACCACCCAGCTCGGCAAGGAAGTCACCGAAACCGCCGTCCTGCGCGCCCTCACCGAGCTCTGGTCCCAGCTTCGCGTCCTCCCCGTCCCGCAGCAGGATGGCTCGCCCACTCTCTGGGAGCTCGCCAGCGGACGCTTCACCAAGCAGATCAAGGCAGGCGCGAACGCCGGTCAGCCCTCCGCCCTCAGCGCCTTGATCTCCCTCTACCTCGGCCAGGCCGTCGTCGCCACCGAAGACGAGATCGAGTCCTTCCTCTCGCCCCTCGCCCCGCGTTCACGCGTGCGCGACGTCATCCACGCGCTCCTGTCCGCCCGCCAGCTCGAAACCCTCGTCATCGACGGCAAGACCCTCCTGCACGTCGGCGGCGATCTGCCCGCCTTCGCCGCCATCAAGGCAGTCGCGGCCGAAGTGTCGGAAGAGACCGAAACCGAAGCGACCGACGATGGCACCGGCTCACGCATCGGCAAGTTCGCCGCAAAGCCCGGCAGCAAGATCGGCACCGGCCTCCGCGCACGTCCTTCGTTCGCCAAGAAGCCCGGGTTCTCCCCCCGTCCGGGAAACGGAGCCGGTCCGCGTCCCTCCTTCGGCTCACGTCCCTCCTTCGGCCGCAGCGCCCCAGCCGGCGACCGCGAACGCAGACCCTTCCAGAAGCGCGAAGAAGGCGGCAGCGGTTTCTCCCGTCCCGAACGCCCTTCGCGTCCCGCCTTCGACAAGCCGTGGGACGAAAACCGCCCACCCCGCCGCGACTTCACCCCTCGCCCCGGAACCTCAGCCGAAGGCGGCGGAGACGACCGCCCCAAGCGTACCTTCTCGAAGCCCGGCACCTTCGGACGCAAGCGCGAAGGCTTCGCCGGCGCCTCCGACCGCGGTCCATCGCGTGGGTTCGACCGTGGTCCCGCACGGGGTGCAGACCGTGGCCCATCTCGCGGATTCGATCGTGGCCCATCCCGCGGCCCTGCCGGCGGGGCAGAGAGCGGTCCATCCCGCGGATTCGATCGCGGCCCAAGCGAAGGCCGTCCGCCACGTCGTGACTTTTCCGCCGGACGCAGCGCAGGCGAGCGTAGCGAACGCCCCGCAGCCGGCGGCTTCAAGCGGCCCGGCTCCTATACCCCCCGTCCCTCCGGCGGAAGCGGTGGCTTCGGCGGAGAACGCTCCGGCGGAGCAGGCCGCCCCTCCTTCGGTGCACGTCCCGGCTTTGACCGCAACCGCGGAGAGCGCCCGGCCGGCGGCGAAGGCGCTGCAGGCGAGGCCCCGCGCAAGGTCTTCCGCAAGTTCGACGCGCCACGCTCCCCCAAGCCGTTCGGCTCAAAGCCGGCCTTCGGTTCGAAACCATCATTCGGCTCGAAGCCTTCGTTTGGGTCTCGTCCCTCAGGTGGCGGCGCCTCCGCACCCCGCCCGTTCGACGGCGACCGTCCGAAGCGCAGCTTCGACGGACCACGTCCCGGTGCCGGCCGTCCAGATCGTGGAAGCGACCTCGGCGAGCGTCCGCGGCGTGAAAACGCGTCCGGATTTGGCGCAAAACAGGGCCAAACGCACTCGAAAAAGCCCGGTTCTGCCTCCGGTTTTGCGGCAAAAGGAGGCCCTTTTGCCAAGTTTGCCGACGGGGCGAAGCCCTTCCGCAAGCCCGGCGCACCCAAAAAAGCAGGCGGATTCTCCCCCGTCCGCCGCAAACGCGATGAGGGCGGCAATTGATCGAATCTCCTAAGTTGAAGAGAAACAAGCCAGTTATAGCTATCGACGG
The DNA here is from genome assembly GCA_964658635.1 of Lichenicola sp. Taxonomy (GTDB): domain Bacteria; phylum Acidobacteriota; class Terriglobia; order Terriglobales; family Acidobacteriaceae; genus Edaphobacter. The sequence continues at coordinate 51,045 of CAZZZP010000007.1, read as the reverse complement.
ACCGGCAGGCGCGGGCAAGAGTACCCTCGCCTCGCACCTCGCCCGCCGCTTCGGCTTCCTCAACCTCGAAACCGGAGCCATGTATCGCGCGCTCGCCTACAAAGCAATCGACTTAGACCTCGACATGGACGATCCCGCCGCACTCCTGGCCCTCTGCGAGCACACCAAAATCGATTTAGAACCGGTCCGCGACGGAAACCGCGTGCTTCTAGACGGACGCGACGTCTCGCGCCGCATCCGCGACGCCGACGTAACCGCCGCCGCCTCCCGCGCCTCCGTTCACCCTCAAGTCCGCGAATGGATGGTAGCGCAGCAGCGTGCCATGGGTGAGGCAGGCGGCGTCGTCATGGAAGGCCGCGACATCGGAACAGCCGTCTTTCCTGACGCAGAAGTAAAAATATTTCTCGACGCAGACCCCGAAGTGCGTGGTTCCAGGCGTTTTCGTCAGGTGGCGTCGAGCGAACACGAGGCCATTCCCGTCACCGAGGCTGCGATTTTAGCCGAGATGAAGGCGAGAGATCAGCGTGATCGGAGCCGGGCTGAAAGCCCTTTGCGGGCGGCCCACGATGCTATCGTGCTCGATTCCACACGGATGTCCCTCGACGAGGTGCTGGAAAAAAGCGAGGAAATCGTGCGAGGACATCTACCGGTAGCGGGCTGAAAACTGGCTCGGAAAGATGAAATAGGGAGCGCCGAGAGCATAAAAGTTTTTTGACAGAATTTTGGAAAGGTGTGCTAACGTTGGGTCATCGTTTGCAACAGACCGGTTTTCCGCAGGATTCCACGTGTTGAACCCCGATTTGTTCTAGCGTCAAATTCAAAAAAGCTTTAAGGAAATAACGAAAATGGAACAGGGAACAGTTAAGTGGTTTAACGATGCCAAGGGGTTTGGCTTCATCAGCCGTCAGAACGGCGAGGACGTGTTCGTTCACTACTCGGCGATCAATTCAAACGGCTTTAAAAGCCTCCAAGAGGGTCAGGCTGTGCAGTTCAACGTCGTTAAGGGACCGAAGGGCTGGCAGGCGTCTGACGTTCAGCCTCTCTAGTACCCCGGCAATCTTTAGACTCACCCGATCCCCCAAGGTCCAGCTCCAAGGTTCTACCTGATAGGTCAAAAGATGGGATGGCGGGAGCCATCCCATCTTCCATTCTGCCCGAATGCTAGTGCTGCGTTCCCGGCGCCGGTTCTGCTGGGAGTTGATCGACCGGCGTAGCCGCCTGGATCCCAGGTAGGATCGTCGAAGTCGCTTTGAACTTGCGATATTCGCCAGCGTGGACATGTGCATCTCCGTTCAAAGAAAAGAAGAGCAGAAATCTAGCCTGTCCCTGCGCATCGAGCGTTGAGGGAAGCCATACCTCGTCGTTGATTCGGACGCTCGTCCACTTGAAGGAAGTATCTTTTCGAATATTCGCAACCAGCCCGCCGCCAACCTTGAAGTCGCTGACGAAACGCCCCTCGGCATGCTCGATGGTTCGATCCTTCTCGTCGACCCAGATGGTGCCGTTTAGCAGCTTCATGGCGCCCTCCCCTTGATTCCGTGTCTTGGCATTTGGGTTTCCCGCATAATCGACCAGGATGGTTGATCGCCCATTCACGGTCTGGCGGCGCGGATTCGAGAAGGTGCCCAGTTCAAGGATGCGGGAGACGGTGATCTCTTCGCGACCGTTGGAGTCGGTCTCCTTCCCGTCGGCGTCGGCTTTTTCGCGTCGTTCCCTGGCTTTCGCCACCTCTTTGTCGAGGCGATCATTCTCCTTTTTTAATTCGTCGGGTGAGAGGTCCTTCCCGTCCTTCCGAACGAGTCGCGCCAGACGGACTCCATTGATCCAGAAAATCTCATAAGTCCGCTGGTCCGTCTTCTTCAAACCTCCGTCACTTTTTCTCTCATTGAGGGTGGACTCTTCGCGGAAGATGTAGTCCTTTTCGACTGTTTCCGCGAGGCGCTGGTGCAATTCGACCTCGTGCATGAGGGTGGGGATGTCTGGCAGCGCGTGCTCCGGCCCACTGTCGGTTGCAGGACCTGACTGGCTGGCCGGTGAGCTTTGTACTCCCGGCACCGACAGGGAGAGAGCGACGGCGCCAAGGGTGAGCAGTCGGTTCATGAGACCTCGCTGGGTTAGACGTGCGAGCCGAGCAGGAACGGGACCGCGGCGCACAATTCGGAACCAATGTTCGATTATCGGATAGTTGTTCAGGCAAGCAACTTCGGTTGCGACTAGCATAGTACAGGCGCAGACCGCATAGGTTCGCGGCGCATCAAAAAGTGCAGGAAATCCGTCGCCTACGCGCGGAGTGAGGTTGAGTGAATGGCAGCCAGATCGGCCAAGGTATTGTTGGACAGTAGAGGTGGGGCCAACCCAGAACACGCAGCACAACTAGAACGTCGTGAGGCGGTCTTCGAGGTGTTCCGCAGGTGGGGATATCTGCAAACTACTCTCGATCCCCTGGGCCAGTATCTTCCGAAGGAGCCGTTTCCGGTGGCGCTGCCTGAAGGTGAGGAAGAGGCGGCAGGCGACGCGCGGGGCTACTACTGCGGCACCATCGGCGTCGAGTTCATGCACATTGCAAATGCCGAGAAGCGCGAGTGGCTGCAGGCGCAGATGGAGCAGAAAGCCCCGGCTGTAGACCAGAAGCGGGTGCTGACCGGACTGATCAAAGCCGACATTTTTGAGCAGGTCATCCAGTCTCGATACCTCGGGACCAAGCGCTTTTCGCTTGAGGGATTAACTGTTCTGATTCCGTTTCTGGACCGCGTGCTTGAAGTGAGCGCGGGTTGTGGCGTGAACATGGCAGTACTGGCGATGAGCCACCGTGGCCGGCTCAATGTCATGACCAACACCATCGGCCGGGACGCAACAGATATATTTGCCAAATTCGAGGATGTGGACCCGCGCAGCACCATGGGTGGCGGTGATGTGAAGTACCACCAGGGCGCGACGGGGAAATATATCTCGCCAGCCGGGCAGGCTATCGATCTTCATCTGGCCTCGAATCCAAGCCATCTTGAGGCCATCGATCCGGTTGCGTTGGGCCGTGTACGCGCGAAGCAGACTCGCATTGAAGCCGACCAACTCGCTGCCGGTCAGAGCCTTGGTATGAAGGGGCAGAAGCAGGTTCTGTCGCTGATCATGCACGGCGACGCAGCCTTCGCAGGCCAGGGCATTGTGGCCGAGACGCTCAACATGGCGACCCTGCATGGCTACAACGTGGGAGGAACGATCCACGTGGTGGTCAACAATCTGCTTGGTTTCACGGCTGTTCCGGAGGAGGCAAACTCATCGCGTTTTGCGAGCGACGTGGCCAAGCGTTTGCCCATTCCCATCTTCCACGTGAACGGCGAGGACCCGGACGCGGTCATGCGCGTTGCGACGATCGCAGCGGAGTACAGGTTCAAGTTCGGATCGGACGTGGTCGTTGATCTGATTGGGTACCGACGCCATGGGCACAGCGAGGTGGACGATCCAACCGTGACTTCGCCGCGGCGGTACGCGATCATCAGCCGAACGCCGGAGCTTTACAAGAGCTACGCGCAGCGGATCGGAGTCGACCCGGCGTCTGAAGTTGCCGAGATTCAGAAGATGTTTCTCGATGAGCAGAAACAGGCAAAGACTGCGGAAAGCTCGCCTCGCCTGAGTGAGCTCCCGGCCTACTGGGATAAGTACCATGGCGGCGCGCTCACCGAGAAGGATACATACCTGAAGACGGGTGTGAGCGCCGCGGCGGTTCAGGAGCTGATGCGTGGGCTGACCAGCTACCCAGAGGCCTTCAACATCCACCCCAAAGTGAAAAAGCTCTATGAGCAGCGTGTTGAGATGGCCGAAGGGAAGCGGCTGTTCGACTACGGTGCGGCTGAACTGCTTGCATTTGCTTCGCTCGTGACGGCGGGAACCCCAGTACGTTTGACAGGGCAAGACTCCCAGCGCGGGACCTTCAACCAGCGCCATTCCGTCCTCACCGATATCGAAACTGAGGCCAAATACATTCCTCTGGAACATATCGGAGCGTCGCTGAACAAGCCGCAGGCTCTGTTTGAGGTGTACAACACCCTGCTCAGCGAGGCCGCCGTGCTTGGTTACGAGTATGGCTATTCGCGCGACTACCCGGAGACGCTGGTGCTTTGGGAGGCACAATTCGGTGATTTCGCGAATGGCGCTCAGATCATCATCGACCAGTTCATCGCGGCGAGTGAGGCGAAGTGGCACCTGCTTTCAGGTCTCGTGATGCTGCTTCCCCACGGATACGAGGGGCAGGGGCCGGAGCATTCGAGCGCTCGCATGGAACGATTCCTGCAGCTTGCGGCTGCTGACAACATCGTGGTTGCACAGCCTTCGACCGCGGCGCAGTACTTTCATCTGCTGAGACGGCAGGCTCTGCGCAGCTGGCGCAAGCCGTTGGTGGTCTTCACTCCGAAGAGTATGCTGCGGCACCCGGACGCAAGTTCGACCGTGGCGGATCTTGGCGCGGACAGCTTCCTGAACGTGGTTCCGGACGCTTCCGTGAAGAAGCCCCGCCGGATCCTGGTCTGTACAGGCAAGATCGGCCACAACCTGCGTGTCGAACGCGAGAAACGCAAGGACGACAACATTGCCATCGTCTTCATCGACCAGCTTTACCCGTGGCCCGAGCAGGAGATGCAGGCTGCGCTCGACATGCATCCCAACGCAGAGGTCGTGTGGGTGCAGGAAGAGCCGGCGAACATGGGCGCGTTGTTCTACGTCATGCCGCATCTGCGCCGCATGGCAAGAGACCGCGTGGTCGTCAGCGTGAAGCGTCACGAGAGCGCGAGCCCGGCAACAGGAAGTGCGAAGGCACACGATCTTGAGGAGCGGGCGCTGATTGATGTAGCGTTCGGGACCAAGAGCTAAAAACAAAGTTCAAGGCATCGGTCCGTGAAAGAACAGAACTTCGTTCTCACCTGATGCGCACTGATTTCGGATTCAACCCACCTGCTGGCATCCTAGTAGGTGGGTTTTGTTTTGATGTGGAGGGCTGAAATGCGAGTATTGACGGCAGCGGAGATGGGTGCGGCGGATAAGCGCACGGTAGAGAGCGGTACACCGCTGCAGACGTTGATGGAGGCGGCCGGCGAGTGCATGGCAAGCTTCTGTCTCAGGCAATATCCCGACGCAGCGCATGTGCTTGTGCTCTGTGGCAAGGGAAACAATGGCGGCGACGGCTTCACAGCGGCTCGCATGCTGGCCAGCGAAGGAGTCGGCGTAAGGGTGCTCCTGGTGGGGAAGCGCGAAGATGTGAAGGGGGACGCAGCAGAGGCTCTGCGCCGCCTGGAGCAGGAGACGGATGAAGCCGTAGTGGCTGAGGTCCAGGACAGCGTGGCAGTCGAAGATCTCGAGGACCTTCTGGCCGAGGCCGACCTGCTGGTGGATGCCGTCTTCGGGACCGGTTTCAAGGGGCCCATGCGGGCCGGAGCTGCGGCCTCGCTGCGCGATGCGGTGGCTGGTGTGAAGGTGCCTGTGGTCGCGGTCGATCTGCCGAGCGGCTGGGATGCGGACTCGTACGAAGAGACAGTCTCGGGTGCTTACCGCGCAGATGCGGTGGTGACGTTTACCGCGCCGAAGGTGGCACACTGCTTCGGACATCTCACGGCGGATGTCTTTGGCCCAGTGGTCGTAGGGACTATCGGTTCGCCGGACGGGGCCGTGCAAAGCGAACTCGGCATCACCTGGACCGGCGTTTCGAAGCGCGTTACACAAAGGCGTCGGCTTATCAACTCGAACAAAGGCAAGTTTGGCCATGTTCTGGTCTTGGGCGGCAGCTATGGAACGGCGGGCGCTCCGGGCATGGCCTCACTCTCGTGCATGCGGGCGGGTGCGGGATTAGTGACGGCGGCCGTGCCGCGTGGAATCGTCAATCTGGTTGGTGGTATCGCGCCGGAGTTGATGGTTCGAGGCCTGCACGAAGGAGCAGAGGGCAGCGCGAGCCTTGTCAACCTGAACCATCTCGACGAGCTACTGAAGGGGATCAAGGTGCTGGCAGTCGGACCCGGGCTTTCGACCAGCGGTGAGGCGTCTGAATTCGCACGCGAGCTGATCGCCAAGACCGACCTGCCGGTAATCATCGACGCCGACGGTTTGAACGCCTTCGACGCAGACAAGGCCAGGGACTTGAGTGGAGCTGGCCGAACCATGGTATTGACTCCGCATCCGGGGGAGATGGCCAGGCTGCTTGGAGTAACTGTGAAAGAGGTCGAAGCGGACCGCATCGGGCTCGCACGCCGATTTGCTACCGAGCACCAGGTGACGCTGGTGTTGAAGGGCTGGAGGTCTCTCGTGGCACATCCCGACGGACGCATTGCCGTGAACACGACAGGGAATCCCTCGCTGGCCAAGGGTGGAAGCGGCGACATACTGACAGGGATCATCGCGGCACTGGTGGCGCAGTATCCGGATGACGTCGCAGCTGGGGTCGAGGCGGCCGTCTATCTGCATGGACTGGCAGCCGACCTGGTCGCGCAGGAGATGGACGAAAAGACGGTGCTTGCAACGGATGTGATCGAGCACCTCAGTGCGGCGTTCCGCTACCGGATCGAGGATGAGGATGGGCTGTCCTGGATCTGCGGCGTACGCAAACCAGGACTGCTGGTGGCTGTATGAGGGAATACACACGTGAGAAGCGGTTCAAGACGCGTTCTGTCAACGGAACAATTGCCATTGCGGCGACCATTTCGGAGATCTTGTCGGCGCCCCGTGTGGTCGTTCTTCGCGGCGACCTGGGTGCAGGTAAGACGACCCTCGTCAAAGGCTGGCTTGCAGCGCTCGGCGCGGCACAGCCAGAGGAGGTGAACAGCCCGACGTTCACTCTGGTGCACGAGTATGAAGGCCGGAAAGGCAGGATTTTCCATCTCGATCTGTATCGCGTCGAGACGGAGCGCGAGCTCGAATCGCTCGGTTTGGAGGAGATGGCGAGCGAGCCCGGTGCGCTGCTGCTTGTGGAGTGGGGGGAGAAGTTCGCGAGCGTCATGGACAGGGCAGACGGAGAGGTTGCCATGGCTCATCTGGACGGCGACGAGCGCAGCCTGAATGTTCTCTGGCGGGAATAGCTGGAACGAACTTGCGTCCTGTAGCAATGTCAACAAAGACTTGTTTTCGTGGGGGCAATCTTCCCGCGTCTGACGAGAAGTGCGAATATCGCCGGAAGGCGGGATAGGCTAGGCTTCTCTTATGGATTCACCGGCTGAAGTTACGATCATTGGCAACTCACCACCTTATCTGGATAGCCGCGCTGGCGTCCTACAGAATTTCTGGCTGGTGGAGACGGTAGCACTCGACCTGGGCGAGATGCCTAGATTTGAGACGGACCTGCTGATTGTGAGTGCATCAGTTCCAGAACCAGAGCGCCAGAAGATCGTGGAGATGGCGCGGGCGCACGATCCCGCCATGCTGATTGTGCGCACCGACGGATTCGACTCGGGCCCGCTGAACGGAGCGGATGCCACAGTCGATGAGGCGCGCGGGCCAGGTGCGCTGGTTTCGACGATCTACGAACTGCTCACTGAGCGTGGACTCCCCAGCCGTGGCTGGCCCAAGCTCTTCGAAGGAGAGTGGGTGCAGTAGATCCCGCTTCGCAAGACGAAAAACGCGCCATCTCGGCGCGTTTTGCTTCTATTGCGGACGTTTCCTGCGGATTTAGTGGAGGCGGATGCTGCCGAGCGACCCGATAATGCCGAATACCTGCAGTAGCCAAAGCACGACGAATATCACGACCACGCCATTGAGGAGCGATTTGATGCTGCCTGCCATGGGAATATAGCGGTTGATAAGACCGAGGAGGACTCCAACAACAATCAGAACGATTACGATGTGAATCAGGTCCATTGCTTAGACTTCCTTTTTGATGACGAGCGTCAACCGTGAATCTGGAGAGTACGACGCGTGAAGGCCAAGGCTGGTTGGCTATAGCCATCGTGGAATGAGCGATTTAGCTGTGTGAGGGTGGGTCGGAAAAATCGTTTGCGGCGCGGCTGTGATCACGTCCAGTAAATCGGAAGATGGTGCAGAACTCGTCTCCCGTCGAACCATATTCCTTCTGTTCAGCAATCTCGGCAAGGTCGGCCAGATGATCTGCGGCCGACATTGGGACCATGCCATTGAAGAGCCGATCGAAGGCAGGATTGCGGTCGAAGAGTGAGGCATGCTCGGCGTTGATGTAAAGCAGGTCGAGCTGTCCGCGGCGCTCAGCAAAATGCTGTTGCAGCCGAGCGATGAGACGTCTAAGAACCGGAGCTTCAAAAGGATGGAACATCATCGCCAGCGTGGGCCCCTCGGGGAGCGGAACGTCGAGTGCATCCCCTTCAAGCACGTCAACTGGGGACAGCGCTGGCGACGAGGGTGACGAGACGAAAGCCCGGATGTTCGCACGGGCAATGGCTGCAAGCCTGGGATTGATCTCGATGCCAAGCACCTGCCGAAAGGGATGCTGGGCCGCGGTCATGATGGCACGGCCCTTGCCGCACCCTATGTCCAGCAGTGTGTAGCGATCGATCGCGAAGAGGGGCTCGGTCTGGAGCCAGAGGTCGATGAGCGAGTCGAGAATTGACGGCGCGATCGCGTAATACGCCGTGATGTGAGCATCGCTGCTGCTTCCCGTTGCCAGTTCTACACCCGGAATGAGACCACCGGTATCGGTGCCGTAGAAGCGATCGAACGGATGCACCGGCGGATCCTTCGGCGCGTGGATGGGCACGACCCGGGCACGAGGTTTGCGCGTTTTCGCTACTGTCTTTGCAGGTGGCATCAGCTACTCCGTGTCACGTCGTCTGACAGCTAGCGCGAGCGATTGTTGAGGATGGCGAAGGGCGCGGCGTCAAGCTTGAGCAGCTTGCGGCCTTCCGGGGTGATCCGTTGCGGAGACCAGGCGGCCGCATCCATAAGCCGAATCGAGCTGCGGGAGAGTTCGGGAAGCCCGGCCAGCCGGTTGGCAATCTGCGCACTCAGGATGGCATTGCTGTCTTCATCGGCAGAAGGTGCAAGCAGCGTGAGGGTCAGGGCCTGGCGCATGGGCACGCCCGGAACCTTGGCGCCGGGTGCGTCGTGGTCGAGCGCCAGGGCGACGTCCTCCACCAGGCCAAGGTCGACGATGTTCAGCGGGCGTCCCACCGGGTTGCGAGAGTCGAAGCAGGCGCGTAAAGCATCGATGATGTCAGTTTCGGTCAGCATGGCTCTCCCAGATTTGGCGGGAGCAGGCACAACGCAGTGTGCCCGGTTAGTTCTTGCGAGTCGTCAGGTAGCTAGCCAGTCCTTTCAGCGGCTCTGCAGAGGCTCCGAAGGGCGCGAGTGCGGCGAAGGCATCGTCGATGAGTTCTTGCGCGTCGTGCAGACTTTGCTCGATGCCGAACACGGCCGGCCACGTAGCCTTATCAGAGGCGGTATCCTTACCGGCTGTCTTGCCAAGTTGCGTCGAATCCTGGGTAACATCGAGTACATCGTCCACAATCTGGAACGCGAGACCGGCCTTCTCGCCAAAGGTGCGCAAGCGTGCGATGGTGTCGTCGTTCGCACCCACGAGGTGGCCGCCGGCAACGACTGAGACGGTAATCAGGGCGCCAGTCTTTGACCGGTGAATGCGTTCTACCAGCTCGGCGGTCGGAGGTACCCCTTCACTCTCGATATCCATGACCTGGCCGCCGATCATCCCGTAGGGAAGACCGCCGGGAAGGTCGGTGCCAACGCCAGTCGAGACTGCATCGGCCACTGCCCGCAGCACAGCAACGGTCGCTGCCGGAGGGCAGGCAAGCTGTGCGATGGTGCGGAAGGCGAGTGTCTGGAGGGCATCGCCGGCAAGTATTGCGGCCGCTTCCCCAAAGACCACGTGGCAGGTTGGCTTGCCGCGCCGAAGATCGTCGTTGTCCAGAGCCGGCAGATCGTCGTGGATCAGCGAATAGGTATGCAGCATCTCCAGCGCGGCTCCAAGCTCAGCCGCACCGGTGGGGAGCTGATCAGAACCTGCGGCCATGCGTGCAGCTTCCATACAAAGGATCGGGCGCAGGCGCTTGCCACCGGCAAAAGTGGAGTGGCGCATCGCTCGATGGATGGAATGGGGCTGGGTTGTAGGCAAAGGGAGCAGGCGCTCGAGTGCCTTGTCGGTCAGGGCAACGCCAGTTTTCAAAAGTTGCTGAACGTCCGGATTCATCTTTCCCGATGATAGTCGAAATGGCCCACCCAAATTGGGAAACGCTTGGTGTTTGCTCACGAATACTCTTGCTCCCCTGTCCGCCGCTCGCGTTCAATGGAATTGTTTTCAAGACCCGTGCAAAAGGGCATGCGAGGTGGGCGCAAGCCTCGCGCGAGGGACACGCCTAATCGAGAGTGACGAACGGTGAGCAAGCGAGCTGAACGCGCTTCGGGATCTTTGTGGCTGGTGCACTTCATCTTCACATGCGTCTGCCTGGGCGCTGAAGGCCAGGCTGGCGGTCAGGCAACGCTGGTTGCTGATGCGCACGTCAACTCTGCGCTCCCTGCGGTGAACAGTGGCACCATCTCCAACGTTGCCGTAGGTGGCGGGTATACCGGACTCTGGCGGTTCGACCTGAGCCTGCTGCCTTCCGGACTCACAGCTGCTCAAGTGTCCCGGGCGGTCTTGATCCTGTACCCGAACAGGGTGGACGCGGCCGGGTCGGTTTCGTTGTCGCCCGTGAGCTCTGCATGGGAAGAGGTGACGGTGACCTCGTCCGGGATGCCGCCAATCGCGAACCCCGTAAGCACGTTCGCAGTGGCTCAGGCAGGGTCGTTCGTGACCCTGGATATCACCAACCTGGTGCAGGACTGGATCACGTCTCCCGCAACCAACTTCGGCTTCGCCCTGACCTCGAGCTCAGCCATCCTTCAGTTTGACAGCAAGGAGAACGACCTGACCAGCCATCCAGCATCCCTGGCGCTCACCCTTGTTTCAGCCGGGCCAGCGGGTCCTGTTGGCCCGGTGGGACCCGCCGGCCCCATCGGGCCGCCCGGGACTGCCGGCGCCACGGGTGCGACCGGCGCTGCGGGACCGGCAGGAGCGATTGGTCTCCCGGGTCCTTCTGGTCTGATGGGAGCGCAAGGCCTCGCCGGCCCACCCGGGCCGACAGGAGCCCAGGGCGCGTCTGGCCCGGCCGGCCTCACCGGCCCAGCCGGACCGCAGGGGCCAGCCGGTATCGCGGGGGCTGCAGGAGCAACGGGACTCCAGGGACCGCCCGGGCCGGCAGGTTTGCCGGGAGCTCAGGGCATACCGGGACCGACAGGTCCCCCGGGCGTACCCGGCTCCCAGGGTCTTCAGGGACCGGCAGGTCAGCCCGGAATCGCGGGTCCAACGGGTTCCCAGGGACCGGCGGGTCTAACCGGAGCTACTGGGCTGACTGGACCGTCGGGCCCGCAGGGAAATACCGGGCAGTCTGGCGCGGCGGGTCCTGCCGGAGCGGCCGGACTCAACTTTCGCGGCAATTGGAATGCAGCCTACATGTACGCAGTGACAGATGCGGTTACGTTTGGCGGATCGACGTACGTTGCGACGGTCGCAAACACGAATGTTGCACCCGACCAGAACGCCAGCCTGTGGAATCTGCTTGCGGCTGCGGGCGCAACCGGTCCGGCGGGAGCCACCGGAACGGCCGCCACAGTCCAGGTGGGTTCGGTTACCACGCTCGCCCCAGGTTCAAACGCAACGGTGCTCAACGTAGGCACCCCATCCGCCGCAATCCTGACGTTCGCTATTCCTCAGGGCGCCACAGGGCAAGCGGGAAGTGGGTCAGGCGGGGGACCAGGTGGGCTGACCGCAGCAGGATCGATGGTGCATGCCGTCTCGTACACGGCAGACTTTTACTCATTCAGCAATACCAATCAGAGCCTCGCGGAGACGACAGCGGTGCTTACGTGGGTGCCGTCCGGCTGCACCGCAACCCAGCTGAATGTGTTCAGCCTTCAGGGCGGTTCAATCACCGTCACGACACGCGTGGGAACGCCGGGAGCAATGACGGACTCGGCGCTGGCTTGCCAGGTGAGCGCCGGAAGCGCGTGCACCTCCACCGGGGCGGTGACTATTCCAACCGGCGCCTTCGTGGATTTCAGCGTCTCCCATGCCGATGGCACGCCAGCTTCGGTATGGGCAGCCTTGACCTGCAGCTAGGAGGCTCCAGGGAAAAGTACCTCCCGAAGACTGCGGCTCAGCGTTGCAAGCCGAGAAGCATCGGGCTCCGCCGACTGCAGTTCCTGTTCCATTTCGCGAGCGATGTTTGTGCCTTCCTGGTACCCGAACATGCCGAGCGTTCCCGAAAGCTTGTGCGCGGTGCTTTCCGCTGCAGCCCGCAATTCTTCAGGCAGACACCCGGAAGCCGAAGCGTCAGCGCTCGCGTCCAGTTGTGCCAGACGCTCAAGAATGAGTGACTGGTTCTTTTTCCAAAGCTCTGCGAGGAGCTTCTGCGTGCTCAGTTCAGCGCTCTCTGCCATGGGGACTCGATCGGGACATGCGTTAGTCCTGCCAGCCGAGTACACCGGCGATCTGCTGCGCCAGCGTAAGCGGATCGAACGGTTTCACGAGAATAGCGGCAACGCCCAGCCCGGCAAATCTGCGCTGGTCCACACCCTGCACTTTGGCCGTGAGCAGAACGACAGGAATGCCGCTGGTCTGCGGGTTGAGTTGCAGCTGCTTGAACGTGGTCGGCCCATCCATCTCCGGCATCATCACGTCCATGAGGATTGCATCCGGCTTTTCAATCGCGGCAACACGGATCCCTTCTTTTCCCGAGCTCGCGGTAAAGATGGTCCAATTGGCCGTAGCCTCGAGCGAAAGTGCAGCAACTTCCCGTATATCATCTTCGTCATCAATGATCAGAACACGGCGCATGGGCATTATCTTCTCACGCTCGGGGCGCAACCTTAAGGGGACGTGGTGAAGCAGGGCGGAGATGCTGGACGATGTTCAAAACAAGCTCCTCCACCTCTGAAGGTTGTACCCGAGCCTTGGTCAGAAAATCAGTGGGGCCAAGGCGTAGTTTGCTCATCTCCGGTTCCGCCAGGTCGCGACCGGAATAGACAACCAGCGGGAGTGCCTCAAGCTGAGGCTGACGGCGCAGCCACTCTACAAGCGAGAATCCGTCACCATCCGGCAGCGTCAGATCGAGGATTATCAGGGCTGGGGGCTCCAGCATGCAGTGATCGATGGCGCTCTGCCGGGTGTTAGCGTGGGTGATGCGCACCTTGGCTTCACTGAAGCCGGCAACGATTACTGCGGCGAGATCCGCATCATCCTCAACCAGCAGAACGTGCGTGGAAGCCGTATCCAGGTGTAGAACGCGTGAAAGCTCACGCACCAGACGCTCTCCCTCAAAAGGCTTTTGTATCCAACCCTGCGGGAAGAAGGTCGAACTGGAACTCTTCAGGCGGCCAGTCGTGGGCGAAAGCACGGACAGAACGACAACCGGAATCTTCGCGGTTTCAGGCAAGTCCTTCAGCCGCTGCAACGTCTCCCAACCAGTCATACCCGGCATGTAGAGGTCGAGTAGAATCGCCTGGATCGAATTGGTGCGGGCGAGGGCAACCGCCTTTTCACCCGTATCGGCCTCGAGGATCCTGTAGCCGTGGCGCTCAAGGTGCTGCGCGACGATCGTACGGATGCTGGCTTCGTCGTCACAGACGATAATGGTGCCGAGAGCGACCTCGGAGCGGGCGGGCTCCGGTTCGATCGGATGAGGGCGTGCGATCTTCGGGAACGCGACGATCAGGGATGCACCGACCCCGCGCTTTTGCTGGACGTTCGACTCGGCCCAAATCGAACCATTGTGCTGCTGCACGATGGTCTTGCAGATTGCCAGACCGAGCCCCGTTCCACCTTTTTGCCGTGAATCTGACGCCTCAACCTGCTGAAACCGGTCAAAGATAGACTCTAACTTGTCAGTCGGTATCCCTCGACCCTCGTCGGAGACACGGAGTGTCAGCCATTCGGTGTCGGTTTCGAGGAAGATGCTGACCGTGGTCTCCGCCGGCGAAAACTTAATCGCATTCGAGAGAAGATTCGTCACGACCTGCAGGATGCGGTCGGGGTCACCATCGAGCACGACAGCTTCGGGGTTGGCATGAACGATCATCTGGAGCCTGACACCCGCCGCGTCGGCCATCGCCGTCATGGTTTCTATCGCCTGCTGCACCAGTTCGCGCAGGGAACAGCGACGAACGTGCAAGGTGGCTCGACCCGATTCCATCCGCTCGATGTCCAGAATATCGTTGATCAGCCGAATCAGCCGATCAGTGTTGGTGACCGCAATCCGCAGCAGATTTTGTGCCTTGGGATCCACAGCGCCCAGAAGTCCGGCCGAGAGCAGTCCAAGCGCACCGCGGATGCTCGTCAGCGGGGTGCGCAGCTCGTGCGAAACCGTCGATATGAACTCGTCCTTGATCTGGTCGAGTTCAGAGCGCTGGACGAGGAGAGAATCCTTATTGCGCTGCGCCTCGGTGGCTGCTTCAAGCGCACTTTGGAGCCGGAGGATCACGCGACGAGCGCGCCACCAGACTAAAGCTAACGCGATCATCAGTCCGAGGCAGACGAAGTTAATCAGTACCAGGCTCATGCGTAAGTGAGGATGATAGTAACCCATAGTACCCACACAAACGATTACCTGTTTTGAAGAAAATGGAAATTTTGATCCGGAAGGACGAAATTTTCGGCCTGTAGACAGAATCGCCACGCCTTCTAGGGCGTGGCGAGGTGAAGAAAGTGCCCGAAGGTGATTACGCGGTAACTGCTACTTGATCGAGCACATCAGCGAAGCGCTTGCCGGTGCGGGCCACATAGCCCTTTTTGTGGAAGGCATACCCTGCGATGAGCGGCAGGGCGAGCGTCGCCTCGGAAAAGACCATCTGCTCGAAGGTCAGGTCTACCTTACCCCAGGAACTCGCTTCCTTAAGCGTCGAACCGGAGAGCGCACCGTCGCGTGCGTCGGCGACCGTGATCTGGATAGCGTACTTGTGCATTGAGGCTTCCACTCCGAGGATGTCGGCCGCGACAACGATGTCCTGAGCAAAGTTTTTGGGAACTCCGCCACCGATCATCAGCAGGCCGGTCGTGGGGTTCTCGATCTTGATCTTGGTAATCTCGTAGAAATCCTTCGCAGAGTCGATCGAGACGACCGGTTTGCCTTGGCGTGCATGCTGGTGTGCGACCAGCCCAAATCCGGCCGAGCAGTCCGAGAACGCCGGGCAGAAGATCGGTACGCCCTTCTCGTAGGCGGCGAGTACGATGGAGTCTTCTTTGCCCTTCGCCGGAGTGTGACCGTTCTTCTGCAGGTACGCACCCATCGCCTGGATGAACTCGCGGCTGGAGTAAGCACGGGGCTCGAGTGAATCCGTGATCTTGAGCGTGGTGTCATCGCAGATGCGAAGCTCCTCTTCGTCGATGAACGTGTCGTAGATGCGATCGATCATCAACTCGCGAAGGTCCGCGTCGCCTGCTCCGTACTTGTACTCATCGCCAGCAATGTAGTGCTTGAAGCCAAGCGCCTCGAAGAAGTCCTGGTCCACGATATTCGCGCCGGTCGAGACAATGGCGTCGACCATATTGTTGCGGATGAGGTCGACGAAGACTTTTTTCAGGCCAGCCGAAATAAGCGATCCGGCAAGGCACAGAATGACACCGCAGTCGGTATCGCGAAGCATCATGTCGTAGATGGTTGCGGCGCGGGCAGTATCACGCGCGGAATAGGCCATGTGAGACATGGCGTCGACCAGGGGAACGACGTTGTGCTGGGTGATGTCGATGTGCTGGATAGGGGCGACGAGAAGTTCTTTTTTGGTCGGCATGGCACCTTCTAGGGTATCAGCCATCCCACGGAGGGACGCAGGTTTTCACCGGAACTTAATGCCCGGTGCGCCACCCAGGGTGCAACCAGGAACTCTACTTCGCGAAGACCTGCGACATATCGGCGAATGCCTTGAACTCGAGTGCATTTCCGGCCGGGTCATAAAAAAACATCGTCGCCTGTTCTCCTACCTCGCCCTTGAAGCGGATGTAAGGCTCAATCTCGAACTTCTGGCCGGCAGCCAGCAGACGATCAGCCAACTCCTGCCAGCGCTCCATCGTCAGGACAACGCCGAAGTGGGGCACCGGGACGGCATGGCCATCGACTGCGTTGTGATGTATTCCGCTGGCATCGGCGACACGGGGCTTGTAGTGGGCGACGATCTGGTGCCCAAAGAGGTCGAAATCGATCCACTCAGCAGAGCTCCGGCCCTCGGGGCAGCCAAGCGTCTGTCCGTAAAAGTGGCGTGCGGCTTCAAGATCGTCAACCGGGAATGCAATGTGAAAAGGGGTAAGGGCCAGGCTCGTGCACATCACTAAAGCATAGCGCAGCCAGCGTCTGCTCTACCTCGTCAAGTCTGCGCCGGCAGCCGCACGACAAACTCTGTCGACCCTTCGGTCGATGCAAAATGAATCGAGCCGCCGCACTGTTCGACGATCCTGTAAACGATGCCCAGCCCAAGCCCGGTTCCGACGCCCACCGGCTTGGTAGTAAAAAAAGGATCGAAGATGTGAGCCTGGCAGTCGAGCGGGATCCCGGGGCCGTTGTCCTCGACCAGGATGCAGACCTCACGCTTTTCGTTCGCAGTCTCAGCCCATGTGCTCAGGCGGATGCGGCCGGATTGCGGCGCGGCATCGATCGCATTATCCAGCAGGTTCGTCCAAACCTGGTTCACTCCCATGCAGTCGGCCTTTAGAGAGGGCAAATCCGCGCCAAACGATTTCTCAATTGTGATCTGTTTCTCGCGCAGCTTGTGGGCAAGAATTACCAGAGTCGCGTGAATGCTCTGGTTGACGTCGATGCTTTGCTTCGGGCCACGGCCTTCGTAGGCATAGCTCTTCACGGCATAAACCAGGTCGGTCACGCGTGAGATCGATTCCTCGATGGTGCCGACAAGCTGCATGCTCGATACAAGAGCCTCCAGCCAGTTCAGCGCATCCGAGAAGATCTGCTCGTCGAAGGTACTGCGCGCACAGTCCAGGATCTGCGAGTCGATTCCGATGCCGACCAGCGTAGGTGCCAGCTTCCATGCGTCGGCCACGTGTGCCGATTCCATCCACTCGGCAAGCACCTCCTCCGCGTCGGTCTGCTCGAGAGTCGACAAGGTAAGCTTCGGGCGAGCATTCAGTGCATACTGCTGCAGGTCGAGAATGCACTCCTTCTGCGTGTCGGTTAGCGACGTGCGTGTAAAACGCGCGGCAAGCTCGTGCATACGAATCAAGTTGGCGCGAAGCTGCGACGAGGCGCGGCGCGCCGCGGCACCAGGATTGTTCAACTCATGCATCAGGCCCGCAGCCATGTTCCCCAGCGAGGCCATCTTTTCCTGCTGGAAGGTGGTGCTCTGCATCTTTGCCAGCCGCATGGCCATGTTGCCCAGAATAGCCTTGCGAACCTCCGGACACTGCGTCATCAGCATCCAGAACTGATCTTCGTCCAGTTCGAGCAGTTCACACTCGCCCTCGGCAGCCAAAGTACTGGTGGAGGGCATGTTAGCCAGCAAAGGAACTTCGCCAAAGGTGCTGCCGGCTTGGAGCGTATAAACATGCAGATCCTGGGCCGCCGCCGACGTATTCGTCAGGCGGATGGAGCCACGAAGCAGGATCCAGAAGTTTCGCTTGATCTGCCCTTGCGCAATCAGAACCTCTCCTGCCTCCAGGCGGATTGCCCTGCTTCCAGCCAGGCATTGCAGCCGTTCGTCAGTAAGCGACGCAAGGATGGAGACGCTGCGAAGCTGCGAGATGATCTGCGGGGTAAGCGGCTTTTGCATGGTTTCGGGTTGGGCGAGTGGCGTCATGGTTTTAGAGGCTTGCAAGATACTGGTGCACAAACTGAATGGCTATAGAGCCCTCGCCGACGGCAGATGCGCAGCGCTTCACTGAGCCGTGACGCACATCCCCCGCGACGAAGATGCCGGGAACGCTTGATTCAAGTAAATAAGGATCCCGGTCCAGCTTCCATACGTCTTTTGCTTTAGCCTTCAGGTCCGGACCCGCAAGAACAAAGCCGCGGCTGTCGCGAGCCATGGCTTTCGGCAACCAGTCCGTCTTGGGAGAGGCCCCAATGAAAACAAAAACCGAACGCGCATCCCGCTCGGCAATGGAGTCGGGTGTCTTCAGGGTGATGCGGCCAAGATGGCTTTGATCCTGTTCGCTTCCGTGGAGAGCCATCAACTCGGTATGGGTCTCGACAACGATATTGCCCTGCGCGCGGATCTGATCGATCAGGTATTTCGACATGCTCTTCTCCAGGCCTTCGCCTCGAACCAGCATGCGGACAGCCTTCGCATGCCGAGCGAAGTGCATCGCGGCCTGTCCGGCGGAGTTCGCTGCGCCCACAATGTGAACCTCCTCGTTCGCACAGGAGTTCGACTCGGTGAGCGCCGCACCATAGAAGAGACCCGCACCCGAGTAGGTCTCTTCTCCTGGAATGTCGAGCCGGCAGTACGCCACGCCCGTAGCGATTAGGCATACGCGGCACGTCACCTCGTGGCCGTCCGTCATCGTGACCAGGTGATAGCCATTTTCAGAGCGAATGCGGTCTACGCGCTGGGTGAGAAACTCGGCGCCAAGGCGTCCCGCCTGGAGAAAGGCGCGCTGCGCGAGTTCCTCCCCCGAGAGGCCTTCCGGGAAACCAAGATAGTTCTCGATCCGGGAGCTTGAGCCGGCCTGGCCGCCCGGGGCAAACGGCTCAACGATCAACGTTTTCAGACCCTCGGAGGCTCCATAAACGCCAGCCGCAAGCCCTGCCGGTCCAGCGCCGACGACAACAACATCGTAGTATTCCTGCTGAGACTGGGTACGAAGACCGACCTTCGCAGCCAGTTGAGTTGAACTCGGCTGAATCAACGAAGTCCCGTCCGGGAAGAGCACCGCGGGGAGCTTGCTCTCGTCCAGTCCGCGCGTTCGCAGCAGGTCAAGTGACTCGGGCTGCTGGTCCGGGTCCAGCCACTTGAATCCGATCCTGTTCCTCGAAAGAAAGTCCCGGACCGCATGATCGCCAGCGCTCCAACGCGGCGAAATCACCTGGATCCCATTGAACGGAGGCTTGTAGCCAAGGTTCCAGGAGAGAAGCAGATCGTCGAGGACGGGGTACAGCTTCTCCTCGGGAGGGTCCCAGGGCTTGTTCAGGTAGTAGTGGATCCGCGCTGAATTGATCGCGCGGATTGCAGCTTCGGTGTCAGCATAGGCCGTGAGCAGCACGCGCTTGGCTTCCGGATAAAGCGGAATGACCTGCTCCAGAAGATCGACGCCTGTCATCCCCGGCATGCGCTGGTCAGAGAGAAAGAGGGCCACTACGTCGCCACGCTCCTTCAACTGACGCGACACGTCCAGAGCGGCCTGTCCGGAGGCAGCGCGCAGAATACGATAGTTTTGACCGTACTTGCGACGGAGATCCTGCACGACTGTTTCCAGTACGCTTACATCATCATCGATCGCAAGTAGAACGGGTTTCGCCATGGGTCATTATCGCTCGTGCGGCGCTTTCGTAAGCATCAGGCGGCGTCAGCCACCCTTTGCCTGTTGTTTGGATGAGAAAGCGTAGTCAAAGATTCGCGATCTGGGGTTGTATGGTGTACGAATTGCAGACAGCCAATGCGGGTGAGGGCAGGGCGTCCGATGAGAGGATTGCGGCCGGAAACACGGCGCAGCAGGAGGGCTTCCGGATGCACCGAATCATCTTGGCCGACAATCAGGCAATCTTTCGCGCAGGAACGGCACGTGTCCTGGCGCTCGAAGCGGACATGAAGATCGTGGCGCAGGTCGACGACCCGGAACGGCTGATCGCCAGCCTCCACAATTTCCACGGAGCTACCGCTCTCTTTTCGACCGGTATCAAAGTAGACATGAGCCGGCTGGTAGCAACCCTGAAAGAGACGGGCGGGCGCGCCATCCTCATCGTTGAACGCGCGGAACCCATCATTGATCCAAACGCCGCTCACCTCAACGGGTCCATCCAGCGCTCGGTGACAGCAGCAGAACTGGTCGACAGCGTACGCAAGGTGAATCGTGGACTCCGTCTCGTCGATCAGCCACATACCCGGGCCATGCAGATTCAGGATGCCGTCGGGTCGCGGGTTCGCGACCGCCTGACACCGAAAGAGATGCAGATCGTTGCCCTCATCGTGCAGGGTTGCAAAAACAAGGAAATCGCCCTACAGCTTGGGACCAAAGAGCAGGTCATCAAGAATTACCTGCGATCCATCTACGACAAGACCGGCGTAAGCGACAGGCTGGAGCTGGCGTTGTTCACGCTGCACCACAGTGTCCTGGCAGAAGCCGCAGCACAAATAGGTTTGTTGCTGGAGCAGCGCTCCGCTTGATGACAGAATTCTGGACTCGGCACCGCCGCATTCGAGGCATGGCCATCGAGACTTAGAAACAACGAACGAGCCGATGAAGGAGTCATCGACCAGAGCTCTTGAAGGCCTCGTATGCATTGACCCGATCATCGGCGTGAGTTACTTCGAAGTTTGCTCCAGCATGACTAAATCCCCATCCGAGCTTCTTCCTCATCAGCCTGCTTGCTGACGTGAGAGACCTTCTCCGCAATCGACTTGCCCTGGGTAAAGAGGAGCAGGTAATCCGGTCCGCCGGCTTTCGAGTCCGTCCCTGACATATTGAACCCGCCAAACGGATGCGCTCCGACCATGGCCCCCGTGCATTTGCGGTTCAGATACAGGTTGCCGACATGGAACTCATTCCGTGCGTGATTCAGCTTATCGGCGGATGTGCTGTAGATAGCGCCGGTCAGACCGTACTCGGTATTGTTCGCAATCTCGATCGCGTCCTCAAAGCTTGACGACTTGATCACCGCGAGAACAGGTCCGAAGATCTCTTCGAGACAGATTCGCGCCGCGGGTGGCACGTCGACGAAGACAGTGGGAGCGATGTAGAAACCCTTTTCGAGCTTCTCAACCGGTTCGCCACCCACCAGAAGGCGGGCTTCCGTCTTGCCCACAGCAATATAGTCGAGTACGCGCTGGTACGCGACCTTGCTAATCACCGGGCCGGTATAGAAATTCTCCGCCGGATCGCCCTGCTTGATGGCGGAGACCTGGTCGTTCAGCAGGTCGACGAACTCGTCATAGATCTCCGAGTCCACAATCGCACGCGAGCACGCCGAGCACTTTTGGCCGTTGAAGCCAAAAGCGGACGCGACCACGCCCTCGACTGCAGCGCTCAGGTCGGCATCGCGATCAACGATAATAGCGTCCTTGCCGCCCATCTCGAGGATGGTGCGCTTGATGAACTTCTGGCCAGGCTGAGTCTTGGCAGCGGCCTCGTGAATCTCGAGCCCGACCTTCTTCGAACCCGTGAACGCGATAAAGCGCGTCTGCGGGTGAGAGACCACGCTCGACCCGAAGCCCGGACCCTCGCCAGGGCAGAAGTTAACCACGCCGTCAGGCAGTCCCGCCTCTTCAAGCATCTCGAAGAACTTGGCTGCGATCGTGGTCGCATCGACCGAAGGCTTGAGCACCACCGTGTTGCCGGTCACGATCGCTGCAGCCGTCATCCCGGCCATGATCGCAAAGGGAAAATTCCAGGGCGGGATCACCGCCCCAACACCAAGCGGAATGTAGCGGAGCTGGTTGCGCTCGCCGGGAAACTGGATCGGTGTCGTCGACCCGTCGAGCTTCAGCGCCTCGCGCGCGTAGAACTGCATGAAGTCGATGCACTCGCCTACGTCCGCGTCGGCCTCGGCCCAGTTCTTGCCCACCTCAAGCGTCAGCCAGGCACACAGCTGGAACTTGCGCTCGGAGATAAGCTGCGAGACGCGAAGCAGCAGGTTCACACGCTCCTGCACCGGCGTGCGCGACCAGGTTGCAAAAGCGGCGAGCGCTGCCTGTACCGCCGGCTCAGCATGCTCAGCCTTCGCACTTTGGTGGATGCCCACGACCTGGACCGGCCGCGCCGGGTTGATCGACGTGATCTTGTCCGTCGTGCGGCTGCGCTTGCCGCCAATGACCATGTCGTACTCACGGCCCAGCTCGGACCGAACCTCCTCGAGTGCGGCAAGCATGGAGCGCTTGACGTCGGGCTGGGTAAAGTCGAGGAAAGGCTCGTTGACAAAGGGCGGCAGGGGGGTGAGGTGTGCGTTCGCGGTTGCCATCCCCACGATTCTACGCCCGCTTAGGCCTGCTTCAGAAGCGCACGGAGGTCCGCCGTCTCGAGGATCTGCCTGGGATAACCCTTCTTTGCCAGCAGCAGCATCACCTGGCCAAGCTCCGCGGTCGTGACGATGTGGCGCGGAAACAAGGTGTGCAGCGTCGGCAGGAGAGGCCCCAGAAGAGTGTAGAGAACGCGATAAGCCGGCGTGCGAGAGACCGCACCGTCAACCGGCTGAATCAGCCCCGGACGCAGCATATAAGCCGCCCTGAAAGGAACCCGAAGCAGCGCATTCTCCGTCTTGCCCTTGACTCGCGCCCAGAACGTGCGGCCCTTCTCGGAACTGTCCGTCCCGGCACCGGAGACATAAGTGAAGATCATCCCGGGATTCAGCTCGGCGAGTCTCCTGGCGACTGACAGCGTCAGTTCGTAGGTGATGCGCTCGTATTCCTCCGGCTTCATTCCACCTGAGGAGACACCCAGCGCGAAGAAGCAGGCATCGTAGCCCGCCAGCGCCCAGGAGACTCCGTCCAGCTGCATGAGGTCTGGATGGACAAGTTCCCTCAGCTTCGGATCCTCGACTCCGACCGTCGTCCGGCCAACGACCAGGATGCGATCGACGAGCGGACTTCCCAGGCACTCACGAAGGACGCCCTGCCCGATCATTCCTGAAGCTCCAAAAAGTATCACCTTCATGCTTTCGTCTCCTAGGCCTGGGGTGACAGATCGGCGTAGAGCACAAGAGTCGGAGCATCCTTATACGTGGCAACGTAGCTTGGCACAAAGCCGCATTTCAAGGCCACGCGCAGCGAAGCCTGGTTCTCCGTATGCAGGATGCAGGCAATACGCTTCGCCTCAACCGCCGGCCCGGCCGCCCATTCGAGCACCGCCTTGGCCGCCTCCGTCGCGTAGCCTTTGCCGTGATGCGCAGGCAGCAAAATCCAGCCAATCTCCGGAACATCCTCAAGCGGCGGCTCGATCGCCCGCCGCAGGTTACAGACGCCCACCTCACCGACGAATGCTCCCGTCGTCTTCTCCTCCAGCACCCAGTACCCATAGCCGAACAGCGACCAGAGCCCGAGCAAACGCAGGATGCGAGACCAGACCTCTTCCGGCGTCTGCGGCTTGCCCACCGTATGTCGAACAACTTCGCCGTCCGCCCAAAGCTCACAGACGTGAGCGTAGTCCGCCATCGTATGACCGCGAAGACGAAGCCTTGCAGTCTCGACGACCGGGATCTCAATCGAACTGAGTGGCTCTGCCAGCATGACTGAGTCTAGCAAGCAAAAGAAAAGCCCGCCGGCATTTTTCAGCCAGCGAAACTTGGGTTGAAGTCTATTTTTCCTTCTCGTAATCCTTCAGCAGATTCGCAAACGAAAGATTCTTGAAGGCCGCGAAGTCAGTCTCGGGAGTAAACGAGACACCCCGCAGAAGCTGAACATATTGCTCGGCAGGCCGGTCGTCTGCAGCGCCGCAAGGCTGGAGGCAAGCGGCTCGGTCGGGAGCTTTACGCCTGCAGCCGGCAGCCCTGCGCCGTTCGGGCACGCCTTTCCGGCGTGTCCACGAAGTAGACGGTGTTGACTCCGTCACTGCCGCTCCCCTTGCTGTAGTACATGACTCCGGGCGGCATATCAGAGAGCATTCTCCGCACAGCCGGAACGTCAGCCAGCCTTTGTGACTGCGCGTTGAAATCCGGCCCGCTGTCGTTGACAGCCGAAGTAAGCCGCCCGCTGCTTCTCCGACAGGAAGTTAGATTCGCCCACCCTGGAATGATTTAAGTAAAATGGCGGGATGAAAACGCGTCTTGCTTTGTCGTTGTTTGTAGTTGCTGGGATGTGTGTTGCCGGTGCGGCGCAGATGCCGGACACGGCTCCCACAAGCGGGACGAACGCACAGGTGGCCTCGCCCGCAGGCGCCGCTCCGTTAACTGGCGACTTCGATCCCGCCCTCGGTCCGGTGCGGCAGGCATTGAACGACGTAAAGCTCGACCGGTGGAAGCTGGCGAAAGGTCTCCGCGACCAGACCGACGGAGACATCGGCTCCATAAAGCGCGACCTCGACAGCACTCTGCCCGGTCTGCTGTCGGCAGCCGATGCAGCACCCGGCACCATCTCCACGATGCTGCCGGTCGCAAGTAATGTCGGCGCTCTCTATGACGTGCTGCTGCGCGTAACGGAGCGGGCAAAGGTGGCCGCCCCGCCAAACCAGGTCGACGAACTCGTGCAGGCCCAAACCGCTCTCGAAGGAGCCCGCCGCTCATTCGCGGATCGCCTGCAGAAGGCAGCTATTGCGCAGGAACAGCAGGTCGTCGCGCTCAAACAGGCAGCGAAACCAACCGTCGCGGCAGCCTGCCCGCCTCCGTCGATCGCTTCCCCGGCCACCACGCATACCGCAGCAAAGAAGAAGAAAAAGCCCACCTCTCCGCCGGCTTCAACTTCGCCTTCGCAGTAAAGCTAGATCTTGATGACGATCCTCTTCCGGTATAGCGGGTAGAGAATCAGCCAGCAGACAAGAACGAACCCAAGCGCAAAGACCAGCGACGCCAGCGAGGGGTTCGTGATGTGCTGCTGCAGATGCGTGTAGATCGCCTGCTGCAGATTGTAGTGTGGCGCCAGGAAAATGTTGTCGAGGATCTCCGCGACCAGGTCGGCCAGCACGTAAGCTGTAATGGCATTACTCCCAAAGACCAGCAGCGGCGTGAAGACTGCCGAGCGGCGCGAACGTTCTGGACGCGTCTCGTTCGCAGACGGAACATCGACCAGCGCCACGCACGCCGCAAGCAGAAGAATGCTGAGGCCGCCCGCGAACAGAACGTAAGAACTCGTCCACATCTTCTTGTTGATCGGCAAAGTGATGTTCCAGATGCGTCCCAGCAGGATCAGCGTCAACCCCGCGCCTGCAAGGCCGGCGATCTTGTTCTTCAGAGCATGATGGGTACGCAGCCAAAGCCCGGTCAGCACGCCAAGCAGACATGTCCCGATAGCCGGGATCGTACTCAGCAGCCCCTCGGGGTCGCGCGTGCGCTCATACAGGTGATTGGGGGAAAACATCTGGCGGTCAAGCCACGCTGCAAGATTGCCATCGCGATCCAGCAGCGGAACGTCGTGCGTAGGAACGCCAAAACCGGGGACCGGCACAAAACGGAGCAGAGCCCAGTAGCCAACCAGCGCGACCGCCAGCAGCACCACCTTGTCGCGCCAACCCTGGTTCCAAAGGAAGACAGACCCCACAATCAGGTAGCAGAGCGCAATGCGCGGCAGCACGCCAACAAAACGCATGTGCCCCAGATGGTTGAATGGAAAGCTGCTCGCCGCGATCCCGACGATGTAAATCAGCACCGCCCGGCGCAGAACCGTCCGGAAGAGCTGAGGGCGTGAGTCTCCACGATCTATCCGGCTGCTGAGTGAGAAGACAGTCGTGATTCCCACCAGGAAAAGAAAGGTTGGGAAGACAAGGTCCGTCGGGGTGAACCCGTTCCAGTAGGCATGCTGCAAAGGCGCATACGCGTCGGACTCTCGCCCGGGATCGTTGACCAGGATCATGAAAGCAATCGTGAGGCCGCGCAGGACATCGAGCGAGAGAAGCCGGCTGGGACGGTCGGGTTGCAACATGCTGGCTAGATTACAGGAATTCAGCCGCTACCGGCCCTGCCAGATGCGGAAGTTGCCGCTGCAAGCAGCATGCTCATTCTGCCAGCGGCCCGTTAGCATTCGATCCGGCTTCGAAGGAGAAAGTCTGGCTCGACTTGTCCCTATCGAGAGCTGCGCAAAGGTCACGTCAAGCTGGGTGCGAGTCTCAGCCGGTGAGTAGTGGTGTTCTGCGAAGTGATCCCGATGCCGGTGGCTCGCGTAGGCCCCGGTCCCGTCAGAAAGCTGCTGCGCGAAGATCGCCAAGCAGGGAAACAGCAGGGCCGCAGGGGGGATCAGGTGCGAAAACACACGGCCGGATGGCAGCAGATTACTCCGGCATTCTAAGAAATGGGCTCCCACCGTCACCCGGTCTCGTCTTCTGTTGATGGACAAACGTAACGATCTGTTCAAGGTAAGTCTTGCTGTGTTCGATGGTTCGGGCAAGACACTGGATCAGTTTGACAACATGACCCGTGCCGAACGCCTCGCGATAATGCCCCGCCATGCCAATCAGCAGCGTCTGCGCAAGCGTTACATGGATGCACAGCGAAAGATGTTCGTCTTCCGCATCAGGCTGACTCGACGGGACAAGGCGGCTCTGCCGGCCAAACGGATAATCGTTCTTGAAAACATGGTTGAGAAGATAATTCTCGAGGAGGTACGGATGCTGCCTGAGCAGCGGCCTCAAGTACATGCGATCGGCCTCAGCATAGGCCGCCAGCAGCCCCTCTTCCGAGGCCTGGGTTCCAATGCCTATGCCCCTCTCGAAGTCCTGCACGCACTCGATAAAACGTGGCGGGACCGGAGGCTGCGAGATGCGGAGCTGCAGCAGCTTGACGACAAGCTGCAGCTGCTGGGCGGCGTCAGGCGCAAGTCGATTCATGCTTGCGCGCATTCGACGTCCTGCGGCCGAGCGTGCCACGTCTGTGATCAACTGAGCCGCCTCGTCCGGATGAGCATCAACCCAGGCGCCCGGAGCTTCAACCCCCGCAAGAGTCTGCAGCCGGCGGGTTAGATCGCCAAGCAGCAGAAGCCGCTGCCAGAGCGGATAGCTTCGATCCGTAAGCAGCAGCAGCGTCAGGTCGCGGAGATCGAGTCGCGACGCCTGCCGCATCGTCTGGAACCCAAGATAGCGGCGCACGGCAGGTGTCGTGCCCAGGAGGTTGGGGTCCAGTAGAACCAGATTCGCCGCGGAAGGACAGGAAAGATTGAGCGCCATCTCCTCCTCGGCTTCATGCGTCGAGAGCGCCCGAGGATAGGTCCGACAGGTATGGGACAGCATCTCGACGCCATAGCGGCGTTGAATGCCGCAGAGATTGCCCGGATCGAGAAAACCACACTGCCCAGTCGTCAGCAGCGGCATCCGCGCATAATCAGCCGACGTGGGATTGGACGTGTTCAGTACGATCAGTGTGCCGAGATGCGACTTGAGCACGTCGTTCGAGCGGTACTTCTCCCACGTCGCCTGGTCAACCGGCACGCTCCACCCCTGGCAGCACGTCTCCTCGCACGCGGAGATCGTACAGCGAAAGGCGTCGGCGTAATTTGGCCGGAGGTGCAGCCGTGTAGCGACCGGCAACTCCAGAAGAAGCGGCATCGGGCTCGCTTCGGGTAAGCCGGGTAGATGGACCGTTGAACTCATTCCGAGCGCCTCCTGCTGCAGTTAGGGATGTTCTCCCTGGCTGTGTTACTCGCAGGTATGGGGCCACAGGTGGCCGAAGTGGATTAGAGCACCCTCATTGCGTTAGTTGCTCGGTGGATTTGCTCATCGTCGCCGTGCGTTCCAGCTTGTCCCACGCGAACGGCTTTCCATCAATGGCACGCTTGACCGTCTTGAACAGCACCAGCGAAAAGACCTGCCGATAGGTGAAGCGCTGGATCCAGATGTGGAACAGCAGCCACGCATCGCCTTTCGAAGCTGGATGCTTGCGTTCGAGCGCAAAGGCAAGCGCAGACGCCGCGAAATCGATGACAAGGAATGCCAAAAAGAACGTCAGTAGTTTCAGCAGGGAATCGGTCGATGCCGTCTCGGGATGGAAGTGCTTATCGATCAGGTAGTGGACGACGCCAAAGACAAACATGAGGTCGATGAAGGGCGACACCAGCGGAAGCAGAATCTGGAAGATAAGAATATTCGGCAACGCGAACAGACCCATTGCGCGGTGCTTCGAGATGGCGCCCTTATGCTTGTAGAGCGCCTGCAGAATGCCAAAGGACCAGCGGAACCGCTGCCGCTTCAAGCCGTCCGCATTGACCGGCGCCTCGGTGAAGGCGAGCGCCTGATCCTCGTAAATGACGGAGTAGCCCTGCTCCAGCAGGTTCATCGTCAGGTCGGCGTCTTCGGCTACCGTGTTGGTGTGATAGCAGCCGCCCGCCTTTACCGCAGCCGTGCGCCAGGCCCCGATCGCCCCCGGAACCACCATCACCACATCAAACAGATCAAGCGCACGCCGTTCGAAGTTCTGGCTCGTGATGTACTCAAGCGCCTGCCAGCGCGTCCACAAATTCACCCGGTTGCCAACCTTTGCATTACCGGCAACCGCGCCGATCTTTGGATTCGCAAAATGAGGAACCAGCTTCGAAACAGCATCATGCGCAATGACGCCATCGGCATCGATGCCGACGTAAATCTCCTCGTCGATATGCTCAAGCGCGAAGTTCAAAGCATCCGCCTTGCCACCATTGGGTTTGGTGATCACCGTAAGCCGGCCGGACGCAATCTGATCCGGATACGCCTCAAGCGCAGTCTTGTACGTTGAATCCTTCGACCCATCATCAATCACCACGATGCGAAGGTTCTTGTAATTCGAAAGCATCACCGACCGAATCGTCCGCGCGATCACCTTCTCCTCGTTGTAGGCAGGGATCAGCACTGCGACGCGGGGCAGATAGTCCGGACCGGCAAAGTTCTTTCTCTTGCGGAAGCGGTCGATCACGGCAAAGAGCCCGATAATGATCAGGCGCGCTGACATTAACACATCGCCGATGTAGAAGATGTAGAAGACCAGGTGATTGAAGAAGGCCAGGAAGAAAAACGTGATCGAATCCGCAATCGCCTGGCGACGCTGCGCGGCAGTCAGCGGAGGCATCACCTGGGCGCGCGTCTTGCCAATAAGTTCAGACACCGGCACAAACTCGAAGCCCTTCGCGCGCAGGGTCGTGATCAGCAGCGGCAGCGAAGCCACCGTCACCGCCCGATCCCCCCCGCCATCGTGCATCAGAATAATCGACCCCTGATGTTCGGGGTGCGCTTCCATATCCGACAGCTGCTGCAGGACCGAATCCGTGATCTCCTGCGGCGTCTTGCGCGGGTGTTCGTCCCAGTCGTTGGTGTCGATCTGGTTGCCGACAATCGTGTAGCCCCGGCTTTGGATATGATCTGCGGGTGCCGCCTGATCATTGGTATCAGGTGATTGATCGATCGAGTAGGGCGGTCGGAAATACAGCGGCTGTACGCCCAACTTCGAGCCGAAAAGCCGCTCCGTCAGGTTCAATTGAAGGTCCAGGCTGCCCGTCGAGATTTCCGAGATGTCAGGGTGAGTGAAGGTATGATTCCCAATCTCGTGACCTTCCCGGTAAAGCCGTTGCATGATGCCGACGTTGTCCTCGGCAACCTCCCCGATCATGAAAAATGTACCCTTCACGTTGTACTGCTTCAGGATGTCGAGAATCTTCGGTGTCCAGTCCGGGTCAGGACCGTCGTCGAACGAAAGCGCAACCTTGTGCGGCTGATACCCGTACTGCTCCACCGCATAGGGAGTCGGGTACGACTGCATCGCCTCCGACGTCACCATCTTCAGCGGCACAGGAACGGCATCGTCATCGTCAAGAGTGAGGGTGCGGCGGCCGGTCGTCGGCTTGTGCGTGATCCGCAGGATGTCGCCCGAACCTTCGAGGTTAATGTCATACCCTGGCGGCACAGTGGCCAACGCAGTCGCCGGATCGACGCGCGTGGGCGTATCCCAGATCTTCCAGATCGAATCATCCTCAGAACCGAGCCGCCACAGCGAGAACGTCTGCAGCCCGAGCGTCCGGGCCGCCCGCATCTCGTTCAGTACAGTCACCGCATCCAGAAACCAGACCTGGTGGCGCACATGCTTGTCATCGTCATCGTAGGCAAAGTGCGGGTTGAGCGCGTCGCTGTCCAGTTCCACGGTGGCTTCGGAATCCGACGCGTTCTGCCACGCTTCCTGCGTAGCAATCCACTGCGCATTCAAAACCTTCGGCTCGATCTGCGGCGTCGTCTTGTGCTTCGGATCGACCGGAGCCGGCAGGGCCGTCGTCCAATCGTAGCCATAGCTGCCCAGCGCGATGATCAGCTTGTCCTTGGGGACGGATTTGAGTGTCTCTTTCAAGTTGTCGATAAACCAGTCCTGGCTTGCGACTGGCCCGGGCGTTCCACCAGACTCGTGCTCGTCATAGTTCATCAGGATGACGCCGTCAGAATGCTTGCTGATGAAGTCCAGATCGAAAGCCGGGTCGTCAACCGGCACATTGACGTACAGACGCAGGTTCTTGCCATGAAAATCTGTATAGAGAGCGGCGATCAACGCCTGGAAGCCGACCTGGGCGGAGTCGGGAATTTGCTCAAAATCGATCGTCAACCCGCGATAATTCGGATTCGCGGCGAGAAACGCATCTGCCAACTGGATAAAGTGTGCGCGGGCCGCATCGTTCGTGAGAAACGGGCCGAGAGCGTCTGAAAATTTACCATGGGGCAGGTCATAATTGTTGACAAGCGGGAAGACCTCGGTGTCGACACGGTTAGCAGCGAGTGCCCGCGCCACCTTGTTTTCCTGGTCCACATTCCGCACGATGGCAGGCTTGTTCGCTTGCAGGTCCACTACCGAGAAGGGCCGGTTGTCATCGACCGTGTAAGAAGTCAGCTTCCCATCCGGGCTGATCACGTGGAGCCACTCAGGGAAGAGCAGATCGATCTGCTTGATGTGCTCCTTGAGCGAAGAATAGCTGGCCGCGTCCCAATCCACGTAGAACGCCGCGCGCAGGCCTTCGCCCGAGTTGAGCGGAACGTCGGATGGAGGTCCTTCTGTCTTGCGGTGAGCCGACCGGGCCTTCTGGCCAGCTTTCAAAGTAGGTTTCACAGGGTTTGCAAGCGCACGGTAGTTCCGCGTGGGAGAAGAGAGAACCAGTTCCGGCAGCGGCTTCATGCCCAGAAGCCCGACTATAAACAGAGTGCCGACCAGCAAACCAAAGAGGGCCAGCACATCGAAGATGCGACGGAGTCTCTTCCAGCGTTTTCTCTGCGGATCGTAAAAGACCGGTTTATTCATACGTAGTGTTCTGCCGGTCCGGGTAGGAAGTGCAACGCCGTCCTAAAGGCATCGTATGGTCTGGTCGGGCGTGCGTCAACGCGTTGGGAACGAGCGATCACACGGGTATGATGCTGAGACGATGACCTTGGCACACTGGAGCCGGAGACGGCGGCGTTGGGCGGTCACAGGCGCGCTGGCAGCCGGGCTCCTGCTGCGACTGTTCTTCCTCTGGAAATACGCGCACATTGACGGCGATGGGCTCATCTACGGCGATCTGGCCCAAAACCTGCTGAAACACGGAGTCTACGGCTTCACTGACACCGCCAGGGGAGTGCGTCCGACCCTGATCCGCCTGCCGGGCTACCCACTTTTCCTGCTGGCATGCTTCGCAATCTTTGGCGCCGGAAAGTACTACGCCGTACTGTTCCTACAAACGCTGATCGATCTCTGGACCTGTCTGCTGGCGAGCGGTACGGCTCGCCGCATCTTCGGAGAACGAGCCGGGCTCGCGGCACTCTGGCTTGGTTGCCTGTGCCCGTTCATGGCCACCTACACGGCCGCTCCGCTCACCGAGGTGCTCACGCTCTGGACCATCGCCCTCGCCTTCTACTCCCTCACGCGCTGGCAAACCGCCGGAGCCCGCATCAACCGCTGGCTATTCCCACTATCTTTTGCCTTGGGCTACTCCATCCTGCTTCGGCCCGAGCAAGGTCTGCTCGCAGCCGCGGTCGTGCCGGCAGTCCTCTGGATCAGCAGGAACCGTGCCGGCCCGAAAGGCCTCGCCTGGATGCGGGCTGGCCTGGTAATCTCCGCGCTGACCCTCTTGCCGCTCGCCCCCTGGACGATCAGGAACTGGCAAACCTTTCACGTCATCCAGCCACTCGCGCCACGTTTTGCCAACGATCCAGGCGAATTCGTTCCACTTCAATTCCAGCGCTGGTATCGCACCTGGGGAGTCGACTTCGCCTCGACCGACGAAGTCTACTGGCTCTACAACGGAGACCAGATCTCGATCGCCGACCTGCCAAGCCGAGCCTTCGACTCAAAGCAGCAGTACGCCGCCACCAAAGCCCTGCTCGCCGACTATAACCAGACCACCACCGCAACTCCCGCCCTCGACCAGCGCTTCGCCGTCCTCGCAGATGAGCGCATCAAGGCACACCCACTGCGCTACTTTGTCGTGCTCCCTCTCGCCCGCGTTCTCAACATGACCCTTCGTCCGCGCGCGGATATGCTCCCATGGCCCGTCCGCTGGTGGCGGTTTCAGGAGCATCCAGGGGCGACCATCGGCATGGGCGCCTTTGCCTTACTCAACCTGGTGTATCTGGCGCTCGCAGCCGCAGCGCTTGCGCGACGCAGGTGGTGGAAGACCTGGCAGCCGGTAGTCTGGTCCATGGTCGCCACCGTCGCTCTGCGCCTCGCGCTTCTGCTCACCATCGACAACTCGGAGCCCCGCTACACGCTCGAGTTCTATCCGGTCCTGCTGGTCCTCGCAGCCGCCGCCGTCGCTGCCATAAGTCGCAGGTTGCGCCGCAGCCCCCTGCATCAGCAGACCAGCATCTTGGCTTCCTGAATAAAAACGGGCTGAGGCCGGTGTATCGTATCGTATGAAAATCTCCTCAGCCCTGCTTGCCCTCGGCCTCGCATTCAATTCCGCTGCTGCTTCATCCGGTCAGACGCCTGTCCCGGATCCCGGCGAAGGCAAGGTAGCTGAGCGCTCGGCTTGGTTGAGCCTCTCGGCTGACCAGAAGATGCAAGTGATGCAATTCGCCGAGCCCTACAAGGGCTACCTTCGCCACGCCAAATCCGCATCGCTCTCCACAACCGAGCTCATGCGACTCGCGAAAGTTTCAGGCTTCGAGGAGTTCACCTCACCCGCCCAGGTCAAGCCAGGCGCCCGCCTTATCCTCACCAACCGCGGACGCGCCGTGCTCTTCGCTGTCATCGGAACCGATCCCATCGAGACTGGATCCCGCATGGTAGCCGCGCATGAAGACTCGCCCCACATCAACCTGAAAGCCCGGCCAGTCGTCAACGCACCCGGCGCCGTAGCCCTGCTCAAGACCATTCCCTACGGCGGCATCAAGCGCTATCAGTGGTCCAACCTGCCCTTGGCGCTCGTAGGCCACATCGACACCGTCGACGGCCGCCACCTCGATATCAACATCGGCTTCGCACCTGGAGACCCCGTCTTCGTCATCCCAGACGCCGCGCCCCACTCCGACAAACTGCTGCGCTCACGCACCTACACCGAGGTCCTCGGCGGCGAGGAGATGAACCCGGTCATCGGCAGCATCCCCGGCGAAAAGTCAACCGTTGCCGATGAAGTGATGATGGCGCTCCGGCAGAAGTACCGCATCCATGACGAAGACCTTGTCGCGGCAGAGTTGGAACTGGTCCCCGCAACCCAACCCGCGGACGTAGGAATCGATGGCGGCCTCACCGGCTCCTGGGGGCAGGACGACAAACTCTCCTCCTACGCAGCCGCACGTTCCTTGTTCGACCTCAAGGGAACCCCGAAGAAGACTGCCCTCGCCTACATCACGAACTTCGAAGAGATCGGCTCGGTCAACAACACGGGCGCCGGCTCCCAGTTCGTCGAGTCAGCTTACACCGAACTTATGGACGCACAGGCCAAACCAGCCACAGCCCTCGCCGTTCGCCAGGCGCTCCGCCATGCCGAAGTCCTCTCAGCTGACTGCAACGACGGCGTCAACCCGCTCTTCCCGCAGAATTCTGAAAACTCAAACGCCGCCATTGTCGGATATGGTGTTACCATGAAACGATACGGGGCAGGCTTCGATCCCAACTCGGAGTTCACCGCTCGCGTCCTGCATCTGCTCGACTCCAATCACATCGCCTGGCAGACCCAGACCCCAAAAGTAGACGTCGGCGGCGGCGGAACCATCGGCGGCTTCCTCTCCATGCGCAACATGGAGGTGCTCGACGTAGGCGTGCCCTTGCTCTCCATGCACGCCACATACGAGATGTCTTCGAAGGTAGATCTCTGGTCCTTCTACAAGTTCATGCTGGCCTTCTACTCCATGAACTAGATTCTGCAAAACACGTTTCTCTCCTGCTTTCGGCCCGGGCTCAACTTGTCCTCCCTCTCGCAAGCTACTCGCCAAAACTTACGTTTCGCCGGCTTTGTTTCTGTGTTTGACCAACGATCTGCGCTCGGGCTTCCCCCCACAACCCTCAACTTCACCTCGGCAAGATCAGTTCTACTCTGGGCACCGGTCTAGAGTGTCAACGGCGGAGGCCGTTCACGCGTCCTCAAATATTCTTGAAGTTCAGCTTCTAATGCGATTGAAGCACAGCCAGCTCGACGGAACGAGCCGGCTTCTCTTGAAATCGACGATAGCGGTTCAGCAACGACGCAGGCCCCCTTGCCTTGAAATAAATCAGGTTGCCCTCGAACCGCTTCTCCTCAATGATTGCGCCACCTTCAAGGGAGGCCAGCACAGCTCCCTCCGACTGAGGCAGCCGGAAGCTGCTCTCGATCAAGGGATCAACAACCAGCGCCGCATCAATCGCAAGCAGCAACTCTTCAAGCCCCGTCTTGTCCAGCGAAGAAACAAGGATCGCATCGCGTTCCCCCGAGAGCTGCGCGCCATCCTGTTGCGGCACAAGATCGATCTTATTCAGAACCTGAATGACAGGTTTACTCGACACTTCAAGTTCAGTAAGAACAGCTTCCACCTGCATCTTCTGCTCTTCACGAATTGGACTTGCCGCATCCTGTACGTGCAGCAGGATCTCGGCCCGCTCCACCTCTTCCAGCGTCGCGCGGAAGCTCGTCACCAGCGTGTGCGGCAGATTGCGGATAAAACCCACAGTGTCGGAGAGCAATATCTTGCGCCGCGAAGGGAGCTGCAACTGCCGCAGCTTCGGATCCAGGGTCGCGAACATACGCGCCGATTCGAGCACCCCGGCCTCCGTCAACGCATTGAACAGCGTGCTCTTACCCGCATTTGTGTACCCCACCAGGGCGACCACCGGCACCGGCACCGCCTCGCGCCGCTGACGCTGCTGATGACGGATCCTGCGGACCGACTCAAGCTGCGTCTTGATATGGTCCAACCGCAGCTTGATCTTGCGCCGATCCGTCTCAAGCTGCGTCTCGCCAGGCCCACGCGTTCCAATGCCGCCGC
The DNA here is from genome assembly GCA_964658635.1 of Lichenicola sp. Lineage (GTDB taxonomy): Bacteria > Acidobacteriota > Terriglobia > Terriglobales > Acidobacteriaceae > Edaphobacter. Next base: position 15,887 of record CAZZZP010000007.1, on the reverse strand, counting down.
CAAGCTGTGACATCGCGCGCCCCCGCCCGGCAAGCCGCGGAAGCTGGTACTCCAGCTGCGCAAGCTCGACCTGCAACTGGCCTTCGCTGGTCTTGGCATGACGCGCAAAGATGTCCAGAATAAGCTGCGACCGATCGATCACATGGCATGGCAGCCGAGCCTCGATGTTGCGCAGTTGTGACGGTGTCAGATCGTGGTCGAAAAGCACAAGTGAGGCATTGCTACTCGCCACTGCACCTACAATTTCGTCCAGCTTGCCTTGCCCCACAAGACTCGACGGATCAGGCTTCTGCCGGCGCTGCACCAGCGTCGTCGAGATCGTCGCACCCGCTGACCGTGCAAGCTCCTCAAACTCCTGACGGCCCGCGTCGAAGTCGATCGTCGAGGCTGGACGACTTACAAGATCTTCTTCCTCCCCAGCAACAATAGCCGAAGCAGTCCGGGCAAGTTGCGCAGCCGCCGTCAACTGCTTGCGTTTGCGCAGCTCCCCGGTAAACTCGACCACCACCAGCACCGCGATCTCCTGCTGGGTCTGCGATGTGCGTAACTCGCGGGCAAGTAAGGCCGCGTCCTGCGCCGCACTCGCTTCAACAAGGCTGCGGCGGACAGTCTTGCCGCGGCGACGCCGGGATTGCCTCTCATCCAGATTGTCTAAAGAAGAATCTTTCTTGCTGGTCAAATCTCTCTCAATTCACGACGCGTGCTGCGTTTCTACTCTAATGATACTGAATCAGACATCGAATCACTCTGCCGTTGCTCGGACACCACCACTCATGAGCAGCATTCATGACGCTTTCCGAGCGATAAAATCGACGCAGAGGGTTAGGGACATGCACTCAGACAGATGCGCGAAACCCTTGTCCCCACGCAGCGCGAGGGCCGCCCCGAACAAATCGCCAATACCGTGCTCTTCCTCTGCGGTGAGTTCGCAAGCTACATCACAGGCCAATCCATCTCGGTCGACGGTGGCTTCGTGATGCGTTAGAGCCCGCGCAACCCGGGCATCTCGCATCCGAGAGCGTATGGTCCTGGCTAACATCCACGAAGCACCCCCGAAAGATAACTCGGCTCACCGCACTCGGTTACAAGCACTGCGAAAGGGAACGATGAAGATCACACAAGCAGGCACCACTCCTTCTACCGTAGGGCCCGAAGACTGGTTCACCGGAAAGGTTCGCATCGACGCACTCTTCCCACCCGATGGTGGCCGGCATTCCAACGGCGGAGTCGTCACCTTTGAGCCCGGCGCACGCACCCGCTGGCACACCCACCCCGCAGGCCAGACCATCATCATCACGAACGGCCTGGGCTGGGTTCAACGTGACGGTGGACCCGTAGAAGATGTAAAACCGGGGGATGTTGTCTTCTTTGAAGCGGGCGAAAAGCATTGGCACGGAGCCTCCCCACAAGTCGCGATGGTGCACACTGCGATCACGGAAGTGGTCGATGGAAAGGCAGTGGACTGGCTCGAAACGGTCTCCGACGAACAATACCGTAAGTGACGAAGGGAAGCATCCGGCGGCAGAGAAGGCGACCCTCGATTCAGACACGCCGTTCTACCCCCGAAAGCCTCTGAAAAGCCATTCCAGGTAGACGCTGACATCTATGGACCCAGGAACTAGGGACCCAGGAACGGCGAAGCGCCAGCGACGCCGTTCCACCGATACCGGCGTTCCTTCAATCGGTCAGCGCTCCCCCCTTGCCAGAGTTCAGGCGAGCCGGTCTCCATCCAGTCCGCGGGCCGAGCTCCACTTCCTCCCGTGCTGGCAACCGCAAATGCGTCGCGCAGAGCCGCCATCTGCTCGGATCCGTGCGCCGGCGGTCCCGGGGACACCATCGTCGCGGCCCCGCTGTGTGCGATCGCCTCAAGCCACTGCCGGTTCAACTCCCAGGGCACCGCGTCCGTAATGCCAACCAGGTCCGGATCCACGACAAAGAACGTTCCGTTCTGCGGCAACCGGAACGCAAGCGTGTTGACGCCCATACGCCGCGTCCGCTCCCACTGGCGTCCACTCGTATCGTCTCCCGTTCGCTGCAGGTCAAAGATTCCCTGGCCAAGATGGCCGACCGTGTTACATCCATCGATCAACACAGATTCCCCGACCGCTTCGCGAATCAGTTTGTAAAGCGCCGCAATTACCTCTGCATTGGTTTGGCTCCGATCGCTCAATCCCCACCCCGGAATGGTCGGCGAAGCTCCCATCTCGAAGCCCCATTGGCCCAGCAGGTCATAGGTGGAGAAGTCGTGCTTCACCATCTCGTAGCCCCATCCGGCAAGCTGCTGCAGCTTTTCGCGGATCTTCTGCTGCGCCTCAGGTGCGGTCGGATCGTATGCAAGCTCCTTCGCCCTTTCCGTCGCCTGTCCAAACCTGGCATCAGGCAACAGGAGACCGCGAGCAGTTCCCGACGGCGCCTCAAGCGGACGCACCCAGATCCCCGGACGCGCCCTGCGCTGCTGGATGCCCTTCGCGAGTACGCCCATATCGGGCCACTGTAATGTCCCGTGCTCCCATCCTCCATCGATCACCGAGTACGGACGAACCTCACCCGCCGGCGACAAGCCAACAATAAACTCCGTGTCTCGCAGGATGCTTTCCGAAGTGCTCTTGCCATAGCTGTAACACCAGTCGTTGGCGCCATAAATCGGTTTCATCGGGCGCGACGCACGCGAACAAAGCCTGCGGCACAACGCCTGAACTGCCGTAAACGATCTCTCGCCACTTTGCCCCTGCCGGCTGGTTACCGTCGCCATCACCAGCCGGCGCTCGCCCAGGACGACGCCACTGCCTCCATTCATCACGTTCAGCCAAAGCGACACCCCCTCCTGGTCCATCTGCCAGAAGCACAGCGCGCGTGTGTCGGTCTTTACCCCGTAGCCGTGGCAGGTGGTTCCATCGTGTGTCGCGAAATACCACGGCATCACCCGCTCAGGCTCAACATTGCGCCAGCCCAGGTCGCCGTAACTGCGCTCCCACGCATCACCCAGCAGGACCAGATCCGGCCTGACCTCGGCCTGCCAGCGCACATGGACCAGGCTCGCCGGCCTGCTCGCCGCCGTCAGCGTGAGCACAAGTGAGCCCTCCGACACCTTCGTTTCGACGACGCATCCACTCCTGCTCCACTGCTCAGCCTTTCGATCCAGACTGAGAGCATCAACGGGAATCGTCTTCAGAAAGCCACCGTATAACGTCACACTGTCTGGCACGCGCAAAATCTCCACAAAAGAAGAACGCTTCGCTGGGCCAGATCCAGCCTGAGATCGCACCGCGGCACCCATCGCTTCAACAGTTCCCTGGGCCGTGGCGCCGGGGCACACCGTCGCAAAGCCGCCCATTGCAGCCATACCGCCGCGTACAAACGAACGCCGCGTCACAGGCTCTTCTGATCCCATCTCTTGCCGCCCCTGGTCTTTCCTGTCACTCATAGCAAACCGGATGGATACGTCCACCTCCCAGCACCATAAACCACAATCGACATGTAAGCATCTCAAAGCCCGCCAGGCGAACCGTCCCGCTGACAGAAGCCCATTTACATCTCTGCAGCCAGAAGGAGATACTCATCCGGGTTCCTCCCTTATGATTGAACTCTCTTGGCCGTCCACACGCTCTCGTCTGCTCCTCCTTCTCTCCATCGCATTCACCTGCCCCCCGCTTCATGCGCAGACCACCAGCAGCACATTCAGCGATGACATCCTCTCCACTCACTTTCAGGTCACGATCGATGGCCAGCCGGCGCAGGTCATGCACGCCGCGCTCAACCTCTACTTCCTAAATCTCACCGCAGCAAAGCACCACCACATCACCGTCACAGCGCCCGCCGACGGCTTCTGGGACAAAGGCGTTGAAATTCAGCCATGGCGGCTCAACATTCGTCCCACCGTGCAAGGCCGCACCATCTCCTTCGATATCAAGGGCGAACTGAAGCTCTCCATCTCCCGGCCCGGCGACTACCTCAGCGAAGCGGAGATGCTCTATCTCTTCGCAAACCCGCCCGAACTCGACCCGCCCACAGCCTCCAGCACAAGCCTTCGTTACTTCGGCCCCGGCATCCATCACGACAACATCGACGCGCATACCGGCGACACCATCTATCTCGCACCCGGCGCCGTCCTCTTCGGTTCGCTCAACCTCTGGCAGGTGAATCACGTCAAGGTCTTCGGCCGCGGCGTCATCGTCTATGACGGTCCGCAGAACCCGGCCGACGATGACGGCTGGATGCACAAGCCCAACTGGCATTGCATCGTCATGGACCACGCCGAAGATATCTCCATCGAAGGCATCACCTGCGTCGTCCGCAGCCGCACCTGGCAGATCCAGATGACTGAATCGCGCCACATCGTCTTCGACAACATCAAGGTCATCGGCGCCAACCACGGCAACGCCAACGCCGACGGTATGGATTGGCTCGGTGGCGGAGACACTGTCGTTCGCAACAGCTTCTTCCGCGCCGCCGATGACGTCTTCGCCCTGCAGTCCGGCTGGAACGGCTACACCCCGGAAGCCCTTGCAGATCAGGGCCACCCCGTCACCAACATCCTGGTCGAGAACACGACCGTCTCTACCAGCATCTCGAACATCGTCCGCGCCGCCTGGCCAAAGAAGAACTTCGAAGGCGGCAACTTCGACATGCGCAACTCCGATATCCTGAACGCCGGCCTCGGTGGCTGCGGCATCCCCTTCGCGCTGATGGAGATGTGGGCGGACCCCGACGGCCGTGGACAAAGCGGTGGCTTCCACTTCAAAGACATCCGTATGGAAGACTGGTACAGCCTCTACCAGCTGCAGCAACCCACGCCCGGTATCCGCGACGTATCCTTCACCGACGTCATGGCGCCAGAGCAGCCCGCCTCTGTGGCCTCTACGATCAAGGGCGATATCACGGGCGTCAAGCTCGACAACATCATCCTCGCAGGCACGCTCCTCACCCCATCCACCAACCGGCCCGGCGTTGTAGCAAGCGAGCCACAGCCAGTCATCGAAAACACGGCCCCCATCGTATCGCTCAAACCGATAACCGGTCTCATCCGCCCAGGCACCAGGGTGCACTTCGAGGCCCTCCCCCAGCCCGGTTCGAGCGGACTCAAATACACCTGGCTCTTCGGTGACGGGAAGCAACATGCCGGGCGCAAGGCGAGCCACCGATTTCCGGATACAGCCGGCACGCTGCACGACGGCACGGGCCGCTTCCGCGTCCTGCTCCACATCGCTACACCGTCTGGCAGAAATACCTGGCTGTCACAGCCTGTGCTTGTCACAGATGCCCTGCTTCCAGCAACCGCGCCGGGTGAGGGAACTACCGCAACCTACCTCGAGCAGTCCCCCGGCCAGCCCGACAGCCTGCCAGTCCAGACAGCCGCAAGCGCCTTCAGCCTCGCCGCCCTCCCGCACCGGGAAGATCACTACAGCATCACCTTCGAAGGCGACATTCAGGCACCCACAGATGGCTCCTACCGCTTCCTCGCCATAGCCAACGACAGCGCAACGCTAAGTGTGGACGGAAAGCTCACAACAGTGGCCCCACCACCCTTCGCTCAGGTCTGCGGGCTGGCCGGAAACGCCGCCCGGCAACTCTCCCTCTACGCACCCCTCGCCGCTGGCCGGCACCACATCAAGGTCACCGAGCAGCACACGAACGGCACCGACGACTTCCGCATCCTCTGGCAAGGCCCAGGATTCGATCTTCAACAACTCCCGGCAGCAACCGTCCCCCGACCCTAGCTCCCTGCAGCATGGACAGATTGCGAAGCGTTCGCCTTGTGGAGATTATCTCCACCTACAGCTCGTCGGCATCCTCTAGAGCCTTTCAAGCTGCCGCTAATCCCGCCTTCAGTTTTCAGATCCCTTGAAGCCGAAGGTCTTGAGACCCAATCTGCAGGCCTTCAAGACCTCACGCAGCGAAGAACAGCACTAGGTCGCTGGCTCGAGTTCGAGCACATAAGCGTAGGCCCCGGGCAGGTTGGCTGGAAGAGCAACCTGGAGATCTTTCCCTTTAGCCGACCACTTCAGGGAGCCGCTGCCGCCCAGCAGTTTTACGGTTGAGTTCGGTCTGATCGAAACATTCAGCAGCGTGATCTCCTCCCCCTTGGGTTTAGCCAGAAGAATCGCGTACAGCTTTGATCCCTTTCGCGTGAAACGAAGCGGAGTGCCATCGGATGTCGTTCCGTCCGCGCGGGTCCACGGTTTGGTGTCGAAGATAGCGTCGCCATTCTGCCTGAGCCAGGCTCCCAGCTTTTTCAACCGGTCGAGCTGCACTGCGGGAATAGTCCCATCCGCCTCGGGTCCGACATCGAGGAGCAGATTGCCGTTTTTACTTACGATGTCGACGAGCAGGGTGACAAGCTCTTGCGGTGAGATGGTCTCGGCCTCGCCCTCGGCCCGATTGTAGCCAAACGAACGGCCCAGGCCGCGGCACTCCTCCCACTTCTTTTCGCTGATCTTGTCCAGCTTTGCATATTCAGGGGAGGTGAAATCGGAGTGCGGAACGCCGAAACGATCATCCACCACGCCGTCCGGCACGGCGTTATAGAAGTCGGCCATCACTTGAAGGGCATTGCCGGATTTGGGCCAGTCAATGTCGTTCCAAAGCACGGCTGGCTTGTAGAGCCTGATAAGTTCCTTGATTTGTTGATCTGCATATTCCCCGTAGGCCACCGACTCGGGTTTGACCGTCTCGTAGTCCGCAGGCTGGGTAATGGGGCCGCGATTGAAGGTCCAGTCATAGCCGCCCGAGTAGTAGAGGCCCATCTTCAAACCCGCTTTGCGCACACTCTGGGTAAGGTCGCCGACGATATCACGGTGGGCGCTCAGGTTCTTCTGATTTGGGTTCTCGACATGCGTGGGCCAAAGCGCGAAGCCATCGTGATGTTTCGTGGTCAGGACAACGTAGCGTGCGCCGGCCTCTTTAAAGGTCTCGGCCCAGGCATCGGGCGACCACTTGCTGGACTGCTGATCAAACGGCACCGTGAAGTTGTAGTAGTCGGCGTCGTGAAAGTGCTCCTTCTGGTAAGCCTGGGTGGGCGAGCCCGGGACACGCATGACGTTGTAGTACCACTCCGCGTACGGATTGAACTTGATATAGTCCTTCGAGGCAAAGTCGTGGTCCGCGTGCTGCAGGGGCGCCCAGCCGGGCACGGAATAGAGACCCCAATGCACGAAGATGCCCAGCTTTGCGTTGTCATACCACTCCGGAAGCGGATGCCGGTTGAGCGACTCGAGGGTAGGCTGATACGAAGGCTGCTGGGCAGATGTCGGAAGCGCGATGGCAAGACAAAGAAGATTGCCTGAGAGCGGGGCCAGGAGGCCCAGGACACGAGACTTCATCGAAGCTCCTGAAGTGTTGCGCAAAAGAGTCTGTTGACGGGCCGATAGCGTCGGCCCGCCATTCAGGGTGGTGCTAGAACGTGATCTTGGCGGCGAGTTGAAGCTGCCGAGGATTGTTTGCCTGTGAGGTCACAACACCGAAGTTTGAGCTGTTCAGTGTGGTGTTCGGGCGTCCGAATACCACGGAGTTCGTTAGATTGAAGGTCTCCAAACGCAGGGTCAACGCCAAACGATCGTAAAGCGGGATCGTGCGGAAGAGCGAAAGATCGAGATTCTTGTTCCACGGATCACGCAGCGAGTTCCGGCCCATCGTACCGAAGGTGCCGAACGCAGGCGTGGCGAAGGAGGAAGGATTAAGCCACTGGGTTGGAGTTCTCGGCGATGTATAGGGAGCGCCCACGACATTCGAGTGGACGAACCCTACTCCAGTATTGGCGATGTCCTGCGAGACATCGACCTGGTAGGGAGCACCGGAGTTCAGATTGACGATGCTGTTCAACTGCCAGCCTCCCGCGAGCGCGCTGCCCAGACCAGAAGTCACAAAGCGTCTGCCTTTGCCGAACGGCAGCTCGTAGACCACACTGGTGGAGAAGATGTGGGTGAGATCGAAGCCGGAGACGCTGCGATCGCGCTGCGGATGGTAGGGGTCCTGAAGACTTGTACCTTCGGAGCCGAAGTCACCAGAGGAGGCGAGATCGATGGACTTGGACCAGGTGTAGGAGACGAGGTAAGTGAGTCCGTTATGCGTAACACTGGAAATGCGCGTTTGCAGGGCATGATAGTTGCTGTTGCCCACGCTGTCGTCATAGTAGGTGGGAACAATGTAGGGATATTGCCGCAGAGCTTGGACGGCGGCGGCATTCCCTGTGCTCGGGACCTGCGCCGTGTTGTGAATTCCACCCAGATCAAGGCGGCCACCGTGCGAGCCGGCGTAAGCGATCGAAAGCGTCGCTTGGTGGCCAAGCTGTTGATCAACACCGATATTCCACTGATCGGTGTAAGGCGTCTTCATATTCGGAGCAAAGTAAAAGGTCTGATTTCCAAACGGGGTGGCAGGCGGATAGGAGAGTGTGCCGGCACCTTGGTTTGCAGGATCGCTGATCGTTGCGTTCACCGTGTTGATGTTCTGCTGACCGGTGTCGAGCAGTCCGACAGAGGGCCAGTTACCTCCGACATTTTGGGCGAACTGCGCAACCCCGTTCCATTCATCGTAGAACCGGCTGTAGCCCGCGCGGACTGCGATGTCTGAAGTGACCTTGTAAGCAAAGCCCACGCGGCCTTGAAAGTTGCTGTAGTCGGTATTGTGAATCCCGTGGTTGCTGTTCCCCGTGACGACCACGTTTGCAGGCAGCACACCACCTGGAAGGCAAGGCGCACCCACCGTAGCGGAGCAGGCCGGCGGCGCTGCGCTGATCACGTAAGTGCCATTCGACAGGTCCATCGATCCGACATAACCCTGGCCGTTGCTTAGGTCCCCATAGGCGGGCCACAGGGAGACGTCATAGCGCAGGCCAAGATTGAGAGAAAGATTCTGGTTGATCTTGAATTGATCCTGAACGTAGATGCCGTCGACTGAACCGCCATGCTCCGTCTCGAGCGAATCTCTGCGCTGGCTGGAGGTCTGCACACCAAGCAGAAAGGAGGCGAGGCCATCCCCTGTAATTGGAGAGATGCCGGGAGCACTGGGCGGCGTGTAAAGGGATGCGGTCTGCGACGCTGCGAAGTTGATGCTCGCCCCGGCAATGGGACCGAGAAAGTTATTGGACTGGTAGGTCACGCCAGCCTTGATGGTGTGACGGCCGAAGATTTTCGTGAAGTCGCCACCCACCTGATACGTGTTGGCGATCTGCGTCGCCTGCAGATTGTTGCCTCCGGTAGACGCATAGTTGGCTATCGTAATCTTTGGCGTCAGGGTCTCAGGGGTGCTCAGAAAGCCGGTGATGAATTTTGGGGTCAGGCCCGCGGAGGTGAGTTGTGTGCCGAAGTTCGCCGGAGCATTGACGTAGGTCGTCGTCACCGTTGCATTGCCGAGATTGCGGCCGAAGGTAAGATCGAGGATGGTCGACGGATTGAAGATATGAGTCTCATGGACGGCGATATTCCATGATTCGATAAGCGTCGTGTTCAAAGCTCCAGGGTAGCCCGCAGAACCGCTGATGGGCTCGTCGGAGTAAGAAATCCTGCCGAAAAGGTTATCGTGGGTTCCAAGGGACTCATCGATCCGGCCCGTGTAGTTATTGGATTTTACGATGGCCTTGGTATTGTCATAGAGGTTCTGGCCCCCGGTGCCCGGGATCACCGGGCCCGCCGCCGGGAGAAGGGTTTTTGCGTACAGCTCCGATATAGGAGAGAGAAGATTGGTCGGAATCTGATTGTTGGTGAAGGGCGTGCGAACGTACCGGTTGTTCACCGCGTCGAAGGTGGTTGTGAAGGGATTGTAAAGCTGGATCAGGAGTCCTTGGCTGTCCCGCAAACCGCTGAAGTCGCCGCCAAGCTGGGCTGCCGTTGGAACGAGGATGGTGCTTTGCGTCGCTTGGCTCTGATGAAAAGCTTCATATCCGAAGAAGAAGAAGGTACGGTCTTTGCCTTTGTAAAGATGGGGAATATCCACCGGGCCGCCGATGGTCACCCCAAACTGATTTTGCCGAAGAGGATTACGCGCCGTCTGGAAGTAATTGCGTGCATCCAACTTTTCGTTGCGCAGAAACTCCCAGCCAGCACCGTGGAAGGTGTTTGTGCCGGACTTCGATGCGACGTTGATGATACCGCCGACTACGCCGCCGAACTCGGCAAGGTCGTTATGTGACTGAACCTTGAACTCCTGGATATCGTCGACGATGGGCGAATAATTGTAATTCCCGATAAAGGCGAGATCGTGAACGCCGTCGAGCAGAAACATGTTGCTGCGATTCCTCTGTCCGCCAACGGACGGAAAGGTAAACGTCCCGATGGCGGCGCCGGCAAAGCCGCCTCCTCCACCAGAGTTTTGTCCAACACTGACCGGGCTGACGCCAGGGGTGAGTGTGAGGAGCTGGGTGAAATTACGACCATTGAGTGGCAAATCTTTAACCGACTTCTCTGCCACAACCGTGCCCAGCTCCGCGGTCGAGGAATCGAGAACCGAGACCGTGGCTTGCACATCGACGGTCTGCGAAGTTGAGCCGACGGCAAGCGCAAAGTTCAGGGTTGCGGTCTGATTCACCTGCAGGACGATTCCTGACTTCTCAAGCGTGCTGAACCCCTCCTTGGCGACCCTCACAACGTAGGCTCCAGGCTGGATATTCAGCAGCGAGAAGGACCCGTTATCGGATGTGGTGGTCTTCTGCTCCACATGGGTCTCCACACTTTCAAGCGTGACATCGGCGGCTGGAACACTGTTTCCGGCCGGGTCGGTCACGACACCGCTCAGTGCGGCGGAGGAGCCTTGTGCCTTCACGTTCGTGCAAAGAGCAAGAACGAAGAAAAGAAGGCCCGCGAAACGCGCCAAGTTACTGCTTCTCGTAGAGAGCCTCATGATCCTGGTACGCGAAACCTCGATGCACTGCAGCGTGGTAATCAAGAACATGGCATCCCCCCTGGCTCGACTCAGCGTGCGAGAAAAGCGTGCAATTTCAAATCCATTCGCAAAGGCTTACCTCTGAGCGCCACAACCCTACCTGAAAAGGTTGAGAGGAGGCAATTTATTTTTTTCACCAGTGAACCGCATATTTCGTACGACGGCGGATCAGTTCCTCGAAAGCGGAGAGGCTCGTTCGGCCAGCTCGATCGCCTTCAGTACGTCGGCATCATTCGGATCAAGTGCGAACGATCGCCGAAGCGAGGCCAAGCCGGAGATCGTGTCTCCGGATTGACACTGGGCCAGGCCGAGATCCTTCTCCAGTGTCGACTCCACGGCGCAACCGGAGCAGAGGACAAGAGCGGACTGAAATTGTCGGATAGCTGACGGCCAGTCGCGCTGTTGCATCGCCAAAACACCGGTGTTGCCCAGATCGCGAATCCTGTTTGTCTCTTCATCGCTTAGCCTAAGTGCTCGGAATCGGCTCGTGAACTGTTCTGCCTCGGCTGGATTCTGATGCTGGAGTAAACGCGAGAGGCTATAAAGCGCGGCGCGATGGTTGGGGTCCAGCCGTACTGCGTCGCGAAAGGCCATCTCAGCCTTCGCGGTTTGTCCTTCATGCAAAAGCGCCCGGCCAAGGAGGAAATGATCGTTCGCGACGCCCGGTCGAATCCTGACCAGGTGCTCAAGAAGAGGAATCTCCTCCTTCGTCCGGCCCATGGATTCGTCGAGGATGGCGAGTTCATACAGAGCGAGCGCATCGTCCGGAGACAAGCTGAGCGCGAGCTGGTATTCACGCTGCGCATCGTCGGCCCGGCTCAGATCCACAAGCACCTTCCCCCGCAGGTAGTGGCCGCTCGAGGCGCTCGGGTTGAGCTCGACTGCCCGGGTAGCCAGATTCAGGGCTTCGTCATAGTTGCCATCCGAAGCAAGTGCGATGCCGAGATTCAGCGCGTTCTCCGGATTCCTCGGATCGCGCGACTCGAGCCGGCGAAAGAGCTCGAGAGCCTCATTCTGCTTTCCAAGCCGAGTGTCGAGCTTTGCAAGAGCAACCGCGATCTTCGCATCGTCAGGAGACAAGGCGTCTGCCCGGAGCAGCAGAATCCGTGCCTCAGCAAGGTGGTTGGCCTTCTGCAACGCCATCGCTTCCTCGTAGAGACCGCCTGCATTCTCCCCTCGGTCAGCCTTCGGAATACCCTGCCCCGGGGAGCTGTGAGTAGAAAACAGAAGAACGCAGGATAAAACTGCGGCCGCAGCCAAGCTTGACCGGAATTCTCGCACGTACACTCCTGACTTTTCGTACCAGATCACAAAATAGCATGGGTCTTCTGCAGTGCCTCAGTGCCTCAGTGACGAAGGACTGCGTCGGTCGTCGCCGCTCCGGTGTACAACGTTTCACATCTTGGATATAGTCGGAGTCTGTTTACTCGTAAAAGTACTCTTCCATCTCCTACGCCCGGTACGCAGGAGAAATGGCAGATTGAAGATCAGGGAAGCATCTTCCAGACCAGGCGTCATCGTGGCTGAGGAGGCAGGGTGTGCGGCCGCCAGGAATCTACAGATACCGAAATCTGCTCAAGCTGGCGCTGTGTCTTTTGCTCCTTGGAGGCTGCTGTGATGTGCGGGCGCAGGATGTCCCACCCGCTCCTTCTATGTCAGGACAGGACGAGGTTGCCCTGCGAGCGAGGCTTGCAAGCTCTCCTCATGATGTCGAAGCAACTCGCCGTCTAGCCGGGGTCCTTGAGAGCACCGGACGCCGAAAAGCGGCACTCGCCCTTCGCCGTTCCCTTCTGAAAGAGAAGCTGGATCAATCGACACTGTTTCAAGTAAGGTTCGATATCGCCACCTCGCTCGTCGAGACGGCTCAAAGCAGCGATGCCATCCCTTTGCTCCGCGATCTCGCGGCCGAGAAGCCGATGGACGAGGCGGTGCAGTTTGAGCTTGGAACGGCGCTGGCGCGCACGGAGAACTTCGATGCCGCTGCGAATGCCTTCATGCGTGCGACGCAGTTGGATCCGTCGGATCGGGAAGCTCAACTCTCCGCCGCAAAAGCGCTGGTAACGCTACTTCGCTACCAGGAGGCGGAAACCTACCTCGAGGCTGGTGTTGACAAAGGCTCTGCGACCGCCGAGATCGACGTTTTGCGCGGAGTGATTGCCATGCACACCTTGCGCAATGCCGAGGCGACTGCACACTTCAGGGAAGCACTCAAAAAGGATCCTTCGAACCCGGCAACTCTCCTCCTGCTGGGTACCTGTCTTCTCCAGGATCATCAACCGAACGAGGCTGTCGTGCCGCTGACTGCCGCGGCGGAGACCAAACCCTCTGTCGCCGTGTATTTTCAGCTGGTGAAGGCCTATCACAGCCTGAACGACGCCGACAAGGAGCGAAAGGCGATCGCGTCGCTGCGGCAGATGCAGGAGGAAGAAGCGTCGCAGCAGAAGGTCGACGTGCTGAAGGTGGCGGGTGAACACGCCATGGCTGAAAAGCACTACGACGAAGCCGCAAGGGCGTATGAGGCCGCGTTTGCACTTTCGCCGCGGAATGCGGATCTGCTCTACAGGCAGGCCCTTGCCAAAGGGCACATGGGAGATCGAGACGGGGAATTGCAGCTGCTCCGGAAGGCACTGGCGCTCTCCCCGAGCCTGGTGGATGCCTTGACTGAGGCAGGAATCCTGGAAGGGATCAAGGGAGAAACTGCCAGCGCAAAGCGGGATCTTCGTGAGGCTCTTCGACTCGATCCGCAGCGTGCGGAGGCGCTCAGCAACCTGGCCGTGCTGGTGGCTCGGGACGGTGACCTCGCATCGGCCGAGATGATGCTGACCAATGCGATCGAGAGCGATCCCTCTTCTGGAATGGCGTATCGAAGCATGGGTCTGGTTTATGCAGCAGAGGAGCGTCCGGTGGAAGCGGAGGCCGCCTTGAAGCAAAGCACCTTGCTTGACAAAGGGGATGCGGCGAACTTCGTAGCCCTGGGGAAGTTCTACCAGAGTCGACAGCAGCTTTCAGATGCTTTGACTGCGTTCCGAACTGCAGCGGGCTTGGAGCCCGATAACGTGGACACACATTTGTCGATCGCGACGACGCTGTCCACGGGAGGCAGATTCGATGAAGCATTCGAAGAAGTAAACAGGGCGCTTATCCTGAGGCCGGGTGCGCCTGAGGCGCTCTCGCTGCGGAAAGAACTTTGCGCGCGCTCTGAAGTCAGCAATTCTCACTTGGGTGCCTGTACGGCAGGGAAGTGAATAGCTGGTGAGCAGCTATTGTTTGCGGTGCGAACCGAACATCGCAAGCCCTTCGCAACAGGGTTCCGTAAGAAAAATAATCGGGCTTCATATCCTCATCCAAAGTGGATCAGAACTCTACTCAATCGCTGGAAACGCCGAAATGGTTCCAGGTCTTCCAAACCCGGTTTGAGGTTTCCCCTCTCCGCCCTCTGGCATTCTTGATTCTGCCGAGATTCGAATATTCCCCTGAAGTGACCGCAAGAGTCCGTGTACGTATTAAAGCAAACGTGGGACAGTCGAGATCCTACGCATGCAAGACACCAGGCTACCCCGTCTTTTGGGGGCGTTTAGGCTGGGTTGTAGCTGCTCGTTTCGCTCCTGAAGCGGACACCGTGAGGTTGCCTGACGTTTTCTGCCTTGGAACGTTTCGGCTTCGCTGGGTCGACGTACGGACCACAAGCAGAGGATCCAGGATGTAGCTCCTCGGCTCTGGCTTTTGCTTCGACTCGATCAGCGAAAGTACCAGCTTGCCGGCCTTCTGCCCGATCTGTTGACTATGCTGATCGACACTCGAAAGTGGAACCCTGAGGCAACTGTCGTAATGCAGGTTGCCGCATCCAATCAGCGCAATATCTTCAGGGATCCTGAGTCCGGCGTCCAGAATAGTACTCATAGCTCCTATAGCCAGTGGGTCGTTGTAACAGAAGACCCCATCAGGTCGGGGACTCAGCTTCAGCAGGAGCCTCATCGCTTCGGCACCCCCCTCGATGCTATGCGTATCGACATGAGTCCGGGCTATGACGAGCTCCGGTCTGAAGGTCAGACCACGCCCTTTCAAGGCGAGGCGATACCCCTCCAGCCGGTTCACTCCTGTGCTGTTATCTCGGCCGCGAATGTGCGCGATCCGTTCACAGCCAATATCGATCAGGTGTTCGGTCGCGATCCGGCCTGCGGCAACATCGTCGATTCCGATGTAGTTCGCCGACAGTCCCGGGAGTTCACGATCAATTAGAACAACGATCTCATCTCCCTCTGCAAGGGGACCCGGGTCGAAGCTCTCAGTCCGTGTCGATGCGATGACAAGCGCATCCAGCCTGCGTCCACGCAGGTGACGGATCTCACGATCCTCCATCTCGACATCTTCTTCGGAAGAGGACACGATGAGCGAATAGCCCTTGCTGCGGATGGCACTGGAGATCTCTTTCGCGATCTCGGCGAAAAAGGGGTGGAGGAGGTCGGGAACAATCAGTCCCACCAGGAAGCTACGACCGGTTACCAGGCTTCTCGCGAGGATGTTTGGTTCATACTTCACCTCCTTCACGCGTCGGAGTACTCGTTCTCGTGTCTCTTCTCCAATGTCGGGATGATTGCGGAGCACCTTGGAGACAGTGACAACAGAAAGCCCAAGGTGATCGGCAATGTCTTTCATACGGGTCGCCATGTTCGGAATATACATCTGCAACACGGTTCGATGTCCATGGTGGAGGCCCGGGTCAAGCGTGCCGGCTCTCCCACGCGTGAGCCTGAGGCAGGCCCATCGGCTGCTGGCAAGACACCGTGGCGGCAATCTCATGCAAAAGAGTCCCAGCCGGCCAGTGAGCAACAAGTGGAACGCAAACTTGCGTGCATGGATCCTCGAACTCGTCGACAAAACTCACATCGTCCTCGTTTGTTGTCACGAGATCCATAACGAATAGCAAAAAGCACCACAAAGAGCGCCATCTTGAGGAGACAGGAAAAAGCCCCTCGGGCTGAGGGGCTTTTTGTCTTCGTAACCTATCCTTT
>CAZZZP010000006.1:0-91194 GCA_964658635.1 Lichenicola sp. | reverse complement strand
CATTTACTTACATTTACCTTACATTTCTGTAGCTTTTCCACTATGCCCACACGACAGATGGTTGCGGAGAGGAGATTTTCTCTCGACCGGGATCGACACTGGTCGTCAGGTCCCCACAAGCAGCAATAAATAAAAGGTGACCAGCGAGGGGTGAAAAGGCCACAGCGCAATATTACGAAAGGAGGGTCACGCTTAGTGGCGGCAATACCCTCTTCCTTTTTCACAGCTTCCACACCAAAGCGGTTCTGATTGAGCCTAGGCCGTCTGAGCTTTGTGGACTCGATCTTCCCAAGGGAAGTTTGAGAACGAGGCATTCAGGGAGGTCTTTTACGTTCGATCAACAGCTATTTTCGTTTTCTGATTTCACAGCTTCGATCGAAACATAGGAGATTGGATCGGTGCCGCTTGAAGCGGACGGCGTCTTCTCAAGGATTCTTTCAGTATCCGTACGAAAAGAGGTCCTTCAGAATCGCAAGATCTCGGCGGGGCGCCACCCCCGCATGACGATCGCTTAGATATAGCTTTCGGAAACATGGCCTGTATCTGGCTTTCCTGTAGAAGGGAGATCGTTTTCGGACTACGATCAAGAGGCAAGCCCCAATGTGACCTGGGAAGAAGATAGATGGTCCATGGAGGTGAAGGCGAAGGAAATGTGGTTAACTGCGGGAGAGTCCATGAACTTCTGCCGTTCGCTCGAGCCAAAAGAAGCAGCTCGTTTCTCTCGAGTCCTCCGGAGTTGTTCGCTGTAAAGACTGTTCTTTTATAGCGGGGCAGTGCCTCCTTGCAACTCGTGCCAGGCGCTCGAGTCTCCGCTAAGCAACGGTCACTTCCTCGGCATGCTTGCGCTCTAGCCATTCGTAGTCGTAGGCCTCATGATCCACGATCGGGGTTTGCAAGAAGTTTTCCGTGAGCGGAGGAGATTGAATTTGCCATTCAAGTCCTGTCGCCTGCCAAGGGTTGTTTCCGGCAATCGCCCCGTATTTGAGAGACCAAAGAAGATAAACGACAGGCATTGCGAATCCGATACCCAGCACAGTCGCACCGGCGGTGGAAAGCACGTTCAGAACCTGGAACTCCGGCGGATAGGCATGGTAGCGGCGTGGCATGCCGAGATATCCAAGGATGAATTGGGGCATGAAGGTGATGTTGAAGCCGATGAAGCTGGTGACTGCCGAAAGTTTGGAGATAGACTCTGGGTACATACGTCCCGTCATTTTGGGCCACCAGAAATGGACGCCCCCCAGAAAAGCCATGAGCATCCCGCCAACCATCACGTAATGAAAGTGAGCCACGATGAAGTATGTCTCTGTGAGGTGGATATCCATACCCAGTGAGCCCAGGAACACACCCGTGAGTCCCCCGATGGTGAAGAGCCCGATGAACGCAAACGCGTAAAGCATAGGGGTTTCGAACGTGATGGAACCTTTCTGCAGTGTGAACGCCCAATTGAAGATCTTGATCGCGGACGGAACGGCTACAAGCATGGTCAGCAATGAAAAGACGAGAGCGGAATAGTTCGAGACGCCCATGATGAACATGTGGTGCGCCCAGACAAAGAAGCCGAAGACCGCGATTGCAACCGAACTGAATGCAACAGCCGTATAACCAAACACGCGCTTGCGGCTGAAAGTGGAGATGATCTCGGAGATGATGCCCATACCAGGCAGGATCATGATGTAAACGGCAGGATGGGAGTAGAACCAAAATAGATGTTGAAAGAGAAGAGGGTCGCCGCCCTTAGTGGGATCGAAGACCCCAATGCCGATAGTCCGCTCAAGAGCGACCAGAACAAGCGCAATTGCAAGAACCGGCGTACCCAGAACCATCAAAATTGATGCTGCATAATTTGCCCACACGAAGAGTGGCATACGGAACCAGGTCATTCCAGGGGCGCGCATCCGGTGAATCGTCACGATAAAGTTCAAACCTGTGAAGATCGAGGCGAAACCAGCGATGAAGATCCCGGTTGCAGCCGTGATGACATGCGTATTGAGGTAGTGCGTGGACAGGGGCGTGGTGAATGTCCAACCTGTGTCGACTCCGCCCAGGACCAGGGCGGCAAGCGTGAATATGCCGCCAGTCATGTACAGGTACCAGCTAAGGAGGTTGATCTTGGGGAACGCCAAATCCTTGGCACCGATCATGATCGGAATCAAGAAGTTTCCAAGTGTCGCTGGGACGGATGGCACGAGAAACAGAAAGATCATGATGATGCCGTGCATCGTAAAGAACTTGTTGTAGGTGTCCGACGCAACGAGATCGGGCTGAGGGGTGAGCAGTTCCAAACGGATCAGTCCGGCAAAGACGCCACCAAGTAAAAAAAAGAATGAGATCGAGATCATGTAGAGGATCGCGATCCGCTTGTGGTCCTGCGTAAAGAGCCAGCTTAGAATCCCATGTTCCGCATTGATGTAGTTCTTCTTCGGCAACGTTGCTGTTGTCTGATCCGGTAACGAGAGAATCGTGCTGGCGGAAGCCATAGGTCTGTGCTCCTGGGGTGACTGAAACGGATACTACGCCGTTACCATGAGCATAGCGGTCTTCACTCCGGCGGTATTGTACGAAATTGCGCAGCATAGCGGCCTGGTGTGGTTCCAACCAAGGCTCGAAAGACGCGGTGGAAGTGACTCTGGTCGACAAAGCCACACTGAAACGCAACCTCTGCCGAGGGCAGGCTTCGAAGTAGACGCTTGGCCGCAAACATGCGTTGTTGCAGTTGATAAGCGTGAGGCGGAAGGCCAAACCGATTCTTGAAAGCCCTTAGAAAGTGGAACTTACTGATGTCGGCCGTCTCGGAGAGCTCAGCGAGGGAGACATCTTCATAGAGGTGATCATGTAAGTAATCTCTGGCTTTCAAGATGGCGGCTGGCGCGCCAATGAGTCGTTCGGGACTTGACTCTGAGTTGGCGAAAGTCATTATCCCTGCGATTGCAGTGAGAAAACGACTTTCAACTTCGAGTGCCGGGGCGCCCTCTTTCAAGCTCTGATGGGCTGCCGAGAGGTCCTTGGCGGCAACACGATTGTTCATTACGTTGTCACGGAAGTTAAAGCTGGCGTTCGGATGCCGATTAGGGAGAGCAGCTTCTTTTAAGGAGGATTCCGGAATGTAGAGCATTCGAAAACCAAAGCCACGTTCATCGGCACCTTGGCCGGTATGTACATCACCGGCATTGAGAAGAACAAGTTCATTTTCACCCGCCCGGTGTGTGACGCCCTGACATTGAAACTCCTCTACTCCTGCATCGATCAACCCAATGGCGTATTCCTCGTGCCAGTGTGGGGAGAAAGCGTGGGTGTAGTAACGGGCATGAAGAATTTCGACGCGGCCGGAGATGTCGATCGTCGTGCATCGCGTCTGTTCCTTCATGTGATCCCTTCTTAATCTCTTCCTTCTCTTCATCCTAGACTCCAGGGAATATCATCAGGGCAAGATCGTACAAGACAAAGGTTCCGAAAGAGCCTCTATTCAGATCTGCATGCCTGAGCGTTCTCTTCGCCGGGAAAAGCGCCCGCAAGGTGGGCCTTCGCGGAGGCGTAAGAATGTTAGAACCAGTGTTCCCTAGGCATGTGACTGGCAGCGACTCCGCTTTTTCGATTCAACACTTTCCTTTCTTTAACTGGAGGATGCGCTCTCTTCTTCGGGCTACGGTATTAGTCTTCATTGGAATACCTCTGATGTTAATGAGAACGCATATCCCCGGGTCAACCCTAAGTCCAATCATCGTCCTTCCGGTGTTGCTTACGGTCATCGGCACGGTCGACACCGCCAGGTGTATGCGGAAACGCCGGGACTTCTACCATGCCGGCGTCCTGTTGCTCCTCTATGCAGATCTCATGGCTTTCTTCCTCGTGAGCTTCCTCTTGTTTTCTCCGTATCTGCCAACATTCGGACGTTGAGGGTCTTCTGCGACTCAATGATAGGAGCCCTTCTCTGCTGCTTGCCTTTTACCGTGCGTTGGATCTCCCCGAGTTTTTAGCCCCTCAGCGACCTGCTTTGATGTACGTCCAACCTTGCTCCTGCTTCTTTACGACTTCTACGATGCCAGCAGGCACAATCACGGTTCCCGTAATCAGATCTGAGGATTCGAGATGTTCTTTGCGCATCGCACTTCCGCAAGCCATCAGGTGGACGTGGGACGACTCCAGCTTGAAGATTTCATCGGCATCCGGACCAGTCTTTCTGAGAAAAGTAATTCCGGGGCCGTAAGCAACAATCTCGATGTCAACCGTGTCCGGAGCCATGCCACTTAGCAGATTTCGAACGTTGTTCAGCGTTAGGCGCCAATCAGTCTCATCTCCTGAGGTCAGAGCGAAGAGCACACGGTGAGTCTGAGTCTGTGCCTGAAGTGGCAGAACGAAAAGGATTGTTCCGAGAGCGAAAGCGATCGCCAAACGTTTCATGATGTTGTCCTCATTGCTCGAGCGTAGTTTTGACGATACATAAGAAGGATCGGCATCCTCTCCCAAGCGGATCTTCGATTGATGCTGAGCCGAGAGTTGAATACAGGGTAGCGAAGAAGCAGCAAGATCGTTTGCAACCTCAAATCCATTATATGCATATATGGTGATATACTCAATCAATGAAACAGTCGGTGATGAGCCCAAAAATGCTTGATCTTGTAGCACGGCGTTTCCGGACGCTTGGAGAGCCTTATCGACTCCGCATTCTCCAACAACTGCAAACAGGAGAGAGACCCGTTGGCGAGTTGGTTGCCGCGCTGGACGGAAACCAGCCCAACATTTCCAAACATCTTCAGATCCTCTTCGACGCCGGCCTCATTGATCGTAGACGTGAAGGCACTTCCATCTTCTACGCCATCAGCGATCCCATGGTGATGGAACTCTGTGCTCTCGTTTGCCGCAGCGAAGCGGACAGGAGTCGGCGTGACTTTGAGGAATTGGCAGGACAGCAAGCAAAGGCAAAGCGATGACGATGTACGGCAAGACCGCTGCCAGAGGAACTCCATGCAATCTCGAACCCACGTTCGTACCTTTTTTTTCGCTCTATCTATAGCCTTAGTCTGGCCCGCATGTCATGCACAACAACCAGAGAAGCTGACGTTGCAGCGAGTGATTGCAATCGCGTTGGGGCAAAACCCGGACGAAGACATTGCCAGGTCCACCGTAGCCTCTGCAGATCTTCAACGAAAGCTTGCGCGGACAGCCCTGCTTCCGAACCTTCAGTTTGGCGAGTCGGTAACGCTTGGGGACGATCCGGTCTATGTCTTCGGCTCGAAGCTTAGACAGCACGTGTTTGCCCAGAGCGACTTCAACCTGAATCGCCTCAATCGGCCGCTGCCCCTGAACAACTTTACGACTCGCGTCTCCGGTGGCTGGCTCGCGTTCGATTCCTGGCACACCCAGTCCGAGATCAGACGAGCGGACCTGCTCGCGAAGAGCGCTGACTATTCGTCTACAAGATCGAGTCAGGAGATCATCCTTCGTACCGTGCGTGCGTACGAATCTCTGGTACTCGCAACGAAGCTCGTAGATACGTCACAGCAGGAAGTTGCCACTGCGCAGGCACTCCTTGACTCCAGTCTCATACGCGTTGAGGCTGGCTTGACCGTCGAAGCTGACCTGCTTTCTGCCAGGGTGTATCTTGCCGAACGCCAACAGGAAATGATTGCCGCGCGGGGGCAGGTCGCTATTGGTTGGGCCGAGTTGGAAGCAGCGACTGGAAAGCCAATTCCAGCGGCTCAACGTAGTTTGGCACCTTTGGGCAGCGACACGTTTGCAATCGGGACTGTCGAATTTGAAACGGCGCTTGCTCTGAAGTCTCGCCCAGATCGCGCAAGTCTGTCTCTGCAGGGGGATGCGGAACGAGTGGGCGTGCGCTCCGCTGAGGCGTCTTTCGGACCCCAGGTCAAGACGTTCGGCGACTGGGAGGCAGACCGTTCCTCGATTGCAGGGTCGGGTGGCGATAACTGGACTGCCGGCGTGGAGATTCGCATTGATCTGCTTCCCATTGCAAAACGGCAAGGCGTGATCGCGGCGAAGATTGCGGTGAATCGCGCCAATGCGATGCAGGCGGCAGCAGATCGGGAGATCACGCTCGAAGTCATCCGAGCCTTGTACGAGCACCAGGCTGCGATGGAGATGCTTGCGGTCGCCCGTGCCTCGGTGAGCGAAGCCGCGGAAAGTCTTAGAACCCTGCAGGATCGTTACACGGCAGGCCTTGCTACGATGACCGACCTGATGCGCGCGCAAGACGCAGAGCGCAGGAGTCGCACGAGCTACGAGCAGGCTGTATCGCGAGGCGCCACGACATTCGCCGTTCTGAAGTTTGCGGATGGCACGCTCAATCCAGACATCGCAGGAGATCTCCAGTGAATCGTCCCGTCTTCGCAGTCGTGCTTTCCTCCATCATGTTGTCTGTAGGCTGCAAAACTCCCCCGCCCACTCCTGCAGCTGAGCCGCCAATCTACGGCTTGACGACAACAGTGGTGCAACAGGCTTCAGTCCTGGACGGGGTGCGCGCAACGGGAACGGTTCACGCCAAGGAGCAGTCGGTTCTTTCCGTACAAACGATGGGTAAGGTGACCTCAGTGATGGTGCATGAAGGGGATGCCGTACGCGCCGGTCAGACCCTCTTGATGCTCGATAACGCTGAGGCCTTATCCGATGTTGTTCGAGCCAAGGCCTCCGTTGGCAGCTATCAGCAGGAACTCAAGGTCGCCCAGTCTGACTCGGATCTTGCCTCTTCTACTTTGCACCGTTATCAACTGCTCCGGGACAGAAAGTCCGTTAGCCCTCAGGAGTTCGACCAGGTTGAGCGTCACGCACAAGCGGCGAACGCCCGTGTAGACGCTGCGAAGGCACACATCGAAGTCGCGAACGCAAACGTTACGGTGGCCGGAACATCCGCCAACTACGCTCGTCTTACTGCGCCCTATGCGGGTTATGTTACGACTCGGCACGCGGACCCGGGGGCGATGGCAATGCCAGGAACTCCGCTTCTCGAAGTCGAACGGGCCGGTCCACTTCAACTTCAGATCAGTGTGGATGAGTCGCTTGTACATGGCCTGCAGAAAGGTTTGCCCATAGATGTTGGTATCAGCTCACTCCATTCCCCGCCCTTCACGGGCCATATTGCAGAGATCGATCCCGCTGCTGATCCTAGTAGCCATAGCTTCCTGGTGAAGATTGACTTGCCCGCAAATCAGGCAATCCGTTCAGGAATGTTCGGCACAGCTTCACTTTCCCATGGGACGCACCCTGTAGTCCTTGTCCCGAATGCAGCAATCGTCACCCACGGATCGCTGAAATCGGTTTGGGTCGTCGGGACGGACGGCATGACAGCCTTGCGGTATGTCACTGTGGGTGAATCTCACAACGAAATGACGGAGGCGCTCTCGGGATTGAGCAACGGCGAACGCGTCGTCCTTTCGCCACTTGATCGGGAGTTAGGTGGTCGCAAGGTTGAGGTGCAGCCGTGAAGAATCCAGGCGTTGCTGGCCGGATTGCCGGTGCATTTCTCAATTCGAAGCTGACGCCCCTGTTCATTGTGGCTTCTCTGCTTGTCGGTGTTCTCGCGGTCGTTGTGATACCCCGTGAGGAGGAGCCTCAGATCGTTGTTCCCATGCTGGATGTCACAACGTCCATGCCGGGTTCCTCGCCGGAAGAGATCGAGCAACGCATCACGACCCCACTCGAGTCTGTGCTGCGCGAGATCCCCGGCGTAGAGTTTGTTTATTCCACTTCGAGCCGCGGTAACAGCCTGGTCATCGTTCGCTTTCTGGTTGGCACCCGCGAAGAAGACGCACTCGTCAAGGTTTACAGCAAGCTTTATGCAAACCGCGACAAGTTCCCAGCCTCAGCCTCTCAGCCTGTAGTGAAACTGCGTTCTATCGACAACGTGCCGATCCTCTCCCTGACCCTATGGGGTGAGCAATACAGTTCCAGTCAACTTCGTGCCATTGCGGCTGCTCTCCAAAGTAGCATCCAGCAGATTCCTGATGTCTCAGAGACACAACTGATCGGTGGCGAACCCCGGGCCATGCGTGTGACTCTGAGCAATCAGCGTCTGGAGGCCTACTCGCTCTCCGCAGGGACAGTCTTAGAAAGACTCCGCGCAGCGAACGCACAGGTCGAAGCCGGCCAGTTCGCATCTGCAAACCAGCAGATCCGCGTCGATGCCGGCTCTCTCTTCAAAACGAAAGCCGACCTTGAGCAAGTTGCCGTAGGCATCTCGCACGGAAGTCCTGTTTATCTTCGCGATGTGGCGTCATCTCTCATGGATGGTCCTGAGGATCCGAAGAGCTATGTCTCCTTCGGCCCTGCTGCCGGTCTCAAGGTAGACGGCGCGCTTCCTGGCTCCGCGTTTCCAGCGGTGACCATCACGGTCGCCAAAAGGAAAGGAACCAACGCAACAGACATTGCGAATGCGGTTCTGGCGAGGATGGCAGAAATGCGAAAGACGTCCATCCCGCCAGCCCTCAAGATCACCACGACGAGGAACTACGGCGACACCGCAAAGGCCAAGTCGGATGAACTTCTGGAGCATCTTCTCCTGGCAACGTTCTCGGTCACTCTCCTGGTCGGCGTCTTCCTTGGATGGCGGGAGTCCGGCGTTGTTCTGCTTGCCATTCCGGTCACGCTTGGTCTGACACTCGCCGCGTTCGCCTTCTACGGCTATACGCTCAATCGTGTCACTTTGTTCGCGCTCATCTTCAGCATCGGCATTCTGGTGGATGACGCAATCGTTGTGGTCGAGAACATGGTGCGTCACTTCAGGCTGCCGGAAAGCCAAGGAAGGCCGCTTAGCGAAGTGGCGATCAAAGCCGTTGCCGAAGTTGGCAATCCCACGATTCTCGCAACGATAGCCGTCATCGCAGCCATCCTGCCGATGGCGTTCGTCGGCGGATTAATGGGACCTTATATGCGTCCAATCCCGATTGGTGCATCATCAGCCATGTTCCTCTCTCTGCTGGTCGCCTTCATAGTGTCTCCGTGGGCGGCGATGCGACTTGTGTCCCACAGCAGCACCCATGGACAGGAGCACAGCAGCACGGAAGGTTGGAGTACCCGGTTTTACCGCCGTATGATGTCTCCCCTCATCCGTTCGGGAAGGCATCGCGTTTTCTTTCTTGGCGGCATCGTGGCCTTGCTTTTGCTTGCCTGTGCGCTGGTTCCCTTGAAGCTCGTCAAGGTGAAAATGCTCCCATTCGACAACAAGAGCGAGTTCCAGATCATCGTTGATATGCCAGACAGCACAACGTTGGAGCAGACCGCCCGTGTCACGCAGGTGCTTGGACAGTATCTCGCACAGCAGCCTGAAATCTCCAACTACCAGACCTACGCCGGTGTCTCGGGACCTTACAATTTCAACGGGCTCGTTCGTCACTACTACCTCCGCGGAGGGCCAAATCAGGCAGACATTCAGGTCAACCTCCTCCCGATCAAAGAGCGTGGCGCGCAAAGTCACGCGATTGCAAAGCGCATTCGTCCTGACCTGGTGCGATTGGCAGCTCCATTTGGAGCCCGCGTGAAAGTAAGCGAAGTACCTCCAGGTCCACCGGTCATCCAGACCCTGGTTGCGGAAGTCTACGGTCCAGATATGACCGGGCGCCTCGATGTGGCCCGCAAGGTCAAGCAGGTCTTCCAGCAGACACCTGGAGTGGTCGATGTTGACTGGTATGTCGAAGATCCCCAGAGACAAATCATCTTCGAGGTGGATGAAGCGAAAGCTGCCCTTCACGGAATATCAGTCTCAGATGTAGCGAGCAGCTTGCAACTGGCGGAGACAGGGGGCGAGGCCGGGCTTCTGCACGACGAAGCCTCACAGGAGTCCGTACCCGTTCAAGTACAGCTGCAAAGGGGAGAGCGCTCTTCCGTCGATCAACTCGAGCAGATGAAGCTCACTGGCTCTGATGGCGTACCGGTATCTCTTAGAGAGCTAACGCAGGTAGAGAATGCCACGCTACCACCCAGCATCTACCGAAAGGATCTCAAGCCCGTGGTCTACGTCACGGGCGATGTGTCCGGTGCGGAAGAGAGCCCGGTCTACGCCATCTTCAAGATGAACGACGCCCTGAACCACCTGCAGCTACCGGCGGGCTACACGCTTGCCCGCCTGAACACGCAAGAGCCCACGTCGACAGATCATTATGTGATGAAGTGGGATGGCGAGTGGCAGATTACTCTCGAAGTGTTCCGCGATATGGGTGAAGCCTTCGCCGTGGTACTCGTCCTGATCTATGTTCTCGTGGTGGGCTGGTTCCGCTCCTTTATCGTACCGCTCGTCATCATGGCTCCTATACCGTTGACCCTGGTCGGAATACTCCCCGCTCACGCGTTGCTCGGTGCGTTCTTCACGGCAACATCCATGATCGGGTTCATCGCTGGGGCGGGCATCATCGTTCGCAATTCCATCATCCTGGTGGATTTTATCGAACTGCGACGTGCCGAGGGTATGCCGCTTGCGGAGGCAGTCGTTGACGCCGGAGCCGTGCGCTTCCGCCCGATGTTGCTCACGGCGGCCGCCGTCGTGGTCGGGGCTAGTGTCATTCTCTCCGATCCCATCTTTCAAGGTCTCGCGTTATCGCTCATCGCGGGCGAGATTGCTTCGACCGTGCTTTCCCGCTTAGCGGTTCCCGTCCTCTACTACATGGTTGAGAGGAGAAACGATCCAGCTAGCAATCCCTCATCCCCCCGGAAATAATTGCTGTGTCAAGTCCATCGACGTACGAACCAACATCTGCATAAGGAAAGGCTATAGACATGGCCGTTCAAAGCGCCGTTCACTTACTCGCAGGGATTATGATCCTTGCCTCTCTCGCCTTGGCTCACTTCATCTCGCCTAATTGGTATTTACTCACCATTTTTGTCGGACTCAACCTGGTCCAATCAGCATTCACCAACTGGTGCCTCGCTGCGACGATCTTCCGCAGCTGCGGGCTGAAGAAGTCAGAAAGTGAGAACGGCTTTTAATGAATCCAATGATGAATGAGCGAACCTTTTCCCATCTTCAGGCCTATAAACTCGACGCACCCGAGCGTAGAGAGTGGCTGCCAGTTTCGGATGTCATGGACGCGTTGCACCTTCAGACCGGAAGCATCGTAGCGGACATAGGCGCCGGCACTGGTTACTTCACTCTTCCCATGGCTACTGCGGTTGGAGAGAGCGGTAAAGTCTGGGCCATAGACATGCAGCCGGAAATGCTGGCTATCCTCAGCGACAAACTGCGAACGACTGACTTAAAGAACGTTGAGTGCCGACAGGGTGTAGCCACGAAGACGGGACTGTCTGAAGACTGCTGCGACGTAATTCTTATGGCTAACCTCTGGCACGAGTTGGACGAACGCCGGACGGTTCTGGAAGAGGCTTGGAGAATACTCCGACCGGGGGGTCGTATCGCGGTTCTTGACTGGTCTCCGATAGCAGATCAGCCACCCGGCCCACCTCTGGAGCACAGAATTCCGTCGCTGTCCGTGTCTGACGATCTGGCAATCTCTGGATTCCATCCTGTTCTCAACCGACATGTGGGAGCGTTCTCCTATCTGATCATTGCCGACCGCTGATAGCCTTAGCCAAGATCCTGTGGCCTCATCTCCGTTTCAAGTAGGCCAGGATTGAGCTTCGACTCCGAAGCCTTAGACCAGGAGGGAAGAGGCGAAGACGTGATAAATGCGGGTAACCTGTCCAACAGATTGCCTCGAATGGAGAAAAGGTGCGGAGCGAAAACACGATGACAAAGACCGTACAACTTCTAGCATTTGTAACGCTTGCCGTCTTGTCGGCCAGCTTTGCGAGGCCCCAACAACTGAATACGACGGCTTCTCGAACCCCATGGCAAGTGCATGAGGAGAAAGCCACGGCACTTCTGATGGCCGGGCACCCGGATGCGGCTACTGAGGAATATCTGCTCGCGATCACGCTTGCTCCGAAACAGCCGGACTTGCACGAAGAACTAGGTGACGCTTTGTGGGCGTCTTCACGCATGACTGATGCGGCTCCTGCTTATGAAGCGGAGTTGGCACTTTCCTCGCAATCCTGGTCAAGCATGTTTAAGCTGGGCAGTCTTGAAGTCATTCGCTCTAACCCTGCAGCAGGTGTAATTTTGCTGAGGCATGCTTTAGCCATCGACCCTTCGCTTACAGTGGCGCGCTACTATCTGGCAAGGGGTGAAGCCGCTCTCGGTCAGACTCAGGACGCTCTTTCAGATCTCAAAGCGGTTGTTTTGAAGTCAACTGACGAGTCTGTCCTTTCGATGACCTGGTATCAGCTTGGCGTGCTAAATCGCAGACTCGGCAACAAGAGTGAGTCACAACGAGCCATTGCTAACTTCCGTGAGATAAAAGAACGGAAAGATTTGGCAATGTCAATGGAGCACATCGTTCCAGAAGACCGCAAACGAGAGCTTCCCCGCAGACCACCGACGCCAATGTAGATTCGCACATCTCAGGTAGTCTTTGCCGCTGCCAACGGTACCAACGCACCGATAGCCCTTGAAGAAATAAAAAGCTGCTTGCAGACAGCCCCAACGCGAAGACGTGTATGAAGGGGTTGTGCCGACCCTGCAAGAGGTCTTAAAAGCATTTTGACGCTCTTGAAGGGGTTGGCAGCCGAATCGAGACTTTCAAGAAGGCATTCCTTTCGTTATGCTTGCGATTATGCTGAATTCGTTTCGGGCATGCGGGAAGTGATGTGTTGTGCGCTTCGCGACGCGGTCGTCAGTGGCGTCCGTGTGGCATATATCGAACGGAAGGCGGTCGCCGGACAAAATGCATCGCCGATCCTGTTGCTTCATGCGTTGCTGGCTACTGCAGACACACTAACGGAGATGATCGCCAGACTTTCGGCCGAGCGTCGCATTGTCGCGATAGACTTGCTTTCGGCGCATCCGGTGGACGGCGCGAGGAAACTGGATGTTCATCAGGCGAGTCTTACGCGTCTGGTCGACGATTTCATGAAGAGCGTCGGTCTTGTCCAGCCGATCCTCATCGGGCTTTCGTACGGCGGAGTGCTAGCCTTGCGGCTTGCGGCGACGACCTCCACGGCCTTCAAGGGGTTGGTACTGATGTATCCTGCGCATCCTTTTGGTGGGTACCGAAGCCGTGTGGTAAATTTTTACCTCCGACAGCCTGGCCGCATCCTTGCATTGAGTATTCCCTTGGCTTCGAAGTGGTTGATTCTTCGAGCTCATAATGGTGATCCCGCATAGTTAAAGAGCGAAAGAAACTTCAGACAACAGAGTGGAGTTGGCACAGCTGGCTTCACACTGACGGGACAGTCTCCCGCGATCGCAGGGACAACCTGATAAATGATCAGATTGAGCGGATGATGGAACGAGGAGATGGCTGCGACAGGGGCGGGGGGGCGAGTCGTGAACGCCCAACGATCTCTCGCCGCCTCCTTGATACCCATTGGCACCAAGTGGCCTGCCAGGTAGTGCAGATCGGCGATGGCGCCTTCGACGCCGCTGATCGGGCGCTTAACCTCTACTACTGCATCAGTGAGCGGCTTGCCGCCTTCACGCGCGATCAGCAGGGCAAAGTCGTCCGCGTTTCGATGAACCAACAACGCGAGGCGCTTCAGCACCTCAATACGTCGATAGGGCTGCAGCCACTCCTTTCGCATTCGCAACGCTGCTGCCGCTCTCTCCAGCTTGAACTGAAGCGAAGCTTCATCATCCGTCGGAACTTCCGAGATAGGCGCGCCATCGAAGGCTTGCATTACTAGCATTTTCCAGCTCCACGGCGCAGTTCCCTAACTCATCCACCAGCACCCTTATATTTTCCGAGTACTCGACAGCGGCAGGCTTCACTTGGTCGTCCAGCCAGGTAGCCCATCACACATCACAAAATGAGAGAAGCGGTGCGAAAAGAGAACTTTTTATGATGATGAAACAAGTAGGAGCTTTGCTTCTCACTGCTGCAGCGTCCACAGCCTACTCGCACGCGCAAAGGGACGGAGCCCCTAAAACTAGTCAAGACGGTAAGCCTGCCCGAATATAGCGGCGAATTCCATCATTTTGCAATCGATCGGACATGCGGACGAGTCCTTATCGCAGCAGAGGATCACACCACACTTGAGGTCTTTGGTCTGAAGACGGGAAACCCCCTGAGCACGATTCCCGGCTTCGGCGCGCCCCGTACAATTTTAGTTCGTCCAACTTCTGCCAACATTCTTGTCACGGACAGCGGGAAAGAAATGACTTCAGTGCTGGATGCAGATACCTGCAAAAAAAGATACGATCAAGCCCATACCGGGAGCAGATTCAGCTGCCTATGATGCTTCGGCAAACCCTTGGTACATCGTGACTGGCGGCAAGGATGTTGACATGAAAACGGCAGAGATCGAAGCTATCAATCCTGACAAGGGTAAGACGCTTCCTCATGTCCAATTCAACGACAACCACGTTGAGCCATGGCTCTGGAAAAGCAAGGTGACCGTCTCTTCGATAATCTGGCGCAGACTAACAAGCTAGCAGATGTGAACCGCAAGACCAAGCAGGAGCTGACGGAGTGCCCCGTTCCTTCGGCGAAGGCAAACGCTATGGCTGCCTTTGACGGGGAGGCACATCGGCTTTATCTGGTCTGTCGGGACCCGGATGGTTGTTATTACGAATAGTGACCTTGATGCAGTTGTAAGTACGGCGCCTGCTCCTTTGCGGGCCGATGAAGTCATCATGTAGGCCCCGGCCCACCGGCTCTATGTTCCGGGCGAAGAAGGCTACATGGGCCTCCACAATGCCTGCGACCCAAATCAGGTCAAGCAGATGGCCAAGGTATTCACTGCCCCGGGAGAAAAGATTGGGATATTGTTGCCGGACCTAAGACTCATCATGAACGTAGCTAAAATTCTGACCTACAAACTGCAGGAAGGCTGACGGCAGCACTGCTGACGAGTCGTCGGTATAACACGGATGCAGACTACACATGCCCCGCGGGCAGCGTAACTAGCCGTGGAGCAACCACAATGGTAAGAGTCAGCCGTCTAATGCGTAGTCTTTGACTGGACAGGCTACTCTCTGAGACACCACAGGATAGAAGCCCTCGAGCGTTGACCTGAGACTGGGCCGCCTGGGATCAAGCGTACGCCGCGCACTCGTGCCTGTCGCGAAGTCATCCGCCTTGAGATAAACGTCTGTCGGGTTCAGAGACGCGTTCTGAACAGATACTCACGCAACCAGTGAGCTGGCTGTTTACGAGTGCCTCTTCTGCATCGCTGCCTGTGCTCCTGTAGCGCTGCCACTCTCCTGTGGCGAAAGCGTTAGAGTCTAACGCTGCTCTCGCAAGAGGCTCGACTTTGACCTCGCAAAGTCTAGCGAGCTAAGTGGCGGAGAACAACTCGCTTTTATTGAAAGGCTTTGATCACTTTTCATAGAAAGTTGTTGCCGTGGCAAGTCTTTGGCTTGGTAACCGCCATCGAGGCTTTGGCGACAAAATTGCTAAACGGGAAACATACTCCTCTCTTGAGCACGGAATCACTCGTTCTCCACGCTACCTCACCTGAGAATCCTTTCTCTATAAGAGGCCTAAGCAAAATGCGTAAATTGTCATTAATAGGAAGTGCCGCTCGCGTTCTCACCATTTTTGCGGCCTGCGGTGTGGCTTATGCTGCAAACGTCAATGGACGCATCAAGGGTTCGGTGGCTCATCCAACCGGCGCCGCACTTCCAAACACTCCGGTCACCGCTGTCAATCAAGCAACCGGAGAAAAGTATCTGACCACTTCCAGTCAGATGGCAACTACATCTTCCAGCAGCTCCCGGTGGGCACCTAGACAATAACTGCCTCTGCGACTGCCTTCAAATCGTTTCAAGCGACTGGCATCCTCATCACGATCGATCAGGAGTATGTCGAAGCGATCCGGCTGGACACCGGCAGCGCGTCTGAGACAGTCGAAGTCGCTGCCGATGCGGTCTAAGTCAATACGACCGACATGCAACTCAACAATATCGTCAACTCGGCCCAGATGGAAGAGTTGCCGCTGATCGGCCGCAGCTTCATCGGTCTTAAATTGGCGTTTCCCGACGTCCAGGGATCAAGTGACCGCTTCGGAACATACTCCGTGAACGGCGCGCAAACGCAGCAGTCCTCCTTCCTGATTAACGGCGCCGATACGAACGACATTGCGCTGAATACGGTCGCGCTTACACCGAACCTTGACGCCATCGATCAATTCAACCTCATTGAAGGACCGCTCAATGCCGAGTACGACCGCAACTCGGGAGGCATCGTCTCGGCGACAATCAAGCAGGGTGCAAACCACGTCCATGGCTATGTCTTTGAGTTTTATCGAGACACGTTTCTGAACACGCGGAACGACTTCTCCTACACACCTCCCAACGCTACAATGGGTGGTGCGGGCTATAAGAATGTGACCCCCTACCATCAGAACATTTTCGGGGGCACGCTTGGGGGGCCCATCCTCTACGACAAACTGCTCGCTTTTGGTGCCTGTCAGGGCACGCTTCAACGCGTCCCAGGTACCATTCGAGGCGGCAGCACAAACGTCTTCTCTGCCGCACAACTCACCGGTGACTTTTCGCCCGATGTCGCGGGGAGAAACGCCGCCGGCTACACCTTTGCAGACCTTAACAATCCGATCCCCGGAACGCTAAAGATCGGTAGCTGCCCGGGCGCGACTACGTGGGGTCAGTGCATCAAGGCCAATGGTGGCAAGTTCAACCCGGCCACGGATTTCAACACCATCTCTCAGTCTCTCGTCAGCAAGTATGTGCCTGCAGCCAATAGCGGAAGCAATGGAGATGTATTCAACTCCGTGACAACCTCAGCTGACCAGTACATCGGTCGTTTTGACTACTCGCTCAATCCAAAGAATCAGGTCGCTTTCCTCGGGATTTACCATCACCAAGTCGTCAACTCGAACATCCTTTTCCCAGGTGCGATACTGCCTGGCTTCGGGGAGAGGAATACGCAAAGCTCCAGCAGTATACCTGACTAGGGTCGGCAGTTGAGTGCCTCTGCAGTGAATGACTTTGCGGCACACTATACCCGCTTTAATTATCAGGCTGTCATTCCACAAACAACTCAGGCTCCAGCGGCCGCAGGTGCCGCGATTACTCCTCAAAATACTGCGGCAGAGAGTCTTCCGACAATCAAGGCGGGTTATTTTAGTCTCGGTTTCAGCACGAATGGTCCTCAACCACGGGTAGACCAGGTCTATCAGCTAGATGACAACTTCTCGAAATCCTTAGGGCAGCAGCAACTGAAGTTCGGCTACGACGGGCGCCGATTCCAAGTTTCAAATCCTTCAATGGGAACAACAGTGGCAGCTGCGGCTTCAGCAACGCGGGAGCTTAGTCAACGGGTGACCCATGACTAGATTTTCTTCTGGGTGATTCCAACACCTATGCTCAGCGTTCTGGTGCACAGATCCAGGCTTATGCGTTCTTGAACTACCTGTATGCACAGGACACCTGGAAACTAGCCCACGCCTTCACCTTCAGCTACGGTCCCGGCCACCAGATCGACACCCCACTGCATAATATTCAATATGGTGGCGAAGCGGTCACCTGTTTCATTCCTGGTCAGCAGCCCAAGATTTTTGCAACGGCACCTATCGGGGTCAACTATCCAGGAGATCCGGGTTGCAGCAACTCGAGTCTTCCCCACACGCACTATAAGGAGTTTGGCCCACGCATCGGCTTCGCTTATGCTCCAAACCTTGGCATGCTCTCTGACGGCAGCAACAAAAAGGTCTCGATTCGCGGTGGCTTCGGTATCTACTATGACCGAACCGAAGAAGAGACTTCACTTAACAACTTACAGACGCCACCTTTTGGGCAGCGCTCCGCGGGTGCAGTGGACTATGGTGCCAATGCTCGCGCTTTTGGGAATCCGTATCAGGACATCAATACCGGCGCCACATTTGCGAGCAAGTTCTCTTTCGTCTTTCCGAAGCCGGGCGGAGCAATCACCTCCTCTCTTTACGAGCCGTTGAGACTGAATACCTACGCTGCTGATTTTCGGTCGCCCTATGCCGAGAACTTTCAGCTTACCGTTGAGCGTGAGCTTCCCTCGCACATAATTGCTCGTGTGAGCTACGTGGGCTCACTAGGCCACCATAACCAGAACAGATACGAGGGTAATCCCATTACGCAGACCGGGCATGAGCTGTGCCTCGCGGATTTTGAACCCAGCCAGCAGCTTCACCACGTGAACTGCAAATCAGACGACTGGCGCTCCGGCTACTTTGAGCTTCGGAACCGCCGGCCGTATCACAGCGGCTGCGGCTGCTCGTCAGACTCAGCTGGTAGCAAAGTTCTACTTCTAAGTGAATGCAACCATCCAGCACGTAGAAGGCCTCCCAACGGAGGTCTTCTGTTTTTTGAGACCGCTCTCCCATGACAAGCTTCGGTACAGAGTGCAAGCCTAGAGAAACTGTAGAGTATCAACGTGCGAGATTCTCTGGAAGAGTTAATCGCCGCGTGACGTGGCATCACCCGATGGGACGTCTCAGTCGAAAACCTCTGTTTCCATTTTGTTGAGGAATCTCAAGTCCTTGTCTTCGCTCTAGCGACAGGGACGCACCTAAAGACCACGATTTCGCAAACGCGGCCCAGTAGCGAAGGCTGTTTGAAGAAGTCATAAGAGCGTACACTCTCGTCAGCATTGCCGGGGAGGTGCATGAGATATAGCCAAAGCGCTCTCAGGATTATTCTCCACCAACGATCTTCGATAAGCTCACGCTTCTTCCACCGTGCGTCCTCAAGGCTTAAGGCAGAAACCTCTTTGACTCCTAGCGCGTCGGCGCCCGCTTCGGTCCCGGCCTCATCCATTTCCTCGGTTGCAGTCATCTGGAGACCCTCCACTGTTTACCCACCTGTCACCTCGGGTGTTAGGGTGCGGGCAGCTTCAGTGCCAAAGTTTTGTGAACCAGCACCGCCGACACGATCAATGCCTCAAGGCTGCTTACCGCGCCGAATGAGTTTTCATCGATTATCGTCACCGCAACGAGCAACCATGAGCCGCGCTGTCCGGTCACCTCATCGTGGACGTAATCCACCTCGTCCGGACCGGCCACCACATCCACATGGGAATTGGAAGAGAACCGGGGTCACTCGATTGTTGCTGGCAACGCTAGTTGACGATCTACCAAGATCTTCCTCAATTCGCAATTCAAGAGTGAGCACTGGTGCATCGCCTAAGCATGAGATTCTGAGGCTGAAAAATTCTCGATTCTTTCGAATTCGGCTGCAGCGTTCTCAAGCGTCAAGGCGCAGCCACTCTTCGATTAACCTCGCACAATCATCCGGTGCCTCTTCAGCCAGCAGATGACCCACCCCAGCTAACGTCACGCGCCTGCTATTCACAAGATGCTCTTCCAACTCCGTTGCGCTAGTCAGCGGAACGACTAGGTCTTCATCTCCCCAGATCAAGAGAGTTGGAGTGGCGATCGCCGCCTCTATCAAAACACCACGTAGCTCGTCCATAAGGCGGACCAACGAATGCGTTGATGATGCCAGACACTCCGAGGCGAATGTAGCTACAGGAGGCAGAATCATTTCTGACCGTGTGTATGAGCTTACCGTTCTAGTTGAACCGAGCTCGACGGCGAAGGTATCGCAATTGGAGATCTTTGGGCCGGCCGTATGTCTTTACGAATTCTCCGAGCTTGATGAAGTGATCATCCGTGCAAATAGCCTTCCGTTCGTATTTCAGGCATCGGTCTTCGCACAGGATATCGATGCTGGTCTATATGCCGCCCGCATGCTTGATGCGTCTGCCGTAATGGTGAATGATCACACGGCATTCCGCACAGATTGGATGTCTTTTGGCGGGCTCCGACAATCGGAGATTGGGATAGGGGGAATTCCTTCACGATGCGTGAGATGACATACGAGAAAGTGATTACGTTCCAGCCGAAGACCCCACGCGTGCGAAATGGTTCCACGTTGCCTCCCAGCTCGGTCGGCCAGCAACTATCACCCAATTTAAACCAACTTCATCTTGGCCCTGCACGACCATCAGTCGTTCCCCTACGACCTGATCATTTCAGATTTCATGCTGCCCAGACTGGACGGTGGAGAGGTCCTCCATCGAATCCGGCGTAACAACGCGAGTGTACCCGTCTTGATGTTGACGGCGAAAGACTCCGTAGAAGATAAGGTGAAGATGTTCGAGCGTGGTGCGGATGATTACCTCACCAAGCCTTTTGCCTTCACCGAACTTCTGGTGCGGTCGAAGGCGCTGCTGCGTCGAGATCCAGTCAATCGCTCGAGCACATTGAAAGTGGGCGAGCTAGAGCTGGACAGACTTACCTAGCAGGTAAAACGAGGCGGAAACCGGGTCGAATTAACCGCCAAGGAATATTCTCTTTTGGAATATCTCATGCAGAATCCTGACCGCGTTCTCTCTTGCAACATGATTATCGAACACGTCTGGGAGCAAAGTTTCAATGGCATCACGAACATAGTCGATGTATATGTGCGGCATTTTCGCTCAAAGGTGGACGACGGACACACGCCGAAGTTGATTCGTACCGTGCGCGTATTCGGTTATTGCATACGGGTGGGACAGGAGTCGTGAGCCTTGAAGCGGAATCGACAAGATGACTCTTCCGTTGTGCCCAAGGGAGAAGAATTCTTCATGAAGGCTTCACTCTTTCTTCATCCGAGGCAACAAAGATGATTTTCACAATAAACGAATGGGGCGGGCTACGATCGCGTGAGCGTGATCCTCTGATATCAAAGGTAAAAATGGATGGTGCGGTCGTGATGGACCCGGAAGCTGGTGCAGGGAAACAGTTTTTCTTTGCACGATGCCGATGTTGTCCTGCAGAACCTGGGTGACTCGATGTCCAGTTGGGGTTTTTTGGCTTTCACCTCGCCGCGGAGAGCGGAGATGATTTCGTCAAAGCCACGCTTGCGCTCGCGCTTAAGCTTGACGGTCATGTCGCCGTAGTTGGACTCAGTCACAGCAGCGAAGCCAAGTTGCATACCCGTGCGTCGGGAGGTGTTTTCAACCTCGGGAGTTTATTCAAGAATCTTCTGAATTACTGCATCCACGCGGTCTGTCTCTTCGAGCGGTGAGCCGGGCGGCATGGTGGAGTCGAGGATGAATGCGCCTTCGTCCCTCTGGTGAGGAGACCGGTGCCGAGTCCCTGATAGCCAAAGTAGATGCCGAGCAGGAGAACGCTGCAACACACGAAGAGTATGACCGGCTTAGCGAATGAGCGGGTCAGCCAGCGCTCGTAGAAGTTCAGGACGTGAAGCAGGAACCCGGTGGCTTCTTCAAGTTGAAGGGGATTGTCATCACCGGCCGTCTTGAAGGCTCTGACCTCGGCTCCGCCATCAAGCGCGTTCAGGCCACTGTCAACGCGCTTCACCTGCCCAACTCCATCCGCCTGGAGTATGGCGGCACCTACCAGGAACAGCAGAAATCCTTCGCCCAACTCTCGAAAAAACTCGCTCTTGCGCTGGTCCTGATCTTTGGTGTGCTGCTCACCAAATTTCCGTACTCTCATCGCGATTGTCAGCTCATCCGTTCTCTCTATGGCCGGAGTTGTGATCGCTCTGCTCGTCACATCGACCAGCCTCAACATAGCCTCCTTCATGGGACTTATCATGATCATCGGAATCGTCGCCAAGAAAAGCATTCTGCCGCTCGACGCCTAGGAGCGTTTCAAAAGCGAAGGCCTCTCGCCGATGTCTGCCATGTTAAAGGCCGGCCGTCGCCATCGCCGCCATAACTGGCATGCTCCCCCTCGCATTTGCCCCTGGAGCCGGCTCCCAGATGCTGCAACCCCTCGCGATTGCGGTGGTCGGCGGCCTGCTGATCTCCATGGTTCTCTCGCTTGCCGTCACCCCGGTCATCTACTACCAGTTCACAAAAAACTAACTGCCGTTCTTCCCGACCACGTCGCTTCAGCGCAGAGCGGCACCGTATCTCCAACCATGACTTCTCGGATATCCAAGAAGTCAAAGCCGAGAGCGACAACAAGCGGCGGATCCTCATTTGCGACCTCCAGTGCGACCCCATAAGCGGTCTTTTCGCCAGGAGTGCTTCCGAGATCTTGCTAGGTGCAACCTTGAGAAGCATGGTGTGGATGCTGTGGAACGAAAGGACCCCTGGCTACCGGATCGACGGTGATATGGTCTCACCAGCCTTCGCCACCGATGTGCATGATTGCTGCACTCCCCCGTTCGAATGCGCGGCAAGGAACAACGAGCGGTCATCATGCAAGAGCTTATAAGCATTTCTGCTGTACAGGGAGCAGTAGTAGTTGAGCCAGCGGTCGTGTCATAAGAGCAAAAGTTGAGGAGAAGATCCGTGAGGGCTCGTTCGACTGCGGCTGCGGTTCTTGCCTTGCGGCGCTGATTTGCTGTTTGAGGCTTGCCCTGGCCTTCGACGAAGATCGTCCCTGTCAGGTCGCGCCATCCATCCAGCTTCAAACAAGACAAGGCGTGCGCATACCCACCTGAACATTCCGATGAAGATCCGCAGCTCCTGCTATCCGGCATGAAATTGATATTTTCCGTTGCATTTGTCTCGGGCAGCACAACACTCTACAACCCGACTGTTTCATCAATCGTCAGCTGAGGTCAAAATGGCATTGATCATGTGCTTCATAAGTCCCTTCTTCGTGCCAGGATGCTTACAACTTGAAGCAAAGCTGACCAGGCTTCGCCATACCGCAGCGTTACTCTTCGTGCGGAAGCTTTTCTCCGGTTGCACCCACCTGATTCTCACCCTTGTGTCCGGCTTTTTCTGTGCTTGCTTCATAAGCGACGAGCTTTCCATTCTTCGTGAGTGATTCGACCTTGACGATCGTCACGCCTTTGGCACGCGAGGTCAGTGAAGTCGAAACTCCTACAGGCAAAGACTCGATGGCGACTTCTTCCTCAATCTCCTTGAGTGTTCCATCTGCCGCAATCTGCAGATCGCGTGTGTGGCCGTTGAGCATTGTCTCGGCTTCATACACCCTTCTTCCATGATCGATCTCGGTCGAGTATCCCTTGATCGCCGCACCCGGCGTTTCCTTTTCGAAGGTGGCGATTACCGGCCGGGGCAGTTCGCTCCGTGTCAACTTACGTTCTTGGGCGCTGACTGATGCAGCGGTGAAGAAAATCAGTGGCAACAACCGCGGACAACTCGATCTGCACTGCATGAAGGGACCCCTTTGGTCATACAACAATCCCCATTGTGCCAAGCGATCCTTAAGTGAACATGAGGACCGCGATCAAGAAGCCCTCCCATGGTGCTCCGTCGTCACACCCTGCGAGCCGGGGAGATCATCGTGAAGCCAAGATCTTTAGACGGTCATCAACGATGCAGCAAACTGGCTTTAATTTCCTCACCGTCATTTGCCGGAACTCTATGGAGACCTGGCTTTAGTTCAGGCATCGAGTCCCACGCCTTCGTAAGGTCAGCCCATTGCTCTTTCAAGCCTATTTTGTGCGATCAACTCATTCATAACTCGGACGCTTCAAGCGACGTTGCCGCTTCAAGAGACTTAGCGCACATTGAGCGTCTCTTCCGTTTGCATGTTTGCATGGGCGTGTAGTGGAACTGATCCAATGGCAGACAGACCCGGAGGGAATCGGTCAGGCATGGATCCGGCAGCACTCGCTATACTGAAGGTCTCGTGGAGCGAAAGTGGACAAGATCCAAAAATCGAAGGATGCCTGCACCCCACTTAAAGTTTTTAGCAGACGTGTGGCGGCTTTTCTACTTCTCCTAGCCCCTCTGTGTCCCGCAGCCGGCCTCGCGCAGCAATCGGAGCCGATCTCAGTTCCCACGCTGCGTCTATCTCAGCCCACTTTGCCTCTACAGCGTTACGGGCCGTACAACGCGCACATCCTTGCGGGCGGTCGGGGCCTGACAAAGGCTCTGCCGGCAGACGATCCGATCCTCAATCCCCGGACACCGTGGACACTTTCCGCGTGGGTCGAGTTCGCTCCCATCTCTCCCGCGACACTCTCGATAGCAGGAGCTGGAGATCCAACCGATAGGAGCTTTCGTGTCTTTGCGCTTGTGGAGGGAAGGCCTGCCTTCGGTCTGGGCCACGGGTCAGGAGACTCCGGGCTACTGATCTCCGCGGCACCTTTTGCCGTAAAAGGCTGGCACTTTTTTGCGGCTACCTCAGATGGAACGACGGTCCACTTTTACGTCGATGGAGCGGAGGCTGCGCAGCGCGGCTTGCCCGATGGCCCGTCCTCCGGTAGCTCGATCGCTCCACAGCTTGAAATAGCATCTGTGGAGTCGGCCTGTGCGAAGCTGCCGTGTCCGCACTTCGGCGGCCGGATCGCTGGCTTCACCATGGCGCGTGGTGCCGCATCGGCGCAAGCGATCGCTGCTCTGGCACGAGAGGCCCCCAATCCAGAGCTGATCGAATTCGAGGAGGGCTCGAAGCCCTGGCCCCTGCAGGTAGTCCAGTTCGCCGGCAACACTGCTCCGCAAGAGCCCTGGACAATGCCCGAGCGCCATGCACCTTTCAGCAAACCCGTCGCCGCTCCACTCCCTGCCGCCGAGACCACGCTCACCGAGAACTCTCCGGGGGACTGGACCCTGAGCGGCGGATGGAAGCTTGCGGGGGCTCCTGAAGTCACCGCCTCTCCGCAAGCCATCTCCACATACGGCTTCGACGCGGCTAGCTGGATGCCGGCGACCGTCCCCGGCACCGTACTGACCACCATGATTGATCGAGGCCGCTATCCCGACCCCGACTTCGGGCTGAACAACCTGGCCATACCGGAAAAGCTCAACCGTCAGAACTACTGGTACCGCGCCGAGTTTCCCACCCCGAAGACTGCCAGACGCTCGCAGTTCTCGCTCCGGCTCGACGGTATCAACTACCGCGCCGAGGTCTGGTTGAACGGCCAACTCCTCGGCCGCATGGCCGGAGCCTTCACCCGTGGCACATTCGGCGTAACCGGAACACTACACGCGCAGGGACAAAACGCGCTCGCCATTCGCATCTCCCCGGTGCCGCACCCCGGCATTCCAAATGTGCAATCGATCGCCCTCGGAGCGGGCCTAAACGGCGGAGCGATGGAACTCGACGGTCCCACCTTTGTCGCCTCGGAGGGTTGGGACTGGAACCCTCCCATGCACGACCGCGATACGGGCCTCTGGCAAGATGTTCATCTAGTCGCAACCGGCCCTGTCGCCATTGGCGACCAGCAGGTGATCACACATCTCTCCCTGCCCGATACCTCGAAGGCCGTTTTGAGCCTCAACGTGCCCCTCGGCAATGCCTCTGGCAGAGCCGTCAATGGCACACTAACCGTCGCCTTCGAAGGCGTACAGCTTCATAAGCGAGTCACTGTGCCGGCTGGCGGTATCACGGTCCAGCTTGCGTCGGCGGAGTTCCCCGCCCTGCGTCTTGAGCATCCCCGCCTTTGGTGGCCGAATGGCTATGGAACCCCCGAGCTCTACCACCTCACCACCACATTCAAGGCAGAAGGCGCCACCCCCGTGGTCAACAAGCTCAGATTTGGGGTCCGCGAAATCAGCTACGAACTCAGCCTGCTCGACGGCCATGGCGAACTCCGCCGCGTCGACTACGATCCGACCATCGGCCGCCTGGAACCAGAGCCGCAGGTCGACGTTACGCACGAAGGCATGCGCCAAGTACCTGGAGGATGGGCGGCCTCGATCGCCTCAGGCGATGACGCCTCGCCGGCATTCCATACCGTTGACGACACCCGTGCCACACCCTTTCTTGCCATCAAGGTCAATGGAGTGCGCATCGCCATGCGCGGCGGAAGCTGGGGCATGGACGACTCCCGCAAGCGCGTCTCCCGCGAGCGCCTCGAACCATTCTTCCGCTTCGACCGCGACGCCAACCTCAACACCATTCGCAACTGGCAGGGACAAAATACGGAAGAAGTCTTCTTCGAGCTCGCCGACGAGTATGGCATGCTCATCTGGAACGACTTCTGGGAGGTCACGACCGACTCCAACGCAGTGGCAGAAGACCCGCAACTCTTCCTGGCCAACGTAAAAGATACCATCCTGCGATATCGCAATCATCCCTCCATCGCGATCTGGTGCGGCCGCAATGAAGGCGTTCCCCAGCCGATCGTTAACCAGGGAATCATCGCGCTCACCCACTCGCTCGACGGCACGCGGTATTACTCGCCCTCGTCGAACGAGGTGAACCTGCTGCCCAGCGGACCCTACTCGTATGAAGAGCCGGCTGACTACTTCAGCAAACTCAACCGAGGCTTCGCCGTCGAGGTCGGCACCTCTTCCTTGCCTACACTCGAATGGTTTTCCCGCTGGCTCCCCAAAGAAGACCGCTGGCCGATCTCCGACGATTGGGCGTACCACAACTGGCACCCGAACGACTCGTTTCGCGACCATCGCGAGGCCCAATTCGGCCAGGCCGCCAGCCTCGAAGAGTACGAGCGGCAGGCGCAAATGATGAACTATGTCGATTATCGCGCGATTTTCGAGGGCTTCAATGCGCACATGTGGGCGCCAAACACCGGGCGGCTGTTGTGGATGACGCAACCCTCGTGGCCCAGTATGCTCTGGGGCATCCTCAGCTCGGACTACGCCACGCAGGCCTCCTACTACGCCACGAAGAAGGCCTGCGAGCCGCTTCATGTTCAGCTCGATCTCGCGACCAATGACGTCCAGTTGATCAACCTGACCCGTGATGCGCTTCAGCACGCGACGGTGAAGGCCTTGGTCTACTCGCTAGATGGCAAGTTGCTCCTCGAACGCGAAACGACTTTCGACGCGGCACCGAACGATGTGACCCAGGCGTTGCACCTCGACCTGGCTCCGCTGCTTGGAGACACCACCGTCCTAGTCCATCTGGCTTTGCATGGG
This sequence comes from Lichenicola sp., assembly GCA_964658635.1. Classification (GTDB taxonomy): domain Bacteria; phylum Acidobacteriota; class Terriglobia; order Terriglobales; family Acidobacteriaceae; genus Edaphobacter. Next base: position 64,438 of record CAZZZP010000006.1, on the reverse strand, counting down.
CGAGACGGCACTCTGCTTTCGCAGAACCTCTACTGGCGCGCCGCCTCGGACGCCGGCTATCGCGCCCTCAATACACTTGCCAGCGCCGATGTAGCTCTCGAGGCTGAGGAAGCTCCCGCCGTCGCCGGGCCGGTCGGCTATCCGCCCGCCGTACCGTTAGGCCGCTCCTTTGAGGTTCATCTAAAAAACTCAAGTTCCGTTGCGGCTCTCAACACAAAGCTCACGGTACTCTACCGCTCCGCCGCGTCAGCTCAATCTGAAGACACCGGAGAATCCGAGATCTTGCCCGCCTTCTACTCCGACAACTACATCTCCCTGCTTCCCGGCGAGCAGCGAACGGTCACCATCGACTTACCAAGAGTCGATAAGGAACGTTCCATCCGAGTCAGGCTTCGCGGCTGGAACGTAAGACCCGCGTCGGCCTATGTTGGCCACGAAGACAAGTAATGGATGCTGTCTACGGGTTCGCTATGAGGGCTTAGTAGAGGCTGTTGCCGAGAACAAGTCGAAATGCGTTGCGGGCATTGCCTTGAAATGCGCGCTGGCACTTTCGCTCTCACCGAGACGCATCCCCTGTGGGAGAGTAGTTATCTTTAGCTGTCTGCGGAAGCGAGAAGACTGAAGTCAGCGTGGAGATTGCATCTGCTTCCAGCTTAGGTAACGCGCACACCTTTACACAGAACTACTCATTAGCCATGCTTGCAAAGTATTTCTTCTGGCGTTTGTTTTGCGGGTTCGGCTGCGGTGCCGGGCTGGCCAATAGCGATCCATCCGTTGCTGATCAATTCCATCATCTGCTCAAAAGGATCTGTCGAACGCGGTGGCAAACCGAATTGCTCCAAGGCCTCTGCCCAAGCCTGCCGGGGTACAGCTTGCGCCTGTAATTCGCGCCGACCGTGACGCTTACAGCAGCAGCCATCTGACTTGCAGTTGTCAACCTTGTCACTTTTCCTACTTCCTAGGATCGCCAATCCTCTATGATATGAAGAACTAACCCTTAACCCTCCGGACAATTCGTTGGGTCTTCTTGGCCTGCACGATTGCCTGGGTAAATCCCACCACACAGACAGTGCCCTATCCATAAGGGCCGACTGTAACCATTTCAGCACTAATTTGTTCTTACGAGAGCCAGGAGACCGAGACGTATGAAGAAGCACACTTTCAGGAATTGTAGGGCAGCAATCGTTTGTATGAGCGTGGCGGCTTCCGTCGCAGCAACCCACGCCCAAACAATCACGGGTTCGGTCAGCGGTGTCGTCACCGATTCCACGGGCGCGATCGTGCGCGATGCCAAGGTCGTCGTTCACAATGTCGACACTGGGGTCGATACAGCGGCAAATACCAACAGTGCCGGGCAATACAATTTGCGCTTCCTGCAGATTGGCCATTACACCCTGACAATCACTGCAGCCGGTTTCAAGACCTTCAAGTCCAATCAGTTCACGCTGGAAGTGGACCAGGCGGCGAAGATCGATGGGCTGCTTCAAACCGGAGAGGCGAGCGACACGGTAACCGTGGCCAGCGAACTGGCTCCGATTCTCGATACCGACAACTCGACGATTGCATCGACCTTCAGTGCGAATACGGTTGCCAACCTGCCGCTTAACGGCCGGAACTTCTCAGCGGTCACGGAGTTCATCCCAGGCGCTGTAACGACCGAGCCAAGCTCGATGAGCAACCAGAACGCAATTGAGCGCGATACGAACCAAGGCGGCCAGGTCTCGATTAACGGAAACCGCAATCAGACGAATAACTACATGCTGGACGGCGTGGAGATCAACGAGACGATCAATAACGTGATCGGGTATAACCCAGCTCCCGAGGCGATTGAGAATTTGACGACGATCACCTCCAACGCGACGGCCGAATATGGAAACGTCAATGGCGGTGATGTGATCACGGTCATGAAGAGCGGTACCAATAGCCTTCATGGTGGAGCCTACTTCTATCTGCAAAATGCGAATATGAATGCCAACAGCTGGAAGAATAAGTTCCAGGGGACTGCCAGACAGCCGTTCACACAGGGCATCTTCGGCGGAACTGTTGGCGGACCGATCAAGAAGGATAAGCTCTTCTTCTTCGCCGACTACGAGGCGACCCGCTGGCATACCGGCGGAACGGAGACAGATAGCGTCATCCCTACCGCATGGCGCACAGGTGACTTTTCCGCAATTCCGACGCAGCTTTACCATTTTGTCAATGGTGTGCGGACTCCTTACCTTAACAATCAGGTTCCGATCACGAACCCTGTCGCACAGTATCTTTTTTCCCATCCCGAGTTTTATCCGCTGCCAAACAAGACGGGTACAGGCTTGCTGGGTTCGCAGAACAACTACACCGGCACCTACAAGAAGTACGAGCGGAACGATCAGGGTGACGTGAAGATCGACTATACGCTGAGCCGCAAGGACAGCATCTTGGCTCGCTACTCGCAGGGAGAGGCGTCCGATGCCCAAACACAGGCAGCTCTTGCGATCACTTTCCCCACTGGCAACAGCTATCCCTTCAAGGGTGTGGCGATCAATGAGGTTCACACGTTCAACTCAGCGATCGTGAACGAATTCCGTGCAGGATGGTCTCGCGTGCGCTGGGTGCAAGGCATCCTCAACGACACGACGGGCGCCTTTGGGAGCGGCAACTCCGTGGTCGGCATTGATGCACCCCAGGCGATTGCGGGCTTTGCTTCCCAGGACTTCTCTGGTGGCGGTCAGGGAACGACAAATACCACCTACTTCACGACCATCGGTAATTCTCCCGCCAGTCAGAATTTGATCGACAATACTTTCACCTACGGGGATAACCTGACCTGGCAGCTCTCCAAACACACCGTCAAGCTGGGTGTTGAGATCCTACGCTATCAGCAGCAGAACGCCTACGCGGGAAATGACGGTTTGCTGGGCCACGAGCAGTACACGGGTGCCTTTACCGGATCGACCGTCCCCGACTTCGTGACCGGACAGGTCTACTATGCGGGAATCGGAGCCAACAGTGGCCGGTCCGGTCAACGGCAGTATCGTGATGCTGCTTTCGTCCAGGATGATTGGAAGCCGACAGCCAAACTGACGATGAACTTCGGCCTGCGCTATGAATACGACCAGCCGATCTACGAAGTCAACAACAAGCAGGCCAACCTGGACCTGACAACGGGCCTGTACTGGCTGGCCGGAACGGCTGGAGCGGCAAATGCGTTTGGCGACGCTCGTGCGCTTTACCATCCAACCTATACGAACTTCATGCCACGGATCGGCTTCGCCTACAATCCTACGAATCGATTTGTATTGCGCGGTGGTTATGGCATCACGAACTACCTGGAAGGCACCGGTGCAAACCTTCGCCTGAACTTCAACCCACCGTTCCAGGCTGCCTATCAGTACCAGGCTGTTGCGGCGACGGCGACGAGCCCAGGTACTCCGCTTCAGACGGCGACTGCTCTGCCTTCCAGCTTCGCTGCCGCTACTTCCAGCAACACGATTCGTGCCTGGGACAAGAACATCAAGCCCGCATTTATCCAGGAATACTCTCTATCTGGTGAATATCAGCTCAACAACACCACCTCGGTCGTTGCCAGCTACCTGGGACAGACAGGTCAGCACCTGATCGACGCGCGCGCCGGAAATCAGTTGAAAGCGCCGGGCACTGTGGCTCCGTATGCCGCGACGGTTGGACAGACGGGTGCGGTTGTCGTGACCGAAACCGAGTCCATGATGAACTACAACGCACTCCAGCTGCAGCTTCGTCATCGGCAGAGCCATGGTCTTGAGTACACGATCAACTACACGTTGTCCAAAGCGATGACGAACAATCCAGGCTTCTTTGGAACGGCAAGCGTCAGCGGTGCGAGCGCGTACTGGCAGAACGGCTACAACGGACATGCAGACTACGGGCCAAGCGGTTTTGACACCCGGCACAATCTGTCTGGAACGATGGTCTATGATTTACCGTTTGGCCGCGGCAAACAGTACGGTGGCAATATGAACCGGTATGTCGACGTAGTGGCTGGTGGCTGGAAGGTTTCCGGTACGGTACTTGCCTTCTCCGGCCTGCCTGTCACCATCGGTGCACCTGACACAACAAGCGTCAACAACCGGGCTTCGCGTGCCAACCAGTACGGTCATCTGAAGATCGCTAACCGCAGCCTCAGCAATTGGTTTGGCAACGATCTTTCGGCTCAGCCCTGCATTACGTCAAACGGTCAGAACAACGGCAGCTGCGCATACGGTACTCCCAACTCCGAGCAGTTTGGAACCGCCAGCCCGGGAACCGAGCGTGCGGCGGGCTATGAGAATGTTGACCTGACGGCTGGGAAATCCTTCAGGGTATACCACGAAAATGCGTTGGAGTTCCGTGCCGACGCGTTCAACATTGCCAATATCGCCAGCTACCTCAACCCTGATAACGGGATCGCGGACAGCAACTTTGGCCAGATCACGGATACGCGATCCATTCCTCGTACCCTGCAACTCTCACTGCATTACAAGTTCTAGTCCGCCGTTCTACGGTTCGCGCCCCGGAGAGATCAGCGATGATCTCTCCGGTTTTTTTTGCACTCTTTCTTGCGGAATGACGTCCTGTAGCGGGTGCGACACCACACCGATGAAGCTGAAAGGGGTCTCGGCCTCCTGTATGACAATCGATGCCCGATTCTGTACAGTCACGCTTAAAGAGCAAAGTAGCAATGTTCCGGCGCAGATTTGGTGAGGCTCAGTTTTGCTCTGTCGCGATCTTCCAAGGGGAGCTGCAGCTATCCTTGGTGGAGGACGTGGAGGCGCGGGAGTGCGAATCCGGCGGGACCATACATCCGCACTGATACTGCTACAGTCGCGCCTTGCGATCTCGGTACCAGGATGCATAAGCAGCCAAGCGGTTACAGTGTCCGCATTGCGATCGGCAACAAGTCGATCACCTTGCGCTTCTCCATATCGCGGAGGATCGTGCCGTAACGATGCCCCTTCTTCCATGTCCAGTCATCGATGCCCGTGGTCCGCTTCGACTGGGACGCAATCTCTGCGTTCGTCTTGCCCGCGGCCGACTATAAACCCGCTTTGCACGGGCGCCGAAAACGTAAGGCGAACTGCGGGAAGAAGAGAAGCTCTGGTACTCAGCCCCTTCCTCCACAATCAGCTCCAGCGCTGTCTTCCGTCAACCCGTCAACATAGCCGAAGTGGCTCAGCAGACACTATTTTCCAAGTGTCTCGGGGATATCACACTACGGAATCCACAGATTGAGGCCGGATCTGTTTTATGAAACAGGCTCTAGCAGATGACGACCGCCGTAATACCCCACAGGATAGCTACTTTTTTCAATTCATCCGCGCGGTGGCCAACTCCTATAGCGCAGTGATGAGCTGGCCCATGGGAATTCCAACTTTCCGCAAAACCTCTCGCCCCTAGAGGAAAACGATAACGGCTATTCGTATTGCCAATCTGAAGCACGGGGCCCGGAACACTTTCGCCTTGCGCGATGAGCAACTGAAATCCATGTAACCTGTGCTCCACAATGGAGAGCAAAGTGACAGGACCGTGATTGACTGACATCTCAACGGAGAGGCCTGCTCCCACTTTGCCGTGATATACGCTCAGCGGTCGGACTCTGATTTTGTCCTGAGCGATGCCAATATGCCCTGGACCGTCATGACCCATCAGCACAACATCCTCTTGGAAGTCCAAGGCGTAGTACTCCGTAAAGGAGCCACCGCAGCCTAGAAGGTCCATGATCTTCATCGCAATGACGTTCTTGACTTCGTACTCTCCGGCGACTGGAACACCGTGACCGGTAAGCATCGAGGCTCCAAGAATGATCGAAGTCATGGTGTCTTGATTGTCGGGGACACCGCTTCCCTTGTAGTAGTAAGCCAACAGGTCAAGATCTTTTGCGATGACCAGCTTGTCAAGCGCGACTGAGGTCTGTGCCGCTCGGGCGAGTTCACCTTCGCTACAATCGTCTTCTATAGAAAAGAACTCCCGGAAGGAAGCTATCTTCTCTTCGATGGCCGCATGGCTGACACCTTGCCGCCGTTCCGTCAGTTCGTCGACCTCGATCATCTCGATGTGCAAGTCAAAACAGCCACTCACCTGAGCGAGGTCGGTTGCGATATCGAGCATGCCGCCATAGTAGTGGCCCATCAGGCCCAACCTGCTATGGGCCAGCGCGTGGACGACCTTGGCGGCACGCAGCCACTGCTCCACCTGCGCCCAGCAGCGGGGATCGTTGTGCAGCATGCCTGTCACCTGCTGGAAAGGGATGTCCAGGCGGCAAAGTACATTTGCTATCTCCGGCACTGGGCAGGCGCTGCAATAGGCGAGCCACTCGCCTGTCATCGCGGTGCGGTCTTGCATAGCGTTGAATTTCTTATAGTCGATCGCAGACTCCGGCTGAAGACTAAGCAGGATGACCGGTACCTTGGACCGCTTGATCAGGGGCAGTACCGTGGATGAAAGCGCATAGGTAGTGACGTACGCGAGCAGGATGTCGATGTCTTCCCTGCGGCACCGGTGCGAAGCTTCGATTGCCTTTTCCGGTGTATCCACTAGTCCGAAGTTCACCACCTCACGCAACTCGCCCGAGACAAGACCTTCTACCTCGCGGATGTAGCCGAGGAGCCGATCCTCCAAACCCTGGAACTGGCTCCAATAGGCTTCAAGACCCAGCCCAACAAGACCGATGCGAAGATTTCTATATTTATCGTGCATGCTCGCCATCTCCTGGAGCGCTCGGCCTGTCTTTGGACCCCTGCATATAAAAAACCTCCTCCATCAAGGCAAATGCTTCGCCTTGCTTTAAAGATGGAACTCGTTCGAGCAGAGGTGCCATCATCTGCTGCCAGCGGCGGTCGACATCGCTATGTGCCAAAGCGTCTATCAGCGCCTGGAAGTCGGGGACAAGCATGTACAGAAAGACTTCGTTGTTACGGCGGAAGATGGAGTACTCCCGCACACCCAAGGCTTGAAGCTCGGCGAGGAGATCCGGCCATACATGACGGTGTGCCTCGTCGTACGCTTCTTCCGAACCAGGCTTTATGCGTAGTTGAAAAGCCACTCTCTGCATCTTTTCCCGCATAGGCTTCGAGGTCCTTTCCAGCTTAGTTTGTATAGCCAACGACTGCGACTTCGAACGGTTCGAGAACGATTGTTTTCCCTGTCAAGAGCCTTGGTTGGGGAGCGCGGTCGCCTGTCGACGGTGCGACGAAGGTGACTGAAGCACCGGCTGCTTCCGCAGGCAGAGCGATTGTCTGCTGCCGATTGCGCTTGTTGATAACCAGCAGCTTTTTGCCGTGCGGGGTAACAAATGCCTGAGCGGTGAAGGATGCAGCCGAGGCATTTGTTGCGAAGAGCTTATCCCCGGGGCCAAAGTTATCCAGCAGGAGCTTGAGCACCCAGTAACGTGCATTCGGCTCCGCGGTATTGTAGTTAATCATCGTGACGCTCGGGAACTGCGACTTGTATCCAACAAGCTGCGATTCACCCACCACGTCGATGCCCAGTACGGCCGCTTGCGTATAAATTTCGGCATACATGGCCCCTGCTAGGTTCCAGTAGGCGGGTGGTTCATCTTTTGCCACGTATCCCGGCTGGGTGTTTTCCTTCTCATCTTCTGGAAGAATGGCGCCAAGTTCGTCCAGATCCGTCTTGGTGGCAGGGCTGTAGTGCTTTCGTATTGTCTCAATGTATCGGACGGTCGTGATGAATTCATCCTTCTGGTTTTCGAAGGTGTACTGCCAGTCGTCGATGGTCTGATCGGGAGTTGGCGTTGCATAAAAGTGATAGGTGATGAAGTCCAGCGGAGCGCCTTTACGGTGATGCGCGGGATTGAGAAAGTACTCAAACATCTCCGACGAGTTTCCTGGCTTTGCCATTGCAAGCGCCATGAATTTTAGCTGTGGGTCGACCTTCAGCATTGCGGCAGTCACCGCGTCGTAGAAGCGCGTGTATTCCTCCGGAGACCAGTGATGCTCAAAGTCGATCTCGTTCAGAACTTCCCAGTAGGCGATCTTGTAGTGATGACCGGATTCGTGCCACTTTCCGAATTCATCCGTCAAACCGCCTTTGGTATACCAACTGATCAGGCGTGCGAAGTAATCAGCGGCCTCTTGGCACGAAGGATCACGCAACTCCGTGCCCTGGGTGTAGTTCCAGAAGACCTGGTTGGGATCGCTTGGATATGTAACCGGCTTGTCGGTCTTGAACATCCACGCCGGAATGGTGCTGAAGTTCAAGATGACGCTGTGGCCCTCCGTGGCCTGCATAAAGTCGTCGAGCGTGGGATCAATGTACTGGAAGTCCCAGGCTGTCTTACCCTCTCTTGGCGGCTCGAGTTCTGCGACGGCCTGCTTAGGGTATGGCAGCCAGGGAACGTAGCGCACATAGTTCGCACCCAGGGCATGCAGAGCGGCAAAGGAACCGTCGTGCATCTTTGCGCCGCGCAACAGCATGGGATTTACAACGACCTGGAGCGTCGGCGTCGACTTGGAGACAGCGATCTGTTTCGACCATTGAACTTCGATCTGATTCATTGCTTCAGCCTGCCCAAGGGCAAGCGCACTGGTGATCAGACTGAGTGCTAGACCACCACCGAGATACTTGGAGAAGAGATTCATATCGGTTCCTATCTTTTCAACAGAAGAAGCGACCGCTCTCTGGAGGTCGTCATGAGAGAGCGGTCATGATGGAAGGCTAAAACTCGATCCGGCCGCCGACCTGCACGATGCGAGCCGCGCCGGTCGATGTGATCTGTCCGAAGTTGCCAGGGGCTAGAACCGTGGAGCCGCTCGCATTGGTCGTCTCGGCCAAAGTGGTATTGGCACCCCCAAAGTTTACGTGGTTGAAGGCGTTGAACGTCTCAAGCCGTATCTGGAACTTGGCACGCTCCGTCAAACGAAAACCTTTGAACAGACTCAGATCCCAGTCCTGAAACCCCGGCTGCTCCAGTGAATTCCGTCCGGCGCTACCCGGTACGCCAAAGTTTGGGAGAGAGAACGCACTAAAGTTGAAGTACTGGTTTGGTGTTGTGCTTCCTGGTTTCGGCACGGTGCGACCTGCCTTGGCGTTTCCGACAAGGTTCGGACGGGATGTGCTGAAAGCACCGATGTTAAGGTTCTCGGGGATGGTTGGCGTGCTGTACTGGCCCGCACTTAATGTAGTTATACCGTTCAGCTGCCAGCCTCCCACCAAGGCATCCAGCGGCAGCGGAGCGTTACCGAAAAACTGCTGCCCGCGCCCGAAGGGCAGACGGTACGAGTAGCTTGCGACAAAGCGATGCGGCACATCATAATCCGACACCCCGCGGTCATAGGTGAAGAAGTCGCGGGAGAGTGCAGAGAAATCGTCTGTGATTCCAATGTCGATTGCCTTGGAGTACGTGTAGGCCAACAGGAAGGAGTACCCGTGGGTGAAGCGCTTCTCCAGCTTGGCGGTAAAGGCGTTATAGTTGGACCGGCCATAGTTGCTGGAAACCAGGATGAAACCGTATTGCGGATACGGTATGCGCTTGGCCAGAGGCGTTTGTGCGTTCGGATCTCCCGTAGTAGGCGTGGGTGCGATCGCGCCGATATTGGCGTTGTACCGCTGCGCCAACTTCTGCCCGCTGCCACCGGCATACTCCACCTCCGCAAGATAGTCCGACGCGAAAGAGTGCTGGATATCGAGCCCCCATTGATTTACATACGAGGTTCTGTTGTTCTGGTCGAGCGTAAAGATATTGGCATTGGCTGGAGGAAAGGCCGTTGAGGCGTTTGAGAAAGGGTTGGCGATCGAAACCGGCGTGGTGCTGCTCACCGTGTTGCTTCGTGAGGTATAGAAAGGACTGCCCTGATTCTTGAACTGCTCCTCGTTGAAATTATCGGTGGCGTAGTACGTACCGGCACCGCCACGAACGACCGTGTCGTGAAGGAAGCTCGGCCGCCAGGCAAATCCAACTCGTGGCGCAAAGTTATTCTCATCCGGCTTGACGATAGAGCGACGTATGTTTGTTCCGGCATAAGAAAACTGTCCCGTCTCAATGTTGAAGAACTGACTCCGGTTGCGCGACTCGATCGGTGAACCTGCGTACTCGTACCGCAGACCCAGGTTGAGTGTCAGGGTGGGCAGCACCTTCCAATTGTTCTGCGAGTAAAAACCGTAGTAGGCCGTGTGCAAATATTGCGTGGAATCGCCAGATGCGGCTGTGATCTGTCCAGGTTCGCCGAGCAGAAAGTCTCCCAGGCCGATGCCGGTGTTTCTACCGGTCAAAGAACCGGTGGGTGCGGTGGAGTAGCCTTGGTTGTAGACCAGCGAGGGATTTGAGCCAAAGTCGGTGATCTGCTTGAAGCCTTCATGGATATACTGCACACCGGCCATGTAGGTGACTTTGCCGCGCGTCATCGTCACGTTATCGGCAACCTGGTAGTTTTTGTCATCGGCACCGATGACCTCGGCGACCGAACCGATGGGACCAAACCCGGATACGCCGAAGTTCGGCACACCGAATGTGGCTGGGTCCCCACTGTTGGCGTAAGACAAGCCGAACAGGTTGCCCGCGTAGTTTGGCCCATACGCAGATTCTGCGTTACGAAATGTCGCCGAGTCGTTCACGCCAAAACGAAACTCGTTCAACAACCGCTCGTTGAAGATATGTGTATAGGTCGCCGTCCAGAGATGGTCGTTGATTGGCACGTTGACACCGCCGAGTGGATTGATGGCGGGATCGAAGATGTTGTCGTTGCTGTCCGACCAAGTGGCGTAAAAACTGTCTCGCGCCGTAAAACGCTGATCGATCCGCGCACTGTACTGGTTGTAGGTCTGGCTGGTGCGTGGTGTGCGAACCGTGTTGTACTGGGGAATGGTCGCCTGCCCCGGCGTCACCGCGACGTTCGGCGTTGGAATGAATGCGATGGCCTTCTGTGCCGTGGGATCGAGCTGTCCCATTGGAATGACATTGCCGGGGAAGGGCATATTCGTCTGGGGATTGTAGATGTTCACACACTTTTGCGAGGTAGGATTGGCCAGGCAAAAAGCTGATGTCGTGGGATATAAGCCGGTACCTGTGCTGTCATCCGCAAGATTGCCCCCGAGTTGCGCAGCGGAGGGATAGATGCCCTGCAGGGTGTTCGCCTGTTTCAGGCGGAAGCCTTCGAAGTTGAACATGAAGAAGGTCTTGTCATGGCCGTTATACAGTCTTGGAATTCGGACAGGACCACTTAGGGTCGAGCCGAAATTGTTCTGATTGAGCACATTGCGCGGAAGATTCTGCTGCTTGTTGAAGTAGCTATTGGCCGCATAATCCGTATTGCGGTTGAGTTCAAACAACACCAGATGATAGGCGTTGGAGCCCGCGAGCAGATCGGTGTTGACAATCGATGCAGAGTGTCCAAACTCGGCGCCAAAAGTGGTGCGTTGCACACGGAACTCTTGGATCGCGTCGACGGAGGGGCGGAGGCCCGTATTGCCGAAGCGTGCGTTGCGGGTTTCAATGCCGTTGACGAGATAGCTGGTATCGCTTTCGCGAAGCCCGGCGAAGGAGACGGTCGTGTCCGAGCGCCCGGTCCAATAGCTTGCCGGCGAGTTACCGTTGCCGACGGGCTGTGCACCTGTGGTCAGTTGGGTGAGTTGGATAAAGTTGCGCCCGTTCAGCGGAAGCGTCTCGATCGCAGCCTTGCCGATGTCCTGGCCGACGGACGAACTCTCCGAGTTGAGCAAGGCCTGCTCACTGGCCGATACGGTCACCATGCTGTCCACGGCGCCGACCGACATATGGACGTCCAGGCTCGCACGCTGTCCGATGACGACCGTGATGTTATCCAACTCTGTCGTCTGGAAGCCTGGTACCTTTACCACCAGTTTGAACGAGCCGGGCTTGAGGGAACTGAAGGTCGTCAGCCCCCCGGCGTCGGACTCCTGCGTCAGAGACTGTCCTGTATCGATTTGGGTGAGCGTAAGAGACGCTTTTGGGATCACTGCGCCGGATGCATCCGTTACCGTGGCCACAACGTCGCCCGTGATGGACTGTGCCGAGGCAGTCTCAGTCAATCCGACCAACCAGCCACACACTAGGATCAGAGTGAGAATGGACAGGTGACAACTCATCCTGACACTGATGGTGCTCAATGCGCTCTTTCGTGCTCGTCCAATTTCTTGCGTCGCCTTCATTGTCAAATTGCCTCCTGACGCGAGCCTGGGCAGACCTCAACGTCGCTGTTTCAGAACGACGCGAATCCTAGGCCTTCATCGTCGAAACGTGCGACAAGAAACATTGAGTGGTTTGTGTCTTTCGTGGAACGAAATTCCCTTCGTGAGAAATCTTGACGAATGCTCGTAATTTGCAGAACATACGTCCTGCAACGACAGTTACCATCGCGACAAACCTTTTACAGGATGAAATTCTGAAGATAGACTTCTGGAGATTCAACGATTTGATTTCTTGGGGTGTTTCATGGACGAATGCGGAAACAAGAAGCGCGCGAAAGCCGACTATACGGTCCATGCAGTCGTGCGAGCCTGCGAGATCCTGAAGTTCTGCCATAGCGCCGGACATGAACTGAGCCTGGATGATGTCTGCAGCTTTACGAAGATGGGACGGCCGACGGCATACCGTCTGCTAGTGACACTGGTAAGTTGCGGGATGCTGGAACGCGTGCGGAAGAACTGTTATCGTCCGGCCAACAAGCGTGATCAGCCGCATAAGCTGCGCTTTGGGTACGCCTCGCAAAGCGAAGAGTTTTCGTTTTCGAGACTGGTTTCAGACAGCGTTCGCAGCAGTGCCTACCACGCAGGGGTGGAATTGCTCGAGTTGAGCAACCGCTACAGCCCAAAGACGGCGATCCGCAACGCAGAGGCATTTGTGCGCGAGCGAGTCGACCTAGTCATCGAGTTCCAGACGAGCCAGCGCAGCGCCCCCATCATCTCTTCGCGGCTGATCGAAGCGGGCATTCCGATCATCGCCATCGACATTCCTCATCCTGGTGCGGCTTACTATGGCGCGGATAACTACAGGGCCGGCATCATTGGGGGCCGCGCACTGGCGCAGGCATGTTTGCGCCGCTGGGGCGGTGCGGTCGATGAGGTGCTGTTGCTGGAACTCCCCATTGCCGGGCCATTGCCGCGCTCGCGGATGACCGGCATGCTCGCCGGCATTCGAGAGCTGATCCCCAAGCTTCCGGACGAGAAGGTCCGCTTTCTCGACGGAAAGGGCAGGTTCGAAGACAGCTTAGCTATTCTTCGAAAGCACCTGCTTCGGTCGAAGTCCTCGAAGGTCCTTCTTGGCGCGCTGAACGATCCAAGTTGTCTGGGCGGACTGCACGCATTCGAAGAAATTGGACGCTCCGATCACTGTTTAGCCGTTGGACAGAATGCAAGCATCGAGGCGCGCCGGGAGATGCGTCGCACCGGATCTCGGCTTGTCGGGTCCGTAGGTTACTTCCCGGAACGCTACGGCGAAGCAGTTATCTCTTTGGCGGTGGACAAGGCAGCAGGCAGAGACATTCCGGCTGCCACGTTTGTAAAGCACCAGATCATCAGCCCTGGGAATGTAGACCTCGCTTATCCAAACGACTCTCTCCTTCAACGAGGCGAAAGTGATTCGCTTTTGTACAGCAACCACTGACAAACCAGGGCCATTGGATGATCTTGTGCTGAAGGACATTTCTTCCAGAAACTCCTAAGCCCTGAGCGACGCTATCGGCAGCGACGGCATGGAGCCTGTTTTTAAGCTTTTGTAGTACTTGGAACATCTCCCGCTCGATCAGCTTGAGTCGATGGACTGGTCTCTCTACTAAGCCGTTGATTCACGGCAGATGCAAGCCAGCTTCGACGGCTTCCCAGTCCCGCGTGAGTCCGCTTAGAGAGGTGTGCCGGGCAGCTTGAAGCCACACCTTGATTCGCGCGTCTCTGGGCCAGCACACTAGAAGTTGAGCCGGGCTGTGAGTTGCCCAACGCGGGGATCGTTGGCCTGCGAGCATAGACCGGATGCGGAGCAAGCCGAACCTGTATTGCCCGAGCCCAGCGATGTGCTTGGAGCACCGAAGTTCGGTGTGTTCAACACGTTGAAGAATTCGCCCCTGATCTCGAAGCTGGTCCCTTCCCGAACCACGAATCTCTTGAACATGGAGAAATCGATCTGAGGATGGATCGGCTCACGAACCGGTAGCACATTGCTATTTGTCTGCAAGGTGAAGTTCTGCCGCACCTGGAATGCAGGAACCGGCGACCTTGCGTCGCAGCCAACCACGTTGGCGCTGCTATTCACCGGCGTACCAGCGGCTGTATCGTAGCAGGTGTTGAACTCGCGATAACGAGTTGCATTTGCCACGGTTACCGGTCCAATAATGTCCACATTTCCCGGCGCGTTCACCTGCGGACCGTTCTCCATGCGCACCACGCTGTTCAGCTGCCATCCGCCGAGAACAAGACGTTCATACGAAGGACGGTGAAGAAACTGCGGCAACTCCAGCACGCCGAAGATATTTCCAAACAGAGTGGGGTTGCCATCTTGAACGGAGTACAGGTGTGCCGCGACAACGCTTGCCTGACTTCCCGTAAAAAACCCATTGCGAAGAACCACCTTGTCCCAGGTAAAGTTGCCCTGGAACGAGAAGTGGTGTTTCATTTGCTTGTTTACCTGAATCTGCAATGCGTTGTACGGTGCGCTGCCGATCGAGGAACCGTTCTCCGTGACCGTACCGAACTCCGGAAACGGAAGCAAAGTCAGGTACCGCTGGATCGTAGCCGAGTTGAGGTTCGCTGCCTGAGGCACCTTACCGGCCAGCGGGTTGGCTACAGATGCAGTCAGGAAAGCTGCACCGGCCGCGCCCTGATTGAGATATTGCTGCGGCAACTCATTGATGTTGTGATTGACCTCAAGCTGCGTTGGGCGAGAGCCTATGTACGCGATCTGCAAGGCAATGTTGCCGGGAAACTGCTGCTGCACACTGGCCGAGAATTGCGTACTCTTCGGAGTGACATGGTTCGGATCGTAGAAGCTGATGTTCTGACCGACAGCGGTAGACAAACCAAGCGAGCTTCCGGTCGGCAGTACGACTCCATTTGGGAACGGATTACTGAGCGTGTTGAGTGGCGCACTGGTGGTGTAGTTGTTGTAACTTGTCGTCTGGCTGAAGCCAGTCGTGATCGGACTTTCAAGCGTGTTGAAGTAGATGATGCCGTAGCCGGCACGCAAGACCGTCGATTGCGTTGCCTCGAACGCGCCGCCGATCCTTGGCTGGATGTTGTTGAGATCGCGAGGGTAGGCGAAGCGACTGCCGTCACCAGTAAACGTCAGCCCGCCAGGCAGAGCGAACCCGCTTACAGAGGCCTGAAGCGGGTTCGCGACCGTCTGGTTGAAGCCGGCGATCTGGCGGTTATACCTTTCGGTAAATGGCGACTCGTAGTCGTAACGGACGCCCAGATTAAGAGTCAACTTGTTCGTTACGCGCCAATCATCCTGAAGGAATGGCGCGGCGTAGATCTGCTGAAGCGCCGTGGCAATGTTGATGTTGTAAGACGCCGAGGAGGCATAGCCCAGAAGCTCCGACGCAATCGGATCGCCTGAATTTGCATCGGACCCGATGCCGACGGATATCGAGTTCTGCTGGGTGAACCTACGATCAAACCCAAACGTGCCGAAGCCGCTTTGCGGATTTTGCACGTTGTAGCGGAGCAGATTCCCTTCAAAGCCGATACGTACGTTGTGGTGCCCGATCGCCTTTGTTAGCACCTCTTCAAGCGATCCATTCGTACTCTCGCTGATCTGCCCGCCGGCACCCGCGGCCAGCGTCGAGTAGCCATCGCTTTCCGTGGTGCCGGGGAACGAGTTGTAAGGATACGTGCCCGCGATTCCAATCGACGAAAGACCGAAGCCTGTGTTCCCGGGGTACACGAGGCCGAACGGATGAAAGACAAGACCGAAGCGTGAGTCAAGAATCAGATTCGACGAGAACTGATGCACGTCGTCGATGCTGCCACCGTGATTACGACGATAAACGTTGTAGCCGTAGCCGCCAGGCCCGATGCCCTTGGGAAAGCCTTGAAGCGGAAAGTTCTGCGCCAGTCCATTACGGAAGTAGATGGCATTCAGCTTGTTCTTCGCTCCTAGTTTCTGGTCAAAGCGTGCTACCAACGCTGGATTGGAGCTGGGATAAGAGGTCTGGGTCGAGATGTAGTTGTTGGAGGTGATGCCGGAAACATTGGATAGGTTTGGAACGGGCAAATAACTTAGAAGTGCAGCACCTGTCGTGTTGATCCGCGCGGCAATGTTGTTGTTGGGAAAAAACACCGTACGGTTGCCGTTCGCATCAAGGGCGGATAACGGGTCATACAGTTGAATACCGTTGGTGCAAAGCCCTGCAGTGTTGAATGCCGAGCACAGTGCGGAGAAATCACCCGTACGCTCTGCCAATGTCGGAACACGCGCCGAATAGTTGATGGCAGTGTGAGACTCGTAGCGTTCAAAAGCAACCATGAAGAACGTCTTATCTTTACCGTTGTACAACTTCGGGATCACCACAGGCCCATCGAGCACAAAGCCGGTCTGGCTTATCTGATCGTTGTTGCGTGGTGTCGGATTCGTGACAGCGTGTTGTGTAGGTACCTTCTCGTAAGTGTTGGCATTCAAGTACGTGTTTTGAAACACGTAGTAGGTGGCACCATGAATCCTGTTATTTCCGCCACGGACGACGGTGTTTGTCACCGTACCGTTGCCGTGACCAATCTGTGCGTCGAAGATAGAGGTCTGAACCTTAACCTCCTGCACAGCCTCCGGTGAAGGTACAAACCCGGTATAGCTTGCGCCGGAAAGCCGCTCTGGTGGATCGTCCGGAATGCCATCCAAGGTCAGCCGATTGTGACCCGAACTGCCATCGGATGTAATCTGCACTGCGACGCCGCTGAACGGTTGCGTGAATTGGCTGGACTTGCCTTGGAAATAACCACCTGAACCAGTATTGATGACACCCGCTGCCAAGGTGGCAAGCACAAATGGATTACGCCCCACGTTCGGCAGGTCCGTCACCTCTTGCGTGGAGAGCGTGGTCGCAATCTGCGCCGAGCCGCTGTCCAGCAGTGAGTTGTCGGCGGACACTTCGATCACTTCGACTGCACCTCCCGCACTGAGCGGAAAGTCGATCTGCTGCAGCTGTCCGGCCGTCAACAGGACATTTGTCTTGGCAACTTTTTGAAAGCCCTGGGCAATAATGGTAACGGTATAGGTCCCAGGATTGAGACCGGCAAGCGTGTATGCACCGCTACCGTTCACCGTTGCAGAGGTCTTGAAGTGTGTCTCGCTATTTTCAACCGTGATCACTGCACCCGGAACTTTTGCGCCGGTCAGATCAGTGACCTCTCCCTGGATGCTTCCCAGATAACTTTGCCCGCGAGCGGAAAAAGGAAGAGCTGCAATCGCGAAGCAGGCAATCTGAACTGCCTTCGCTTTCACCGGGAAGAGTTTACCCATGGATCGCATCCTTTGGGTGAGGACAAGTGAAGTGTTCATGGGCATGCTGGTGATCCTTAGGTGGGCATTTGATTCCGGAAGGGTACGGGCTACGGTTCAGTACTGTCAAACCTGCTACTGAGGTGATGCGCTTCACCGTTCAACCTGCCAAAGCACCGGACCGATCAAGCCGGATGGAAGCAATGGGGTGTTCGCGGGATAGGAGGTGATATTGGTGCTGGTGTACCGCTCCGTGGTTTCCGGCTGCAGGTCTCCGATTATCCGGTTCGGCCAGAGATTCGTCACTTCCACCTCTAGTAAGTTGGTCCCCGGCTTCAGCCATCGATCCACCTGCAGCGTCAGGGGCTTTGCCCATACAGTCCCGGCATCCTGCCCATTCAATCTCACTCTGGCGATCTCATGAACGTCGGTGAAGCGCAACCAGACCCTCTTACCTTTCGCGGCCGCGGGGGCCTTCACAAGGACACGGTAGGTAGCAGAACCGGAGAAGTAACGTACCCTCGCATCGGGAGCCTCAGTCCAACTTCTCAAATCATTCAGCACCAACGATGCTCCCGGCCCGCCATGACCAGCCGGGAAGTTCACCTGCCACGCACCGAGTCGTTCTACTTCAGCTTCTTCGACGCTCGGAAAGGCCGAGACCGCTCCTGCTCCGGCATCTTCAGAGGGTTGAAACACCAGGAAGACCGAACCATATGCCGGGAGTGAGACGTGCACCTGCAACCGGCCATCTGGAAGGGTGTGAAAAGCCGGTCTTCCGCTCGCGAGAGGTGTCTCTCCAATGGTTCCCGATACCGGATCCCATATCTCCGGGAGCTTGCCCGAAACCCGGAAGATCGGATCATCAGTTCTCTGCTCTGCGGATCCGTTTCGGAGAAAATAGATCTCCATCTTTCCAACGCGGCGATGAGCGTAGTCCAGAGTCCCTCCCAGCGATGACATTGCATCTGGAGTGTCTTTCCTAGAACTCAGGTCCGGCGGAATTTGGAGTGCTGCCAGTACCGCTCGGGTCTCCCCCGTACAGAAGACCTGTCCGCGAGCCACCGTACGGGGCTGCCGTTCGCAGGATGCTCCCCAGAGCTCCTCCACCAGCGCCTGAAACTGGGTCGCCTGGACTTTGCTCACCATGCCCGTGGGCGACGAGGGGGGCTTCCCCGCGAGGATCGCACCCTCGCGTACAAGTCCGCGAATGCGCCTGAGCGCTGTGAGCGAGACTCGCTCGCTGCGTGGCATCGTCAGTACGCGCCAGCGCACGCCGGAAGGACCGACCAGCTCATGCCCTTCCACGTGAATGGACCGGAGGAGCGCGTCTTCATTCGTCACATCGTAATCGTAACCGGGCAGTACGCGTGCCGGATCGTCCTCCTTGATCCGGACAAAGGCCGGCACGTTATCGCCATAGAAGTACAAGACATCGTGGACAGGTGTGCCCTGCTGCATCAGGAACTGCACCCGGTCCAGGTATTGGAAGAAGGCGCCGCCGGCATTCCACCAGGTTGTCTTCGGATTCAGATGGGTGCCGGCAAAGTACTCCTGACCAGGCAGGCCCGTCGAGGCAGGGCTTGAGGTGAACTCATGCCAGACCAGACGATTCATGCCCTCCGTAATAGCGCGGTCGAAGCTAGGCTTCAGGTCTGTTGCCAGGCTCTCGTTCCATTGCCTGTGAATGGACGTCTCGCCTTCCTGCGCTACGTATCGCTGGCCGTAGATGCTTGCCGCGCTGGCTGCCTCCTTGGTGAAAAAGCGCTCGGCATCCCGGCTGCGATGCGGATTCTCAGACCAGAACTCCGACTGCGGAACGGCGGAGTGACGAAACGTCTCCAGCGCGTCGATTGGTGCGCCATGCGGGCCTCCCGATTCGGCCTGGATGCCCAAACCGAAAGTAGCTGCACGTTCTGCAAAGCGGTCGTAGTGGTTCGCCGTGACCAGGTCTGCGACGGTGCGGCGGAGATCGGCCAAAAAACGCAGGCTCGCATCCGGGTCCTCGAGGATTCGGCCGGCGACCACAGGCAGCCAGGGCACCGGATCATATCCGCGGCGTTGCTTGAACTCCTCACGGAAGTTTTCGGTCCAGTTGGTTCCACCGAGCTCCCAGCTATCCTCAGCCAACATCTTGAGGCTGTGATAGGGCTTGGCTGCCAACAGCAACGGCTCCACTGCCTGCTGCCAGAAGCTGTCGAAGGCATCGCGGCTAAGGTAGTCCAGGGCAAGCCCCTGCCAGGCACCGCTTGAGGTAGATACCCTCGCGCAGGGCAATGCGCAGGTTAGAGTGCTGGAGTCCGTGTAGCCGATCCGCAGCAACTCCCACTCACCCGGCGGCACGATCCAGTTCAGGCTGCCCCCGGCGGTCGTCTGCGTGGTCAGGTCGAGAACCTCCGCTCGCCTCGCGTCCGCCTGGACCGTGTGCGGCGTGACCTTGTCTTCCTGATTCGCACGTCCCAGGCCGCTGCCTCCTGCAGGCGAACCGTTCGGGTCTAGCATCCAATCCGAATCCGGCATGCTGAACCCGGTTTCCGCCGCCGCAGATCGGAATCGCAAGGCAGAGCCACTCGCAGACGGACGATCTCCATCACGAAGGGGATACGCCAGGACAGCGATCTGACGATAGAAGCCGTTCTTTTCAGGCGGTGTAGGAAGCGTCACGCTCACCCTGGAGCCTCCGTGCACCGTCGTCCGAGTCCAGGTCATGACCTTGGAGGCCTCTTCCGGAGTGACCGCCGGGCCGCCCATATTCCAGCCACTTTGCACGTTCAACGTAATCTCAAGTCCTAGGCGATCGGCTTCACGCAGTGCATGAAGAAAGAGGTCCGTCCAGGCTGGACTGCCGAACGTCGGCCCCGCGGGTACATTTCGATTGCCCTCCTGGTCGGAGCCGTTAGCATCGACGAGGAGCGCTCCACCGTAACCCTTGTTCTTCATCTCTTCAAGGTCATGCGTGATCGTCGGCTTGTCCGTGTTCCCGTTCAACCACCACCAGTAGCAGCGCAGACGGGCCGGCAGGGGAGGATCGCTAAAGCCGGCGCGCAGCTGCTCCATGGAAATTACCGATGGGCTTGCGACTGGTGTGCTCTGCCCTCTTGAAGGTGGAACGAGACAGATTGAAGCGGCCACGAGATACAGAACTGGAACCCGCCTTCTGATGTACAGATCACGCAGCCAATATCGAAAGCCGATGGGAAATTTCATAGATAGATCGAGGATTACGAGAACCAGACAAGCTGCAACAAGGAACGCGGATGGGGGGTCATATACGATCTCCCGAATTGTATAGGGTCTAACCAACCGTCTGACGTCAGCCGAGTGACTCGAGCGATTGTCCTTTCTCCACCTTGAACCGAACCGGCCTCGATCAATGGCTTGTAAAGACGGCGGTAACATCACCGGTAAAAACCTGAGAGCCGCCATGCAAATTGCCGAGACCTACTGAATGGGTGTCTCTGCAATCTCTTAGCGGAAGTTTGTCTCAGAGGGATTAGCCTTACTCACTTCCTTTGACATAAACGGAACCGGAAAACGAGCGATGAGGGTATTAAGTTCGTCGACCGCTTCTGCAGCTAGATGCTTCGGAAGGATCAGTTCGATTGCCATGAGTTTTGTTTATGTTGGCAGGCTGGACATCGGCGCCCCCCCCCTCGTCTGTTCCACATTCGTGTGAACGTCGCTCGGTCCTTGCAGAGAAGGAATTACAGATGCGATCCAGAAGATGGCGCCTGACCTTACGGCATCGCTCGCTACTGCTTAGGTCTTTATGTCCGGGAGAAGATCCCTGCACTGCAGATGATCCTTCTGCGGGTCACCCTTATCGGACCATCGACTCCCCGTTGCGTGCCGAGCCATCTTCGCCATTCCCCCAAGAGCCAGGTTCGACCCCGGTTATCCGATACTAGCCAGAGAGATCTTGCAATGTTGCAGTAAAGAAACTCTGCCCTGCTTCCATAGCTCAATATAGGGAGACTTGCTGCCCCCCATGGCAGATAGGGCGCGCGGCTTGCCTTTAAGGCATTCCAGATTTTGCGTTGCCCTGCTATTTTCGCCACTTTTTGCCAAACTAGATCCACACGGAGCCTTACGAGCCTTGCCGCCGGCGCATCCTCTGCCATTACCATGGGCTTTACGCCGGAGGCCGCAAGCAACTTCGCTGGTTCGCTCCAGATCGTCGACACTGTCGATTTCTCCTTCACGCAGGTGCAGGTCTCCTACGGTAGAAAAATGAATGCAGGGCTTCTGCCAAAAAGGGCGCTGGGTGCTATCGTGACTCTGCAGGCGTAGGGCTACGATGAAGATTCTGAAGCAGAATGCGAAAGCAGGTGCCCGCAGCAAGATATTCCTCTTGCTATGCGGGTCTCTACTCCTAAGCGTGGGCCGGGCCCAGCAACCAGCCGATTCAGTGTTCCTAGAGGGGCAAGCGGCGATGGCACGAGGCGACCGCGCCGCGGGCGAGTTGCAGTTTGAGAGGGCGGTAGGACTTTACGCGCAAATGGAGTCACAGGCGACCGCGCAGCATCGCAAGCTCGCAGCCGCGACTCTGCAGCGGTATGCTTTCGCCCTCGCGTCGACTGGAAGAATCGACGACGCCGTAACGGAGATGAAAGCTGCATCTGATTCCGAGCCCAGCAATGCGCTTCTGCACAACGATCTCGGATCTTTATATGCACAGCAACAGCATTGGTCTCAGGCGCAAGCTGAATTCTTTGCCGCCTCGAAGCTGAGTCCGAGGAACGCGCAGATTCACTGGCGCCTGGGGCTGGCAATGCAGGCGCAGAACGAGCCCGGGGCGTTGCAGGAGTTGGAGCGAGCGGCGAATCTCGCACCAGCGAGCGAGCCAATCGTTCGGCAGTACACCTCAGCCCTGGCCGCAGCGGGAGATGACGCACGGGCGATCGTGCTCCTGCAAAAACTGCTTCTGCATCAACCGTCAAACGTCAGTGCCACGTATCAGTTGGCGCTTGCTCTGCAGCGAAGCGACCGGGTCTCGGAAGCCCAGACACTTTTCGAAAAGGTCCTGAAGGCTCAGCCGAATAATTCTGATGCTTTGGCAAATCTCGGGATGGCGCTCACCCAGCAACGACGCGCGAAGGATGCGCTTCCGCTGCTGCAGAAGGCAGTCCAATTGGCACCACAGAACGTGACTGCAATGGAAGACCTGGCTGCGGCTTATCTTCAGCTCAATCAGCTCGAAGCCGCAGTGCCACAGTTGCAGGCTGCGCTGAAGCTTGCCCCGGAGATGTCGCAGTTGCATTACGACCTCGGCCTTGCGTACAAGATGCAGGACGATGCAGTACATGCGACGCCTGAACTGGAGCGTGCCGAGGTGCTCGACCCAAAGGCACCGGAGGCTCCGTTAGCGCTGGGCATGCTCTACATGCAGGGAGGCCGCTATGAAGATGCAGCGCGTGAGTTGAAGGCCTCATTGACCATGCGGCCGCAGAATGGCGATGCGTGGGCGACGCTGGGTAGCGTTTACTACAAGCTGGATAGGCTGCCGGATGCCGAGTCGGCGCTACAAGAGGCGATTCAGCAGCTGCCGGAGCAGCCTGATCCCCATCTCACGCTGGCAGCGGTCTACGTGAAAGAGCAGAAGACGGCAGAGGCTGTGGCGGAGCGCAAGCAGGCTGCACAACTTATGCGGGGAAATATGAACCGCCAGCGGGCCGAGGTGGCGACGCACTCGGGAGAGTCGCTTATAAAAGGCGGCGATTTGGCCGGGGCCATGGTGCAGTTCCAAGATGCGCTCGGCTTCGACGCTACCTATCCGGACGCTCACAAAGGTCTGGCTAAAGTATACGAAGCACAGGGGCGCCGGGCCGATGCGGCCGCTGAACGCGAAAAAGCGATCGCCACAGGTACCAGACAGTAAAGGTCAAGACTGCCCGTGCACAGTGGAGCGTGTACATCGCTATGACAACCTCGCTATAATCCGCCTCTATGCCCCAGTTGAGAACAGGCTTCATGCGGCGCGCGACCCTGCTGATGATGATGTGCGGGGGTGTAAGCGTGCTTGTGTGGTCAGGCTTTTCCATTCTACTGACGGCGCACGCGGCAGAAAACGATGGCGCGAAAGCGCAGGCCGCGTGGAAAGTCTATGCAGACAAGATACGGGAGAAGTACAAGTACATTTCAGCAGGCAAGTCCGAGGCAGTCTACGGTACCGGGATGCTCTCATTGCCCGGCAATGCGGCCATCGAAGGCGGCGACTTCATCCAACCTTCAGCTTTTCCGACCGCCGAATACTGCGGGCACTGCCACCAGGACGCCTACGCGCAATGGCGACAGGCATTGCACTCAAACTCCTTCCGCACGCCGTTCTATCGGAAGAGCGTGAACATGCTGGTGCAAGAAAAAGGGATAGCATTTACGCGGCACTGCGATAGCTGCCACAATCCGATCGGCGTGCTCTCGGGTGCATTGGATGAGCATGCTACGGGCGACAGGAGCTTCGACCGGGACGGTCTGACCTGCATGACGTGCCACTCAATTCAACAGGTCGACAGCAAATTGGGTAATGGCAGCTATGTCATGGCCGTCCCGGCCGTTCTGGTGGATGAGAGCGGTAAGCGCATCCCGGGTATGGTCCCGGACGCGCAGATACTAGCTCACCTCGACCGCCACTCGAAGGCGGTTATGCAAAAGATCTACCAGTCGCCGGAGTTTTGCTCCGCGTGCCACAAGGCAAATCTGCCGGTGATGCTGAACGACTACAAGTGGATTCGCGCGTTCAGCGCCTATGACGAATGGCAGGGATCGAAGTATTCCAAGCAGAACCCACTGGTCTTCTACAACGCCGACTACACGACCTGCCAGGGCTGTCACATGAAGCGCGAGGCGATCAGCCTGCCTGATCCCGGCGCAAAGAAGGGCTTGCTGGCTTCGCATCGATGGCTCGCAGGAAACACCGCCGTTCCGTTCTACTACGGCTTCGAAGAACAACTAAAGAAGACCACGGCTTTCCTGCAGACGGGCAACTATCTCAATGTTGACGTTTTCGGCATCAAGGCCACGGGCTCTGATGACCTGCAGGCTCCTCTCGGTTCTGTGCCGTTCAAGGTCGATCCGAAACAGACCCTCGAGGCTTATGTCGTGATTCAGAGCAAGGCGATCGGCCACTCGCTGATCCCTGAGGTGCGGGACCTGTACGAAGCATGGGTTTCGTTCAAAGTCACGGATGCAAATGGCAAGGTGATCTATGAGAGCGGGTACCTGCAACCCGATGGAACGCTTGATCCGGGCGCGCACAGCTTCACCAATCGCCCCGTGAACTCCGATGGCGGCTTTGTGGACAATCACCGCGTGTGGACGATCCACTCGGTCGCATACGACAACTCCATTCAATCAGGCCGCTCGACCCTGGTGCGGTATCAGTTCCATGTGCCAGAGGGTGCAAACTGGCCCATCACGGTGAATGCATCCGTTCAGTACAGGCACCTGCGGCAGACCTACCTGAACAATGTGCTCGGTGACGATCATCCCGCATACCCGGTCGTCGAGATCGCCTCACGTTCTCGAGTGATCGATGCCGGCAACAATGGCACCACGCTGCCGAGTGCGACCGATAATCCCGAATGGATGCGCTGGAACAACCTTGGCATCAGCTACCTTGATCAACTGCAGTATTCCGAAGCAAAGCGGGCCTTTGAACAGGTCACGAAACTTCGGCCGGACTACAAAGATGGTTATATCAATATCGGCCTGAACGACATTGAGTGGGAAAAGTACGCCGAAGCTCGGGCGCCTCTCGAAAAAGCGCTGACACTGGCCCCGCACGACGCTCGCGCACTCTACTATCTCTCCCTCATCGAACGCCGAAGCCGACATCCGGAACAGGCAATCGCGGATCTAGAAGAAGTTGTTACGCAATATCCGCGGGCGCGGGACCCTCTGCGAGAATTGGGAATCAGCTACTATCAGCAGCACCGCGCAGAGGATGCCGTGGCGACCTTCAGGAAGTTGCAGGACGTCGATCCCGACGACCTCGCCGCGCACTACAATCTAGCGGTCCTCTACCGCCGTCTGGGCATGAAGGCGGAGTCAACGAAGGAGTCGGCGCAGTACGCCATGAAGTGGATCGACCCGGGAGCACCCACTTACTCGCTGGAGTACCTGCGAAAGCATCCGGAAATCTCCAACGAGAGTAATCCATGGCATCTCCACACGGATGCAATGCACGAAACAAGTGGTCGTGGAGCAGGTGCACCGTGAAACATTTGAATCGCAGGAGATTCATCAAGTCACTGAGCAGGACGGCGCTGGTTCTGCGGTTTGCTGACATTTTGGCGCTTGCCGCGCCAGTCCAGCAGCAGGATGCTTCGAAAAAGATCGGCCCGCAGGAGCGCAGCTACGACGTAAAGCCGGCGCCGCCTCCGACAGGCGGACCAAAGTCGCCGCTCGAGGGAACGCCACTCGGTGTGAGCTTTGTCGATGTAGCGGCGCAGGCAGGCCTCACCCTGGAGACCACCTACGGCGGTAAACTCACCAACAAATACTTGCTCGAGACCACAGGCTGCGGCCTTGCATTCTACGATTACGACAACGATGGCTGGCAGGATCTCTTCCTCGTCAATGGCTGGCGGCTAGAAGGCTTCTCCGCCGGGCAGGAGCCACGCTGCCAACTCTTCAAAAACAACCGTGATGGCACCTTCACCGATGTGACCAGGGGGTCAGGTCTTGAGCATAAGACCGGCTGGGGCCAGGCATGCTGCGTCGGCGACTATAACAACGACGGCAACGACGACCTCTTCGTCACCTACTACGGACAGAATGCGCTCTACCGTAACCACGGGAACGGAACTTTCGCGGATGTCACCGAGAAGGCTGGATTGCTGCAGCCGGGGCCTAAGATACGCTGGAACACAGGCTGCACCTTCGTCGATTACAACAAGGACGGACACCTTGATCTCTTCGTCGCCAACTACGTCGATTTCGACCTCAAGACGGCGCCAAAACCAGAGGATGGGCCCTGCACCTACAAAGGCATGCTGGTTGCATGCGGGCCGCCTGGACTGCCGGGTGGACGCAACATCCTCTATCACAACAACGGTGACGGGACGTTCACTGACGTCAGTGAGAAGTCCGGCATGTGGACCGCCGTGGGAACCTACGGGCTCAGCGTGGCTGCGTCCGACCTCGATAACGATGGCTGGCCGGATATCTATGTCGCCAACGATTCCGCACCCGCCACGCTCTATCAGAACCAGCAGGACGGCACTTTCAAGGATATCGCGATCGAGGCCGGTGCAGCGCTCTCCGCCGAAGCCAAACCTCAGGCTGGCATGGGCGTCTCGATAGGCGACTACAACCGTGACGGCAACATGGACGTCGTCAAGACGAACTTTGCCGGCGATACCGACTCCCTCTACACCAACCTCGGCCAGGCGGTCTTTGAAGACCACACCTACCCCGGCGGCCTGGGGGAGAACACGCGCCTGCTCGGCTGGGGTGTCGGCTTCTTCGATATGGACAACGATGGATGGCCCGACATCCTTATGTCAAACGGCCACGTGTACCCTGAAGTAGATCGCTCCAAGGCCGACCTGAAGTATGCCCAGCACAAGTACCTCTACCGCAACCTTCAGAACGGGCGTTTCGAAGATGTCACCGAACAAGGAGGTGCGGGCATCCTTGAAAACGCCCCGGCCCGCGGCTGTGCCTTCGGCGATTATGACAATGACGGTGATATCGACGTGGTCGTGAACTGTATCAACTCAGTTCCGCAACTTCTACGCTGCGACTCGAAGCTCAACCGGAACTGGATCAAGATCAAACTCGTTGGCACCAAGTCCAATCGTACCGGCATCGGTAGCCGAGTCATCGTCACAGCGAAGGCGCAGCCGGGCGCAGCTAAACCTTTGCAGCAGACCGAAGAGCTCCGCAGCGGGGGCAGTTATTTCTCGCAGAACGACCTTCGCATGCACTTCGGACTCGGAGACGCCAAGGGCGTGGACCAGGTGGAAATCCGCTGGCTGAGTGGTCAAATCGATAAGCTTAAGAATCTTGCACCCAATCAGCTTTACGTCATCCAGGAAGGCGGCACGATCCTGAAGAGCGGCCCCTTGAAGCCGGGGGGGAAGACCTCCTAGTGCTTCGTTTGAGCATCTTTGGTATCTGTCTGTCACTTTGCTCCGTTGCTAGCGGCCAACGCGCTTGCCCTTGGCTCACCCAAGGCACTGCAGCCGCTCTCATGGGCGGAGAGGTAAGAGCCATCGTCGATGTGCGGGCCGGCGAAGGCTTTTGCGAGTTTTCCAGCATTACAGCCGACGATCCTTTCCCTGCTGGCAGTTTGCGCTTAAAGATCACTGTGAACCATCTGCGGCCCAAGGAATGTTCGACGGGCGAGCGGTTGACGGGAGTAGGACAGGATGCGATATTCTGCGTCGTGGACGCTCAGGCAGAGCATTCGCAGTCAATTCGCGCGCGAGTACGCGGGATCTACTTCTTGGTAACAGTGTCGGGTAAGGTGTCAGGAACTGCGGAAAAGTCACGGAGACGCTGCCTCGAAGAAGCCGCCGAAGAGGTTGCGGGCAATCTGTTCTAGGACCCGTCCCGCATGGAGGTGTCTTACTTGATTCATTGGAAAGCCATTTTTGTAGCTAGCGACGCAAGGTTGGCACTCTGAAGCTTTAGAGCCCCGTTTCATCCGAGGCCGTTGATCGGATCCGCATAGCTGCTTTGTTGAAGTCTGCCTCGCATCCGCGGGAAAAGTCGGTGTTGCTGAATAGGCGTAAGCGCGTGATCTTCCTTTCAATTAACCACAACTCAGTGCTTGCGCAGGTCTGGTCTCAAGGGTGTCACTTGAATTTCAGTTCGAGTCGTTCGGACTTCTTCCATGGAACCTCTAACGAAAAAGCACAACTGCTTCGTGCTATGAAAGGAATAAGAATGAGTCAAACGAAGACGTACCCGGTGGAAGAAGCAATCAAAGCTCAGCGATCGTTACGCCACGCGGCAGGGCTGGAACCAGAGCAGTTTCCCATCCAAGCTTTCGTTGGCATGATTAGCGATGAAGTCGAAATTCTCAGGGCTCACGGCAAAACGGATGACGAGATTGCCTCGATCGTTCGCAGCAACAGTGCGATTGAGATCACTGCTGCGGAAATTTCCGAGAATTACGCCTCGCCCGAGGAACGGCAACAGCACGCGAAATCGGTTCAGACCCATCGGATCGACTAAGCTTTACCCTTTCTTCGAGACCGCGAAAGAAACCCTAACCTCAGGCCTTTCTCATTCGCCTGAAGAGACCGGCCGTAAACGCATGAATCTCCTCCGATGAAGAGTTCTGCATGCTTTAGCCTTGGCTTGTGGCGGTGACTATCAGTTTGCGGGCATCGTTTGGATCGGATGTTTTGACGATCAGTCCTCGCTCTGAGAGCGATTGAGCCTCTCGTTCAGCCTCGCTGCACTTAGATTTTATTTCCGCGCTATCTCTGAGAGGGTCATGCCATTTGCGGGGATGTGCTGAGCGTCATGAACTGCGTGGCGCTCAAACCTTCGCGCTGGAATCGATTGAAATTGGATGCCTGGATGATCTGACGGACTTCCATTCAATCTTCGAGAAAACGAGTTGTCTCCTCTTTGAACGGGGTATCTGTGTGTTGTCCAGCATCGCGAACAACGAACGAACCCGGTTCGTATCAGGAAAACCGAATCCTCGGCACGTTTGGGTTATGGATCAGCAACAACTGGTGCCTTGGATCTGTTGTGACCTCGATTTCTCAAGTGAGCTTTAGGTATAGCTTCCTCGAAAAAACATTTTTAGTGCAGGTCAAAAGTCCAGCCCCCGCACCCAAAGTGGTGGATTCCCTGAAGAGTGGGTGTCCCACTTCGCCTGCAAACGACCGGAGGCTGATCGGTGCAGCTCGCATCCGCTCGCCCCGCCGTGAGTCGGTCCAGTGCAGAAAGCGATGTCCGTATCATGATTCGAGAACTTCCAACACCAGAAGACCTGATCTGTGCTGAAGCTGCGGAGAACGTGACCTGCCCTGTACAGTACAGTACGAGACGACCTGCTATGCGATTGGAAGAGTCCTGCGCAGCGGATGAGTCGGCATAGTTTGCCAACCAGGCGACGGTCTTGTGATCGCCCGAGATCATTGGTTGGCTGAAAGAGACCTGATCCCTGAGTTTTGGCGGGGTAAGGACTGCCCCTGAGCTCAACATGATGGAAAGCTGTCCAGCGCTGTCCAACTCTACCGACCGATAGGTCTGGCTCTGTGCTCGCGACGAGAGTACCGCGATTCCAAAGACGACTGCCATGCAGTCAAATAGTTTCATAGAGCCACTTTAACCCTTGCCAAGAAGCTATCTTGCCGGATAATTCGATTCCATCGACGAACGGACCAGGGCGGCGTGTCCTATGGCAGACTCAGAAGACGCTTCGCTTCACCGGTCATCGTGCCTGGAGCATTTTCAGGAAGCATCTTCGTCGGCAGCGTCTCCCACGTCTGCGCAAGGAGATCGTCGGGTTGGAAGTTGGGATCTGCGGCAAGGGCCGCACAGCGCTGTACCCCGTTATTCACCCAAGCGTTGCTGTCCTTGATCGTCGGTCCGCCCCCGTCGCAGATCACGCCAACGCGAATTCCAAGCGCGTGCATACGCCGGCTGAGGCGGTCGGCCTGCGGCACGACTCCTACGTCGCTCCACTGCATGTCGGCGTGGACGAATGCGGGCGCGAAGCCATGGGTACGTTGATGGAGTTGGGTTTCAAAGGCTAGGATGTCTTCCATACCGCGTGCGCCGGAGGCACCCCCTCCGACGGCTTCGATATCGCCGACGCGTATGTTGGGGAAGGCTTCACGTAACTGCTCGATCTTCGGCACGATCTGGTCGACCATGGTGGCGACCGGATACTGGCAACCGGGTGTGTTGTCGCGCTCACCTTTAAGTTTGAGACGGCCAAAGATGACGGGCTCGTCCATGGTGACGGCGTCGATCGTTCCACCGAGCGCTTTCATGCGCCTGATGACGTTCTCGGGTTCGTGCGCCGCCCCCATACCCTCGAAGCCGTGGCCGCAACCGTTCGGTCCGTCGAGCAACAGACCCATCTCGATCGCGAGGCCGATATGACGGCGACGGAGACCATCGATGACGATGTGCATCTCTTCATCCGTACTCCCTTCAATCGCCTGCGAAGGCATCTTGAAATAGGCCATGTGAGCACTGGCGACCGGCCACGGAGCGTTCGGCTCAAACATGGCCATCCAGTCGGACGGGTTGTCGATCTTGCGATGGCGCTGCATGAAGGGCGAAATGCCGCCGATCCAAATCTGGCGTGCTGAGGGACGTCTTGGAGAGGATGATCCATCGCGTGGGACAGGTCTTGCTTGCCGAGTTTGGGCTCCACCCAGGGCCATGTTCAGGGACGTGCAAAACACAGCAATGGACAGCAACTTCAACGATAGGTTCATTGACATCGTTCAGCTCCTGAAATTGACCCCACATGGATTCATTTCTAAAATACGTGATCGCATTCTAGACCACCGAATTCTATCGTTACGCGACTCTGAAAGACCGGCGTGGGCGGCTCGATCCCGTCTCTGGCCACCACTTCGAGAGCAGAACGAGACAACGCACGGTTATGCCAGCTAGGTTGCAGCGGTGCCAAGAGTTGTTACAGGCAGACCCGCCGCGCTCCAGGCTTGAAATCCTCCGGCGATGTCGGTTGCTCGCCACAGCCCGAGATCCTGCAGTGCCGCGGCAGCCAGGCTTGAGGTGTAGCCCTCCGAGCAGAAGACGATGACCTTATGGCCGTGCCCGCTTGCGATCTCGAGACGCGCGTCGGATAGAGGATCGAAACGCCATTCCAGCACGTTGCGCTCGACGATCAACGCGCCCGGAATCGTACCTTCGTGGGCGCGCTGGGCTTGCGGCCTTATATCGACGAGGACCGCTCCGGAAGCTGTGATGGCGGCATGCGCGGCTTCAGGCGATATTCGATGCAGCCGGGCTCGCGCCGCCGCCAGTACTTGATCGATCGTCAACGCAGCAGGCCTGGTTTCAGGATCCTGTGGCGGCTGATGCTCGGGTTACACCAGGCTGCCTGTGCGCATAAGCCCGCGCACAGCAATGCATTCACGACACGGTTGAAGCATGCGAACAGCGCGGCAACATGGCACACTTCGGCCGAATGTTAGTGTTCGTGCCAATTGGCTGTCATCCTCCAGAAGATTGAGTTGCTGCTTGGCCGTTCGCTGCGATTTCCGGTGCGCCTGTTGAAGTTCAGAACCATTCGAGGCCAATGGTCCCGGTTCCGCTCTGCAGAAGAGGCATTTCGCAGGCCGCCCGAGTGCTGTGCTGGGCAACGTCGAGCGGCGTACCAACAGCAGTCGGTATTCAGCGCGGGAGCCGCAGACAACGATCCGCTGCTCCACACACTGAAGACCGACCTTGCTGATCCCGAGACTTCAGAACATGACAGGATCCGAAGCTATCCAGAGAGCCAGACGGCGCTCTCTGAAGAGGCTACGCTGTTACCGCTTGTGAGTAGCGATGGGTATCTACACCGCGATACGCCTCCTGTTGGATAGCGAGCCCGCAGGCAACGTGGCAAAGCGGGTTCTGGCGCATATCGGCACGTCCTCGGAAAAAATGCAGGCGGCATCGTCAAAGCACGGAGGACCGAGGCCGCCGCTCATGTTTATGCGATGCCCATACCGCCGGTCACTCCGTAGATCTCACCGGTCGTGTAACTGCTCTCCTGTGATGCCAGCAACACGTATACGGGCGCAAGCTCAACCGGCTGGCCGGGACGCTTGAAGGGCGTGGTCGAGCCCAGCTTCTTCAACTTCTCCTCGTCCCCGTCAGCTTCCTGCAGCGGTGTCCAAATGGGACCCGGCGCCACCGCGTTGATGCGGATGCCATGCTTCTCCATCAAAGGCTGGCTCAACCCCTTGGTAAAGTTGGCGATGGCTGCTTTCGTGATCGCGTAATCGAAGATGTTCGCGGAAGGATCAAAAGCCTGCACACTGGTTGTGTTGATGATCGATGCCCCCGGCTTCAGGTGCGGCACCGCCGCCTTCGTGATCCAGAAGATGGAGTAGATGTTGGTCTTCATTAGGCTGTCGAAGCGCTCAGTCGAGGTCTCGAGAATACCTTCGGTCTTGCCCATCTTTCCCGCGTTGTTGACCAATATATCGAGCCCACCGAGCTGCTCGATTGCGTCGGCTACCAGGCGCTGGCAAAAGCCCTCGTGAGAGATGTCGCCAGGCAGCAGCACGGCTTTGCGGCCAGCCTCGCGAATGTACTTCGCCACCTCTTCAGCGTCCTCCTGCTCCTGCGGCAGGTAGGAGATGGCCACGTCGGCCCCTTCACGTGCGAACGCAATCGCTGCGGCACGGCCGATACCCGAGTCGGCACCGGTAAGCAGCGCCTTTCGGCCGGCCAGGCGACCCGAGCCCTTGTAGGATTGCTCGCCGCAGTCCGGTTTTTCGCTCATGGCTGCTTCGATTGCCGGGGCTGGCTGAACTTCAATCTTGGATGGCGGCCCGGGATATTGTGAGCGCGGGTCCTGCGGTGTGATCAGATTAGTCGGCATGGTGCTCCTTGTCAGACCGTCTGACGCAACGTGTTCGTGTCGACGTTGCCAGCGAGCTTATTCCGGGGGAGACATTACGCTTATTAAGCTGCTTTACAAGCTTTTCTGGGTCGCGTAGAGTCCGGACCGGATGACTTGAGGCTTAATGATGAACGTTTCGCAAAAGTATGCAGCCTTTGCCGCCTTGCTGTGCGGCACCTCCTTGGTTCTCGCGCAGAGCGCTCCAGCCTACAAGGACACAAACCTTCCTGCCGAGCAGCGCGCCGCCGACCTGGTACATCGCATGACGCTTGAGGAGAAGGCTACGCAGCTTGTCAACCAGGCACGCGCCGTTCCCCGGCTCGGTATTCCGTCTTATGATTGGTGGAGCGAAGCACTGCATGGCGTAGCCCGCGACGGGGTGACGGAGTTCCCAGAGCCGGTAGGCCTCGCCGCAACCTTCGACCCC
The DNA here is from genome assembly GCA_964658635.1 of Lichenicola sp. Lineage (GTDB taxonomy): Bacteria > Acidobacteriota > Terriglobia > Terriglobales > Acidobacteriaceae > Edaphobacter. The sequence goes on along the minus strand of CAZZZP010000006.1, from coordinate 31,051 downwards.
GACGCGATCCATAGCATGGCTACCGCGATCGGCATCGAAGGCCGTGTCCTGAACGCCCGCGCCGTGAAAGCCAACGGAGGTTACAGCGGCTTCTTCCAGGGGCTCGACTTCTGGGCTCCCAACATCAACATCTTTCGCGACCCGCGTTGGGGACGTGGGCAGGAGACCTATGGCGAAGATCCCTTCCTGACCGCGCGCATGGGCGTGGCCTATGTCACCGGGATGCAGGGCGACGATCCGAAATACTACCGCGCCATCTCGACCCCGAAGCACTTCGCCGTCCATAGCGGCCCGGAGTCCACGCGCCACACAGCAGACGTGACCGTCAGCAAGCATGATGAGCTCGACACCTACCTGCCTGCCTTTCGCGCAGCCGTCACCGAGGGCAAGGCTGGCTCGGTGATGTGCGCCTACAACAACATCAACGGTGAGCCCGCCTGTGCAAGCCAGTTCCTGCTGCAGGATCAGTTGCGCGGCAAGTGGAACTTCAAAGGCTATGTGGTGTCGGACTGCGGCGCTATCGTCGACATCAATCGCAATCACCACTTCCGTCCGACTCAGTCCGAAGCATCGGCTGTGAGCCTGCAAAGAGGAATGGACAACGAGTGCGTGGACGGCGGCTTCAAAGTGACGGATAACCACGATTACAAGGCTTACCTCGATGCCGTAAAGCAAGGTCAGTTGAAGGAGTCCGACATCGACACGGCTCTGGTCCGGCTGTACACGGCGAGGATGAAGCTCGGTATGTTCGATCCGCCTTCGATGGACCCCTACACGAAGATCGAGGACAACGAACTCAGCAGCGAGGCTCACCGCATGCTGGCGCGCCGCATCGCCGAGGAATCTATGGTTCTGCTGAAGAACGATGGCGTTCTTCCGCTGAAGAATCATGCGGCGAAGATCGCGGTCATCGGCCCGATCGCGAATGAATCAAAGGTGCTGCTGGGTAACTACAACGGCATGCCGACACATACCGTCACGATTCTTGAAGGCTTGAAGGCCGGCTTTCCCGAGGCACACATCCAGTATGTTGCGGGTACGCAGTTCCTCAGCCACGCAGCCAACCCCGTGCCGGCATCAGCATTTACGGTGGACGGTAAGCCTGGAATCAGGGTCAGCTATGCGAAGCTCGACATGAGCAACATCAACAAGGTGGAAGCGACCAAGCCCTTGGCCGAGAGCATCGTACCCACCGCAGACATCGCGGCACAGCCTCTGCCTGCTGCAGTCGCTGATGTACATCCACTCGCCATCCACTGGGATGGCAGCCTCACGGTACCCGAGACGGGCGACTACAACCTCGGCATCAAGGCCAATGGCTTCTTCCGTATTCGGCTGGACAACCAGGATGTCACCTCATCCTATGGCGGCGATGCTAACGAAGCAAAGCTTGGCCGCGTTCACCTTGAAGCCGGCAAGCCTGCCCAACTGCACGTGGAGTACACCCCGCCCGAAAATGGCACGCCTGTAGCGCAGCTGGTATGGGCCAAAGTAGATCTACGCCCGCAGCCCGAGGCCATCGCCGCCGCCAAAGATGCAGACGTTGTGGTTGCGGTGCTTGGAATCAGCAGCGAACTCGAGGGAGAAGAGATGCAGGTCAGCGAGCCAGGCTTCAAGGGCGGCGACCGCACAAGCATCGATCTGCCAAAGCCTGAAGAGGAGCTGCTCGAAGCACTCAAGGCCACAGGAAAACCCGTGGTGCTGGTCCTCACCAACGGTAGTGCACTGGCTGTGAACTGGGCCGATAAAAACGTGAACGCCGTTCTGGAAGCGTGGTATCCAGGCGAAGAAGGCGGGACAGCTGTTGCCGATACGCTGTCGGGCAGGAACAATCCTTCAGGGCGACTGCCAGTGACGTTCTACACGGGCGTGGATCAACTTCCGCCGTTCGAAAATTATGCGATGCAAGGCCGAACCTACCGCTACTTCAAGGGCACACCGCTCTATCCCTTTGGGTACGGACTCAGCTACACCAGGTTTTCCTATAAAGAAATCAACCTGCCGAAGTCTCCCGTTGTGGCCGGTCAACCGATGACGGCCGATGTGACCGTCACCAATGATGGCGGCACGGCGGGCGATGAGGTTGCACAAATCTACCTCACCTTCCCTCCTGTTCCAGGCGCTCCGCTGCGGGCCATGCGAGGCTTCAAACGCGTACACCTCGCTCCGGGCCAATCGCAGAAGGTTCACTTTCAACTGCAGCCGCGGGATCTCAGCCTCGTAACCGATGCAGGAGAACCCGTAGTGGCCGCGGGACCCTACACGGTCTTCATCGGGGGAGGACAGCCGGACACAAAGGCCCCAGGTGTCTCCGGCAGATTCTCAGTCGACGGAACGATGAAACTGCCCGAATGAAAAAGACGATTTCTCAGGCCACGCAGTGATCAGGCGTGGCCTGTTCGCGTTCCACTGAACCTGCTCTCGCCAGGGCTACCATCAGGCTCGCAATCGTAATCGCAATGAAGCCGTTGCCGCCACGGAGCATCAGCCAGGAACCTGCCGGCAGAGTGAGTGTAAGCGCGGCCAAAATCAGCGGTGCATCTGCCCAACCAATTCCCGTGGATAAGTTGTTTTTTCTGTCAGACCAGAGAAGAGAAAGCGGGATGACCAGAAGGCTAAGGTCGTGCGGCTGCATGTGGTAGCTGACAAGCATCGCGGCCATCATCGCCAGAGGCAGAGACTCCTTCTGCCTGCTCGCGTATACAAGCACCAGGCCACTCAGAACAAGGTTAAGCAGCTGACCCCAATGAGCACCATGGCTTAGCACAAACGTTAGCCCATGAAGGTTCGGCATGTCGGTGGGAAACATGCCGAAACGCGCTTTGGCAGCCAGCGGATTGCTCGAGGTAGCCGCCGCCACTGCGGTGATCCCGCGGACATAACTCAAGCAGGCCTGGGAGCCTACGATTGCGAGCGAAAGGATTCCCAGTCCCATCGCTCCTGTCACGAAACCCTTGATCACGGGCCACTGCCGCCACAACAGAAAAAGCATAACAATGGGCAATGCAAGCTGAAACTTGATGAGAGCCAGCGAGAGCACGACGCCGGCAAAGAACTTTCGTCCGGAAAAGAGAAGTCGCAGGCAAGAGCTGAACAAGAGCACAAGCGCGATGGATACCTGTCCCTGCATGAAAGTAATCGCCACACAGAACAGGCAGGCGAAGAGTGCTGTCAGCTTAACGGAGCTCAGGGCGTGAGCTCCGAGGCAAGGCTGAAGTACCCGGGCCGCCAGAAACAGCAGGACGCCATTAATCATCAGCAGCGCAAAGAACGCAACACGGTAGCTGAGCAGGGAAAGGGGAACAAAAGGCAGCGCTGCAAAGGGAGGATAGAGGAATGGAAGTGCGGCGTCACGCCTGCTTACGACTTCATTCTGCACCTTGTTCTCGTAGTCATACTCGTACAGCGAGGCCGCATGTCCGGTCCTTACGATCGTTCCTGCAGCGTAGAAAGACCGTAAGTCGATCTTGCCGGCAAGTGCCGGACCAGCACCAACGATGCAGGCGACGATCTGAACTAAAAGGAGCACTCCCACGGCGAGGCGACCAAGAAAGTTCCGCTGCTCCCCTGGTCTCGCCAGAACCTGCTCCGACGGAACTGATTCCACATCAGTCAGGACCACAAGCTACCTTTTCTCAAGCTCAATGCGATCACCGGCCCTCACACCACATTCGTAAATGCGACCGGCAGGAAGCTCAAGGACACTCCTGGTCTTGCGACCCAACCCACGGACCTTCCACGGACCGATTCGCTCAAAGGCTCCCACCACGTTGTTCTCGCCATCCAGGGCTACGATGTCAATCGGAAAGCTCATGCCAAAGGTGTGCACGCCCGAAGACGGTTCGATCAGCAATCCTTGTCCATCTGGAAGGCTCTTCTTCCCGAGAAGACCGAAGAGCCTGGTGACGAATGTATTCGCAAAACGCCCTTCCCGGCAAAGCACGGCACCCGTGTCCACGCTGCGCGCTACAAAGGATCCGTGTGACTTCTGTCTCGTTTGCTTCTGCATTCGGCTGTCCTGATTGAAACGGGCGGCCGGTGAACTGGCTTTCTCCCTCTGGTCTGCAACGTGGGCAATGAGTTACGTCGTGCTCTTACGGCGGGCAATAAGCACGCAGAGAACAACGACACATGCAACTCCGGAAACAATGCGGACGATCATGGAAGCATCCACGACTTTGACTCCTTCCTCTGGCTCACCACTTCCAGCCTTCTTCTTATTCACAGCTTAGCTGGTGTTCGTTTCAACGCTGCTTTCAGCTTCAGGACCGTGGAATCCAATTGTAGGCGAAGAGTGTTAGGAAGATAGCCGGAAGAGTAAACAGTGTAAGTTCAAGAGTAGTGTTCATAAGGCTCTCAATTCTGTGCTTTCGCTGGGCTTAGATGGCTTTGGTAAGAGAACTGCCAAGGTCATTCAATGCGGTCTTTACATTTGTGGATAGCGCGCCCACGGCAACAATGGCGCCGATGCCAATCATTCCGGCAACCAGAGCATATTCGATAAGGTCTTGCCCAGAGTCGTCCTGCAGCAAAGTTGCAAATAAGCCCGAAGCTTCAAACATGTTGACCTCATATACGCCGGATAGTGTCGCTGCTGCAGTTCGCTCTGAAACTCGTTATGGGCCTAGAGTATCTGTCCAACGCGGCATTCTGAGATAAGATACGAACCTTTGTGTTTGGTCGTAATAACGCCAACGTGGCATTTACCAAAACTAGCCCGGCCTGCGATTTTAGTAGATAGCTTCCGGGATCTAGCTAGGCTACATTCCTTCAGCGCTCCTGATAAACTGTTACCGGGACGCGGATAAAACCGGAAGGGCTTGGGCCAGGGCACACGGGACAAATGTATAAAGTCATTCTTGCGGATAATCAGTCGGTATTTCGTACCGGCGTGGCGCGTATCTTAGCGATCGAGGAAGATTTCCGTATCGTCGGCCAGTGCGACGACGCTTCCCGGCTGATGAAGGCCTCTCGATCCACGCCAAACGCACTCATCATCTTTGCCGCCTCTTTGCATGCCGACCTCGAAGAACTCTTCCGCGCAAGTCAGGAGAGTGCTGGCCGCATGATCGCCATCCTCGAAAATGAGGCCGAGGCAGCTCCGTACCTGCAAGCCGGTGTGCGCGCCGTGCTGCATCGCGACACATCAAACTCTGAACTTGTCACCTGCATGCGCACGGTAGGACGCGGCGAGCGCTATGTACAGAAGCGTGCCGGGGACGCTGAAGCAACCGAAACCATGCTTGTGGCTGAGCGCGTTCGTGAGCGGCTGACACCGAAAGAGTTGAAGATTGTAGGGCTGATTCTGAAGGGTTATAAAAATCGTGATATGGCAGTGGAGTTGAATAACTCAGAACAGGTCATCAAGAATTATCTCCGGTCGATCTTCGACAAGACCGGTGTCGCCGATCGCCTGGAACTCGCGCTTTTCGCCATGCACCACAAGCTCCTGACTGCACCGGCAGCACAGCCCGCTCCCACGGTCGAGCGTACAGATAAAAAAATTCTGTTCGGCTGATGCAGGCTACTGAGGCATGCTGCCAAAGCCTCGCATGATCGTCATGACCGCAGGCCCAAGCAACACGATAAACATGCTCGGAAAGATGAATAGGACGAGCGGAAAGATGATCTTCACGGTCGTCTTGGCAGCAAGTTCCTCAGCTCGCTGACGACGCTTCAAGCGGATGTTGTCGCCATACGTGCTGAGAGCCCTGGCGATGGGTGTACCGAATCGTTCCGTCTGCATCAGCATGTTTACGAACCCATCGATCTCAGGCAATTGACTTCGCTGCGCCATCGCCTGCCACGCCGCCAGCCGAAGCAGACCAGCGCGCTGCTCCCGGTTGATCTGCATGAACTCTTCATAAATCGCCGGATGACTCGTTACCAGCTCCTGCCCTACGCGCATCATCGCCTGGTCCAGACCAAGTCCGGCATCGACGCAAATCACCAGAAGGTCGATCGCATCGGGAATGCTTTGCCTGATCTTTTCCCTGCGACTTTTGATAATACGGTTCAGGATGAAATCCGGAGCAAGATAGCTGACACCGCCCAGCGCCGTCATCCAGAAAATACGGCTGCTCGGCAGCAGAGAGGCCAAGCCGACACCTGCCAGCGGACCGAGAATGCGGACTGCAAAGTAGACGTCCCTCGCAACGGGAGCGCGGTAGCCAGCCTGCGCAAAGCGCGCCAGCAATTTCTCATTCTCCTGTATGCCAAAACGAGCACGAACCCACGACGCAGCGGAAAAGAGATTCTGCCTGATTGTCACGCTTGACCGTTGTGGCGTCCTTACAGCTCCTCGTGTCACCTCGAGCAGCCGGTGCGATGCACTTCGCGACGTCCGCACCAGCAGGATGCAGGCAAGCAGACCAAACGCACTGAAGATTGTTGCAACAGTCGAGAAGAAAAAAAGATGCGTCATGGCTTATACCTTGATGTCCACAATCTTGCGGATGATGAGACCGCCCAGCACAATCAGCGCGGCACCAACACAAAGCATCTTCTGACCAAGTGGGTCGTCGAAGAGCTCATGTGAGTACCCAGGACTGGCGAAATTGATCAATCCAAGCAACACAACAGGAAGAGCACTCAAGATCCAGCCCGTCAGCCGGCCCTGTGCAGTGTAGGTACGGATCTCAGCTGTGATGCGGACGCGCTCGCGAATCACATGGGTCGTGCGATCGAGAATCTCCGTCAAGTCCCCGCCCGTCTCCTTCTGCACAAGAATTGCAGTGATGAGGAAGTGAAGATCCTTGGACGGAACTCGTTCACCAAGGGCAAGGATTGCATCACGGAACGGAATGCCAAATTTTTGCTGTTGAAAGAGAATTGCAAATTCCGATGCCAGCGGCTCCGTCGACTGTTCCGCAATAATCTCGATGGAAGAAGCCATGGAATGACCCGCGCGAAGCGCGCGCGACATCAATTCGATTGCGTCAGGCAATCCGACGGCAAACCTGTTCAGGCGTCTGGCCTTCTTCATCCGCAGCAGGATGTAGCGTGCGGAAAGACCAAGCGCAAAGCTCGCTAGCGTAACCGCAAGCTTTGCGACGAAGAGGTGTGCAATATAAGCCGCTGCCAGCGACGCAAGAAGGCTGGTAGAGACAACCGAACCTACCGTGGCGGTGCTTCCAGAATGGATAAGAAGCACGCGCAGACTAGCAGCAAAACGAAAGCGCTCAACAAACAGTCCCAGTTGCGTGGAGAGATCACGCCTATTCTCTCCCATCGAAATAAGAGAGTCCTCGTTGTCCGCATCTCCGTCCGCTAAGCCTGAAATCAGCGCGACTCTCTTCTGAATGGCCTTCTCGGAAGCGCGAGGGCCCATCATGACCATCGCGATAGTAAAGCTCACACCAAGCAGGGAGAGAAAGATCATCATCATGGGCCTACACCTCCACAGATGAATCGAGCGAACTCAGAGCAAGCGGAATTCCAGCCGCCTTCAACTTCTCTGCGAACTTGGGAACGATGCCAGTCGCAAAGAAGCGCCCCTTCACCTTGCCTGCGGAGCTAAGCCCCTGCTTTTCGAACATGAAGATGTCCTGCATACTCACCACTTCGCTCGTGGCACCCGTGATCTCGGTGATATGCGTGATGCGACGAGAGCCATCGCTCATACGAGACGCCTGCACAATCAGGTGAACCGCGGATGCGATCTGGGCGCGGATTGCCTTCTCAGGTAGAGACACGCTTCCCATCATCGACATGGTCTCAAGCCTCGCAATGGCATCGCGCGGATTGTTCGCGTGAATCGTCGTGATCGATCCATCGTGACCCGTGTTCATGGCCTGCAGCATATCGAGCGCTTCTTCGCCGCGAATCTCGCCCAGGATGATGCGATCGGGACGCATACGCAAAGCGTTGATGACCAGCTCACGCTGCTTGATCGCGCCTTTGCCCTCGACGTTAGGCGGCCGGCATTCCAGGCGAACAACATGCTCCTGCTTGATCTGAAGTTCTGCAGAATCCTCTATCGTCACGATGCGCTCATCAGGTGAAATGTAGCCGGACAACACGTTCAGCAGTGTCGTCTTTCCGCAACCAGTACCTCCCGAGACCACGATGTTGAGCCTGGCCTTCACTGCGGACCTAAGTACATCCAGCATTTGCGGGGTGACTGCCTTGTTACGTATCAGGTCGTCTGCAGTGAGCGGCGAACTGGGAAAGCGACGAATAGAAACAATCGGCCCATCTACAGCAAGCGGAGGGATCACGATGTTGACGCGTGATCCGTCGAGCAGACGCGCATCCACCATGGGTGACGATTCATCAATTCGACGGCCCACTGCGGAGACGATCTTGTCGATGATGTGCATGAGGTGACCATTGTCGCGAAACACAACGTCTGTCTTCTCGATCATGCCTCGTCGCTCCACATAGACTGTGTCGTACGTGTTGACGAGAATGTCGCTCACCGTGGGATCGTGCAGAAGCGGTTCCAGTGGCCCCAGTCCGAAGACTTCATCCAGCACTTCTTTTGCGATCCCGTCGCGGTCACTCGCACTCAACGGGAAAGGCTGCTCGCCGACCAGTTGGGAGATCGTGCTCAGGAGTTTCTGGCGTCCCCCCGCATCGTGCTGCGTCGCCGCCAGCCTCTCGAGGTCAATCCGCTTGATCAGTTCATGATGAACAGCTGTCTTGAGCTGATGCATCGATACGTCCGCCCCCGATGCACTCGGAACGGCACGCGCCTGCACCGGTGCAGCAACACTCATCTTGGGAGTGGTCATCTGAAGAATGTTTTCAGACATCAGTCAACCTCATGCTGTGGCGCTTTGTTTGGGGCGTAAGAATCGGAAAAAGTTTGGTCTGGTCACTTCCTTTTTCTTCGCCTCACCCGGATCAACCTGCACTCGGTCAGCCCATCGATTGATCTGCTGGGCAAAGCCCGAGCGGTGCTGCGTCGATATCGGTTCACCCGAGTTGACTGCACGATCCAGATCCGCCTTGATCGCCGGGACCTCCATCCACACCGGATGGCGTACTGCCGTCTCAATCTGTCCCGCTTTGATTGGGTCGTCTGACGTAGTCCGATTCATGACCACCCGCAGCTTTCCCGAGGTGTTCATGGTGTTCGAAAGATGCTCTACCTGCCTTGCCAGATCACGCAGCGCAGCGATGTCGGGTGTGGCCACCAGGAACGTTTCGTCACTTGCGCCAAGGATCGTGGGTAGCCGATCTCGGTAGACCATCGAGGAGTCGATGATGACGTAGTCGTACTGCGTCTTCAGGAAGTTCAGTACAAGCAGCATCTGTTCCGTGCCGCTGCGAAAGATTGGACTACAACGGTCCGGCGATCCAAGGGCATGAAGGCCACTCGGATGCCGCATAACAAAACCATTCAGCAGTTCAGCATCGAGACGGTCTGCGTTGTGCAGCAGCTCGTCGAAGTGATACTGGCCGTCTTTCAGACTAAGATAAAGGGCAACGTGTCCCAACTCATGGTGATGATCAATCAGAAGCGTGCGCTTGTTGTGAGCCTTTGCAAGACTGTGTGCAAGATGCACGGCGAGAGTCGTTGCACCGACACCTCCCTTGGCCCCAAGGAAGGTGAGGATACGTCCACTACTCTGCGGAGCCGCTGCACGCACCGGAGTGAAGCTCTGCAGGCGTCTTAATGCATCGACGAGCGCCCTCTCCTCCAGGGGCTTGTGCAAGAACTCTTTGCAGCCCGAACGCATGGCGCTCATCAGGTACGTCGCATCAACTCTCGTCGCAATGGCCACAATACTGAGATTGCGCAGACCGAGCGTCCGCAACCGCTCCATTGTGGCAAGCGCGAGTTCTGGATCGCGGTCACAGTCGACAAGTGCCACGCACCCGAAAGCGGAATTCACTTCGTCCGAAAATTGTGGCTTCCGATCTCCGGAGAAGTAGTCGGCAAACTCTCCGACGAAGCTCGTACCGGAAAATTCTGCGCACGCCGCTGTCGTGGTCTCGACGGCATCTGCGCTGGCACAGATCGAAAAAAGAGCATGCTCGAATTGTTTGGTTTCCGTGGGCATAGGAGTATGTCAGTGAGATTTGAACGGAATCTGCTTTTCTTTGCGCAACTGCTCATCAAACTTTGTGCTATCCAGGTTGGGAACGACCCATGCGGGCTCCTGGGGCTTGGTGCTGTCGGAGAGAGGATCGACAACCGTGGCTGTTACAAGTACAACCAGCTCGACTACAGAGTGGTTGTACTGCTTTGAAACGAAAAGCTTGCCTAAGATTGGCACGTTAGAAATCCCGGGAATTTGGTTCAGACTCTCTGTGGTCCGGTGATCGAGTAAGCCCGAGAGCGCAAAACTTTGTCCACTCCGAAGCTCCACCTCAGTCTCTGCGCGACGCGTTGAGATAGCCGGGATTGTAAAACCAGAAATAGTAACAGAATTGGTATAGTCCAGCGTACTCACCTCGGGTGCCACCTTCAGCCGGATCGAGCCGTCTTCATTTACTGTCGGCGTGAAGTCCATCTTCACACCATAAGAACGGAAGCTGATTGTGACCGCCACTGCTGACCCGGTACCACCCTGGACGACGGGAAATGGAAACTCACCACCCGAGAGAAACTTCGCCGACTGTCCACTCAGTGCAGTCAGCGTCGGCTCCGCAAGCACCTGCAGAACCTGCTTTTGCTCAAGATCCTGGATGGTCGCGCCGATATTGTGCGCAAAGCTGTACAGCCAGATGTTGAGTGGATTATTGACCGAGATGGACGCTGGAGTTGCGGGTGTGAAGCCCGTCCCCGGCGTGCCTGCAGTATAGGTTGCAACCGAGGAGTATTGACCGGTTGTCAGACCACCAACTTTACTCCCGTTCGGCGCGAAGAGGTTCACTCCGAACTGCTCCAGCTTGCTACGATCTACCTCAATAATCCGCAGCTTCAATTCGACCTGCCGAGGATGAACCGGTACGACGCGCAGTGAGTTGACAACATCACGGGCATACGAACTTGCAAGGCGCAGGGCCCCATCTGCTACCTCCTGTGTCGGCACGTCGCCAGAAAGACAGAGCCGCCCCTCACGGCTCTCGACCATCAACGCGCTATTGGGGTAAGCCTCTTTCAGCACAGTACGCAGCTGCTCCGGATCGAAATCAACGGCTACCGTGTAGACATGCGTCTTACCACCCGTATCCCAGATCACCAGGCTGCTGATGCCGACGATTTTAGCCGTGAGAACAACCTCAGTCGGCGAAGACGTGAACGATTGCAGAATAGCCGGGTTGCCGACGTATACCCGTTTCAGAACTCCTATATCATTCAGCACCAGCGAGTGACCAACGACAAGATGGAGCGTGTCCGTGGTATTGCTACGCACACTTGATGCAGGCTTCGCTTGTTGCGTATCTGTGGTCGCGCGAAGCGGAATCTGTCCTAGGGAAGCCGAAGACGCCGCAAGAAGCGTTGCCCAGGCAAGTGATCTCTTCGACATGATTGAAGCCATCACGATTAGTTCACCCTATTGAAACTGTCGCTGGATAGCTTATCGCCGTTGATAGTGTCAACGGTGAACGTAGGAAGCTTCACGGCTTCTACCGGATGACGTGCAGCGACGGGTGTTGGTGCGACTCTTTCCGTGTGAACAGCTGCCGCGGCCGTCTGCCCAGAGAGTTGCGACAACATCAAAGCCGGCTCCTGCACATGCGCACGGTCAGCGCCGCTGCGTAGAACGAAGTGGATCGCACCCTGGGTACTGGCAAGTACAGCGCGCTGCGCATCTTCAGGGCTCAGCAGCAGGGTCACTACAGTAGCCGTCACAGGTTTTCCTTCAGGATCTGGTTGCACCTTCTGCCCAGCCGCCAGCACCTCCGCGTCCTGCAGTACCGTGACCGTCGTCGGCTCAGGTGCTTTGTCGGAGTGATACGTCACCAGGACATCAAGATGCGAACCTGGAAATAGGAAGCCGGCGACACCCATCACTTCATCAGAACGCAACGCGATGGCGCGCATACCAGGAGGAATACGTCCTGCCAGTCCAGCCCCTGATCCGGAAGCCGCAAGCAGCTTCTCGGTTACAGGCTGATCCTTCTCAACCGGGTAAAGCAACGACCGGCCAATCACATCCTCGGATTTAGCAAACGCTCCTGAGAGCGAGCTTGAAGAGGACCAGCCTACCTGCGTCAGGTCCTCGGCCTTGATCACTTGCCCCGCATCGAGAGGCTTCGATGCAGCGACGTAATGCTGCTCAGGCCTCTTATCCTCTGCGTGAGCTGCCATCTTTCGGCTCAGGACCCATGTACAGGCACCAGAGACTGAGAGTGCGAGTAGAAATGCTGTTCCCATTCGTCTTGCATTCACCGTGTAAACTCCTTCGTGGACGCAAGCAGGAAAGTCACCACGCAGCCAGCCGCTATCGGCAGCGCATACGGCAGCCGCAGTGTCTCGGCGTTACCTACATGGATCTCGGGATGTGCCGTCAGACCTTTCGCATTGTGATGACGGATGAGCATACGCACATTGCTGATCGTCTCCCGAAGACGCCCACGATAAAGTGCGAACGCAATCGCCATCACTGCCCCGATTAAGACTGTCGATAACAAGACTTGCTGAACATTCGTGATACCCGCAAGACATCCAACCGCGGTCATCAACTTGACGTCGCCCGCCCCCATTCCACCAGCAACGAAGAAGAGAAGAAAGAGTCCGCCTGCGATCAATCCAGCCAAAGCGGATAACCCAAATTGCGGCAAACCGCCAAACCATCCGTGAAGCAGTACGCCGAAGACAATGGCAGGACCTGTCAGCAGGTTTGGAATTCGACGGCTGCGCAGATCGTGGAAGCTCCCCACGGAAGCGCAGATGAGTGCAGCCGTCAGGTAAGCGGCTTGAGGTTGGACTGCCATAACTTACTCCGCTGGATTGTCTGTGTCTGGCCGAGACTGCTCGGACTTGTGATGGTTCGCGCGGTGAGCCGCGGCCCGCGTGCTCACCGCATCCCTGAAGAGAAACGTATGGGATAGAAGAACGTGCTTACATGGCGTTGGTGAGATTGGTGCCGACAGTTGTGAAGGCAGTCTTGATGGTGCCGGAAAGCGAAGTCATAGCGGCGATCGCGCCCAGGGCGATGAGACCAGCGACGAGAGCGTACTCGATGAGATCCTGACCAGATTCATCGTTGAGTAGACGAGCAGAGATATTCTTCAGATTATGCATTGTGTTTCTCCAGGGTGAATAGATTGGCCTGGGTCCCCGGTACGCCGTATCGAGACGGTATCGCCTTGGGCCCCTGACTCTGGAATCGAGATTACCCGGAGTAGTCGTTGCTGAAACGTCGACGGAAAAGCTTTCTCCCGCCAGTAATGGCGCCGAAGTGCCACTGCCCATAAGACTTATGGGTCGCACTATCCCCAATTTATTGCAGGGCGCCAGCCTTGATTATTTTGGCAGAAGATGCTTGGTGCATTCAAACGAAGTAGCATTGCGTCTGTCTGGCTGCACCCGGCAGGTTCTCAGCCTGCCCGGCACATAGATCCGCCGCCGGAGCCACCACTCCCGCGAGCCCTCGGATAAAGCTGTTTCGAAGTATCCCGCTCCACCTGACAGGGGCAACCAGGAAACTTCGACTAGGCCGGTTAGCTTTAACCTAGGCGAGCGACACAAGGACACACCGCCCCTGAAGCTCTGCAACACACTCTCGTTGTGCAGGTCTTTCGGTCCTCGTTCCTGCGGGCGCTCACCGTACGACATAAACACTTCCCTCTTCACCTTTCAGGTAAGAGCATAGCTCGATCGTCTGTGCTATCACTCACTTAGGTTTCAGAAAGGTGCCCGCAAGTATGACTTTAGTGATAGAAAGCGACACTTCTGACACGGTAGAGGCTGCAGTCAGACAAACTTCTCGCGGCACCCACCTCATACTCGCCCTCGTAGTTGTCACTTTTATATTTTTTTGCGCACCACAAAGCATGGCGGATCCAGATATCTGGTGGCACCTGCGCGACGCCCAGCTACAACTTGCGAGTCACTCCTTTCTTAATCGCGATCTCTACTCCTTTACCGCCGCAGGGTCACCCTGGACGAACCATGAATGGCTTGCCGAACTCCCCTTTTACGCGGGCTTTCGGTTGCTCGGCGAAAACGGCCTCTGTCTCGTCACAAATCTCACTCTCCATTCCATCTTCCTCGCGCTCTTTTATCTGGCATCGCGGATTTCACAATCCGCCCTTTCAGCGTTTCTCGCCATCATCCCCGGGGTTTTTGTCTCTTCCCTCTCCTTCGGACCGAGAACAATGCTCTTCGGCTGGATTCTCCTGTTTATCGAACTGGTTCTGCTTGAACTGCAGTCGAGATCGCCGAAGCTGATCTGGGCAATGCCTTTTGTCTTCCTGCTCTGGGTTAAACACGCATGGCTCCTGGCTCATAGGAATGGCCATCATGCTGCTCTACATCTTTTCGAACTCCATCTCACTTCACGTGGGTGGCATCGCGAACGATGCCAAACCAGCAAGAGCTCTGCGCCGTATGACCTCCTGTTGGATGGCAAGCCTTGCTGCACTCTTCGTCAACCCCTATGGGTGCAGACTGGTTGCTTACCCGTTTGATCTTGCCTTCCGCCAGAAGCTCAATATCGCAAGCGTGGAAGAGTGGAAAGGCCTTGATTTTCACTCAGGCCCTGGATGTATGTTCCTCCTGATGCTGGCGATGCTGGCTCTCAGCCAACTCATCAAAGCATGCCGCTGGAGCATCTTCGAAGCAGGTCTCACCTGCCTCGCCATCTATTCGGCATTCAACTACACCCGCTTTCTATTCTTAGCGGTCATTCTGCTTACACCCGTACTTGCGGCCTCACTCCAACCATGGCTGCAAGATGTAAAACCAGGCCTCAGTCCTATGCTTGCTGCCGCTCTCGCCTTCTTTTCACTCGGCTTGGTCACGGGGAAACTACGCACCCAGGTCCACGAGCCAACGCAAAACGATCCGCGCTTTCCCGGCAAAGCGTTACCCATGCTCACGGCGTTTCAACCGCAGGGGCGCGTCTTCAACGAATTTCTCTGGGGTGGCTATCTTGAGTGGAACGCACCACGGATACCTACATTCATTGACTCACGCGTCGATATCTTCGAATACAACGGGACACTGAAAGACTATCTCGACGTCGTGCGCCTCGAGCGACCGATTGAATTGTTGACGAAATACAAAATCCGTTACGTTTTATTTGAGAAAGATTCACCGTTGATCTATCTCCTGAAGCGGACGCCTGGCTGGAGCCCCCTATACGAAGACTCTACAACGACGCTCCTTGTGCACGACCCAACTGAATGAGTGACAGTCTTCTCTCGACTGGATCATCGAGCCGATGATCCAGCGAGGCACACTCCCGAGAAGAATAGCTTTGCTTCCTCGTGCATCGCCTCAATAATAACCGGCAGATCAGATCCAATCCTTATCGTTACGAGCACCGGTCTCATCCCGATGCCCCTACAGTAGGCGACGGTACAACTTCATGGGGATGCTCCCTAAGTTGTTGAAGGTTACGATCATCTGACCCGTACGCCCCGGTACTATCAGGGGAGAAGGCCGACGGGTTCGTGCAGGAGAGTGAGGTGATATGCCGCTGCGAGTGAAGTCCCTGATCACGATAATGCTGGTTGCGGGAACCGTCTGCGCGCACTGGGCCTTCGCAAGTCCTACTCACGAGTGGATCCGGTTTGTGGTCTACGTCATCGCCATCCTTCTCACCTCTGGCATGAAAGTCCCAATGCCTCGCGGCGACGGAACTCTCTCTGTCAACTTTCCGTTCATTCTGTTGAGCATCGTCCAGCTCTCCCCCTTTGAAGCCGTCGCACTCGCGGCCATCTCTGTCTTCGCCCAGTGCCGCATACGAGTCATCAAAGCATTCACCTTCGTTCAGATCGCCTTCAATGTGGCGAACGCTATCGTTGCCACATCAATCGCCTACGTCGTACTTCGTTATGTCGGCTACTGGGTCACTGAGCCCGCACCCGCCCTCTGCATAGCAGTCACTGCTTACTTCATCGCAAATACCGTGGGCGTTGCGCTCGTTATCGGCTGGTCGAGCGGAGAGTCGCCCTTCAAGCTTTGGCGTCGCGAGTTCCCCTGGTTTCTGCCTTTCTACATGGTCGGCGCGATCGTCGCGTCAGGCGTCGATCTCATCAGTCAGAAGTTTGGATTCGTCACCTCACTGCTACTGATTCCGGTGGGCTATGCCATCTTCCACGCCTTTCGTGCCCAGACCACCATGCTCCGCGACAGGCAGCGCCACCTCACCGAGATGGAAGCGCTCCACCTTCGCACCATCGAGGGTCTTGCCATGGCCATCGAGGCCAAGGACCAGGACACTCACAATCACTTGCTGCGCGTGCGTGTCTACGTCGGCGAGATTGGCCGGGAGATGATGCTCGACGAACTCCAGATGCAGGCCCTGCAGACCGCCGCATTCCTGCATGACGTCGGCAAACTGGCCGTTCCCGAACACATCGTGAACAAGCCCGGTAAGCTGACCTACGAAGAATTTGAAAAGATGAAGATCCACCCAGCCGTCGGTGCGGACATTCTCGAACGCATGCGATTCCCTTATCCCGTGGCACCTATTGTGCGCTCGCATCACGAGGCATGGGACGGTTCCGGATATCCGGACGGATTGAAGGGAGAGAGCATCCCGATCGGTGCACGTATTCTCACCGTGGTGGATTGCTTCGACGCGATGGCCTCCGATCGGCCCTACCGCAAGGCCATGCCACTCCCTAAAGTGATGGAGATCATTAAAGCAGGTGCCGGCAAGCACTTCGATCCCGAGGTAGTCGCCATCTTCGAGCGCATGTACCTCGACATGGAGGCCAAGGCGATTGCCGCTCGTGGCGACATCCAGCCGCTCGATCTGACCTCCCCCGTGTGGTGCGCGTCCGCTCCAGGAGCGGGCTACGAACTGGACGGAACCGAAGCAGCCGAATCTGGAGCCGCTGTCAATGCTTCCGAGTTATTGAACCCCGCAGCTGGTGAAGAACGGCCGGTGCCTAACTCGCTCCGGCTTATCGCCGCCGCAAGCCAAGAGGCCCAGACCCTCTTCGAGATGAGCCAGATGCTCGGCAACTCGCTCAGCCCGAATGAGACCATCTCGGTGATGTCAAGCCGACTGAAGCGTCTCATCCCCTTCGACTCCTTTGCCGTCTATCTCAAAATAGAGGATGCGCTTCAGACTCAGTACATCGATGGGGAAGGCGCAGCCTGCTTCAACAAGGCACTCCTGAAGGTAGGCGAGGGTCTCTCGGGCTGGGTGGCGCAGAGCGGCAAGCCCATGCTGAACGGCAATGCTGCAGCTGAAGCAAACTACGAAGGGGATGGGAACACCCAGGGTGCTCTGGTCTCCGCCCTTTCAGTTCCACTCTTCAATCTCTACGCAAATGTATTTGCTGTCCTCACCGTCTACTCCCCCAGACCGGACGCCTTCTCGCGCGACCACCTGCGAATCCTTCAGGCTGTTGAGGCAAAGTTCTCACTCTCTCTGCAAAATGCGCTCCGCTTCCGCAGTGCGGAGAAGGACGCATCAATCGACTTCGTCACGCAACTTCCAAATGTCCGTCAGTTCTTCATCGGCATGGAACACCACCTCCTCAATGCTTTCGCGAAGAACGAACAGCTCGCCGTCATCGTTTGCGACTTGAACTCCTTCAAGGCCGTGAACGATCAGCAGGGCCACCTCGCGGGCAATCGCTTCCTGCGTTGCGCTTCCGATGAGTTCCGCAAAGTGTGCCGCCAGGATGACATCGTCGCACGCATGGGCGGCGATGAATTCGTCTTCCTGCTGCCCAACTGGGAGCCCATCTCCGGTGGCTCGCAGGTCAATGCAATCCGCCGTGCCGTCAAAACTGCCTGCCGCGATCAACGGCTCGACCTCGAGGTCTCCGTCAGCATAGGCGTCGCACTTTATCCGCTCGACGCCACCACGGCGGAAGAACTACTCGCCGTAGCCGATCGCCGCATGTATCTTGAGAAGCGGATGCATCACGATAATATCGGCCTCTTCAGTGAATTCCCCGCGATCGACTCGCTGCCAGTCGCATGAGCGCTGGCCTTCGCATCATGGCTCGCCTCGGCCGCGCATTCCTCCTGATTGCCATCGTCTTCGTCGGAACCATCCTGCTCACGCGCCTTGCGCCCGGTTATCTCACCGACGCAGCCGAGCTCGACCCTCTCTATGCTCAACAGGCAAGATTGAGGCTTGAACAACATGCCGCCACCCCTGCCCGCATCATGCTTCAGCTCTCCTCCGCATGGGCGCATGGCGACTTCGGCGAGTCCAGACAATACAGCCTCCCCGTCGCTTCACTGCTTGCGCCACGCATAGGGAAATCCCTGGCGTTACTTACCCGTGGCATCCTTACCGGCTGGCTTCTCGCCTTCTGCGGGGCCCTTCCGTTCAGTTCATCGGCGCGGTCGCGCAGCGTCACAGGCGTTCCCTTCACGCTGCTGCTTGCTGTTCCCGTTGGAGCCATGTCGACGCTTTGCCTCCTCTTCGATAGCGGCGGTCCAGTTCTTGTGCTCTCCTTGCTAATCGCCGCGCGCGACTTCAAGTTTCTTAGCCATGCGCTCGAGGCCGCCTGGCGCTCCCCCTGCCTGCTCCAGGCGCGGTCACAGGGGATCAGTCCAGCGCGGATCTTCCGGGTCCACATGCTGCCTTCGATCATCCACGATCTCAGGACACTCCTGACCATGTCGATCGTGACCGCGCTGAGTGCTTTTGTACCTGTCGAAGTACTCTTTGACGTGCCCGGTCTAGGCCAGGCGGCATGGAGCGCGGCCATCAACCGCGACCTCCCAGTGCTCGTCGCAATCACCATGACCATGACCCTGTTGATCCTCTGCGCCGGCATGATCTCAGACGTTACCCAGAAGGCCGAGCTGGTATGAATCGCGTTCTTGCCAGATGGGTCCTGGGAATTCTCCTTCTGCTGGCTGTGCTCGTCGTACGCTTCTCCTCGGTCGGATACGCCGCCCAGGATCGCGACGCGGATCTCATCGGCTCGACACCTCAGCATCCCGCCGGCACCGATGACTTCGGCCGGGACCGCGCCGTTCGTTCTTCAGTCGCACTGCTGCTTGGGGTCATAGGAGCATCTGCCGCTGCAGCCGTCACCGTTGCCATCGCCGCAGCCATCGGCACCCTTGCTGCCTTCAGCCCGAGCCTGCTCCGCGGAGCACTGCTTCTGCTCAGCGACGCTTTTCTCTCGCTGCCCTGGCTCTTTCTGTTGATGATGGTGCGTTCCGGCTTATCGCTCACCACCTCGCCGATCCGCTCAGCCGTCATCAGCTTTTCGCTGCTCGCTATGCTTGGCTGGCCTATATGCGCGCGTGCCGTGTACCAGGGAACCTGCAGACTCCGCACCTCATCCTCAATGCTTCAAGGCCGTGCGTGTGGACTGCGACCAGCTCAGCTCATCCGCCTTCATGTCCTGCCTAACCTGCGTCCTCTTCTACTGCCGCAGTTTCTCATCTGCGTCCCGGCTTACATCATGGCGGAGGCAAACCTCGGAACAATGGGGCTCGGCGTCGCTGAACCCCTGCCCTCCTGGGGTTCGCTTCTACTGGAGTTGCAGAACTCCGCACTGCTGGTCCATTCGCACTGGGTGTACCTTCCGATTATGCTGTTGGTGACCGTGCTGCTGCTGTTAGATCAGTTCGCGTTCGAGAGAACCCATTGATGTCAAACCCTGTCTCAACGTCGCCTGGCTTCTTCTCTCCAATGCGCACAATAATCGCTTCCGCCAGCCTTTGCCTTTCCATTCTTCCTGCGCTCGGGCAGGCTCGGGCTCCCGGCGAACTCGCATGGGCAATCCGCTACGACCCGCGCACCTTCGATCCAGCAAAGGTCGATGACCAGTCTTCCGAACTCGTCCGCTATCTCACCGGCGGGGTCCTCATCCGCATCAATCGCCAGACTCAGAGGCCGGAGCCTGCCCTCGCCGCATCGTGGAATCTCTCACCCGATGGCAGGACGATCACCTTCCATCTCAGGCAAGACCTGCACTTTTCCGACGGCAGCGCCCTCACCGCGAAAGACGTGGCTTCGTCCATTCAACGGGTGCTGCTGCCGGCTACAGCAGCACCCGTTGCCGAAGAGTTCCTCGCACCCGGCGACGTGCATGTCGACACACTGGATCCTGCAACAGTCCGCGTCACCCTTGGCAAACGAGTCGTAGAGATCACAAACGTCTTCGACGAGATCGCCATCGAACCGGCTGGACGTCCCAGCGAAGCCACCGTGACCGCAGGCCCCTTCGTGCTCAGCGATCACAAGCCCGGCCAGTACATCCATCTCATCCGCAACCCGCATTACTGGAAGCACGATGCATCCGGCGCAGCGCTCCCATATGCGCAGGGAATCCGGCTCGACGTCACCGGTAACCGCGAGCAGGAGGTCCTGCGTTTCAGCCGCAGCGAGTACGATCTCGTCGACAACCTGCCCGCCGAGTACTTCCCTGTCCTCACCAGCCGCAGGCCCGGATCACCGCGCGACCTCGGCCCCTCACTCAACACCGAACAGATGTGGTTCAACCAGGCTCCTTCCGCTCCCCTGCCCGCATGGGAGAAGACCTGGTTTCAAAACACCGCCTTCCGTGTCGCCGTGGCGCAGGCTATCCATCGCAGCGATCTCGTACGCATCGCATACCAGGGCCACGCAACCACCGCACACGGTTACATCTCACCCGCCAACATCGCGTGGACAGACAAGGACCTTCACTTTCCAGTAGAAGACGTTGCCCAGGCCGCACAACGCCTCGCCTCCGCCGGTTTTCATCGCAGCGGAGACCAGTTGCTCGATAGCGCAGGTCATCCCGTAAAGTTCTCCATCATGACGAACGCCGGCAATCCTGCACGCTCGAAGATGGCAACGCTCATCCAGGCCGATCTTCTGAAGCTCGGTATGCAGGTGACCATCGTCACATTGGACTTCCCCGCCCTCATCGAACGCATGATGCACACCCAGGACTATGAGGCCTGCCTGCTCGGGCTTACCAACGTCAACCCCGATCCCAACGCCATGATGAATCAGTGGCTCAGCTCTTCGCCCAACCACCAGTGGAATCCATCCGAGAAGACACCAGCCACCCCATGGGAAGCAGAGATAGACAACGAGATGTTGAAGCAGGCAAGCGCACTGCGCTTTGAAGATCGCAAGCGCGCCGTAGACCGCGTGCAGCAGATCGTCGCGGATCAGCAGCCCTTCATCTACCTCGTTCATCCCAACGCGCTCTATGCTGTGTCCCCGTTGCTTGAGAATGTAACTCCATCTGTCTTTCAACCCGGCCTGGTATGGAATGTAGACGCGCTGCGCCGAAAGAGCCCCGCCAGGTGAACGAACCCACACGTGATCCCCTGCTCCGCGTCAGGCTGAGCGCAGGCTACGGAAGCCAGACAATCCTCCACAAAGTCGCCTTCGACCTTCAGCCCGGACGTGCCCTCGGCTTTGTTGGTTCAAGCGGAGCCGGCAAAAGCACACTCGTTCTCGCCCTCATGGATCTACTGCGCTTTCGTGGAGGCTGGAGCCAGGGCGAAGTCCAACTCGAGGGCACCAACCTGCTCGGACTGCGGGAACGTGACGCGCGTCGACTCCGCGGCAATCGCATCGCACTCGTGCCCCAGAGTCCATCTTCTGCTCTGAACCATGCCATCTCATTGCGCGCGCACTTCGAAGAAGCCTGGCGAGCCCACTCCCCAACTGGCTCCAATGGGCTCGATTCAAGGCTGCCTGAACTGCTCACCGAGGTCCAGCTTCCATCCAGCGCCGAGTTCCTCAAACGGCGCCCCGGCAGCATCAGTGTGGGCCAGGCACAGCGCATCATGATCGCGCTTGCCCTGCTGCACCGGCCCGCCGTCCTGATCGCAGACGAACCCACCAGCGCGCTTGATCCAGTCACCCAGGCTGGCGTCCTCGCGCTCTTGAAGAAGATTGTCACCTCAACCGGGACAACGTTGCTCTACATCTCGCACGATCTCATCTCGGTATTGCAACTATGCGACGAGCTGGCCGTCCTCGATCAGGGCCATGTAACCGATTTAGTCGCTGTCGCACACATCAGCCGCGCAACCCACTCACCGGCACTCGCGCGGTTCTTGGCTACTCTGCCTGTTCCCCTCCATGTACTACTAAGTCATCGTGATGAGTTAGCACATCAAGCGACTGGTCCCGACGATACGAACGCCTAAGTAGATTTAGTTCACTTACACGATACCCTGACTTAGGTCATGCCCTACCACTTATGAGCAATATCGGCTTCGAGCTAGCAGCCATAGCCTCGCAGATGAGAAGTGCTTGAGGGTACTTCCGGTCTGCTTGCCAAGCCACTCGTCAGCAGGGCAACAAGTAGATGTGAGCCTGAGCAGAACGCTCATGCAAGCCGTGCAGATCTTCACTTACCCCGTTGGAACTTCCACCATAGGAGCAGTTCATGTCGCAGTTCTCTCGTCTCGGTTCTTTCGTCGCTTTGACAGCGCTTACTCCCCTAACTCTCCTCGCATCGGCAAACGCCCAGAATCCTAAGGTCGCTATCGATGCCGCGGCACAGCCCGCAAGCCAGATGGTCTCCGTCATCGTTCAATACGCGACTGCTCCTGGCCAGATTCAGGATGCAAAGATCTCTGCACTCGGTGGTATCGCAGATAAACACCTCCCGTCCATCCAGGCTGTCCACGCCCAGGTGCCTGCGGCCATGCTCAATCAGCTAGCAAGTGATCCCAACGTAAAGTACATCTCCGTTGACCACACCCTCTCTGCACGCCAGGTAACTGTCACGTCGGCCGAGTACACCACAGAGCCCATCAACGCGCCCCTGGTCTGGGCAGCAGGCCTCGAGGGCACCGGCGTCGGAGTCGCAGTCATCGACAGCGGCATCAATGCAGTGGATGATCTCAGCGCCCGCTACGGAAGGGGACACCGTATTGTCTACAGCCAGAATTTCGTTCCCAACGCCACCGATGCCGGGGACCACTTCGGCCACGGAACCCACGTCGCAGGCTTGATCGCAGGCAACGGTAAGGACTCCAGCGGCTCCATCTACACCCGCACCTTCCGCGGCGCAGCCCCCAACGCCAACCTCATCAACCTCAGGGTACTGGATGAGAACGGCAATGGATCAGACTCGGCTGTCATCGAGGCCATCGGCACCGCAATCCAGTTGAAGAACAAGTACAACATCCGCGTGATCAACCTCTCGCTTGGCCGCCCCATCTGGGAGAGCTACCAGGTGGATCCCCTCTGCCAGGCTGTCGAACAGGCATGGAAAGCCGGCATCGTTGTCGTCGTCGCAGCCGGCAACGACGGACGCGACCTCGCCTTCAACTCCGAAGGCTATGGCACCATCGAAGCTCCCGGAAACGACCCCTATGCACTCACCGTAGGTGCCATGAAGACCATGGGGACACCTTCCATCAGCGATGACCAGATCGCAAGCTACAGCTCCAAGGGCCCCAGCTTCATCGACCACATCAGCAAGCCCGATATCGTCGCTCCCGGCAACCTCGTCACCAGCCTCAAGTACGCCAATGACAGCCTCGCTGTCGATAATCCGAGCTTCGCAACCCCTAATTCCTTCTATATTCGCAACGGTAACTCGCAGCCCAGCGCGAATTACTTCCCACTTAGCGGCACCAGCATGGCGACCGGTGTTACAAGTGGCGCCGTCGCTCTTATGCTCGAAGCTTTCCCCTATCTCAATCCGGATCAGGCGAAGGCTTACCTGATGCGCGATGCGAACCACAACGGCTTCCCCAGGACCAGCTCGGTTACTGATCCCGCAACCGGCATCACGTACAAGGCCAACGCCGACGTCTTCACCATCGGCGCCGGATACCTCGACATCGCCAACACCATGTGGGATCTTGCGACCCGCCGTCACAAACTGCCCACGGGCACCGCAATGTCGCCTACCGCTGTCTTCAATCCCGCTACCAACCAGACCACCCTCGTCAGCGATCAGACCGTCCTCTGGGGCGCGACTGTCCTCTGGGGTGCAGGTTCGGTCTACGGCAATAATGCCGTCGTCAGCCAGGTCAATGGCAACACCGTTCTCTGGGGTGCAACTGTCCTCTGGGGCGCGAATGACCCGGCAGGCTTCACCGTCCTCTGGGGCGCAACAGTCCTCTGGGGTGCGGGAACACCTGACGCAACCACCGTTCTCTGGGGCGCAGGCTCGCAGCAGGCAGCAACGGTTCTCTGGGGTGCGTCCGGCACCTCCGGAAACACCGTCCTATGGGGCGCCGAGGGGAACAACAGCAGCACTGTCCTCTGGGGTGCCGGTGCTCCCAGCAGCAACACGGTCCTTTGGGGTGCCTCAACCCCATCCAGCAACACGGTCCTCTGGGGTGCTTCAAACCCTGTCGCCTCAACCGTACTCTGGGGTGCAAACGCTCCCTCCGAGTTCTAACCCAAACAGCTTCTCCATCACAGAAAGAGCCGCCTCCCTGGCGGCTCTTTCTGCGTTCCAAAGATGTTACTTTTTCAGCGGCTTGATGATAAATCGAAAGACATCGTGATGAGCAGTGGAACTCTCGTATTCCTATGCTTCCAGTGCCCCCTCAACGCCCCGCCCAGCATCGCTCACTTGGCCAAGTCCCTGGGCCGAGTCACGTCGCCCTTCCGTCAGAGGATCAATGGCAAGTTACGATGGCACAAATACAAGCTCTACAAGCGCCCCGGGATGCAGCTTAAACAGCGCGCCATAAAGCGCAGAGAGAGTAAGTCCTTCACGCAAAACTCCTTGCCATGCCGCAGCAGATGACCGGCAATCGGTCACACCAGCGCTCTCCCCTTCGTCTCCGGAATCCAGAACCAGCACACCGCGGCAATCGCGAACGCCGCCGCGGAGATCCCGAAAGCAAACCCAAACCCATGCTGCTGTGCGACCCGCCCAACCGTAAACGGAGCGGCAGCACTCGCAATCCGTCCCAGGTTATAGGTAAAGCCCTGCGCCGTCGCGCGGTAGTTCGTTTCGTATAACTCCGCCGTCACAACCGCGAACCCGGTGAAGTAGCCTGTCCCGAAGAACGCCATCAACGGTCCAAGCAACAACAGGAGCACAACCTCGTGCACGCGCCCATACAGCAGCACAAGACACGCCGCCGCCAGCAGGTACGTCACGTAGCAACGCTTCCGCCCGAACCTGTCGCTCAGGAAGCCGAAGCTTACGTATCCGCACCACATGCCTGCCTGCATCGCGATCACCATGCCCGACATGGCATGCGCTGAAAGCCCCATTCCGCCCAGCCTCGCAGGCAGCGAGAGATACGCCGGCACCCAAAGGTTGAAGCCCCACCAGGCAAACAGCGTGCATGCATTCATCAGTGTCACCGCGATGGTTACACTTCTTAGTTCCTCGCTGAAAATGCTGCGAAATCCCCCGAATGTGCTCTTACCTCTACCGGGTTCAGCCAGTGCTCTACTGCGGCGCCAGACTGCCGGCTCCTCCACATGCCGTCTCACCAGCAAAGTGAGAAACGCCGGTATGATCCCCACGAAGAACACCGGGCGCCAACCCGTCCGGGGCAGCATGACTCCCGCCGTAGCTGCAGCCAGTGCATAGCCCACAGCCCAGGAACTCTGCATCACACCAAGCGCCTTGCCACGGTCCCTGTCCGGCCATGTCTCAGACACCAGCGCTGCACCGCTCGCCCATTCTCCACCCATGCCAAAGCCCAGGAGGATGCGAAACAATCCCAGTTCCACAACACTGTGCGCAAGGCCACAGGCAGCCGTAAACACGGCGTAGATCACCACGCTCCAGATCAGCGCACGGGTCCGCCCGAAGCGATCCGCGATCACCCCAAAGACAAGCCCGCCCACGGCCGCGGCAGCAAGCGTAATAGATCCCAGCACACCCGCGGTCTGCCGGCTCATCCCAAGATCGACAATCAGCGAAGCCAGCACCAGCGAATACAGCATTACATCGAACGAGTCCAGCATCCATCCGCACGACGCCGCAACCAGCGCCCGCTTCGCCTCTGGCGCAGCCTCACGCCACCAGCTAAATCGCGCCGCGCTCACTTCTGCTGCGCCCCGTACCCGCCACCACCTGGCGACTCGATCCGCAGCCGCTCCCCTGCCTTCAACTGAAGGCGCGCTTTCGCCGGCACAACTTCTTCGCTGCCGTCGCGATGCACCGCCGTGTTGCGACCGCAGCCACCAGCCTCACCATCCTGGGCTCCATAAGGATGGCTCACCCTTCGTTCGCTCAGCAGCGTGACAACCGTATCGACCAGCACCGCAAACTCCCTGATCAACCCCTCGCCGCCCTTGTACAAACCCGCGCCACCACTGCCCTGCCGCAAGGCATACTGCACCAGCCGCACGGGAAGATAATGCTCAATCGACTCAACCGGCGTGTTGCGCGTGTTGCTCATATGGGTGTGAACACCGCTCAACCCGGGCAATCCGTTACGCCCACCCATACCACCTGCCATCGTCTCGTAGTACGCAAATGCTGAGCCGTCATTTCTTGTGCCGCCAAGTGTTACATTATTCATCGTCCCCTGGCTGGCCGCGGGAACGATATGCGGCAATGCCCTTCCCAGAGCTCCAAAAACCACATCCGTAATCCGCTGCGAGGTCTCTACATTCCCTCCCGCAACAGCAGCCGGATGCCTTGCATTCACCACAGTGCCCTCTGGTGCATGCACCTTGATCGCCCTGGATATCCCCGCGTTATAAGGAACGTCCTGCTCCACCAGGCAGCGAAAACAGTAAAGTGTTGCCGACAACGTGATCGCATAGTTCGCATTCACGCCGCCCGTCGTCTGCTGCCCGCTCCCCGTAAAGTCCACCTCGGCGTTGTCACCGTCGATGCGAATCCTCGCTTCAATCGGAATCGCGCTGCGACCAAAACCGTCGTCCTCCATCGCATCTTCAAAGCGGTACACGCCATCCGGAATAGAAGCGATCGTAGCTCGCATAATGCGCTCTGCATAATCCTGCACAGCCGCCGCATTGCTCAGGACACGCTCGCGCCCGTAACGTTCAACAATCGCGCGAAGCCTTGTCTCCGCCACACGATTCGACGCGATCTGCGCACTCAGATCGCCTTCACGCTCCACCGGCGTCCGCACATTCGCAAGCACCAGCGCCATCACATCGCTGCACATCGCACCCCGCCGGATCAGCTTGATCGGTGGAATGATCAAACCTTCTTGAAAGACCTCCTGCGCCAGTGGCATCGACCCCGGACTCATACCACCTACATCCGAGTGATGCGCACGATTCGCAACATAGAAGGTCGGCACCTCATCCCCGGCAAAAAACACAGGCTGCACCAGCGTGATGTCAGGGAGATGGGTGCCCCCGTGAAACGGGTCGTTCAGAATAACCACATCGCCATGCTCCATCGATACATGATCGATCGCCGCGCGAACTGAAAGTGGCATCGCCCCCAGGTGCACCGGCATATGATCTCCCTGCGCGATCGTCTCCCCATGCGCATCGTAGATCGCACAGGAATAATCAAGGCGCTCCCGGATGTTCGGCGAGAAGCCCGTCCGGCGCAGAGTGATTCCCATCTCCTCCGCGATCGACAGGAAGATATTCTTGAAGATCTCAAACTCGATCGGATCCCGAATAGGCGTCACCGTCAAAGCCCCTCTCCTCGGTCACTCCTGGTTACGACCAGCATCCCGACGCCATCCATAGAGAACGTAAATTCCGGCGGGATCACAATCGTCGATTGCCCCCCGGTGACCAGTGCCGGACCAACCCCTCGCATCCCAGCTTCCACCTGCTCTGCATGATAGATGGCGGTCTCGTGCCACGCCCCCCGAAACCATGCACCCCTCGTCGCAATGGGCGCAGGAAGCGGCTTCTCTTCCACTTCCGAAGATTCAAAGCTGAGCTTCTCAGTCACTCCACGTGCGCTCACGCGCAGGTGAACCACCTCCGTGGCGCGGTCCGCATTCGCATAGTGATAAAGCCGTTCATGCTCGGCATGGAAAGCGGCTTCGTACTCCGGAGTGAGCGGCACATTGATCTCATACCCTTGCCCCAGGTAGCGCATATCGAGTGAACATGTGACGATGACGCGCTCCCCTTCGAAGCCCTCGGCGGCTAAATCTGTCTTCGCCACTTCAACCCAGGGTGCGAACCGATCCAGCAAGTCCTCATACGTAACAGCTTCTGTTCGCACAAGAATGGTCTGTGAGTAATCCTTCCGCACATCCGCAAGCAGCATCCCAAGCGCGGAAAGCACACCCGCATACCGCGGGATCAGCACCGTCCCAATGTCGAGTGTCTCCGCGATCTCACACGCATGCATCCCGCCCGCCCCGCCAAACGCCAGCAGCGCAAAATCACGTGAATCATGACCACGCTGCACCGAGATCGCCCGAATCGCATGCTCCATATTCGCATTCGCGATCTGCACAATCCCCTCGGCCAGCCGCGTCGGCGTAAGCCCCAGCCGCGCCGCAAATGTCTCCGCGTACGCCTTTGTCCGAGCCTTGTCGATCGTCATGCGCCCACCTAGAAAGTGACTCGCATCCAGCCGCCCCAGCAACAGGTTCGCGTCCGTCACAGTAAGCTCCGTGCCCTTGCCATAGCAGACCGGGCCCGGGTCCGCGCCCGCGCTTCGCGGTCCCACCCGCAGCGATCCCCCTGCATCCACGTACGCAATCGACCCGCCACCCGCGCCCACTGTATGGATGTTCAGCATTGAAAGCCGCACAGGGAATCCACCCACGCTCGACTCCGCGGTCGTGCTCAAGCCGCCATCGCATAGACTTACATCGGTCGAGGTTCCACCCATATCGAACAGGATGACCTTCTCATAGCCGGATGCAAGCCCAACAGCCTGCGCTCCTACAGCACCGCCTGCAGGTCCTGAAAGAATCGTTCGCACTGCCATCGCACGCGCCTGCGCGGCCGAGATCGAGCCGCCATTCGACTGCATCACGTGCAATCGCGTCCCGTTTAACCCAGCCTCCAGGGTCTTCAGATAACGTGACATGATCGGTGTCACATAGGCATTCACCACGGTCGTGCTCGTGCGCTCATATTCCCTGTACTCGGGAAGTATTTTGTGTGAGGCTGAGACCACGAAGCCCGCACTCTCCAGCCGC
Organism: Lichenicola sp.; assembly: GCA_964658635.1. Taxonomy (GTDB): domain Bacteria; phylum Acidobacteriota; class Terriglobia; order Terriglobales; family Acidobacteriaceae; genus Edaphobacter. The sequence continues at coordinate 2,007 of CAZZZP010000006.1, read as the reverse complement.
TCCAGTATCATGCGTTCGTGCACCGGGTTGGCATAAGCGTGCAGCAGGCACACCCCAACGCACTCCACATTTGCGGCAAGCAGCTTCGAAGTCAGTGCTTCAAGCTCCTCTACCTGCAGCGCCTTCAGCACGCTCCCGTGCTGATCGAGCCGCTCATGCACACCAAAGATCCGCTCGCGCCCAGGCAACGTTCGCTCGTCCTTCACCATGATGTTGTACAGTTCACCGCGAGTCTGCCGCCCAATTGCCAGTACATCTTCAAAGCCCGCAGTCGTCACCAGCGCAACCCGGGCGCCCTTGCGTTCAAGCAGCGCGTTGGTCGCAACCGTCGAGCCGTGAATCACCTCGCCAGCCGCCGCTCCCTCCAGCAGTTCGCCGATCCCCTCAAGGATTGCCCGCGCAGGATCATCCGGCGTCGATCGCACCTTGTGCACCTTCAGGCCATGCTCATCAAACCGCACCAGGTCCGTAAACGTTCCCCCGGTGTCCACTCCGATTCGGATCATCAGCAACAACACCCCGGCGCCAGAAAGTCACCTCATCATACCGGATGACTCACCTGACCCCTGACTAGGAGTACGCCTTCTCCTCCCAGCGCAACTGCTGCCGGAACTCGCGCAGCTTCGTATCGCCATCGATCACGATCAGCTCGACGCCTGCCATCTCGGCAAAGTCCGCCAGGTGCTCCAGTCGCAGCGCCTGGCTGAAACCCGTATGGTGCGCCCCGCCAGCATAGATCCATGCCGCGGCCGCCACCTTCAAACTCGGCTTGGGAAGCCAGACAGCACGGGCTACCGGCAGCTTCGGCAATGCCTGTTCCGGTTGAATAACATCGATCTCATTCACAATCAGCCGGAAGCGATTCCCCATGTCCACCAGCGAAGCCACCACCGCCGAGCCGCTCGGTGCCGTAAACACCAGCCGCACCGGATCAGCCTTGCCGCCTATGCCAAGCGGATGCACCTCGAGCGCCGGTCTCTCGCTCGCTATCGAAGGGCAGATCTCGAGCATGTGCGAGCCAAGAACCTTCGGCGTCCCGCTGAAGTCATACGTGTAGTCCTCCATAAAAGACGTCCCACCCCGCAGCCCCTGCGCCATCACCTTCATCGTGCGGACCAGTGCCGCAGTCTTCCAGTCGCCCTCACCCGCAAAGCCATAGCCCGCCGCCATCAGGCGCTGCGACGCGATACCCGGCAGCTGCCCCATGCCATGCAAATCCTGAAATGTATCAGTAAATGCACCGAAGCCGCCCTCCCTCAGAAACGCTTCGAGCCCAAGCTCGATCCGCGCCGCAACCGCCAGCGAATCCGCACGGTCGTGCGTCGTCGCAATCGAATAGTCATGCCTGTACTGTTCCACCAGCTTCGCCACCTCGGCATCGGAGAACTGGTCCATCCGCGCCACCAGGTCGCCCACACCATAGCCGTTCACGCTATAACCCAGCACCGCCTCGGCCTCTACCTTGTCGCCCTCTGTAACCGCGACATCGCGCATGTTATCCCCAAACCGAGCCACCTTCAGATTCTGCGATTCATGCCAGCCCGCAGCAGCCCGCGTCCATGCCGCGATCTCCGCAACCGTCTCCGGATCCTTCCAGTACCCCACCACGACCTTGCGCCGCAGCCCCAGCCGCGCCGTAATGAAGCCAAACTCGCGGTCGCCATGCGCGGCCTGGTTCAAGTTCATGAAGTCCATGTCAATCGTCGACCACGGCAGCTGCTCGTTGAATTGTGTGTGCAGATGAAGAAACGGCTTGGCAAGCGACTTCAATCCCGCAATCCACATCTTTGCCGGCGAAAACGTATGCATCCAGAGCACCAGGCCGATGCACTCCTCCGCATTGTTGGCCTCGCGGCAAAGCCCGCGGATCTCGTCTGCCGTCGTCATCACCGGCTTCAGAACCACCTTGAACGGAATCTCTCCCTCGTCGTTCAGCGAGCCAGCAACCGTCTTCGCGTTCGCAGCCACCTGCGCCAATGCCTCGGCTCCATACAGGTGCTGGCTCCC